>CAXHRO010000020.1:0-55103 GCA_964018905.1 uncultured Muribaculaceae bacterium
CACTATGCTAAACCCTTGCTCTTCTGAAAATTTCCTACGTTTTCAAGTTACAAGATTTGCATAACGCTTCTTATTTTACCAAAATGTCGTGAAAGGCGATACTATTCCGACTGCAAATTTAGCCAAAATATCTGAATCCTAAGCTATAATCGCCGAAAAGTTAGTAACTTTGCAGTCTAACCGTCACCTTTGAGAGCGATATCCTTATCTCAACGGTTACTTACCCATTGGCATCAACTAAGGATTCTCGCAACGCTGGCGAGAATAATGGCGAGAATGGCGAGATTGAAAAGCAGTCCACCATAGAAAGACTGATTGCTTTGATTAAGGAGAATCCCCGAATAACAAGAGTATCTTTATCCCAGCAACTTGGAATCTCTTCATCAAATGAGCAATTCCATATAGAAAGACTGAAATCGGAAGGGATTATCCTGCGTGTTGGTTCTTCCAGAAACGGACATTGGAAATTCCCATCTGAATAGGTCAGAAAGTAGGTCGGAAAACCGACATATTGGGAAAATTGCCGTCAGAAGAATAGAACAAAGTCGAATAAAAATTCCCAACAAACATATAAAATTCTTAAAATGCCTCTATTCTTCTTCTCCATTTTACCCACATAGTACACTATTAGTACACGCTACGTGGTGTTATATCCTTATATACTAACGATATATGAGAGCATAATAATTCTTGGTAATAAAATCGAAGTATTATGAGAGGGTTGAGATATAGTCTGTATGTTTTACTGATATTCGTAATGTCGGGGTGCGCGTTGTTTGGTATTCCGCGATATGAATTTAAGAAAAAAGATATAGGAATTCAATTTACTGGTAACTATGCACCTGAGATAGAAGGTAAATTAAATATTGATGAATATTATTATGTTGATAGGCCGTATACTTTAGGTATGTATGCATTTTATCCTGATGGAACATGTCTCAGTTTTGTTTTTGACAAAGGGTATAATTACATTGGAAAAAACACTAATAATCTTGATGGTTTGATAAATAAAGATAGGAATCTGTCATTTAATGGTGGTATTTTTAAAATCAAGGGTGATACACTTGAAATACATTTCTTTTGGCGTGATTATTATTTGAGATGGGCATATCATTGGCTGTATGAGATTGACAAGTTTGAAATTGTAGATAAAAGTACACTAAGATGTATTATTAATGTTCCCGGGATGTTCGTTTTTTTACACACCATTGTTTCAATCTCAATAAACAGTCATTGAGGTTTTCAAGTGAGTATAGGCCGGTAGAAGACGGACGACTCAAAACCGATGGCTATTATTGTCTTGATAGAAGTTCGGCAAATCATAACATATTATTGTATCCCGACGGTACATTTATGTGGTATGACGAGACAGAGTGGCAACTCTACAGGCAACAGCTAAAAGAATATCTTGACCGCAAGGCCGCCGATGCGGCTCTCAAGTCGGATACCCCGAACAGGTAGAGCCCCAAAAAACGGCCGGTAGCAAATAGGATGATTCTTGGATGGACTGAAAGCTGTCTCTGATGTCACAGGGCTTGCGGTATGTGAGACTGAAATTTATCGCTTGCCGGTTTAATCTGCGGTGGATTTAAAGGTGGTTTTAAAATTGCATATCTCGGGTATTTTGCTTAACTTTGTACGTTCAATATTAGAAAATAACTACTTGAAATATGTCAGAGAACAAAGAGGAATACAGCGCCAGTAATATCCAGGTGCTCGAGGGCCTGGAAGCCGTGCGCAAACGCCCTGCGATGTATATTGGCGATATAAGTGCCAAGGGTCTGCATCATCTTGTATATGAGGTTGTCGACAACTCGATTGACGAGGCGCTTGCAGGATATGCTACCGACATTGAGGTGACTATCAACGAGGATAATTCGATCACAGTAATAGATAATGGTCGAGGCATACCTGTGGATATGCACGAGAAGGAGCATAAGAGCGCTCTTGAGGTCGTGCTTACGGTATTGCATGCCGGTGGTAAGTTTGACAAAGGCTCCTACAAGGTGTCGGGTGGACTTCACGGTGTAGGTGTATCCTGCGTCAATGCCCTGTCGACCTATCTGCGTGCCGAGGTGCACCGTAACGGTCGCCGCTATGTACAGGAGTACAGCTGTGGCAAGCCTACCACCGATCTCAGGGTGGAAGGGGAGAGCGACCATACCGGCACCTCGATCACATTCAAGCCCGATGGCTCGATTTTCACCGAGACGGTATACAGTTATGACACTCTCGCCAACCGACTGCGCGACCTGGCATTCCTTAATGCCGGTATACGTCTGTCGCTTACCGACAAGCGTCACCTTGATGCCGAAGGCACGCCACGTAGCGAGGTGTTCTTCAGCGAGACCGGTCTGTGTGAGTTTGTACAATATATCGATTCGAACAAGGAGTCGCTGATCAACGATGTGATACATCTCACCACCGAGCGTCAGGGTATACCGGTCGAAGTGGCGTTGACCTACAACAACACTTACAACGAGAATGTATACTCGTATGTCAATAATATCAATACGATCGAGGGCGGAACACACCTCACGGGTTTCCGCCGCGGATTGACACAGACGCTCAAGAAGTATGCCGACGAGAACAAGATGCTCGAGAAAGCAAAGGTCGATGTGTCGAGCGATGACTTCCGCGAGGGTCTAACCGCTGTGGTCTCGGTCAAGGTTATGGAGCCGCAGTTTGAGGGGCAGACCAAGACCAAGCTCGGTAATACCGAGGTGATAGGTGCTGTACAGGTGGCTGTCAGCGAGGCTCTGAGCATGTATCTCGAGGAGCATCCCCGCCAGGCCAAAGTTATTGTCGAGAAGGTGATTCTCGCCGCACAGGCCCGTCATGCCGCTATCAAGGCCCGCCAGAACGTACAGCGTAAATCGCCACTGAGCAGCGGCGGACTGCCCGGCAAGCTTGCCGACTGCTCGTCGCGCCATGCCGAGGAGTGTGAGCTCTTTATTGTCGAGGGTGACTCGGCAGGAGGTACCGCCAAGAGCGCGCGCGACCGTCATTATCAGGCTATTCTCCCGTTGAGAGGCAAGATCCTGAATGTCGAGAAGGCGATGGATCATCGCATATTCGACGACGAGGAGATCTCCAATCTATTCAGGGCTCTTCGCGTCACCATAGGCACCGAGGATGATCCCAAGGAGGCCAATCTGTCTAAACTGGCCTATCACAAGATTATAATCATGACCGATGCCGATGTCGACGGTGCTCATATCGCGACTTTGCTCATGACCTTCTTCTTCCGCCGTATGCGTCCGGTTATCGAGAACGGTTATCTTTACCTTGCAACCCCGCCGTTGTACAAATGTGTGCGTGGCAAGACCGAGGAGTATTGCTGGACCGACCAGCAGGTGCAACAGTTTATCTCGATCAACGGAGACAAGACCAAGGTATACCGGTTCAAAGGTCTCGGCGAGATGGACGACAGGGAGTTGCGCGAGACCACGATGTCACCCGAGCACCGTATGCTCAAGCAGGTGCAGATAAGCGATGCGGCCGAGGCCGACCGTATCTTCTCGATGCTTATGGGCGAGGATGTAGGGCCGCGACGTGATTTTATCGAGGCGAATGCCAATTACGCCAACATCGACGCATAAATTTCTTGTATAACATACGAGCGGCCTTCAATCGGGCCGCTCGTTTGACAAAAAAACAACCCCTCGGCGTTAATTGTTGAATTCCCGTGACAGGGATACTGTGAATACACACATATATATATCATTTTTTGATATCTCTCCATTGATATCTCTCTATTAACCAGGGGTGAAGGCCCCGAAAAACATATAGCTTATGGCTCGTTCACATACAAAAAAGAATAATGATAAGCTGGTAGCCCGTATAAAGGAGTGGGTTGACCAACAGAAAAACAACACATATAATTATAAGCAGGTGGCCCACGCCATAGATGCTTCGGCCCCGATACAGCAACGCACGGTGGCCATGACTCTTGTCGATATGGCTTTTAACGGCGATCTTATCGAGGTGTCACCCGGCAAGTACAAGACCCCACAGCGCACGGCTCTATCGACCGGAACGTTTGTGAGACGTTCGAACGGCAAGAATAGCGTCATCACCGATGTCGACGGCGAGAATATCTTTGTTGCCGAACGCAATTCGATGCACGCTCTTAACGGAGATCGTGTAAGCATTAATATCGCCGCACGCCGGCGCGGAGTGGAGCCTGAGGCCGAGGTTGTGGAGATCATCGAGAAAAAGGATCAGACCTTCATCGGTACCCTGCAGGTCGAGAAACACTTCGGCATGCTGTTGACCGACTCCAAGTTTCTCGCGACCGACATATTCATACCCAAGGCCAGGCTCAAGGGTGGCGTGACCGGCGACAAGGCCATTGTAAGGATTACCGAGTGGCCCGATGATGCCAAGAATCCCCGTGGAGAAGTGATCGATATCCTGGGCAAGAATGGTGAGAATAATGCCGAGATGCATGCGATATTGGCCGAGTTCGGCCTGCCATATGTTTATCCGGCCAGTGTTGACCGTGCGGCACAGCGTATAACGGCCGGAATCTCCGATGAGGTCGTGGCCGCACGCCTTGATATGCGTGATGTCACTACGTTCACAATCGACCCCAAGGATGCAAAGGACTTTGACGATGCCCTGTCCATACGGCGTCTGCCCAACGGCAACTATGAGATTGGTGTCCATATCGCCGATGTCACACATTATGTGACACCCGATACGGCTCTTGACCGGGAGGCTTCAAAGCGTGCGACATCGGTCTATCTTGTCGACCGGGTGGTGCCGATGCTTCCCGAGCATCTGAGCAACGGGATATGCTCTTTGCGACCCGATGAAGACAAACTTACATTCTCGTGTGTCTTCGAGATGAATGACAATGCCGATGTCATCAAGTCAAATATCGCACGTACGGTCACACGTAGCAACCGCCGTTTCACCTATGAGGAGGCTCAGCAGGTTATAGAGACCGGCGAGGGTGACTACAGGGACGAGATTTTGACTCTTGACCGACTTGCCAAGATACTGCGTGCCGACCGCTATGCGCATGGATCGGTGGAGTTTGACCGCGCCGAGGTCAAGTTTGATATTGATGAGACCGGTCATCCCACTGGAGTCTTCTTCAAGGTATCGAAGGATGCTAACAAGCTTATCGAGGAGTTTATGCTCCTGGCCAACAAGACTGTGGCGATGGCTATAGGGATGCCGCAGGGACGTCGCAAGCCCAAGGCTTTTGTTTATCGTGTGCATGACATGCCCGATCAGGGCAAACTGCAGGATCTGGCTACTATCGCAGCTACATTCGGTTACAGGATAAAGGTGACCGGCGAGCCGGAGACAATCAATCGCTCGCTTAACAGGATGCTTGCCGATGTCAAGGGCACAGCCGAAGAGAATTTCCTGTCGACACTTGCCATACGCTCTATGGCCAAGGCTGTGTACTCGACCGACAATATCGGTCACTATGGTCTTGGATTTCAATATTATACACACTTTACATCCCCTATACGACGTTACCCCGACATGATGGTGCACCGTTTGCTGGCACGCTATCTTGACGGAGGCCGCAGTGTGAATCTCGAGAAACTCGAGCAGGAGTGCAAGCACTCGTCGGAGATGGAACAGCTGGCGGCCAGCGCGGAGCGTGCATCGATCAAGTACAAGCAGGTCGAGTTCATGGCCGACAGGCTCGGAGAGACATTCCCGGGTGTGATCACCGGCGTGACAGAGTGGGGGCTCTATGTCGAGCTTGAAGAGAACCTGTGTGAAGGGCTTGTGCCCATGCGCGACCTGGCTGATGATTACTATGACTTCGATGAGAAAAACTACTGTCTCAGAGGCCGTCGTACTGGCGCCCGTTATCGTCTCGGCGATAAGGTGACGGTAAGGGTTGCCCGCACCGACCTGGCAAAGAAGCAGCTCGATTTTGTGATCACCGACAAGACGAGCCGTCCCGATGAAGATCTTCTGGGAAAAAGTGTGACCGTAGCCCAGGCTCTTAACGACCGTCCGGGCAAGAAACGCCGCAATCCCCGTACAACCGCCCGCCGGCCACGTCGCAAGTAATCGGCTTCGTGGCCTGATGTCATTGTCATACCCTGGTGAAGAAACAATTCCATACATTCTACAATATTTAACCTTGGGGGTACGTTTATAAATAGAAGTTAAACGTACCCTCGTTGTTTATATGAGTAAAGCATACAACCGACCTACTGACGCATCGATTATTCTGACATACCGTTGCCCTATGCGCTGCAAGATGTGTAATATATGGCAGAATCCTACCGATAAATCGGATGAAATAACAGCGGATGATCTTAAGTCGTTGCCTGACTTGAAATTTATTAATCTTACCGGGGGTGAGCCTTTCGTGCGGGAGGATCTCCCTGAGATCGTGGAGGAATGCTACCGGCACACCGACCGTATTGTCATATCTACATCGGGGTGGTTTGAAGACCGTGTCATCGAGCTTGCCCGCAGATTCCCCAGGATAGGAATACGTATATCCATCGAGGGGCTCAGTCTTAAGAATGATGAACTGAGAGGCCGCTCGGGCGGGTTTGACAAAGGATTGAATACATTGCTGAGGCTCAAGAGTATGGGCCTTAAAGATATCGGCTTCGGCTGTACAGTATCCAACAGCAACTCGGCCGATATGCTGTCGCTATACCGGCTGTCATGCTCACTGGGTATGGAGTTCGCTACCGCGGCATTCCACAATTCATATTACTTTCACAAGACCGATAACTGTATTACCAACAGGGATGAGGTGATAAGCGACTTCCGAAGGCTTATCGATATGCAGCTTGCCGAGAAGCATCCCAAGTCGTGGTTCCGTGCATTTTTCAACATGGGGCTTATCAACTACATCGAAGGCCGTCGCCGACTGTTGCCATGCGAGGCCGGTTCGACCAACTTCTTCATCGACCCCTGGGGCGAGGTTTACCCTTGCAACGGAATGGAAGAAAATTGCTGGAAAGAATCAATGGGCAATATCCATAAAGCCGACTTCATGACAATCTGGAACAGTGAGCGAGCCGATGAGGTCAGGGCCAAGGTGAGACGCTGCCCAAAAAACTGCTGGATGGTAGGCACAGCCTCGCCGGTTATGAAAAAATACATCAAGTACCCGGCCAAATGGGTTATAAAAAATAAGTTGCGCTCAATGCGAGGTCTTACCCCCTGCATGGCGACCGAGCCATATAACGTAGGACAAGACCCGTCACAGGGAGATTTGCGGGAAAAAATTTAGCGCTTATGAAGATTGTCGTTACAGGTACACGCGGCATTCCCGGCATTCAAGGTGGTGTCGAGACACACTGCGAGGAGCTCTTTCCGCGTCTTTCGGCAATGGGCTTCGATATAACCGTAATACGTAGAAGTTGCTATGTGAACGACAACTTGTCCACCTTTAAAGGGGTAAGCCTTAAAGATGTCTATGCACCGCGCAGTAAGGCATTCGAGGCTATTGTGCATACGTTTCTCGCGGTAGTGGCGGCCCGCCGAATGAATGCCGATGTGATACATATCCATGCAATCGGCCCGGCAATAATGGTACCGTTCGCGCGTATGCTCGGGCTTAAGGTTGTGATGACTCACCATGGTCCCGACTATAACCGTAAGAAATGGGGACGTATAGCCAGGATGATACTCAGGATGGGCGAGCGCTGTGGTGTAAAGTTCTCATCACATGTCATTGTGATATCGGATGTTATAAACAATCTCATAAAGAAGCGTTACAACCGCTACGACGCTACTTTGATTTTTAACGGAGTCAATAGACCTGTTGAATCTACTGCAACCGATTATATAGGATCATTAGGGCTCGAAACCGGTAAATATGTGATCGCTTTGGGGCGCTTCGTTGCCGAGAAAGGTTTTCATGATCTTATAGACGCATTTAATGAAACCGAGGCCTCGAAGTCGGGATATAAGCTGGTGATTGCCGGAGACGCAGATCACGAGGATGATTATTCGCAGGCTTTGAAAGCCAAGGCCAATGATGCAGGTGCGATACTTCCGGGGTTTATAAAGGGTGAACGATTGAACGAGTTGATGTCCAATGCCTCGCTTTTTGTTCTCCCTTCGTATCACGAGGGACTGCCGATAGCACTGCTCGAGGCTATGAGTTATGACCTGGATGTGTTGACGAGCGATATCTCGGCCAATATGATTGGTGAGCTGTCGGCTGACGATCATTTCCCGGTGGGTGATGTTCAGGCTCTTGCGTGTAGTATTGACCGTAAGTTGAACAATGCCGCGACTCCACGACGTTATGATCTGTCCCGTTATGACTGGGATAACATAGCCATCAAGACATCAGATATTTATTCCAAACTTGTTTAGGAGCGATGATACCAGGATTACTATTCGGTCTCACCGCGATACAGTCAGCCCGACGTATTCAAGCGCCACGACGAGGAACTATGTCTTTTTTACCGGCTCTTATTATTGATTTATAAATAGTTATTATGAATATAGCTCACATAGTCTTTGGTATGACGGTTGGCGGTATAGAGACGATGCTCGCCAATATTGCATCCGAGCAGGTATCGCACGCAAATCGTGTTGGCATATTTATTATCAATGATTTGGAAAATGCCGAACTGATTAAATCAATAGATCCACGTGTCGATATTATACGTATAAAGAGGCCTGTGGGGTCAAAGAATCCATGGCACATAGTCAATCTTAACAGGGCACTCCTACGATTTAATCCTGATGTTGTTCATCTTCACAAAGCCAAGATTTACAATTACATCCTGCCACGCTTTCGCCGTATATCTTGTGTCACACAACATGATATCCTTATCCAGGATGATATTACACCGCTACCTCATATAAAATATATTTTTGCAATTTCAAGAGCTGTATCTTTAGACATTAAATCGCGACTTGGTATCGATTCTACTGTTTTATATAACGGGATACATACATTGAGATTTAATTTCAATAAAAGGAATGAATCTGAAGTGCTAAAATGTATTTGCTCCGGACGACTGATGCATGAGAAAAAAGGACAGCATGTGCTTATTAAGGCCGTGTCAATGTTGCCCCTTGCCGATAGAGCTAAGATCACGCTTGACATAGTGGGTGAGGGCGACTCGCTCTCGTATCTTAAGAATCTCGTTGATAGTCTTGAACTTAATAGCGTTGTAACATTTAAGGGACTGAAGTCACAGCAGTGGCTATGTGAGCACTTGTGTGAATATGACTTGTTTATTGCCCCTTCGTTATACGAGGGATTCGGACTTACGATCGTCGAGGCGATGTGTGCCGGTGTGCCAGTGCTGGTCTCAGATATACAGGGGCCGATGGAGGTGATAAATGATGGCAAGTATGGCCGGTACTTCAGATGTGGTGACAGTGAAGATTGTGCAAAGGAAATTAGTAAAATATTGTATGGAGATGTGGATCAAAATATTGCTAAAGTAGCACGTCAGTATGCTTTGAAAGAGTTTGATGTCAAAAATACAGCACGAGGTTATCTTGATGAATATGAAAGGATTAAAGGTTCTAATAGTAAATAAGTTTTACTATCCGAGGGGTGGAGACTGTGTTTGCACGCTCAATCTCGAGCGGTTACTTGGCGAGCATGGGGTAGAGACAGCTGTGTTTGCGATGCATTATCCCGAAAATCTGGAATCGCGATGGTCACGGTATTTTGCTGCAGAGGTAAGTTTTGGTGGCTCGCTATCAAATATGATAAGAGCCGGTGCCCGAACACTCGGCATGGGTGGTGTCAGGAGGGCATTCCGTAATATCCTTGACGACTTTAGACCCGATGTTGTGCATCTTAACAATATTCATTCTTACCTGTCGCCGGTGTTGGCCGGGATGGCTAAAAAGTCCGGTGCGAGAGTAGTGTGGACCATGCATGACTATAAATTGCTGTGTCCGTCATATAGTTGCCTTAATAGCGGACGGCCTTGCGAGCTGTGTTTCGAAAATAAGTTCAATGTTGTCAGGAACCGTTGTATGAAGGGCTCATTGCCGGCCTCGGTGATTGCCTGGCTTGAGGCCATGTTGTGGCGCCGGGAGCGTCTATGCCGGTCGGTCGATGTTTTCATATGTCCCAGCGAGTTCATGCGGTCCAGGATGATTGCCGGTGGTTTCCCGGCCGATAAACTTGTGACATTGTGCAATTTTATCGATCCGGTGAAGCTTGATGTCATATCGAAGGCCTCTACGGCAGTGGAGCGGGAGCCTGACAGCTATTGCTACATCGGGAGATTATCTGAGGAGAAGGGTATAGACCGGTTACTTGAAATGGCATCAGAGCTCCCTTACAGATTATATGTGGCGGGAGACGGACCTTTGGGCCCGGATCTGCGTGAGAGATACGGTAACTGTGAAAATATAAAGTTTTTAGGCCGGTTGTCGGCAGGGGAGGTTGCCGCGCTGGTTGCTCGGTGCCATGCCTCGGTGATACCGTCGAGATGGTATGAGAATAATCCTCTTGGTGTGATCGAGTCATTGTGTGCAGGTACACCGGTTATCGGTGCCGGGATAGGGGGTATTCCCGAGCTTGTTGACGATGCCGGCGGAGCTGTGTATGCATGGGATGACCGGGAAGCTCAGAGACGCGCTGTTATTGATGTCATGTCGCGAAGATGGGATCACAATGGCATAGCCGCCGGTGCGAGGGAGCGGTTTTCCCCGTCGTCCCACTATGACATGTTGCAGAAACTTTATTGAACGTTGTCGGCAGGAAACAATGGTGTTGAAACCAGGGTCATGGAATCAGGGTGGCCGATGACAAGCATGCAGTGGGTATTGCTGTATTTCTCTATCATGGAGAGAGCCGAGTCGGCACGCATGGCCATGCAGGCGGTGGCCAGGGCATCGGCAGTGGCACAGTCCGGTGCTATGACAGTAGCGCTGAGTGTGCCGGTGGTTACAGGGTATCCTGTTGAAGGGCTTATAGTGTGTCCGACGCGCCCATGGTTGCCTGTGTCATGGTAGTTGCGGTAGTTGCCTGATGTAGCTATGCCACAGTTGCTCAGCTGTATTGTCATTAGCCTCTGATGTCTGTGTGTATTTTCTACCGGAGCGTCAATCATTATGCGCCATGGAACACCCTTGTCGTTGGTGCCGCCCAGTGTCAGTTCTCCGCCTATTTCGATCATGTAATCGGTCGATCCGTTGCGTCTCAGCATGCGTCCTATCTCGTCGCATGCATATCCCTTGGTGACAGCGCTAAAGTTGAATGTTGTCCCCGGTGATTTCTTGTGCATGATCATGTCGCGGTCGATATGACAACTATCGATCCCGACGAGTGTCAACGCCGAGGCTATGTCACTGTCGGTAGGGACTTTAGCTTCGTGTCCCTCGTATCCGAATCCCCATAGATTGACGAGTGGAGATATTGTAGGGTCAAAAGCTCTGTCGGACAGACGGTTGACTTTGTGTGATATTTCCAGGACCTTGATTATGTTGCTGTCGGCCTCCATGGATATGTTGCTATTTATCCTGGCAATGAGCGAGTTGTGATTGAACGGCGATAATGACAACTCGATGTTGTTCATCACGGTCATTATGGAGTCGTCAAGGTTGCGCTCTCCGCTGTATTTTATGTTGTATGTGGTGTTCCATACGGCCCCCTGTAAAGTGTGAAACGTAGGGCCGGTATTGCAACCCGTAATCCAGAGTGTGGTGACTGCTAAGATAGCGTAACTAAAGTGCTTGAATAGGTCGTGCATCATTTCTTTGGCCGGCGGAGGGTAAATGTGAACTGTAATCCTCCTGTCTCGCGGTTGGCAACCGTTATCGAGCCGCCAAGCGCGTTTATCGTACTCTTGACAATGGGGAGTCCGAGACCGGTGCCTCCATTGCGTCGGGCGCGTCCTGTGTCTACTCTGTAGAACCGTTCAAACAGATGTGTCAGGCTCTCGGGGGGGACACCTATGCCGTCGTCATAGAAGGCGAAAGAGTAGAAGTGTTCGCTTATGTCGATGCACTTGATGACCATCTCGGTGCCGCGAGAGTAGAATGTGGCATTTTTTATGAGGTTCAGCAACATGGCATTGAGCAGGGCTTTGTTGCCCATTACAATGCATTCATAGGGCATTGCCATAGACAGTTTCATGGAGCCGGCAATACCGCTCGCTTCGAC
This sequence comes from uncultured Muribaculaceae bacterium, assembly GCA_964018905.1. Taxonomy (GTDB): domain Bacteria; phylum Bacteroidota; class Bacteroidia; order Bacteroidales; family Muribaculaceae; genus JAAVFS01. The sequence goes on from CAXHRO010000020.1 coordinate 12,098, forward strand.
TTCTTCTATTGTATTTGAGACGAGTTCCCTGAAGTCGATCGGCTCAATGGATACCGTGCCGTTTGATTCCTCGAGACGGGTCATTGTCGAGAGGTCATTGAGCATGTCGCACAGACGGTTTACTTGCCCCTGTGCCTTGGAGAGAAAGTGTGTGCGTGCATTCTCGTCCATTGATGGCTCGTCGAGAATGGTGTCGATGTATCCTTTGATGATTCCAACCGGGGTTTTGAGCTCGTGCGAGATGTTGTTGGTGAGCTGGCGTTTGAGTTTTGAACGTTCCTCTATGGCATGGAGAGCCATGTTGTGTTCGTGCTCGCGTGCTGCGACAGCGGCACTGCGTGCATTGTAGATTTGTACTACCTGACGTGTTATATCACCCAGCTCGTCATCGGGAAACTCGTTGAATGTCACGAAGTCACGATCATTGGCGGCTCGTGTCACGAAGTCTCGTAAAACAGTGATGTTGCGTGATACATGGCGTGTGGTCACGTAAGCGATTATTGTCATCACGATTAGCATGATGAAAATAATGATCCACATGAATGCATCGGTTGCAAGAGCCTGTGATACCGAGACGTTATATGGCATTATGGTACGAACCTGCATGGTGGAGTCGGGCGATACCAGTGTGCGGTAGTAGAAGTACTCGTCAGGATCGAACCCTATCGAGTCGACCGTGAGGTTGTCCATATCGGTACCGTTGATAAGACCGTCATTGTTAAGGTCATAGAAGTCGGAGAAGCGGAATTTGTATCCGCTGCCGTCAATGTATCGGTGTGTGCGGTAGTCGGAGATCACCACACTCATTCCTTCGAGAGGCGTACCGGCGAAGTAGCCTTCCATGTAGTCGAGGTAATGTTTGAGCTCTTCGCCTTTGCTGTAGTGGGATATCAGCACGCTGTTGAAGACATCGAGCTGTTGTGTCAGAACATCCTTGCGGGTGTCGCGCTCGTGATTGTACAGGAGTATGCCTACCGCGATCACTACGGCCCACAGCAGGCTTACAAGTGTAAGGAACAGCCTGGCCTGTAGGTTAAACTTCCTCCTTGAAACCGTAGCCATAACCAGTCTTAGTGTGGATGTATTTTCCGTAATCCTGGAGCTTGTCTCGTAGTCGTTTGATATTTACATCGATGGCTCGCTGGCCTATCACAGTCTTGTCGGGCCATACGTTCTCCATTATTTCCTGACGTGAGAGTATGCGGTTGCGCTGTCCTATGAGAAAAAGTAGCAGATCCAATTCGTTGCGGGTAAGTTTTATAGGATTGCCATTGATGTAGCACTGCTTCTCGTTGAGATTGATTCTTAGAGATTTGAATGAAATATCCGGCTCATAGGTCTGCTGGTTTTTGGGGGGCAGTGGAGTGTCGAATACTTTGGGTGGCATGGCACGACGCAGTACCGCCTTGACGCGGGCTATAACGGCTCCGATGACAAATGGCTTGGTGATATAGTCGTCACCGCCTATGTTTAGTCCCATGACAGTGTCGTCCTCGCCTGACAGTGCGGTGCAGAATATAACCGGGATATTCTCTGTCTGTGGATTGTATTTGAGTTTTTTGACGAACTCGAATCCGCTCATCTTGTCCATCATTATGTCGACTATGAGCAGTGAGAAACCTGCGATGTTGAGCCCGAGAGCTTCCTCGGCACTGTAGGCTGTCTCTACATCATAGCCTTCTTTTTCAAGATTGTATTTCAGTATTTCGCAGATGGCTTCTTCATCGTCGATGACTAATATTCTTCCTTGCATTGTTAGGTTATATTGCTTGTTGATGTGTAAATCGGCCCGTAATCGTTGGCGGGTTGTCCTATTGCTGTATTGCGAAATTACAAATTTAATCACTATGTAAATGGTTAATAAAAGTTAAACCACGTATAAATACATTAGTTTAGTCCAAATGTAATCAATAGGTAACCTTACAGCAATATCTCTGGGAGAGCCTCTTCAATAATATTCGATAATTAATGTCGGGAGTAATGCTGTCACAAGGGATATTCCAGCGCTTCGGCTATGACCGGAGCCATATCGTAGTACCGGTATCGTGCGAGCCGGCCGCCGAAGATAACGTCTTTCTCATTCTCGGCCAGCTGGCGGTATTGTTCATAGACGCCGGTATTGCGATCGTCGTTGACAGGATAATATGGTTCCATGCCGGGTTTCCACTCGGTGGAGTATTCGCGCGATATGATAGTGACGGGATTATCATAGACGGCCTGTCCGAATGTATCGAAATGCTTGTGCTCGATAATGCGTGTGAACGGGACGTTGGCCGATGTGTAGTTTACAACGGCATTTCCCTGATAGTTGGGGGTATCGATGGTCTCGGTCTCAAAGCGTACCGTGCGGTATTCGAGATGGCCGTACCTATAGTCGTAGTACCTGTCTATTGGACCTGTGTATACCAGCTTGTCGCACAATGACATCCAGTAGTCGCGGCGGTCAAAGAAGTCGGTGTCGAGAAGAAGGTCGGTACCTTCCAGCAGTTTCTCTACAAGCCGTGTGTAGCCACCCTCGGGAATGCCTTGATAAGGGTCGTTGAAATAATTGTTGTCGAATGTGAGTCTCACTGGGAGTCTTTTTATGATAAATGCCGGCAGCGATTCACAAGGCCGGCCCCACTGCTTCTCGGTGTATCCCTCGATGAGTTGACTGTATATATCCTCGCCTATGAGGGTGAGGGCTTGTTCGCGAAGGTTGCGTGGCTCGGAGACTCCGTCGGCCTGCATGGCCTTTATGGCCTGGGCTCGTTGTTCTTCCAGCTTAAGCATTGCTTCGGCCGGTGTTTTTACGCCCCACATCTGGTAGAAGGTGTTCATATTGAACGGCAGGTTGTACAACTTTCCGTCGGGAGCCTGAGCCACAGGGCAGTTGGTGTAGCGGTTAAATGGAACGAGGCTGTTGACAAAGTCCCATACACGGCGGTCGGCGGTGTGGAATATGTGTGCGCCATACCGGTGAACGTTTATGCCGTTAACGAGCTGGGTGTATACGTTGCCGGCGATGTGTCCGCGACGCTCGATGACGAGGCACGAGTATCCGGCATCGGTGGCCCGGCGGGCGAATGTGGCGCCGAACAGTCCGGCTCCCACGATAACGTAGTCATAGTGGCTTTTAAGCTCCATAGCAGTGGATGTTTTATGTATTCATTACAAAGCTAAGAAAAAAAAATGACAGGTGCAATTAATGTCGTGATGAAAAACAAGCCTGTGGATCGGCAATGGCTCCACAGGCTTGTAAGGTATTGTGTTTTTCAGATATTTGATGTCACTCCCGGGTTGTTCTGGAATACCTGTACAGGCATAGGCATGATCCAGAGTTTGCTGTCGGGATGTATCGACCACTGGCCAAGACCTGGGATAGTACGGGTTATGACACGCTTGTATTGATCCTCGGAGTTCCAGCGTTTACGGTCGAAGAAGTTTTCATATGAGCCGAGGTTTTCTATGAATTTGGCTCGCTGCAGTATTGCCATGGCTTCATTCTCGTCGGATGCTTCCAGGGGTTGGAATATGCTGGCATGAATGCGGTTTTCGCGTATAGTGTTTATGATGTCCATGCCCTCCTGTATGTAGCCGGTGCGTATCAGGCACTCGGCGGCAATGTACATTGTACGCTCGACAGTGATTCCCCATGTGTTGTCATAGACCGATCCGCTCTGGAATATAAGACAACCTCTTACCCCTGAGTAATAATAGCCGTCTTCACTCCACAGTTCGTCGCCAGGTGAAGGTCTTGATGCATCATACCCGTAGTATCGCACCATATCGCCCGGTTCGAACAGCTCGGCTGTCTCCAGTGATAGTTTCTCGTATACGAGACCGGCTCTGAACGGGTAGGTCTCAGGAATGTATATCAGATTATTGGGAGAGTCGTAGGTGAGTTTCCAGCGAACGGTCTCCTCGATCGTTCGGCGATCCTCGATGGTGGAGTTGAATCGCAATGCCTCCCTGGCGTAGGTAAGAGCTTCGTCATATCGCTTCATCTGGAACAAAACCTTGGCCTTGATTGCGTTGCCAGTGGCTTTTGAACATCGGTTGTACGGAGCTTCGTCGGGCAGGACGTTTATGTACTCGTCATTACAGTCGGCCAGAATGTTTTCCCATACTTTGTCGAGGGTGAGCTGAGGCTGGGGTGTGGCATCATAGGATGTTGTGTACACAATGCCGCTTGTGCCGGATGCTGTCTCTGGGGTATACTGGGCCGCATATATTCCGGTGACGAGATAATACATGTATGCTCTCATAAGATGCGCCTCGGCCTTGATGCGTGTCTTGAGGTTGGCATCACCTTTTGATCCGTCGACTTTGGCGATGATGATGTTGAAGGAGTTTATGTTCTTGTAAAGTGAGACATAACGGGAGTCGGTAGTGTTCAATGCGTTACGATTGGTTGACTCATTATAGGTAAGGTATGCGGCGGCGAGAGTGTTCTCGTTGGATATCTGGGTCTTGACTGGTCTGACTCCGGCCAGGACATCGTAGTCTTCATTCACGACGACACCGAGGTTGGTGGCCGGTTTCTCGCTTATCTTAAGGCTGTTGAACAGATATTCGAGTTCTTCGGCAGTGCCAAGAACCGATTGTCCTCGCGGCACGATATCGGTGTCACAGGAGGTCATAATAGACAGTAATGTAACTGTCAGTAAGTATTTTGTTATTTTCATATTCATGTTGCGGTTATAGGATGATATATAGTCCGATGGTATAGCTTCGTGGTTTTGTAAATCCGAGAGTCCCGTTGGTCGAGACGGCCTCGGGGTCGAGACCGCGGCTGTTGCTTACCCATGTGCACAGGTCGTTGGCCTGCAGGCGAAGGCGCATCTGTTGCATGTGCAGAGACCGGCACAGTGCTGTTGGAAACTGGTATGAGAGGACGATGTTGCGCAGTTTGGCATAATCGGCACGCTCGATATTGGCACTGCTATATACCGCCTCGAAATTGGCTACATGTGTCTTGCTCATCATGTAGCCGTTACCGGGCAGTCTGTCGCGCTGTTCCTCAGGCATGTTCCACCAGTCCAAAAGATCGATAGAGGCATTGTTGCCGTATGAGTAGCTGTATGAATAATTCCATAAACTGCTGGCGGTACGCATGTAGTGTCCGGTATACCATACCAGCATGGCACTCAGTGAGAATCCCCGGTATGTTATGGTCGGGGTGAAACTGCCGCTTAGCTTCGGGTCGCGTCCACCGGAGAAAATCACATCCTCGGGTTTGAAGTCGGTGTCATGCAGAGAGGTGTCATGGCTGGTGCCATCGGCCTTTTTCCAAAAGATCTGCTGGTAGCCGTCATTATCTGTTTCTATCCGGTCGAAGTCAAACGAGTATAACGAATTTATGGGATATCCATCGTGATATGTAGTCAGAGCGCTGTATCCGCTTGTGGCACGATAGTTGAGCCGATTGATTTTATTCTGGTTGTAAGCGAGAGTTAAGGCTACGTTGATACCGAGATTATCGCGGCTTACGGCATTGAGAATATTGCCTTCAAGTTGCAGTTCTATACCTCGGTTGCGTGTCTGGGCATTGTTATTAAGCATCTGGCTGAAACCAGTTGACGGATCGACATCAATATAGCTCAGAACATCTTGTCCCTGCTTGTTGTAGTAGTCGATCGATCCGTTCAATCGGTAGTTGAACATAGAGAAGTCGATACCGATATTTGTGGTCTTGCTTTTCTCCCATCTCAACTGGTCGTTGGGAGGGGTCGTGACGTTGGCGTATTTGAGTCCTGACAATGGGTTGAGGCCAATTGAGGCGGTTAGATATGACGAGTATCCGGCGTTGATGTTTCCCGTGACGCCGTAGCTGAATCGTGGCTTGAGTATATTGATCCATTGTATGCCGCGCATAAAGGATTCATTCTGTATGTTCCAGCTTATGCCGGCCGACCAGAGAGGACGGCGGCGGAATTTCTTATCGGCTCCGAACAGGTCGCACTCGTCTATACGCCAGCTTCCTGATACAGCATAACGTCGGTCGTAAGTATAGTGCATGGTGGCATAGTATGACATGTAACGGTGTTTTACCCAGCTGTTGCGACCGGCCTCTGATGACTGGAAGATATCGGCCTGGTACAGGCGGTATGAGCCGAGGTCTGATTGAGAGGCGTTGAACAAATCGTCGAAATTTATACGTCCGGTGCTGTTTGTAAGTGTTTTGGGATCATATCCGAATAGTGTTCCGGTCTGTGATTTGGAGAAAGTCTGTCGGTACTCGTAGCCAAGTAGAATGTCGGTGTCGTGACGATCATTGAATTTTTTCCGGTAATTGGCCTGCATGCGCAGTGTGTAGTAGTTGGCTTCGCCCGATGCGGTTGTAAGTTTGCCACCGTCGGGAAGTAGATGTTTGCCATCAATGGTATACAGGTTGTAGAGATGACGCATTGCGTATGAGTCTCCTTGGAGTTCTTTCTCTGATCGCTCTGAGATATCCTCATATTGTCCCATGGCCGAGAGTTCCAATCCGGCCGTAGGGCGTATGTTGACATGGACATACGAACGGGTATAGGTGGATCGTGATGTCGAGTAGTTTTTATTGAGTTCATTGTATGGCACATATCCTTCGTCTTTTAGTCCAAGGGCCGGGTTGCTAAGAGATGGCTCATCAAGATATACTGCGGCCTGGAGGCGTGCTGGAGATCCGTCGGGGTCGCGCATGCTAAGATAGTTGGCAAACGAGCCTGCCTGTTCATAGTCGAAGTATATGTCGGAGGCATGTGATTTTGTGCGGGTGTTCTTGAAATAGATTCCAAATTGCAGATCAATCCATTTGGCTGGGTTAAGGTCGCCTATGTATGAGAGTAGCAGATTGTTGTCGAACTGGTTCTTGAGTGAAGTGTTGTCGCCTCGCCAGTTGACGGTGAGATTGCTGCCGAGATATTTGCCGCGATTGCGCACTGACATGTTGTAGGTCTGTTGCAGACGGGTGTGCTCCATAAAGTCCTGCCATTCCTTGCGGTAGTTGTTGTGTGACCATATGTCACGCCATGTATTGAACTCGCTGTCGGTTACTGAACCTTTGAGGTGTTGCATGTAAAGCCGGTTGAATGGATTCCAAATGTTGCCATATCGGCTGTAGTAGTTGTCGAGGTCCTGGGCCGTATCGGCACGTCCCGTCATCCAGTCGAGATTTTTCTCTTCAAGCTGTATTAGCCCGGATCCGTCAAGCAGACGCATGTCGTCATAGTCGCGTCTGTCGACGAAGTTAAGATCAGCATTGAAACTGACCTGAAGTCGATCGGTAGATCCACGTTTGGTTGTTACGACAATAACGCCGTTGCTGGCACGGGCTCCGTATACGGCTGCAGCTGCGGCGTCCTTAAGCACGGTGACCTTCTCCACGTCGTATGTGTTGATTTCATCAAGAGAGCCTGATATGGGGAGTCCGTCGACTACGATAAGGGGTGAGCGGGATGCGTTGAGTGTGCCTACGCCGCGTATCTGCATGTCATCGTTGTTGCTCACCAGTCCTGCAACTTTGCCTTCAAGATTCTCGCGTAGAGAATAGAGTGTGCGGGCGTCGATGTCTTTGGATGTCACTATTTGGAATGCTCCGGTGGCATTTTCCCGTTTGATCGCTTGATAACCTGTTACGACAACTTCATCCATAAGATTTACATCGCGCTTCATAATAATACTGAGAGGTCTGGATGAATCTGTCTCATTTAGTTCTATCTCGATAGGTGACATGCCTACGTAGTTGAACAATAGTATGGCGTCTGGTTTATCGTGAACGATGACAAAATCACCGTTGATATCTGACATCACGGCTGTTGCCGAACCCTTGACCCTTACTGTAGTTCCTGCAAGAGGTAACCCTTCTTCATCGATGATTGAGCCCGAGACTATACCGGGTGACTGTGGTGTTTTTGAAGTGCGGCTTAGGGATATTGTATTGTCAACAATAGTGTATCGCAAGCCGAGTTGCACGGTAAGTGTCTGATTGAGCAGGCGGTCGAGCGAAACATCGGTGTAGCTGCCTGTTACGGTGTTGTTGACTTCATCGAGTAGTCCCGACTGATAAACGAAATCATAGCCGGTGGTTACCGAGAGAATTTCAAGGGCGTCCTTCATCCGGGCTTCCTTGAACGTCGCGCTGTAGCCGGCGGCTTTCATGGCCAGTGGTACAAGCAGTGTCGCGACAAGCATGGTCAAGAGTCTTCTTTTCATGTTTTGAAATTATTGTTTGTGATATGGTTATCTGTTTTAGTGAGTTGGGGGCGCGGCTGATATGGTTACCGTAGAGTCTTGTATGTTAAAGATTAACCCTCCGCAGTTTTCCAGTATACGTATGGCGGTCTTGAAATCGGCATAGCGAGGTATGCTGCCGTTGAAAACTATGTCGGCAACCGAGTCATCGTCAAACTTGAATTTAAAATTATACCACCGTGCAAGATCGTGCATGATGTTTAGCAGGCTTTGTCCTTCGAAAACAAACCTGCCTTTTCGCCATCCGGTAATGACATGGGTGTTTACCGGTCGCATGGTGAGACTTGAGTCGCTTTGGTTGAATATGGCCTGCTGATTGGGAGACAATACGACCTCTGACGTGGGACTGTCGGTACGGGAAAGTGTGAGACAACCGTTTTCAAGTGTGGTATATATATTGTTGTCTTCGTTGTAGTTGCGCAGGTTGAAACTGGTTCCATAGACTTTTATACGAAGATCGCCGGTATTTACGATGAACGGTCTTTCGGGATCGGTCTTGACCTTAAAGTAAGCCTCGCCGTGTATCTCGACATACCGGTTGGAGGGGGAGAATGTCTCGGGATAACGAAGGCTTGATTCGGAATTTAACCATACGGTGGTGGAGTCTTCAAGTACAATCTTGAATTCACCGCCTCTTGGAACGTCGATGCGCAATTGCTCGTCGTTTGCCGTTCTTCCCGGCAGGGGCGCTTTTTCCGTATCTGATTCAAGCAGGGCTGTCAGTGCGGCTCTTGAAGCATCGGTTCCGTCTAATGTTATGCTTTTACCTGAGGGTGTGGTGACTATTGCCTTGGTGGATCCCGGTTTTATCTCTGTGCGTTCGATTGATGACACCGTCTGTGGCCGATCTGAATAAAAACGGTCGTTGTTATATGCCGGTCTTGTCGAGTACCAGATTATTGGGATAGCGAGTATAGCTATGGCAATGACGGCCCGAATGTGCCTTAGGCGTCTGGTTGTAGCCGTTGGGATGTCGCGTAAACGCGATTTCATCTCCTGTTCGGCTTTATCGGTATCTATGAGGCGCTGTAGAATGTATTCCCGTTGCAGTTCATCGGGGTCGGTGAGTAACCTGTATAGCTCCCGATTGCGTTTTGTTCTTGAGCTCCAGTCTTTGAGAGTTTTTTCGTCAGACGTGTTCAGTTTTCCTTTGAAACGGAGGAAAAACAGCCGGCTGATGTAGGATATATCGTAGTTTGGGTGTTCTTTTTTCATAAAAATGGTTTTTATATGTTATTACGTATTGATTGTAATCAGGTATACGATTTCAGGCAAAAAAATTAAAAATATTTGCTTGGTTGATTTCAGAATCGTATTTTTGTGGTACGAAGAGTTAAAAAGGCAGTGCAAGGATACGAATACATATTTGATTCGTTCAGAAGCGGGTACCTGCATCCGTTGTATGATGAGATGTTCCCGCTGTTGATGCGCTATGCCAGCAGAATGGCGGGTAGCGGTCTTGCCTATCTTGCAAAGGATTGTGTCCAGGATGCCATATACAGGTCTTATATTGAGCGCGAGACATTTGACTCGGCTGTACATTGGCGTAATTTTCTTTACATGTGCATACGTAATAATGTAATCGACCTTATACGTAAGGCCGATTACAGTCAGGCATATGTGGATAATGTATTGCTAAGCGATAATGAGCAGGAGGATGTGTCGATGGCTATGATATATAATGACGCGCTTGCCGCTATATTCAGTGTGGTCGATACGTTGCCTGAAAAATATCGGGAGATATTTCACCTGAGTTTTAGAGAGGGTATGAGAAATGCGGAGATAGCCGAATTGCTGTCGATAGCCGAGATAACGGTAAAGAAGCGTAAGGCTCGCCTGCTTAAGATGATACGTGTGGGCCTGAGGTCGGATATAGATAATTATCACGCGGTTCTTATAATAGAACTTGGTGCATTAGGACAACAGGTACCTTTTTTTGTGAGTTGATGTTGTGATGAGTGTGACGACTCAGAAGGCCCTTTTACAGGTGAAGGAGGTCGCGGTAGATGTCGAGGGCGGCTGTGATCTCGTCGTGTGATGCCACAACGCCGCATTCGTATCTGCCCGGGGCTGTCAACAGGGTGAAGCTGACGCGGTCGGTGCGCTCGTTTTTCTTGTCGTGTCCCATGAGTTCGAGCAGACGCGGGTAGTCGTCACAGGTGATGCTGAATGAGCCGTAGTTGACGGTTACATATTCAACAAGCCGGTACAGATGGAGGGTGTCGAGTCTGAGTTTAAGGTGGGAGAGTATGAGTGTTACGATGAGTCCGTAGGCTACGGCATATCCGTGCGGGATGGGTGCATGGCGTTCCATGGCCAAGGTCTCGAAGGCGTGTCCGGCGGTGTGTCCGAGATTGAGAGCGCGCCGCGGGCCTTTCTCGGTGGGGTCGATGGTGACTATGTGCCGCTTGACCTCGACACTGCGTTGAAGCAGGTGGAGCATTTCGTCGGGTTGCAGACTGTCGGCCTGTCTTGATGTGAGTGTGGTGAATTCTTCGGATGATGTAAGCAATGCGTGTTTGATCATCTCGGCATATCCTGATCTCAGTTCCTCGACGGGCAGTGTATTGAAAAAACGTGTGGATATTATTACAGCCGGAGCTTCGTTGAATACTCCGATCTCGTTTTTGAGGCCGTTGAAATTGATGCCTGTCTTGCCGCCTACCGATGCGTCTACGGCGGCAAGCAGTGTTGTGGGTATGTTTATGAACGGTATACCGCGTTTGAATGTAGATGCCGCGAACGCTCCGAGATCGGTGACAACTCCACCGCCTATGTTGACCAGCAGGCTGTGGCGTGTGGCGCCGTTGTCTCCGAGTTCTTTCCATACGTGAGCTAGTGAATCGATATTCTTGTTGATGTCACCGACAGGGATGGTTATTGTCACAGCCTCGGCGAGGATCTGTGAGCGAGACTGTAGCTCAGGCAATACATGGATGGCGGTATTGTCGTCGGCGAGAATGAATGTCGCATTGGGCTTAAGATTATCGATGATGGCCTGGAGGCTGTCGGCTACGTCGTTAGTGAACAGGAGTTGTTGCTGTGTCATGGTCGTTGAGGTGTAATAGCAGTTGGGGCATAATGTCGGCAAGGTCCTGCATGGATGGCAGTACCAGATCGGCGCCTGCATCGGAGAGTGTGCCTGCAGGTATAGGGCCTGTGGTGAGGGCGATGGTGAAGGCTCCGGAGGATACGGCGCTTTCAACACCAATGGGTGCGTTTTCGATAGCCATTGATTGCCATGGCTCGGCTTGTGCCATTTCCATGCCTTTGAGATATGGCTCGGGATGAGGTTTGCCATGAGTCACGTTGTGGGCAGTAACACGATGGTTGGCATCGAATGCACCCGGGTAGTCTTTGTCAAGGCGTTCAAGTACCGACGGTTGTCCCGATCCGGTTACGAGAACCGTTGTTATTCCACCCTGTAACAGCTCGAATATAAGCTGATTGGCTCCTGGCATAGGGTTTACGGGCGGCAATTGGTTAAAATATTGAGTCTTTTGGAAGTACAGGTCCTTAATGAGTTGAGGATCGGGCGTTTTATTCCACTGTCGCTTCCATAGTCGTGTTATAGTTGATGCACCGGTCATACCCTCGTAGAGGTAGAACTCATCGCGAGTGCAGTCTATGCCATGCTCGGTCATGAGCCTGTACCAGGCGGCGGTATGGTTTTTCATCGAGTCATATAGTGTGCCGTCCATGTCTATGAGGGCGGCTTTGATCTTGAGAAGATCCAGCCCTGTTCGTTTTTTCCAGTGGGTTATTGCATTGGCTATCTGTTCCATAGGAATTTGCGTTTTTTTGATGTTGAGACACTGTCTGGAGCAGAGATGGTATCGGGAGGCAGGAATCCTTCGCGTTGCATCAATATGGAATCGTTGGCCGATAGGGTGGTGTCGCCCGTCTCGCTGAGATGTGGTCTCGCGGAGTGTCGCAGGGTCATAGACCGGTTGGACATTGAACCGCGCTTGAATATCTCTTCGATCTGTCCGAGAAGACTTATTCGTGTAGTGTCGGTTATGGAGTAGGAGAGTGATTGTCCGGGTTTTATCTTTGCTCCTCCTAATCGTATCTTCGGATCGTCAAGATTACCTCTGATATTTATGCCAAACTTGAACGGCAGTGGAGATTTAAGAACCGAGACATGGTAGTCAAGATTCATGTCGAGATCATTGCGCCCCATTACTCCCAGTTTATATCGGTCGATGTCGAATATGAACGGGAATATCTCTACCTGGCTGTTGTCGACAATTATCTCTACATTCATGCGGTCGATCATGTTGCGTTTCTTATTCTTGAAGACAAGCCATTTGGCGAGCATCTTGAATGTGTCGGCATCAAGTAGTACGAGACTGTCGCCGTCGAGTTTGAGGGCACCTTTGAATGAGGGCATGTTGAAGTCCATCTGTGGCGTGATAGAGGCAGTGGCGGCCATGTCGGCGTTGATCACGCCGGCAAATTCCTGCAACGCCGGCAACAGAGAGTCGACGGCCGGAATAAGGGTCAGGACGCGGTCGATGTGGAAGCGGTTGAGTTTTAACGCCATGCCAAACTGCATGTGGGCGGTGTCGGGAGCCCAGTATAGAGCCGACATAGAGGCCGATCCTATCTCGGTCGCGGCTCTAAGGTCGCGTAGATTCACAGCCGAGTTATTGACAAGCACCTCTCCGTTGAAGGCGTGCATGAGCAGGTCGGAATATAGTATCGAGTCGGCTTTTACCGACAGGTTGGCTTCAATGTTGCGTGGTATCAGAATGGGGCGCGTGACGGTGGTGTCGGTCTCGGCAAGGGAAAGGGTGGCGATGGAGCTTTCTTCCTCATCATAGTCGGGATCGGGACCGGCATACCCTGAAGGCTCGTAGAATGTGGTGGTCGCCAGCTCGTTGATGTCGATGAATGGGGCGTTGACATCGAGATTGACGTAAAGTTTTGCCCGTCCTGATCGGCTGGTGAGTGCTCTCTCGATGTTGGTTACCGACCCTTTGATGTCGAGCCGTGTGTGGCCGATGTTGTATTTGAGTGAGTCGAGGCGTACCGTATCGGTGTTGAAGTACAGATTGATGTCACTGGCACGTTGTCTGAGGGGGAAGCTACGGGTGAATATGAACGCCTGGTTTGATCTCATTGTGCCGTCGACATCCCATCGTTGCAACAGTGTCTTGAGATCGTTGCTGACATTCCAGTCGATTGTTTCCTGACGCGGCATGTTGGCTTTGGTGTGGTTGAATGTAGAGTCGCGCCGTAATCCTGCCATGCGGGTCCTGCGTGCCGATCTTATACTGTCGGCTTTGGCATCGGTGGGAATAAGGTGGGCGTTGACCGAAATCAGCGGCTGGCTTATGGCGATGGCGAATCCCGGGATGCGGGTGCCGATGCGGCGTGCCGTGAGGTCGAAATGCATGAGTGGATAGCGTGCTGTGCCGTTATAACGGGTGATGGATGCATTGGTTTCTACATCGCGCAATCTCACTGTCATGGTGTCGGCCGGTTGGTCAAGAATAAGGCTTTTGAATCTGATCAGGCCTCCGAATGGGTTGATGACCGTGGTGTCGGCCGATGAACTGCGGTTGTCTGAGCCGAGAGCGGCAATGAGATCGGCTCCCTGTATCTTAAGGCCGGGAACCGATACCGAGGTGGTGTCGACCTTAAGTGAGACAGTGAGCAGAGAGTCTGTGTGGGTCCCGTCACGGTTGAATGAGCGTTGTGTCCCGAAGTCGAAGTCGGCTTGTCCGGCCCATGCCGACAGCAGGGTGTCGCGGGAGAGCAGGCTGAAGTCGCGCAACGATATGCGGCCGTCAAGATAGATATTGTGGAAGCGTTTGGCCGACAGATCCTTGAGGTGCATGCGCAGTCCTGTCTCGGCTTGCAAGCGCCCGGCAAGAGATACAGGCAGGCGGTCAAGCAGTTCGCGGGGTAGTTGACCGAAACGTAGGCTGGCAGCGAGCCGGCCGTCGATGCCGGGGTTGTCGTATGGGCCTGTGGCCTGTCCCGACAGGTTGATGTCGAGTGCGCGTCCACGGAGTATGAGGTGATCAATGTCAACCGTCGACCGGTCTATATCCTCACCGTCAACGGTGGCCTTGATTTCCATATCGACATTGTCCATGTGGATATTGCCAAGGTGGAAGCGGGATGGTGAGACCGATAATGTCGCCTCGACTGACGGTATTGTCATTGAGTCGGCGAGAAGATAGGGTTTGAGTAACCTGGCCGATGCATCTATTCTCATGTCGGTGTCAAGTTTAGACAGGTTTGATGCCATTGGCCGGGGGAGATGTTCGATGATATTATTGAGGTCAATCTGCGAGAGCCGTATATCGAGTTCCTCTATCATTGTGCCTTGGGGGTCGGAGGCGTCGATATCGGCATTCATGAGGATGTTAAATTCGTTGACCGTGATGTCGAGGTTGCTGACGCTGACAGCCGCAGGCCGCCCGGGATCCCATGTTACTTTTCCGTCGAGACCTGCCGTGAGAGGGGTGAGCCGGAAGCGGTCAAGCAGCGGAGATGTGGCGTCACCGTTTATCTTGAGTCTGTATGCGGGATGCCGGACTCCGTCCAGTGATATATTTTCCAGCGATATAGCGAGGAATGTAGAGTCGGTTGTCGATGTATATGTGATAGGCCCGGCGTCTGTGAGCCGGAAGTGGTCGAGAGTAATGGATGGTAGCCTGACAGGTTGTTCCCCGGTTGGCTCGGAGCTGCCATCGGCCGGCATTATGTTAAGGTTGGTCGATCCGTCAGCGGCAAAGACTATGTTGGCCTTTGGGTGCTGGATTAGCAGGTCGTAGAGTTCGATGTTGCCCTCGGCGAGCGACATAAGATTGATGGCTCCGTGTATGTGGTCCACGCTGAGAAGTGAATCGGTGTATGGGGGAAGTGCGGCCTTTAGCGAGTCGGGAAGTTGATGTGTGGAATTGCTGATGATATGTAGCGAGTCAATGTCCACTCTCAGTCGTGGAAACGTACTCCAGAATGTGAGCTCCACTCGTGAGACTTCGATATGTCCGTCGATCAAGGCCGAGGCTTCGCGCTCGACGATTGGTGTGAGCCTGTCGGGCGTGAGGTACCATACGATGATTGTTATCGTCAGTAAGATAAGGAGTATAATGGACAGGATTACCCATCCTGTTATTTTAAGTGCTTTTTTCATGAATGGCGGCGTGTGGTGATATGAAAGCAAGACTGTTTGCGTTCGTGCTTGACGTAGCATCGTCCTTGTTGACGGAAGTCACGCAGTATCTCGGCGAGAAGCAATCGTAGATCTTCGGTTGTGCGTGGAATGGTAAGAGAGTCGCACACGAAGTTGGAATAGCTGAGGTCGAATGTCGTGCCATAGAGGTGGGCCGAGCCTCCTACGGCGTTGCCGTTGCGCCGGCGTAGCCGTCTTATGCTTGAGTGGGTGCGTAGTATGCTTGTGACCTTTACGCGGTATTCACCGCCGCCGCGTGATGTGAGAGAGTCTCTGAAGGCCTGGCCTATGTCGTGAAGAAGTTGCTCGGCTTCGGGTACGAGGTAAGGAAGCGAGTGGGTCAGATTGTCGACATAGAAGTCTTGACAAGACTCGACTTTTATTACCGGACGTTCGATTTTCCAGACATCGACTGTCTCGTTGATAGGCTCGATGCCCAGAGATGTGGCTTCGGCTATGTGCAGATAGTTGCTGTCATTGAATTCGCGTCTGATGGCCATGCCTCGGTCAACCTTCAGTCTTATCCCGCCCGGAGGCATTGAGTCGAGTCGCTCAAGATAGGGGTTGTAGGAGGGTGTGTGGTCGAGTATACGGCAAACGGCAAGACTGTCGGCCTTGAACTGCTCATGACTTATGGACGGCTGGGGCGTCAGGGCGGCATTGATTGTGAGTGCTCCTATACCGGCGGCGGCTGTCATTATGGTGGCATTGACAATCACTATACGGGTGAAGAGGGTGCCACGCTTCATGACAGTCGGGAATAAAGATTGAGGCAGGCGTTCTCAAGGAGATCGAGCACAAGTTCGAACCCTTCAGCCCCCTCGTAATACGGGTCGGGAACATGGTCATAGCGTGTGGCCATGGAAAAGAAATCGGCCATCGGTACTATCTTTTTCATAGCTGTGGGTGATGGGGCGAGTTCTCTCAGTTCGCTGATATTGCTTGAGTCCATTCCGATTATTAGGTCAAAGTTGTCGAAGTCGTCGACCGATATCCGGCGTGCATGATGGGTGAGTGTGTATCCGCGCCTGGCGGCATGCACGCGCATGCGTTTGTCGGGTAACTGGCCTGTGTGCCAGCCACCCATTCCGGCCGAGTCTATGACCCAGTTGTCGAGATCGTCATGACCGGCTACCAGTGATCGGAACAGTTCCTCGGCGGCCGGTGAGCGGCATATGTTGCCGAGACAGACGAATAATATTTTGCGTGGTTTGTCGGATGCTGTGTTCATAGATCAATTTTTTTGGTGCGGCGACCGCGTTGGGTGAATCGTTTCTTGAACGTATTGGCTGAGCGAGCCCAGGCTCTGACTCTTGTCCATAGAGGCGATGTCGTTCCTGCGATGTCGGTGGATAGCGGGTCGGCAAACGATTCGATGTTGGCTTTGTCACCGAATTGTTCGGGATAGATTATGATCAGATTGTTGCGGCCGAAGTATCGTTGCAGAAATTCGGGCATATCGGCCATTGAAGCCGAGTATGAAACAGAATTGGCACGTGACATGACGGCTATGAACAGATCGTCGTCAAGGATTTTGTTGGCCAGCAGTATGAAGTCGTCGGGACCGGAGAGTTGGCGGTATTCATCGCGTGTGTCGATGCGAGCTCGTCGTATGACACCGCGTATAAGTGGGGAGACATGAGAGTCGCAACAGAATATGATGCGGCAACCCAGTTCGTGGCTTAGGGTGGCCAGAGAGGTTACCCATCCAGGAAATCCGGTTTCATACTCGGCCTGCGGCGGTACATATACCACGATGCGTGTTACCGTGTTTACCGGTATGTAGCAACGTGATATGACGAGCATACGGTTGGTGAGCCTTTGCAGTTGCTCTATTTTTGAACCAAGGAAGGAGTCGATTACGTTGCTCTTGCGGTGCATGCCCAGTACAACGGTGTTTATGTCGCGTTCCTCAATGGTATTAACCAGTCCTGTGACGGTATTGAGATCAAAGCGTTCGATGGGTTGTAGTTTTGTATCGGTGACGGCCGCGGCCTTTACGGCAATCTCGAGAGAGTTGCGTCCGACTGCCTTTGACTGGGCTGAGTTGTCGCCGCGTACATGCACGGCATATAGTGCATCGGATGGGTGGCGTCGGTTGCTGCGCATCAGCAGAGCCAGCTCGACGAGTGAGGCGGCTGTAACGGGGTTGGCCACCGGTATAAGCATGTTGTCGTGGCGGTCGCGCTGTTTATCCATGTCGTCCAGTTCACCATGTTCCAGCATGTCGATCTTTATATTGGCGGCAGCGTTGGCTGTGACAATTGGTGCGATAGCGCATGTGACGAGTATAACCAGTATCGTGCCGTTGAGTATAGTCTCGTCCATGAGGCGGTTGCCATGTGCATCGGTCATGTTGAATCCTATGGTGACTACAGCCAGGGCTACGGCTGTGTGTGCGGTGGTGAGACCGAACATCATGCGGCGTGCCGATGCCTGCATTCCGAATATTAACTGGGCAAGCCATGCCGGCAGCCATTTGCCGGCGAGTGCCACTGCCAGCATTACGGCGGCAATGCCGAGTGTGGATGTCTGTCCTACGACACGTATGTTGATCATCATGCCCACTCCGATAAGGAAGTATGGGATGAAGAGCGCGTTGCCTACAAACTCGATGCGGCTCATAAGCGGTGATGATGCCGGTACATAGCGGTTTAGGACCAGTCCGGCAAAGAATGCTCCAAGCACCTCTTCCATTCCTATGAGTTTGGCTGTCCATGCCGACAGGAATACCAGCGCGAGGATAAATACATACTGGGTCACCTTGTCGGCGTAGCGCTTGAAGAAGAACCGAGTGAGCCTTGGATATATGTATAGTACGGCCAGACAGTACAGTAAGAGTCGTGCGATGAGTCCTGACAGTTCGCCGGTGTCGAGCGCTCCTACTTTGTGTATGTTTACAGCCCCGGCCAGTACGAGCAGTGAGGCTATGACAGCGACTATCGTACCCACGATCGATATCAATACAGCGGGGCTTTTGGTGACTCCGTATCTGGCCGCCACGGGGTATCCGATGAGTGTATGGGAGGCATACATTGATGCCAGCAGTGACGAAGTGAGCCAGTCGATACCAAGCAGGTAAACGCTTGCCAGCACACCTATGGCCATAGGTATGAGGAAAGTGAGGAGTCCGAAAAGGAGTCCGCGCCGCAGATTGAGCTTGAGGTGATACATGTCAATCTCCAGGCCGGCCAGGAACATGAGGTACAGCAGTCCTACCTGTCCGAAGATATTGAAGCTGCTGTCACGGTCAAGAACATTGAGTCCGAACGGGCCGACGGCTATGCCGGCTACGATCATGCCTATGATGTGGGGAATCTTGAGCCGGTTGAGCAGTACGGGTGCGAGCAGAATGATGACCAGCACGATAAAGAATATCGTGACGGGATTGGTCACCAGTGGCGATGTGGCCTGGGCGAGTATGCAACTCAGCGTGTCCACCCGTTGGCCAGCAGATATTGTGCGATCTGTACGGCGTTAAGAGCCGCTCCCTTTTTGATCTGGTCACCTACGAGCCACATCGACAGCCCGTTGTCGTTGGTAAGATCACGTCTTACTCGACCTACGTAAACGGGATCCTTGCCGGCTACATCAAGCGGCATGGGATATTCTTTGGCTGCGGGATTGTCAACGAGTACCACTCCGGGGGCTTTGGCGAGAGCCTCGCGTGCCTCTTCGACTGATATGGGGCGCTCGGTTTCCAGCCACAATGCCTCGCTGTGGGCGCGCATCACAGGGACACGCACACAGGTGGCGCTTACCTCGAGCGACGGAGCGTGCATTATCTTCTTGGTCTCGCGGTTCATCTTCATCTCTTCCTTAGTGTAGTCGTTGTCGGTGAAGACATCGATATGGGGAATGACATTATAAGCGAGCTGGAATGCGAATTTCTCGACGGTGGGATCTTCACCCCGCGACAGTTGTCTGTGCTGGTTGACAAGCTCGTCCATGGCTGCGGCTCCGGCACCGCTTGCAGCCTGGTAGGTGGCCGCATGTACACGCTTGACGGGAGATATGTCGTGTATGGCTTTGAGTGCCACTACCATCTGTATTGTGGTGCAGTTTGGGTTGGCGATTATGTTACGTGGTGTATTGAACGCGTCATTGCCGTTCACCTCGGGAACTACAAGAGGTACATTCTCGTCCATCCTGAAAGCACTTGAATTGTCGATCATCAATGTGCCGTGTCGGGTAATTGTGTCGGCGAACTCGAGTGAAGTGCCTCCACCTGCCGATACAAACGCAATGTCGATGTCCTTGAAATCGTCACCGTGAACCAGTTCCTTTACTGTATATTGCTTATCGCGGAAAGTATATTTACGGCCTGCCGAACGTTTGGAACCGAACAAGGTGAGATTGTCAAACGGAAAGTTCTGTTCATCGAGAACACGCAAAAATTCTTGACCTACGGCACCGCTGGCGCCAACGATAGCAATGTTCATTGTCGTGATAATTAAAAGAATTGGTTAAAAATGAATCAAATTCACGGTGACGGCGATCCTGGTGATAGCCGTTACGGCATAATGGTGTGCAAATGTACAATAAAAACTTGATATTTTTAGACCGTCAGGGTAATAAATTCATGTTTGGGTGACGGTCTCTCCATTTATGGACTGTCTATTGTATTCATGGGCCTGACGTCGGGTGGATCAGCGTCCAAGATTGCGCCAGCGGGCTATCATGCGTGTTATGTCGTCGGGTATGTCGGAGGTGAAAAACATCTCCCGTCCTGTGGCCGGATGAATGAACCCGAGTGTGCGGGCATGCAGAGCCTGTCGCGGACAGGTGTCGAAACAGTTGTTGACAAACTGTCGGTAGTGGGAGGATGTGGTGCCGCGCAGGATCTGGTCGCCTCCGTACCTGGCATCATTGAACAGCGGGTGGCCGATGTGTTTCATGTGCACTCGGATCTGGTGGGTGCGGCCGGTCTCCAGCACGCATTTCACGACCGATACGTAGCCCAGCCGCTCGATTACCTGGTAGTGGGTCACGGCATGTTTGCCCTGATCGCCGTCGGGAAATACCGCCATCTGCAGACGGTCGCGTAGCGAACGGCCTATGTTTCCCTCGATGCGCCCGGATTCAGGCTCGGGTATGCCCCATACTACAGCGACGTATTCACGCTTGGTTGTCTTGTTGAAGAACTGTCGTCCGAGGTGGGTCTTGGCATCGGGTGTCTTTGCTACGACCAGGAGGCCCGAGGTGTCTTTGTCGATGCGGTGTACGAGTCCCATACGAGGGTCGGAGACGTCGTAGTCGGGGTTGTCTTTCATATGCCAGGCGAGGGCGTTGACAAGTGTGCCGGTATAGTTGCCGTGGCCGGGGTGAACGACGAGGCCGGCGGGCTTGTTGACAACGAGCAGAGTATCATCCTCATAGACTATGTCGAGCGGAATGTCTTCGGGGATGATCTCGTTCTCATAGCGAGGACGATCCATTACGACCGATACGACATCGGCCGGTTTGACGCGGTAGTTACTTCTGACCGGTCGACCTCCAACCAGGATACAGCCTGCTTCGGCGGCCTGTTGTATGCGGTTGCGGGATACATTGGGCAGGTGTGCGACAAGGAATTTATCGACGCGCAGAAGTTCCTGGCCTTTGTCGGCTACGATACGGTAGTGCTCGTATAGTTCGCGTCCGTCATCGGCGGCAGTGATGTCGTCGGCTACAAGGTCTTCATTCTCTATGTCTTCGTCAAATTGTGTCATAGTTGGTGTTGTCGGTTTATTCAAAGTCGATGTCATCGTCGGGTGATTCGGTATCTGTGCCTCCACCAACCTCGAGGGTGACCTTTGATGTTACCGGAATACGCTGGCCGGGTCGCAGTGGTGTACCGTTCATTTTAGCTCCGAGCACGAGGTCTTTATAGGCCGACGGGACGGTGACTGTGTTGACTTCGATGCCGAGGCCCTCGAACATTGAACGTCCCTGCCGGCGGGATACATTCATGAAGTCGGGGACTGAGACCATCTTGGGCGTGAACGCTACGATGGTGAGATAGACTGAGCGTCCGGGTTTGACGCGGGCACCGGCGTGTGGAGACTGCTCTACGACTGTTCCCGGTTTTTGGGATACATCGAATACCGAGTCCATGATCTCGCACGTGAAACCTTCGTTGATCAGGTTCATTTCGGCAAGTTCCATCGACTGTCCCTTGAGCGACGGCACTGTGGCTTCGTCTCCGTGCCGTGTCCATGAGTCAAGGAACAATAACAGTAGCCATACGAGAATGAACGCGGTGATGATGATATATATTATGTTCATCAGCACGGGGTGCCGGTGTCTGAAGTCCTGGATGCGCTGATAGAGACCGGGCTTACGTGTCGGTCGGGTTGTGTCGGCGGCACGTTGTGTCGCGTTGCGGGTGTCGGGTGTATTTCTTTGGTTGGTTGCCATATCGTGATGTTAGATAGTTATGAGTTGGTCGTATTTGAAGTCTTGTGTGGCGGTGAGACCCATGACGCTGTCCCACATCATGGGAGAGAGTCCGCCGCCCGGGCGCTTGACTGTGATGTTATCGGGCGAGAATACCTCGCCGGCTTTGATGTCACGCGCAGCTACTATGCTCTTGCGGGCGATCTCTATATTGGGTGTCTCGGAGGGGGAGGGCTGTTTGACCCGGGAGCCGAGGGCCTGCTCAATATTGCGTATCGCCCGTACCATGTCGGCGAGTTCGTCGGGATCGAGTGACGCTTTGTGGTCGGGTCCCGGGAGAGACTTGTCGAGGGTAAAGTGTTTCTCTATGATCTGAGCACCCATTGCTACCGCGGCTATCGGTACTTCGATGCCTGCCGTGTGGTCGCTGTAACCTATGGGACCTCGGGTGATAGGGCGTAGCGAGTCCATGGCCCGCAGGTTGACATCGGTCATTGGTGTGGGGTACTGGGTGTTGCAGTGCAGAAGGGCTATATGACTGCTGTCGAGACCATAAGATGTCAGTATCTCCATGGCACGGGTTATTTCTGGAATAGTGCTCATGCCGGTTGACATTATGACCGGCCGGCATAGACTGGCTATACGGCGCAGATATGGTAGATTGGTGATCTCGCCTGACGGTATCTTCCACCAGTCCATGTCGAGCGGGACGAGGGTGTCGATGGATACCAGATCGAACGGTGTGCTCATGAAGCCGATACCCTCATTGTGGCATAGGTCGGCAAGCTGAGAGTATGCGCTTAGAGGCAGGTGTATGCGCTTGCACATGTCGAGCTGGCTCTCTCCTTTTCCTGTCGTTTCCTCCTGGTAGACGGCTTTTGGTGCGATTGAGGAGATGACGAGCTCGGGGACGGCGGTCTGGAATTTGACGTAATCGGCCCCTGCCCGGCGTGCCGTGCGTACCATCTCGCGAGCCATATCCATATCGCCGTTGTGGTTGACGCCGGCTTCGGCTATTATGATTGTCCTGGTAGTCATGATATCAAAAGCTTATAAGTGAAAAACGACTTCCTGCATGTAGCGGGCGATGAGTGTTCCCGGCCGCCAGTCATCGACCGGTTTAAGCGGGAGTCCTATAGCCTCGCTGAGGATGAACAGCGGAATGTCGGCGCCGGCCGCCACCGCACATACGGCTCCACCGCCGAGGCGCGGATTTATCTCCATGAGCAGAAGGCGTCCGCGGTCGGTGTCCTGTAGGAACTGGAGCGTCACCGCCCCGGTGAGATGCAGGGTGTCGATAATGTATCGTGACTGGTCGATAATATCGTCTCGCTGTACGGTGACTGTGCGTGTTACTTCTCCGCCTGCAGTCTCAAGCCGTTCGCGTGGTACGATTGCAATGATGTTACTGTCACGGTCTATGAAACAGTCGACGGTATATTCGCGTCGGGTCTCGATATATTCCTGTATGAGGTAGCGAGACTGGTCGATGGCGCGGAAATCGGTTGATGACCGTACGATCTTGATGCCCTGTGAAGCTGATCCACGTCGAGGTTTGGCTATCAGCGGGAACTGAGGTGCGCCACGGGTGTAGGTGCGTGGTATGGCTATATGTTCGCGGGCGAATAGCTCGGCGGCCACTACTTTGTCGAACATCATGGATGCAAGCGCCGGTGAGCATACGGGCGCGTAGCAGTCGGTAAACGGATATCGCGCCACAACTTCCACTGCACCGTCGACAAACGGTACCATCACGTCGATGCCGTATTCTCCTACTACGCGGTGCAGATCCTCCACAATGTCGTTGTCGCCCCATCTGAGTCCTTCGATTATGGTGGCAGTGCCGGCAATCGGAACCATTGCCGACAGTTCGTAGCTGTAAAGTCTCAGTTTGAGCCCCAGACGGGCGGCGGCATCGCTGAAGTGGTGAGCCATGGATACCCGTTTGGCTCCGCCGAGCATCAGTACACCTATTGAATCGGCTCGCTTTGTATTCATACGTTATATACGTCGGGTTTATACTTGGCCAGGTTGGCCGGACATGTGAACCATTCGATGGTGTGTCTGAGTCCGTCTTCGAGCGAAACCTCTGGACGCCATGATGTGAGCGATGTTATAAGGGTGTTGTCGCCGCAGAGCCTGAATACCTCGCTTTTTGACGGGCGCAGACGCTGTGGGTCGGTCACCCAGTCGATCTCGGCTCCCATAAGCCTCGCAATGGTGTGCAAGGTGTCATGCATGGAGACTTCGGTACCTGTGGCGATATTGATCTCCTGTCCTTCGATACCGGGTGTCTCACCCAGGGCTATGAAGCCACGGCATGTATCGGTCACGAAGTTGAAGTCGCGGGTGGGTGAGAGGTCGCCTACCTTGATTGACCGGTGTCCGGATGCTATCTGTGATATGATTGTGGGTATGATGGCGCGGGCACTCTGGCGCGGGCCGTAGGTGTTGAACGGCCTGGCGATGACAACGGGGAGGTCGAATGCGTTGAAGAAACTCTTGGCCAGGGCGTCGGCACCGATTTTTGTCGCCGAGTAGGGCGACTGAGGCTGACGTGGATGAGTCTCCGGGATGGGCACGGTGATTGCCGTGCCGTAGACCTCGCTGGTGGATGTCACCACAAGGCGCCGTGTTCCGGTATCACGTGCGGCCAGGCACATGTTCAAGGTACCCTTGATATTGGTGTCGACATAGCTCTCCGGAGCCACATAGCTGTATGGAATGGCTATGAGAGCCGCCAGATGGTATATAATGTCACATCCCGATGCTATAGCGCGGCAGAATGACTGGTCGCGTACATCGCCGGTTACGATCTCGAGACGGGGATGGCGGTTCCCCTCGAGCCAGCCGAGATTGTTGAACGAGTTGTATTGGGCCAGGGCGCGTACGTTATATCCGCGTTCCAGCAACATGTCGGTGAGGTGTGACCCTATGAAGCCATCGGCTCCGGTCACAAGCACGCGTGTCGAGGTATTGTCTTTGTTGTTCATCCCCATTTCCTGAGTTTGTAAAAATAGGTTTTATTGTCGTCGGCCGGGTTGTATTCCAGCTCAATGGTGTGGCGTGACAGTCTGATGATCTTCAGCGTGGCCAGGGGCTGAAGATGTGTTATTTCAGGAGGAGTGTTCAGGCCATAGGTAAAGTCGGTGTACAGGTATCCGTTCTCTTCGTGCCAGGTGCCTGAGGCTGTGTAGCCGATTGTTGTGTGGTTGTCGAAATCGGGTATGAGCATCTCGGTGGCCGTACCCTGGAATTTCCATATTACGCATGGGGTTGGGTAGCCGGGGTCGGGTTTGCCGTCGATGTCGATCGATTCGATCCTCCAGGAGCCGAACCAGTCACCTATGTCACCATTGTTGCGAGTACAGGCGAGTGACATCAATGTGATGACTGTCGGTAGTAATATGTTTATAAACGATGTGCGTTTCATTTACATCCTATATTAAATGATGTGTTGTATGATATGGTGATGAGAGCGCCGGTAGTGTTGCCATAGAGCTTTCCACGGTCAAAGGCTATGGCGGCCTTGATGTCGAGGTGTCCTTTTCTTACCGGGGCACGGTATGTTCCCTCGATCATTGCCGAGGTGTCGTCGGCGACTTCTGTACGGGGTACTGAATGAGTGCCCCATGAGCGTCTGAATCCTCCTAATATGCGGTATGTGAGACGCGGTGAGATCGTGCCGCGCAGTCCGATGTGGAATCCGCGCACACGATTGTCGGCAAACCCTTGATAGCCGTCGAGGTTGTATATTGGCGATTTTATAAACGGAGTGCCGAGCGACATGCCGTAGTAGGCGTATGAGTTATAATAGAAGTTGTTATAGTAGTTGTCGTTGCCGTCGGTGTGTACCGGATAGTATATCCCCGGCATGTCGGATGGATCAATATGTATTGGGCCCGACTGATTGGTGAAGTCGATGTATTCGGCCACGACTCCGTCTACAATACCGGTCGACGGGGCGTCATATTGCAGTCCCCATAGTCCGTCAAAGCCGTTCAGAAAGCCTATGCCCGAGCCTGTTTCCCAGGGTTTCTGGAGGTATCCCTTGATGATGCCGTTGTCGCCCGGAATGTGGTAGGTCAGCAATATGTCCCATGAACCGAGCGTGCTGCCCAGATAATAGTCTTCGTCACCCTCGGTGGGTATTAACATCTTGACGTATTCCTTTATTCCATGAGGGTTGTCGATGACGGTCTCTTCGCCCTGTGAATAGCGTCTGGTGGTGCCGCCGAATACTCCCGTGACCTGCATGCCTAAGGTGAGTGTCAGCGGCTGTGACGACTTGGTGCGCAGGTAGCATCGTTTGTAGGTATATAGCCTGCCGATGCAGATGTTGTCGAAGTATCGGTTGGTGTGGTTTTCAAGCCAGTTGCCGTCGGTCATCTTGCCGTAGCTTATCTCGCCTTGTATCTCGGCCCATCCATTGGTAAAGGGTATGGGCTGGAAGTCGTTGAATCCGGCTCGTACCTGTGGGATAGGACGAGTGTTGGGGCCCTCGGTAAGGTCGCCCGATGATAGTCGGTCGTCGAGCAGTGCCGACCCCGCGTTCCTCATTCCTGCCTGCAGGAACAGTGATCGGTAGTCGATACGTCCGTATAGCTGTCCGAGCCATAGGCGCGAGGGGTGTTGAGGGTTATCGATCCATTTCTCGGCCCGGGTGTCATAGCGGCGATAGGTTGTGGCCGAACTGTATCCGCCTATAGCCTCGAATCCCCATGAGTAGCTGAGACGGTCGGTGATGTTTTGTTTGTTGGAGATGAGTCTGAGCGAGGCGAGTGCGTTGGAGCTTTGTGTGACGGTTCCATGGTTGTTGGACGCGATGTAGTAGGGCGCGAATTGTCCCGATCCGCTCCCGCCGGATATCGACACGCCGAGGTCTACAGGACAGGTGGCGCCTGTCGATAATGTCGTCGCTATCAGAGCCAGTGTTGTGTATATTGGTTTCAATATTGCATTCATGGGGCAGAGAGGTGTGGGGGTGGATCAAAGATGTTCGCTGAGGTCGTAGCTCTCGATGTGGCGTCGTTTCTTCTCCTCGAATATCTCGTTGATTGCAAAGAATATGCCTGTTTCCTCGACGTCGCCGAACAGGTCGTTGACGGCGGTTCCGAGCATGTGCATTGTGGGGGAGAGGCTCATGTAGGCGTTTACCAGTGGCGGTATGTTGACACCGTGGGCGCGGACGGCATTGTTGAGGATACGGTAGTCATCCTTGAAATTCTCTCCGGTGAACATGCTTTCCATCGCGGTGGTGTCCATGTCGGGTATCCTGAGCGGGTTGATAGGGTAGACGAGATGCTCGGGATCAGGGAAGTGCTTGCCGAGGAAGTACAGTATCATGTTGCGGCACTCGCGTGAGTAGGTGGGGTACATTGTCATCTTGCCGAAGAGATACTTTATGCCCGGGTTTTTGACCGTGAGTGCTCCCAGTCCGTCCCAAAGGTTGTCGAGCGCGAATATCGCCTTTGCGCCTTTGCGTGATGACTGGTATTCGACGCGAACGAACGAGCGTCCGAGTTCGAGAGTCTCAGGCAGGTAGTCATTTATGAATTTAGGCGAGAAGTCAAACATATGGCTTGTGGCGATACGTGGACGTCCGTTGCTGTCAAGTTTTATGTCGGCCCCGAATATAAATCGATATCCGCCAAGAATGAGCCTGGCGTCAGGATCCCATACGATCAGTTGCTTGCATGGAACATCCATGGTGTCGTATTCGTCAATATCGAGAGCTTTGCCTGTTCCGCCACCGGCTTCACGAAATGCGTGTTCGCGTAACCGTCCTATTTCTCGCATGACGTTAGGCGATTCATGGGCGTCGGTGACGTATATATGGTTGTTGCCCTTATTGGAGAACCGCAGGAAACGGTCGGGGGTCAGTTCGGCTTCAAGCAGTTCGACGGGAACAGGGGCTATGATTTCTTCTTGCATCTGAAAATTGTTTTGTATTTTCTAAAAATAGCATCAGGAGACGGTCTCACCGGGCGCGAGGCTGTAGACGGTCTCCTTTATACGGTTGGCCTGGGAGTCGGCGCCGGCACCGTTGACGAGCGATGTCCAGGTAATCATATCACCTATGGTTATGGTGAATCTTGCTCCGCGACAACGGAACACCTCGCCCGGCAACCGTATCATTTCAATATTGAAACGGATTCCAAGGCGCGTTCTGAGCCGTGCAAATTTATAAAAAAAAGCTGAATTATGCCCATTAAAGTGCACAGGAATGATGTCACGGTGATATTGGACCGATTTGCCAACGAACATCTTGTGCCATTTGAGGTCTTTTATCTGTCCGTCGTCGCCTTTGCGTGATACCAGTCCTGCCGGGAATATGATTACCGGAGCATCCCCCTGCATGGCCTCGTCAAGCAGGGATGATGATCTCCGGGACTGGCCTCCATGCTTGTTTACCGGAATAAATGTGCCGCCGAGCGGTTCGATAGCCATAAGAAGGTCGTTGACGACAAATTTCACACCGGCCCCCCAGTAGGATACGGCCCAGTCGATGAGTGCCATGCCGTCAAGGCCTCCGAGAGGGTGGTTGCTGACTATGGTTACGCGGCGGTGGGCAGGCGGTGGCAGACGATCCGATCCGGATACGTCGACGGTGATGCCGAGATGGCCGAGCACACCGTGGCAGAAGTCGGCATCGCGTTTGCCCCGGCATACGCGCAGCATTTCGTTCATCTCGTCCTGGCATATGATGCGTTCAAGCCAGCGCACAAAGAAGCGTGGCATGAATCGTCTCGCACCGGGTGCCCGCTGGCGCAGTACAGCGTCAAGGTCTATCTGCATGACTCCGGTATTGTCGATGGTATCCTTGTTGTTGTCGGTCATATATTGTTGTCACGGTAATATCAAGGTGCAAAGATACAACTTTTTTAGGTGCCTGATTGTAATATCATTGGTGAATGTGGCGTGGAATTGCTATATTTGCATGTGCTAATTAACGATTATAAATTTTAAATTATTAAAACATAGATTATTATGGGAATGACTAAGATTTTTGTCGCCGGTGGAATGGCACTGGCCATATTGGTTTCGAGCGGCTGCTCGTCGATGACACAGACCGGTAAGGGCGCGCTGATAGGCGGCGGAGGCGGCGGAGCGCTCGGCGCCGGCATAGGTGCATTGATAGGCGGTGGTAAAGGCGCCGGTATAGGTGCGGCTATAGGCGGTGCGGTAGGAGCCGGTGCCGGAGCGTTGATAGGCCGTAAGATGGACAAGCAACAGAAGGAACTGCAGGAACAGCTTGCACAGCAGGCTACGGTGGAGCAGACGACCGACCAGAATGGTCTGCAGGCCATCAAGGTTACATTCCAGGGTGGTATCCTGTTCCCAACCAATGGTACTACGCTGAGCACTTCGGCTCAGGCTGATCTTGCCCGATTCGCCGCTTCGCTTCAGCAGAATCCCGAGACCAATGTGCAGATATACGGTTATACTGACAATACAGGATCGATGGAGGTCAACCAGCGTGTCTCCACAGGCCGTGCCGATGCTGTCCTTGTAGACCTTGTCAACTGCGGTATCTCGCCCACACGTCTCTCGGCCCAGGGTATTCCTATGTCCAACTATGTGGCGTCCAATGATACAGCTGCCGGACGAGCCCAGAACCGCCGTGTCGAGATCTATATTACCGCTAACGAGAAGATGATACAGCAGGCTCAGGCCGGTACATTGCAGTAGTACTACTGCCGGTCTGACGGTAACAAGCGGCTGATGTATGCCTCCCCCCAAGTTCATCAACGGGGTCGTAAGGCATGTGTCAGCCGTTATTTTTTTGTGTTTTTTGCTGAAAAAGTGTCTTGAATATTTCGGTCGTAGTTATCTTGTGTGTAACTTTGCGATGATTTTCGTTTGATGAACCGGTTCTATAAGATATTGCGTGCTGTTATCGTGACTGTCATTGGTGTGGCGGTCACGTTGCCTGCTGTTTTGTATGTAGGCCTTTCTCTGCCGTCGGTACAGCGTAAGATGGCCAGTGTGGCATGTCGTGAACTGTCGGATGTGCTGGGTGGAGATGTAGAGATCGGGGCCTTGACGATAGCTCCGTTCAACCGTGCCATGATGCGTGATGTCAAGGTCACGCTCAATGACGGTCGCGATACCGTGATGACAGTCGAGCGACTTGGAGCGGGAATCAATTTTTATGAGTTGATAGTCAATCGTGCGGTTGTTGTCAACTATGTTGAGGTTGTGGGACTTGACATGCACGTCAGGCGAGACTCTATGGGTGCGCCTCTAAATATCCAGCCTATAATCGACCGTCTGTCGCCCCGTGACAAAAATAAGCCGCCGAGGGAGGTGGCGCTGGCAATCAATACGGTGGTGTTGCGTAATGCCAGCCTGTCGTATGATGTTGACAGTGAGCCGTCGTCGCCCGATGGAGTGTTCTCGCGGTATCATGTGGCCGTGAGTGATCTGAGTGCCGACATGAGACTCCCGGCTGTTGGTGGCGACCGCCAGGTATTTGAGATAAAACGTTTCAGGGTACGGGAGTCCTCAGGACTTGAGGTAAGGAATCTTGTCGGCAATGTCTCTCTTACCCCCGATTCTCTGTCTTGGAACGGGGTGAGTGTCGAGATGCCGGGATCAAGGATTGAGATCGTTGACGGTCATCTTGATAATGCGGGACATAAGCCTGTGAGGACGCTGTTGCTCGAATCTCCGTTGAAGGCCGGGATCGTACACGGCAGTTATGTCACCCCGGCCGACCTGTCTCCTTTGGTGCCGGTGTTGCGGCAGTTTGACTGTCCGGTCTCTCTTGCTGTCAATGTTGACGGCGTTATTGCCGGCGAGAGCCGGGTGGCGATGAGTGCCACGATGCCCGATGAAGAGATGAGGGTGGCGTTGGACGGTATAGTGTATAATCCGCTTGACTCGACACGCAGGGTGAGTGGCCTGCATCTTACTGCAAGGGTTGCGTCACGCCTGTTCGGGCGTTTGCCTCTGAAAGCATCAGACATGCGGGTGATCAATGCCTCCGAAATTATTGACCTTACACTTGACGGGGCGCTTGACCATGATGCTGTCGATGCCGAGGCTTCGATTTCAACCGCCTTTGGAGGGGTTGGGGTATCGGCGCGTCTTGACCGGCTTAAGTCGCGTTCGCCCCGTTATGATCTTGATATTACAGCCGACTTTATTGAACTGGGGACGTTGTTGCAGAATGAAGCCCTTGATGCGGCGTCGTTCGATGTCAGAGCCAAGGGGTGCCTTGCCGGTAATCGCCCGGTGGGGGAGGCTGAGGCTGTGATAGAGCGCTTTGACTGGAACGGACACCGGCTGGGCGATATCACGGCCTGCCTTGTCACGGCTGGGGACGGATATGATTTCAGACTCAGGTCGTTCGATCCTGCGGCTGTGGCCGAGGTCTCGGCCAGCGGGGATGTGGGCCGGCGCCACAAGTCGCTTGATCTGACAGCTCGTATCGACAGGCTGGATATTGGAGAACTTATGCCTGGCAGTAAATACAGCGATTATGTGCTGAAGATGTACGCGGATGCATCGCTTGAGGGTACGTCGGTAGATGATGTGGTCGGACGGCTTGATGTGCGCGATATAAGGGTTGACCGTCCCGACGGTCGAGACATTGCTTTGGATGGTGTGAGTGTTGAAATGAAGGGGGATCCAGACATGGACCGCACAATTGTACTGGAGTCGGATGTCATAAGCGGTATAATAAGGGGTAATATCTATTTCTCGACACTTGGCCGCCAGCTTGGGTGTATGGCTATGACTTCGTTGCCGGCAATTGCGGGCGGTGTCACACCGCCTGATGTTACCGACAGGCCCAACAGCTTCGACTACAGGCTCACGCTTCACGATACCGAGCCTTGGGCCGATGTGCTGAAGTTCCCTGTGAGCAACCTTGGCGAGAGCTATATTGACGGTGGTGTTGACTATCCGTCGGGAGGATTGTCGCTTAGTATCGACGCTCCATATCTGAGACAGGGGAACAAGCTGATAGAGAAGACCCGTCTCGATGCCTATGTGGCCGGAGAGCCGGGGATAAGTACACTCACATTCACGTCTCGGTTTCCCACCAAGCACGGTCAGCTGCAACTCGATTTTGACAACCGGGCGTCAAATGACTCGGTCGACAGCCGGCTCAGATGGTCGATCGACAGGGAAGCCCGCTATGACGGTGACCTTTCGATAGGCGCTTCTCTTGACCGTTATGCAGGCGGTGTGGGGGCCATGGTGACAATTCATCCCGGCGAGCTTACGTTCAACGATTCGACATGGACCGTTGATAGGGCTACTGTCGATATTATGCCCGGACAGGTCACCGTCAACGGTATCAACGCCCATCGGTCGGGGCAGTTTGTCAAGATTGACGGACGGGCATCGCATTATCCTGACGATGAGGTGACCATAGATCTTCTTGGCGTGAATCTCGACTATATATTCGAGTCGCTCGGTATCGACAAGGTGATGCTTGGCGGTGATGCCACGGGACGTTTCTATCTCTCCGACCTGTTCTCCCGAGAGCCGCATCTTGAGACTCCGGGCCTTTCGGTCAAGAACATAAGTTATAACAAGGTTGTGCTTGGCGATGCTCTTGTAAGGAGTCGCTGGGATATGGACCGGCGTGCCATCACGCTTGATGCGGTTGTCGACCAGCCCGGAGGCGACAAGACATTGATTGACGGGGCTATATTTCCGCTTAACGACTCGCTTGATATCACTTTTGACGCTCACAATGTCGATGTGGGGTTCATGTATCCGTATATGTCGGCTTTTGCCAGCGAGGTGAGCGGCCACGCCAGCGGCAAGGCTCGCTTGTGGGGCAACTTCAAGTACATAGACATGGAGGGTGATATCGCTGGCGACAACCTTAAGATAAAGATAGCGTTCACTAATACGACTTATACCACGAGCGATACTGTGAGGCTGAGACTTGGTGAGATAACGCTCGACAATATGACTATACGTGACATTCATGGCAACCGGGCGGTTCTTGACGGCAAGGTATGGCACAAGTATTTCAAGGAGCCTGTTTTTGACTTCAATGTTACCGGAGCTCGTAATCTGCTCGTGTATGACGAGTCACCGCGTCAGAATCCCGACTGGTATGGCAGTATCTACGGCAACGGATCGGCCCATATCGACGGCAAGCCTGGGATTGTCAACATTGAGGTGGAGATGGCTACAGCACCGGAGTCGGAGTTTACGTTTGTTCTCAATGATATGGAGGAGGCGAGCGACTATACATTCATAACCTTCAGGGATCGCGATGTCCTGACGATGGGCGAACATGAAAAGCTTGTCGATGATACGCCCGGCACAGTAAGGCGCCTGCGCGAGATGCTCGCCAAACGCGAGGAGGTGTCATCGTCGGCCTATAATATCGTTCTGGAAATGGATATTACTCCCGATGCCCAGATCAATCTGCTGATGGATCCAGTTGGCGGCGACCGTATACGCTCGCGCGGAGCCGGAAGCATGCGCATGACCTATGGGTCGATTGACAACGAGTTGCATATGTATGGAGCCTATACGCTTGAGCGTGGCAGCTACAATTTTACCCTACAGGACATTATCATCAAGGATTTCATGATCAAACCGGGCAGTTCTATCTCGTTCAGCGGCGATCCATTCTCGGCACAGCTTGACATTAGGGCCGCTTATTCTCTCCAGGCCAATCTCAGTGATCTTGACGAGTCGTTCCTGCATGACAAGGATCTTAACCGCACGGTCGTGCCTGTCAATGCCATACTGAAGGTAAGCGGTCAGATGCTACAGCCCGATATCGACTTTGATCTTGAATTCCCTACATTATCCCAGGACACATACCGCAAGGTGAGGTCGATTGTAAGCACCGAAGAGATGATGAACCGTCAGATCATCTACCTGCTGGCATTGGGTCGGTTTTATACGCCCGACTATATGGCGTCGGCGACGCGCGGCAACGAGCTGGTCTCGGTGGCGTCCTCTACGATATCTTCCCAGCTTGGAAATATACTGGGCAGCCTCAGTGATAACTGGAATATCGCTCCGACATTCCGTAGCGACCGTGGTGACTTCAGTGATGTAGAGGTGGATGTGGCCTTGTCGAGCAGTCTGCTCAACAATCGCCTGCTGTTTAACGGTAACTTCGGTTATAGGGACAAGTCTCTCAACAACACCCAGTTTGTGGGTGACTTTGACATCGAGTATCTGCTCAATCGTGCCGGGTCGTTGCGTCTCAAGGCCTACAACCGCTATAATGACATGAACTACTATGTGCGTACGGCCGAGACAACCCAGGGTGTGGGAGTGTCATTCCGTCGCAACTTCGATAACATTGGCGAGTTGTTGAGGCGTCGCCTTCGCGAGGATGTGCATGCGGCCGGTGCGGTAGATTCGGTTCAGGCCGTTGTGCCGGCTGATTCGGTTGCAATACCTGCCTCAGAACCCTGAGCCGTAAAAACGCAATGGTCGTTAATAATAACGAGTGAACTTGTGGAACCTGGCTACTGCGGTAAATCGCCGGTAGATATGATATGCGTCTTTATGTGGCCGATTATTAATGAGTTGCAAATGGTTCCATATAACCTAACCGGGGCGCAATTAATTGTGTGCTGATGCATAAGATTACCTGATCATCGCCTCTATCGGGCGCTTTTTGCCTTGTTTTTTCAGTCTTGTAGCTACGGCTATGCTTATTCACTACAAGACAAAAATCACTCAGAGATATGCGACCACAGCGTTAACAGTATTGGGGAACTGGGTCGTAAATTGATGTAGCCACTGTCATATGTATTTTTTTTGCGTGTTACACCGGGGTTGTTATAAATTTTAATTTTACATGTTAAAAATATATAAATTTAAACGTTGAATATGTTAATGGGGGTGTCATATTGAAACTATATAAGTATTTTTGTCTCGCTTTTGATGTAAATGTGGTCGTGTAATCTGTCGGATTGCAATCGTTGAATGATGGTTGTGATTTTAGGAGCTTATTAATTAGGCTGTTATCTATGGAATGTCAATTATGGTTAATTGAGTCGGCATGGTCGCGGTAATACAACTTCAGCAAAAAGAAAACAATCATTATACACCTAAAAGTAAATTTATGCAAGGAAAACATTTCTTTGCCTTGGCGTTTCTCGCAGTGATGACATTCTTCTCTATGCCAGTGAATGTTATGTCACAGGTCGCGGCGGGTGACCAGGGTAGCAAGCAGGTGTCGAAGGCCTACGCTGTGAGGGGTCAGGTTTTTGACGATGACGGAGAACCGCTTATGGGTGTCTCGGTCAGAGATCCGAAGTCTAAGCGTGGATGCCTTACCGATGCAGACGGAAAGTTCAGTCTGGTGGTCGACGGTCCTGCGGTTATTGTGATGTCTTATGTAGGAAAGAAACCTGTGGAGATGAAGATGACACCGGGCAAATCGGTCAAAGTTGTTATGCACAATAACGAGAACGAGATGCAGGAGGTTGTCGTTACCGGTATATATAACCGTAACAAGGAGAGTTTCACCGGCTCGTCAAAGACGTTTGATGTCGACCAGCTTAAGGAAGTGGGCAACCAGAATGTATTGCAGAGCCTCAAGACGCTCGACCCTTCGTTCACTATGCTTGAGAATAATGAGTTTGGCTCAGACCCCAACCGCCTGCCCGATATCGAGATACGAGGAAAGAGCTCGATCGTGGGTTTCAAAGAGCAGTTTGGCGAGGATCCCAACCAGCCTCTGTTCATTCTTGACGGTTTCGAGACCTCTTTGCAGACCATTATGGACCTCAGTATGGACCGTATCGCCTCGGTAACCCTTCTTAAGGATGCCGCCTCGACTGCCATTTATGGCTCCAAGGCCGCCAATGGTGTTGTCGTTGTCGAGACCAAGGCTCCGGAGATGGGTAAACTTAAGGTGAGCTACAACGGCACATTCAATCTGTCGTGGGCCGATCTTACTGATTATAATCTGATGAATGCCGCCGAGAAACTCGAGTTTGAGCGTCTGTCGGGCAATTTCGAGTCCAATGTAGCTTCGATTCAAGAGTTGCAGCAGGTGAGATACAACCAGTTGCTTGCCAACATAAAGCGTGGAGTGGACACCTACTGGCTCTCAGAGCCTCTGCGTACAGGTTTTAACCAGCGTCACAACATGTATATACAGGGTGGTAGCAATGAGCTGAGATTCGGTATCGGTATAAATCTCAACAAGATTACCGGTGTGATGAAGGGATCGGACCGTACCACCGGCGACGGATATATTGACATTACCTACCGTGTAGGCAGCCTGCGTTTCACCAATAAACTCACTATTGATCTTGTCGATTACAGCAATCCGATAGTGGCGTTCTCGGAGTATGCCAATGCCAATCCGTATTATCCGAAGCGTAATCGCGACGGCAGTGTCGACAAGTGGCTCGAGGCTCCCGATAAGGAGTTCAGCTCCACTACAGTCTCGCCATATGTTGGAAACCCGTTGTATAATGCTTCGCTCAACAGCTATGACAAGACCAATGGCTGGAGTGTGAGGGAGAGCTTCAACCTCGAGTGGCGTCCGATCGATCAGTTTATGGTGCGCGGACGCGTGAGCGTGTATAAGGCTACTGAGGATGCCGAGACATTCAAATCTCCGTCCGACACACAGTTCAATGGCACGGAACTGCTCAAGAAGGGTTCTTACTCAGACAACCGTAGCGACAGTTTCTCGTATGATGCTGATCTGACAGCGACATTCGGACAGAATATACGCGAGCACCATCAGGTCAACGCGGTGCTTGGTGCGTCGATACGCGAGTCACAGAGCAAACTGAAGAATTTCTCGGCTGTTGGTTTTCCCGAGGGTGATTTTACAACTCCCGGTTTCGCCAACCAGTTTCCTCAGGGTGGAAAGCCGGGATACAGCGAGTCGAAGAGCCGTAGCGCCAACTTCTACTTCAACGGCAACTACTCCTATAAGAACAAGTATCTGATGGATGTCAACCTGCGTCTTGACGGCACATCGGTATTTGGCTCAAACCGGCAGTTCACACAGACGTGGGCCGTAGGCCTCGCATGGAATCTTGCCAACGAGGATTTTATAAGGGACAACACCAATATCTTCACGATGGCAAAGATACGCGCCTCGATAGGTAATCCCGGCAACCAGTCGTTTGGTTCGTTCAACGCCATCACAACCTATAAGTATAACAACTGGATGCTCAATAACTTCGGCACCGGAGTGCTTATCGATGCATTCGGCAATCCCGATCTTGACTGGCAGAAGACCCTTGACCTTAACGTCGGTCTTGACCTTAGTATGTTCGAGCGCCTTCACCTTACACTTGACGCCTACCGCAAGAATACCGACCCGTTGCTTGCCAACATAGGCATACCGCTGTCGGTGGGTGTGAGCCAGCGTCTTGAGAACATCGGCCAGCAGATCAATACCGGCATAAGCGGCACATTGCGCTATGCGATAATCTACAAGCCGAGACAGCGAATCAACTGGACGATGAGTCTGTCGTTTGCAAGCAATCGTGCCGAGTACCGCAAGATCGGTGCCAAGCTCGACCAGTATAACCGCGATAACTTGACCAAGAATCTCACCCGTTATCGTGACGGCGGATCGCCTACAGCGATATG
This sequence comes from uncultured Muribaculaceae bacterium, assembly GCA_964018905.1. Lineage (GTDB taxonomy): Bacteria > Bacteroidota > Bacteroidia > Bacteroidales > Muribaculaceae > JAAVFS01. The sequence goes on from CAXHRO010000020.1 coordinate 49,449, forward strand.
GGCTGTGCGCTCTGCAGGCATCGACCCTGCCACCGGTAAGGAGATATTCATTACGGCTTCGGGCGCATACACGTTTGTGCACAGCTATACCGATGAGGTAGTGGTGGGTGACACTCGTCCCAAGATCGAGGGTGTGTATGGCAACACGCTATACTGGAAGGGGTTCTCGGCCAGCATCTATATGCGTTACAGCCTCGGAGGCAAGTCGTTTAACACTACATTGTACCAGAAGGTGGAGAATATCTCGGCATCGGGACTAATCTACAACCAGGACAAGCGTGCCCTGTATGACCGCTGGCAGAAACCGGGCGACATCGCCCAGTTCAAGGGTATACGGGAATATTCAACCAGCAACCCCATGTCGTCACGCTTTGTACAGAAGAACGATTACCTTACCATAGAGTCGGTGCGTTTGGCCTACGAGATCCCCTACAAGTGGATGAACCGTGTCGGTTTCCAGGGAGCTACCGTGAGTGCCTACATGAACGATATCGCCCGGTGGTCGACGATCAAGGACGAGCGCGGAACAACCTATCCTTTTGCTCGCAGCGTGACATTTGCCGTAGGTATTAACTTCTAAAAACATCAGTTGATTATGAAATTATCACATATATTCATATCGGCGCTCGCCGCTATGTCTTTGGCGTCTTGCTCGGAGTGGCTTGATGTCAAGCCCAGCGACCGTATCTCGGAGGGTGTCAACTTTTCAACACTGGCCGGTTTCAAGCAGGCATTGAACGGCATTTATGTCGAGCTCAACGCCAGCGAGCTCTATGGCCGGTCGCTATCGTGTGAGTTTGTAGAGGTAATGGCCCAGCGTTATGCCGTGACCTCAGAGAACAAGTCTATGACCGAGGTCATGAATCTGAGTCTTGGCGGCACAACGGCCCAGTCCCGTATCGAGTCAATATGGGGAAAGGCTTATAATCTTATCGCCAATGCGAATCTTATTATCGAGAACTGTGAGAAGAATCGGGAAGTGTTGCCTGATGACTACTATCATATTATCAAGGGTGAGGCATATGCCCTGAGAGCATATCTGCATCTTGATCTGTTCCGTCTGTTCGGCTATACGTATGACCCCGCCTCGTCGTCTACAGCCGTACCGTATTATGAACGGTTCCAGCTTGATGTCGCTCCCACACTCAACTCCCACGAGTACATGGAGCGTGTAATTAATGATCTTCTTGTAGCCGAGGAGGAGTTGCTTGACGACCCGATCGTGACTTATGGAGTGGCCGGCAGTTCAAGTGATGTGTTTCTTAGTTTCCGTAATCTGAGACTTAACCTTTATGCCGTGCAGGGTGTACTGGCACGTGCTTACTATTACATGCAGGACGATGAGAATGCAGCCAAGTATGCCCGTAAGGTAATTGACGTCCAGGAACGGGTGTTCCCGTGGATCCAGCCCATCGCGTTGACCAGAGCCAATGTTGACCGCGTGTTCTCTACTGAGGTCATGTTTGCGTTGCAGAATCTATCGCGCGAGTCTATATACTCATCTCTGTTTGACGGCAACAGCTTGAAGGCCAACGCTCTGCTTGCTCCTCGTGAGAAAGTGTTAAAGCAGATTTATGAGGGGTCGAAGGCCGATGGCGACTATCGTGTGATGGCCTCTTTCAAGGGGTCGGCCGAGCTTAGCGGTGTACAATACCGTGTGTTCAACAAGTTCCAGGGTACCGACTCGCTTTACAACCAGATGATACCGATGGTGCGCACCAGTGAGGCTTACCTTATCCTGGCACATGTGGGCGACCAAGATAGCGAGCGTCTTGAGGCTCTGAACACCATCCGCAACAACCGTGGACTACAGAGCACAGAGGATATGTCGGAGCTTATACATCGTGACCGTCTCAATTCATTGCTTGACATGGAGTGGATCAAGGAATTCTATGGTGAGGGACAGCTGTTCTTCTGGTACAAGCGCAACGCATGCATTTACATGCGTTCGGCTATCGACGAGTTTAACGACAATCCATACTCGGTGTCAAGCATAAGCAAATATGTACTTCCGTTGCCCGATGCCGAGTCTAAGTATAACTGATGGACACTTGGATTATTAACCTGAAAAGTAGCTTATTTAAGATATGAACAGAATATTAAGAACATCGCCCGTGATGTCGGTTCTGGCGGTTGCGGCTATTGCCATGGCCGGCTGTACAGAGAATCTTGACACATACCAGGGCGAGAACGGCATATATTTCGATATCAATTATCAGGGAGCTGTGACTCTCTCTGATACGATAAATGTGTCATGGGGCATGAAGAACTCCCTGGTAACATCACAGGTGATCAATCTCCCGGTAAAGCTGATTGGCAATACGGTCGATTATGACCGTGCTTTTGAGATTAAGGTCGAGACTGCCATCATGCCCGGAGGATCGGAGATCCCGCCGGTGACTGAGCCGGATCCCGATGACGAGTCGCAGACCGGCGAGACATATATCCCGACACTTGACGCGTCGGCAGGCGTTGACTTCGTGATGCCATCTACCACCTATGTCCTGCCTGCCGGACAGGCTGAGGTGACGATACCTGTCACGGTGTTGCGTAGCGAGACTCTGCATCTGGCCAAGCGTGCATTCAGGGTGACTCTTGTGGAGAACGAGCAGCTCAAGTTTCTGTACTCGCGCAGTATGCCTGTGTATGACGAGGATGGTAATGTGACGTATTATCCCATGGATCTGCAACGTGTTATCGTGATTGACGAGACTTTCCCGATCCCATACTGGTGGGTGGTGCGCGGAGAGCCATACTTCGGTGATTGGTCACAGAAGAAGGCTTCGCTTATATGCGACGTGATGAATATTGACCGCGAGAAGTGGCTCGAGGACTCGGCTCTGTCGGAGGGGTATCTCAAGTTCTGCGGACGCTATATGCATAATTACCTGCTGGAGAACCCCCACTATGAGGATGATGGCTCTCTGATGGTAATGGGTGAGAAATCAACGTATTGATTCCCGATATACAATATACAATAACTGGTTATGAAATTAAAAAAGATATTCAATATATTTGTACTTTCGTCACTTGCCGTTGCAGTGACGACGGGATGTGCCGACGATCTGGGCAATTATGACTATGTTCCTATCAACGAGGTGTCGGTAGGAGGTTCGGACTCGGATGACGTCGAGGAACTTATAAGCGGCAAGACCTATAATGTCGTGTCACATGTCGATCACTTGAGGTTCAGTCCGACGCTGTCATCCACATTCGGCATTACCGATGACTCGAACTATGAGTTTGAATGGCGTGTGGTTGCCAGCGGTGTGGAGACCGACAAGGTTGACCCCGAGGAGATTGTAGTGTGTCGCGAGCGTTGTATTGATATACCGGTGTCACTCGCTGCCGCCACCTATAATTGCTTCTTCAATGTCAAGGACAAGAATACCGGTGTGACATGGAGCACGCCTTTCTACCTGCAGGTGAGATCTCTTACCGGCGAGGGTTGGTTTGTGCTGTGTGACGACCATGGCAAATCGCGTATCGATATCATCTTCAATAAAGACGAGAATGAGGATATCATTGCCCGTGACATACTCGCCGGCATTGATTTTGATCCCGGCAAGCCCGAGCGCCTGATGTTCAACTACTGGCGCTATGGATCGGAGGTAGCCCTGCTCGTGACCGATAAGGATACATATATTCTTGACAACGAGGATTTACATGTCGGCGAGGACAACCGCCTGGCATGGAACTTCGGTGTGGTTCCTGACAAGATGCGTATCAAGGCATCGGCCAAGTCTATCTACGCCATGCGCAATCTCTGGGTCATCATTGACGAGAACGACGAAATATATACGCTCGACCTTAAGACCTCTGGATCATTCTTTGAGTATCCGGTTACCAAGATCAATGGCACAGAGCCGTTTACCCCGGCTCCGTTTATAGGTGTAAACCTTAACAACAACTCGTGGAAGGAGGAGATGGAGAACTGTAATCCGGCGTTGCTCTATGACGAGACCAATTCCCAGTTCCTGGTCATAACCAATACCTCCAACTATCCGCAGGTGATCGAGTTCTCGGGCACCAAGCTGTTTGACAATCCCACGGGTGGACGACGTATGGTGTGGATGGAGAATACCCACTCGGGTGTGATCAAGTCGGTGCTGCGCGATCCGTCAAACGGTGAGACATATTACTACGGTATATCGTTGCATGCCGAGACGATCGAGAGTTCGGTATGGTGGGAGGATCCCGAGATTGTACCTTATAATAAGCAGGCCGGATACTGCCGTATCATCGGTCCTGGCGTGGAGCGTGCCGAGAAGTTTACGTTCCACGGGCTGTTCCCCTATGTGTTCTATACTGCCGACAATAAGGTCTATCAGTTCAATCTCGGCGAGCCTGATGTGCCTGCTGTTGAGGTGCTGTCTTTCCCCGGTGAGGAGGTTGCCGAGATGAAGTTTGTGCCGTTTGTCGGCTGGAATCCGTATCAGGACTGGGAGCGTCAGCGCGAGTATGATCTCGTTGTCGGTACAAACGATATGTCTCTCGACGAGAGCGACCGCGGCATTGTGCGCTACTATGATGTGCCCAACCTTATGAAGCCCCTGGCGCTCAAGAAGGAGGTTAAGGAATTCGGTCATATCAAGGAAATTATCTATAAGGAAAGAAAACGGTAATCAGATTGTTAACATTATGGCTACACAAAGTAGTGTAGCCATTGCATTGAAAAAATTGTATGAAAAGAAAATGTATTATTAATCTGGGTCTTGGAGTGGCCGTAGCCGTATCTCTCCAGGCCTGTACTGGTGGAGACTATTCGGTATCTGGAACGATAGCCGGTCACGGTGGCCGTATCCTGTTGCTACAGCCTGTGTCGGATGATGCAGTCGACACTCTTGCAAACTATGTGACCCCAGACGGGTCGTTTGCCTTTAGCGGACAGGTTAAAGACCCTGTTGAAGCTCGTCTCGAGGTTGTAGGCACGCGTCTAAACATACCGTTGTTCCTGGAGGGCGGAGCTGATATAACCGTGACTGCCGATGTCGAAAAAAACGACTGGATGACTGCCGGCGGAGGCGCGTTGCAACAGATACGCAACGACTGGCGTGCCCATGAACTTGAGGTAGTGGCCACCCGTGACTCGATTGAGAACTACTATCGTTCGAACTATGACCTTAGCGACTATTTCTGGGTGCTCCAGGCCAGGGGTGAATTGCAGCGCTATGCCGAGGAGTGTGATTCGGTCGAGAACGCTTTCCTTGCCTCGAACGATAATATGGTGGCCGCATCGGTTATCTATGACCGCAGCAAATATCTGATACGCGACAAGGAGCTGGCCGTGAAGTATGCCCTCCTTGGCGAGAATGCCCGCAAGTCTCTGCGTGGACGTCAGCTGGCGCCTGAGGCTGAGCGTATAGCCAGTGTCACCCTCGGCGGCACAGCCCCCAATTTCACCATGGAGACCCCCCAGGGTGACAAGATCTCGCTCTATGATGTGAAAGGTAAGGTTAAGATCCTTGATTTCTGGGCATCGTGGTGTGGTCCTTGCCGAGCCGAGAATCCCAATGTTAAGCGCATCTATGAGAAGTATCACGATAAGGGTCTTGAGATTCTGAGTGTATCTCTTGATAATGACAAGGATAGGTGGATTGAGGCTATCGAGACCGACGGAATGCCGTGGAATCATGCCAGCGAACTTGGTAAGAC
>CAXHRO010000021.1:0-50724 GCA_964018905.1 uncultured Muribaculaceae bacterium
AACTATACGCCTGAATATTTAACATTTCGTTCTGCCCAATTTAACATATGCACCGTAATTTCGGCTTGAGCCCAAAAAGGTGCTATGGCGATTATGGCGAGGGTCGTCAGGATGGCCGGGTGTTTGATTAGCCTGTTCATAGGGTTACCTTTTGGGGGTATTTCGGATTGTGCCGTTATTTTTGAATTATTTACAAAAGTAGTAAATCCCTTGAATATGTGAAAATGTATCTTGTCGGGTGGTGTGTCATAGGCATGTGTTGCAAAGAAGCGGGTTGCTGTGTGTAGTGAACCAAATCTATTGTGGTGTGTTTGTCTGGTATGATATTGTCTGGAGTAATGCTATGCCGATATGTCAGCTATATCGTGTAGTGATAATATATGTCGGTTAAAATAAATAGGTATGCGTTGAAAAAAAAGTTTGTAGTATATTCGGGTTCCCTGTAAAGTGATTTTCAACCTTGCTTGTCAGTTACATAGCTATGGATTATGCTACATTCGCGCAATGATGAAACACATCCTGCAATCAGCCATACTATAATATGAACTTATTTACAACACTTACTTATATGAAAAAGAGACTTACAATTGCACTTGTTGCTCATGACCAGCGTAAGGCCGATATGGTTGACTGGGTTATATTTAATGGTGAATTTCTGTCGCGCCATCATCTTGTCTGTACAGGTACGACCGGAGGTCTGATCAAACATGCCTTTGATGAACTTGGTATTGATGCCGATGTAGAGTGTAAGAATTCGGGCCCTATGGGTGGCGATGCTGAGATTGCGGCTATGGTAGTCAGAGGGGAGGTGGATTTTGCAATCTTCCTTATTGATGATCTTAGTGCCCAGCCACACGAGGCAGACATACAGATGCTGTTGAGACAGTGTCGATTACATAACGTTCCGATTGCCTGTAACCGTATCAGTGCCGACCTGATTATTTCGAGTCGCCTGTGGGATGATCCGGATTACAGGCCGCGTGAGCAACGGTATATCCATTATGATCGTAATTAAACTTACCGGATGGAATAAAAAGACACCGACCTCAGTAAAGGTCGGTGTCTTGATGTTGTAGCGAGTCCGGGATTCGAACCCGAGTCTCCGCCTTGAGAGGGCGGCGTGCTAGGCCTCTACACTAAATCGCCATGCATGTAGTAGCGCTCTCAGCTAACAACGGTGCAAAGGTAAAGCTGTTATTTGATTTTTGCAAGTAGTTTTGCGTTTTTTAACAAATAACGTATGCGTCAGGTCTATGTCGGGTTGGCAGAAATGACATATATAGAAAAGACACCGACCTAAGTAAGGGTCGGTGTCTTGATGTTGTAGCGAGTCCGGGATTCGAACCCGAGTCTCCGCCTTGAGAGGGCGGCGTGCTAGGCCTCTACACTAAATCGCCATAGGTGCAGTAGCGTTCTCGGCTAACAACGGTGCAAAGGTATGAATAAGTTTTTTAATGGCAAAATTTTCAGCGAAAAATTTAACTGGATATTTTTTTTGATATTAATGTAGTGTCAATAGTCATTAAAATTTGTAATTTTGCCGCCTGAACCAATTATACCTGTAATACAGAATATATTTAATTGTAATGGAAATAATAAGGACAGTCGACCAGCTAAAGTTGCGGGTGGCGGCACAGCGTGCGGTCGGGCGCTCGGTTGGTCTGGTGCCAACAATGGGTGCATTGCACGACGGGCATTTATCGCTCGTAGATCGGGCTCGTCGCGAGAATGACTTTGTCGTTGTAAGCGTATTTGTCAACCCTACACAATTCAATAATGAAACAGATCTGATGACGTATCCGCGCACAGAGGATGCTGATTGTTGCCTGCTGGGGCGTGCCGGAGTGGATGTGGTATTCATTCCCGAGGTGCAGGAGATGTATCCTGAGCCTGATAACCGTCAGTTTGATCTTGGTGAGGTCGCTGCTGTTATGGAGGGACCGATGCGTCCCGGACACTTCAATGGGGTGGCGCAGGTAGTGAGCAAACTGTTTATGTTCTCACAGCCTACGCGAGCTTATTTTGGCGAGAAGGATTTCCAGCAGATCGCGGTCATAAAGCGTATGGTGGAGACTGAGGGCTTTGATGTGGAGATTGTCGACTGCCCGATAAAGCGCGCCGACGACGGGCTGGCTTTAAGTAGCCGCAATGTGCGGCTCACACCTGCCCAGCGTGCTGTCGCCCCTATGATCCATAAGATCATGGCCGATAGTGTGGCTGATGCCGCAGGTAAGAGTGTCATGCAGGTAAGGCAGGAAGTGATCGATGCCGTGAATGCAGTGCCGGAGATGAAAGTCGAGTATTATGAGATCGTGCATCCGGTCACGATGCAACCGGTTGAAGACTGGAATGACAGTCCGGTGGGTTGTATCACGGTATATTGTGGTGATGTACGCCTTATTGATAATATAAAGTATCCCAAACAGCACGTGTCATGTTAATTCAAGTATTGAAATCGAAGATTCATCGTGTCACTGTCACAGAGGCCCGTCTTGATTATATAGGGAGTATTACTATTGATCCGCTCTTGTTGGAAGCAGCTGGAATAATGGAAGGGGAGCGTGTGTTTATTGTCAACAACAATAACGGTGAACGCTTGGACACGTATACGATTGCGGGCGAGCCGGGGTCTGGGGTGATATGTCTTAATGGGGCTGCGGCTCGTCGTGTGCAGCCTGGAGACATAGTCATAATCATGGCTTATGCGTTGATGACTCCCGAGGAGGCACGCGACTTCAGGCCCAAGGTTATATTCCCCGATACGGCGACCAATCTAATGATGAATCAATAATCAGGAATCAGGAAAATAATATATATGTTTGATAATCTAAACGAACGACTTGAACGTAGCTTCAAGATACTCAAGGGCCAAGGCAAGATTACCGAGATCAATGTGGCCGAGACTTTAAAGGATGTGCGTCGTGCTCTGCTTGATGCCGATGTAAACTTCAAGGTGGCAAAGAATTTCACTGATACGGTCAAGGCCAAGGCGATGGGTCAGAATGTTATCAACGCCATTAAGCCCAAGGAGTTGATGGTGAAGATTGTCCATGACGAGCTGACGGCTCTGATGGGTGGAGATACAGCCCAGTTGAATCTTGGTGGTAATCCGACCGTGATACTGATGTCAGGTCTGCAAGGTTCGGGTAAGACTACGTTCAGTGGAAAGCTGGCCCGCAAGCTAAAAAGCGAGAAAGGGCGTCGTCCGTTACTGGTGGCCTGTGACGTTTATCGTCCTGCCGCTATTGACCAGCTGAAAGTCTTGGCTCAGCAGATAGATGTGCCGGTATATACCGAGGATGGTAATATGAATCCGGTTCAGATCGCCGAGAATGCCATACGCTATGCAAAGAGCAATAATCTTGACCTGGTAATTGTCGATACCGCCGGACGTCTTGCTGTAGACGAGGAGATGATGACCGAGATCGCGGCCATCAAAAAGGCTATAAGGCCTCAGGAGACGCTGTTTGTTGTAGATTCGATGACCGGCCAGGATGCGGTGAATACAGCCAAGGAATTCAACGACCGTCTTGATTTTGATGGTGTTGTGCTCACCAAGCTTGATGGCGATACACGAGGTGGTGCCGCCTTGTCAATACGAACGGTGGTTACCAAGCCCATCAAGTTTGTGGGTACAGGAGAGAAACTTGATGCCATTGACCCGTTCCATCCGGCACGTATGGCCGACCGTATACTCGGTATGGGTGATATCGTATCGCTCGTGGAGCGTGCCCAGCAGGTATATGACGAGAAAAAAGCCAAGGAACTTGAAAGTAAGATACGTAAAAACCAGTTTAATTTCAATGACTTTCTTGCCCAGATACAGCAGATCAAGAAGATGGGTAATCTTAAGGATCTCGCTTCGATGATTCCTGGTCTTGGCAAGGCTATCAAGGATGTAGAGATCGATGACAATGCGTTCAAAGGGATCGAGGCTATCATTTACTCAATGACAGCCGCCGAGCGTGAGAAGCCTGAGATAATTAATGGTAGCCGTCGCAAGCGTATAGCCGCCGGTTCGGGTACGAGCCTTCAGGAGGTAAACCGTTTGCTCAACCAGTTTGAGCAGACCCGCAAGGCCATGAAGGCTGTGAGCGGCATGAAGAATCCGATGAAGCTGATGGGTGCCATGCGTGGAATGAGACGGTGATCGGCTCAGATAGTATAATATTGTTATAATCACTGCTTAAGAAAACTATTACGATATGACATTGATTGACGGAAAAAAGGTGTCGGATGACATCAAGAAAGAGATAGCACATGAAGTAGAGGCTATGGTGGCCGAGGGTAAGCGTCGACCTCATCTTGCCGCCATTCTCGTCGGACACGATGGTGGCAGTGAGACATATGTGGCCAATAAGGTCAAGGCTTGTGAAGTATGCGGCTTTAAGTCGACTCTCATACGCTTTGAGGATGATATTACCGAGGAGACTCTTATTGATGCCATCATGGGACTCAATGCAGATCCTGATGTTGACGGTTTTATCGTGCAGTTGCCTCTGCCTCGTCATATTGATGAACAGAGAGTGATCGAGGCTATAGATTATCGTAAGGATGTCGACGGGTTCCATCCGGTCAATGTGGGTCGCCAGGCGATTGGGTTGCCATGTTTTCATTCGGCTACACCTGCCGGCATTGTAGAGTTGCTTTCACGCTACAATGTGCCGGTCAAAGGTGCGGACTGTGTGGTGCTTGGTCGTAGTAATATAGTTGGCAAGCCTGTAGCTACCCTGCTCATGCAGAAAGCTAATGGTGACGCTACGGTGACCGTATGTCATAGTTCAACGCGTGATCTTGCCGACCATACACGTCGTGCCGATATCATCATCGCGGCTCTCGGTAAGCCGGGTTTTGTAACGGCCGATATGGTAAAGGATGGGGTGACGGTTATTGATGTCGGTACAACTCGTGTACCTGATTCATCACGTAAGAGCGGTTATCGCCTGAGCGGAGATGTAGACTTTGAGAATGTGGCTCCAAAGTGTTCGTTTATAACACCTGTTCCAGGTGGTGTGGGGCCCATGACAATAGTTTCGCTCATGAAGAATACTCTTCTTGCCGCCAAGGGCACTATTTACGCACATTAATAGCGTTGCCTGGGTAGGCGCAATATGATTATGGACAGTCTGTTACAGGCTTTATCGGTATATATAGCGGCAGCGCTGGCTCCATTGAGCCAGCCTGTCGATATTGTTTTTGCCGGTGATGCGATGCAGCATTCGGCCCAAATCGAGGCGGCAAAGAGAGCTGACGGTGTGTATGACTACGGAGAGTGTTTCGAGGCAATCAAATCATATGTGTCGTCGGCCGACTATGCTGTTGTCAATCTTGAGACTCCTCTTGGCGGCAAACCATATGCGGGATATCCGTGTTTCTGTTCTCCGGATAGTTATGCCGAGGCTCTCAACGATGCTGGATTCGATATGTTTCTTACTGCTAACAACCATACTCTGGATCGTCGTGACAGGGGGCTGGTGCGTACGGTTTCTGTTCTTGATTCGCTCGGAGTGGATCATCTCGGAACATATAGGGATTCTCTTGAGCGGTCGGTGCGTATCCCCATGATCAAAGATATAAAGGGGTATAAAGTTGGTTTTCTTAATTATACATACGGTACTAATGGAATCAAGCCTGGCCGGGATGTCATTGTCGACTACATAGACACGCTGGCCATAAGACGTGATATCGTGGCTACAAGAGCCGGTGGTGCCGAAATCCTTGTGGTAGCCATACACTGGGGCGATGAATACAGATTGTTACCTAATGCCGCGCAGAAGAGAGTGGGGCAGTTCCTGCTTGACAATGGGGTGGATGTAGTGATGGGAGGGCATCCTCATGTAATACAGCCTATGGAGCTGAGAATTAACGTACAGGATACACTGACCCGGCAGTTGCTGGTTTATTCTCTGGGTAATTTTATTTCAAATATGAAGACTCGCGATACCAGAGGCGGTGTGATGGTGAGGATGTCGCTGAAGCGTGCTCTGGATGGAAGGGCGTATATAGACTGCGCGCGTTATCTGCCGGTGTTTACCATTCCGGCTGGTGACGGTCACAATTTCAGGCTTGTCAATGCCATGGATACTCTTGAATCATCTCCATGGGAGTATCATCGCCATCAGTTTCTTAAGAATGCGTACGACATTTTTGACAAACACAATATCAATGTGCCCGTCGACTCCTTGTAGGGGTAAAGAAAGATGTTCAGGATTCTTCCTCGGGGAGAGCCTTGGCTGTGAGTGATTGGTTGATAGTCTTTGTGGTCTTAGCTCCCATTGCCCGGAGTTTCTCAGCTCGGCGCACAAGGTTGCCTCGGCCTTCGCTGAGTTTGCCCATGGCATCACGAAACGCCGACTCTGCGGATGTGAGACCCTTCTCGATCTTTGCCATGTCATCTATAAATCCGACAAATTTGTCGTACATCTTGCCGCTCTCGTCGGCTATTTCCATGACGTTACGTTTCATGTCGTCCTGACGCCACATCTGTTCGGCCAGTCGCAGGAATGACAGCAGGTGGGTGGGAGATACTATGAGCACGCGCTGGTCGTAGGCTTCCTGCCATAGTTTGGGATCGAGATTCATCGCCGCCATGTATGCTCCCTCGTTGGGTATGAACATGGTGACGAAGTCGGCGCGCTTGTCGCCAACGAAGTCCTGGTAGTTCTTGGTGGCAAGTTCCTTTATATGTAGCCTTACCGAGCGCAGGTGTCCCTGGGCTGCGTTACGGTATGAGTCGGATGCGGGATCGCTGTTTATAAGGTCGATATAGCTTGTCAATGAGACTTTTGAATCAACAATGACACATCGTCCGTCGGGGTAGTTGATGACGGCATCGGGGCGTAGTATGTGTCCTTGACTGTCCTTAAGGGTGTTTCCGTCGGCGTCGGTCGTCACCTGTAGCTCAAAGTGGATACCTTTGCGCAACCCCGATTTTTCGAGTATTGTTTCAAGTATCATTTCGCCCCAGTCTCCCTGTATTTTGCTGTCTCCGCGTAGTGCACGCGTGAGGTCTTTAGCTTCGCGGCCGATGGTCTCGTTCAGTTGTACGAGTTCCTTTATGCGTTCGCTGAGAGCGAATCGCTCGCGGGCTTCGTTGCTGTATGCGTCATTTACCGAGCGCTTGAATCGTTCAAGTTCCTCACGTAGTGGGGTGAGCAGGTCGCCAAGGCGTTGTTCTGACTGCTCTTTAAAGCGCATGGTGTTGGTATCAAGTATGTCTCGAGCGAGAATGTTAAAGCGTTGTTCGCTGTCGGCAATGAGGCGTTGGCGTTCCTGTTTGCGTTCGGTCTCGGCTTGTAGGCGTTGCTGTTCCTGTTCTTCAGCAATACGACGGCGTTCCTGTTCGATGAATTGCAGGCGTTCTTCTAACCGGGCGCATTGCGACTTTTCGGCCTGTAGCTGGGCGGTGAGTCTGTCACGCTCGTCGCGTGTCGCATCGGTGGTGATGGCTATTTCTTTTTTTAGATTTTCGATGGTGTTATCGCGTTCTTTTACTATAGCTTCAAGACCCGAGATGATTTCGCGTGAGTGTGAGCGTGAGCGCTGGGTCGAGATGAAGGCTATGAGTAGTGTGAGAGCTATTGCCGATATGATTATTAGGGTGATTGTAGTCATGACGTTATAAATTTACTGCGAAGTTAGCCAAAAGAGGATAATAAGACAATAGTCATTGTGATATTTTACAGTACTTGCTTATCAGGCAGGTGGTTTGTTGAATTACTGAATGGGCTGCCAACAATTGAGATGCTATGGTTGTTTATAGTGTGGATTTTTGGGTAAAAGGGTGTAAAAAATGAGAAACATGTTGTAAAACATGTTATTTAATTTGGCAAGCGCTGTAATAAGTGTTAGTTTTACACCCAAAATCAAAACACTTAATATATCCAAACCAACAATCCAAAACGACTAAACCATGAATCAAGCGAGTAAAGCCTTGATGGCCAGCGCTATAGTCGCGCTTATGACAGCATGTTCGGGAACGGCCGAGAAGACGCTCACTAAGAGTGGTCTTGATCCCGATAAGTTTCTCACCGACTCGACCTCCTTGTATACCCTCTCCAATGCCAATGGTATGGAGGTATGTGTCACCAATTATGGCGGCCGAATTGTGTCGGTAATGGTGCCTGGCCGCGATGGTGTCATGCGCGATGTGGTGCTTGGATTTGATTCAATCCAGGATTATCTGCCCGAGAATAACCTTTCTGATTTTGGCGCGTCGATAGGCCGTTATGCCAATCGTATTAATCAAGGTGTGATAGTGATAGAAGGTGACTCGATCCAGTTGCCTCAGAATAACTACGGACATTGCCTGCATGGCGGTCCCACAGGGTGGCAGTATAAGGTTTATGAGGCCCAGCAGCCCAATGACTCGACTCTTGTGCTTACCGTTGTATCACCCGATGGGGACAATAATTTCCCGGGCAATGTAGTAGCGAAAACCACCTATACCCTTACCGGTGATAATGCGATAGATATCGTCTACTCGGCTACAACCGATGCTACTACAGTCATAAATATGACCAATCACTCATACTTCAACCTTAACGGAGATCCCGATAAGGCTATAACCGACAACTTGCTCACTGTCAATGCCGATTATTTTACTCCGGTAGACTCGACCTTTATGACTACAGGCGAGATCTCTCCGGTGGCCGGCACTCCTATGGATTTTACCCAGGCCAAGGTAATCGGATCGGAGATCGACAACTATGACTATGACCAGCTCAAGAACGGCAACGGCTATGACCACAACTGGGTGCTCAATACCAAGGGTGACGACACACAGGTTGCTGCCACGCTGGTATCGCCCTCGACCGGCATCCGGCTTGAGGTGCTTACCGATGAGCCTGGCATCCAGGTGTATTCGGGCAACTTCCTTGATGGCACTGTTACAGGCAAGGGTGGAAAGGTCTACAACCAGCGTGCCGCCATCTGTCTCGAGACCCAGCACTATCCCGACAGCCCCAACAAGCCTGAGTGGCCATCGGTTATACTCGAGCCCGGGAATATTTATAACAGTCACTGCGTTTTCCGTTTCTCGGTTGCCGAGTGAACTGATATGAGAGGAAAGATTTCACCTTATTATAATAACTTACCTTAAATTATTGATTATGGCATTTTTAGACTGGCTGGTAATCGGCGTCTTCTTTCTTGCTCTGATAGGAATCATCCTATGGGTGATGAAGCAGAAGCAGAACAATGCGGCCGATTACTTCTTGGGAGGCAAGGATGCGACGTGGATCGCTATCGGAGCTTCGATTTTCGCATCAAACATAGGCTCGGAGCATCTTATCGGACTCGCCGGCTCGGGAGCATCGAGTGGCATGGCGATGGCCCATTGGGAGATCCAGGGCTGGATGATCCTTATTCTTGGCTGGGTATTCGTTCCATTCTATACTCGCTCGATGGTTTATACCATGCCTGAGTTTCTGGAGCGTCGATACAATGGCGCCTCGCGTTCGATCCTGTCGATTATTTCTCTCATAAGCTATGTGCTGACAAAAGTTGCTGTTACTGTCTATGCCGGCGGCCTCGTGTTCCAGCAGGTATTCGGCATCGATACACTTTGGGGTATCGACTTCTTCTGGATCGCGGCCATAGGCCTTGTTCTTATCACTGCGCTTTATACCATATTCGGTGGTATGAAATCGGTGTTGTATACATCGGTGTTGCAGACTCCTATTCTGCTTCTCGGCTCGGCTATAATACTTGTGCTCGGTCTTAAGGAGCTTGGTGGCTGGGACAAGATGATGGAGATATGTGAGGCTGTCAAGGTTAACGGTTATGGCGACAGCATGACCAATCTGATGCGTTCGAATGATGATCCTGATTTCCCATGGGCCGGTGCCCTTATAGCTTCGGCTGTTATCGGTTTCTGGTACTGGTGTACCGACCAGTTTATCGTACAGCGTGTGCTGTCGGGCAAGGATGAGAAAGAGGCTCGCCGTGGTACTATCTTTGGTGCTTATCTCAAACTTCTCCCCGTATTCCTGTTCCTGATACCCGGTATGATCGCTTTTGCAATCCACCAGAATATGCTGGCTGACGGCCAGTCGTTCCTGCCACTGCTTGAAAACGGTAACGCCAATGCCGATGCCGCATTCCCCACGCTGGTAGCCAAGTTGCTTCCTGCCGGAGTCAAGGGCTTGATTGTGTGTGGTATTCTTGCCGCCCTGATGAGTTCGCTGGCATCGCTGTTCAATTCATCTGCCGCTCTGTTCACGATTGACTTCTGGCAACGCTATAAGCCCAATACCGATCCTAAGAAACTTGTGAAGATCGGTCAGGTCGCCACTATAGTCATTGTAATTCTCGGAATCCTGTGGATCCCGGTGATGCGTTCGGTGGGCGATGTGCTTTATGCATATCTTCAGGATGTCCAGTCGGTGCTGGCTCCAGGTATCGCCGCCGCATTCCTTGCCGGTGTGCTTTGGAAACGTGCTACAGCCCAGGGGGGCATGTGGGGTCTTATCGCCGGTCTCGTAATCGGTCTTACCCGTCTTGGCGCCAAGATATATTACAGTAATGCAGGCGTGGTGCCCAACGATTCGTTCTCGTTCTCGTTCCAGGGACTTTTCTATGATATGAACTGGCTGTTCTTCTGTGGATGGATGCTGGTATTCTGCCTCTTCGTGGTATTCTTTGTGTCAATCTGTACCAAGGCTCCCGATCCGGCGAAGATTCAGGGACTTGTGTTCGGAACATCGACAGCCGAGCAACGTGCTGCCACACGTGCGAGCTGGGACAAGTGGGATGTCATCCACTCTGTCATCATACTTGGTATTACAGCCGCGTTCTATTGGTATTTTTGGTAATCTCTAACCTGTGATTTCACTATTCAATGACCACCTACTACAGTGATAGTGACCGTTTTATAGTCAGTGTTGACTGTGTCATCTTCGGCTTGAACCACAGCCGCCTGAGCCTTCTGCTCGCGCGGCGGCGGTTTGAGCCTGAGATGGGGCGGTGGTCGCTTATGGGCGGCTTTGTAAGGGCCGGCGAGAGTGTTGACAATGCCGCTAAGCGAGTGCTGCTGGAGCTTACCGGGCTGGATGATGTGTACATGCAGCAGGTAGGGACATTCGGTGATGTGAACCGAGACCCCGGAGCCCGGGTAATCTCTGTCGCTTACTGTGCGCTGATCAACTTTGACGAACACGATCGTCTAAGGGTTGCAAGCCATGATGCCCAGTGGGTCGAGCTTGACAACCTTCCCGAGCTGGGATTTGACCACTCGGAGATGGTAGCCAAGGCATTGTCATTCATTAAACAGAGTCTCGCTACCGAGCCGATAGCATTCAGCCTGATGCCCAGGTTTTTTACTCTCACACAGCTACAGCAACTTTACGAGGCGGTGGCTGGCGAGAGTATTGACAAACGCAACTTCAGGAAGCGGGTGGCCGAGAATCCGTGTGTCGAGAAGACCGAAATGATCGACAAGACCACCTCACGCCGCGGAGCGGCACTGTACCGTTATAATTCAGCTCTTGATAACGGTAGTTTCCATATTTGACAACCTGATTTGATTCAATTTATTATGCTCGAAGAACTTAAAGAAAAAGTATTCCGTGCCAATCTTGACCTTGTTAAGCACGGACTCGTGATATTCACCTGGGGAAATGTCTCGGGGATAGATCGCGAGAGCGGGCTTGTAGTCATAAAGCCCAGCGGTGTCGACTATGATACCATGACCGTTGACGACATGGTAGTTGTCGATCTTGACGGTAATATTGTCGAGGGTAGTCTGAAACCCTCGAGCGATACTCCCACACATCTTGCCATTTATCGTGCGTGGCCCGAGGTTGGAGGTGTGGTTCATACCCACTCCACATATGCTACGGCATGGGCTCAGGCCGGCAAAGATATTCCCAACATAGGCACGACTCATGCCGACTATTTCCATCACGAGATTCCATGTACGGTCGATATGACCGAGGCTGAGGTCAAGGGGCAGTATGAACTTGAAACCGGCAATGTCATCATAAAACGTTTCAAGGGCATGAATCCCATGCATACGCCGGGTGTACTTGTCAAGAATCACGGCCCGTTCTCATGGGGCAAGGATGCTCATGATGCAGTACATAATGCCGTCGTTATGGAGCAGGTTGCCAAGATGGCTTTTATTGCCTATGGTGTTAATCCTGCGCTCACGATGAATCCACTTCTCATCGAGAAACATTACAACCGCAAGCATGGTCCCGGCGCATATTATGGTCAGTCAAAAAAATAATAATTATCGATAAAATTAATAATTCAATACCTAATATAATTATGAAAGCATTTGAAAATCTTGAACTCTGGTGGATCACCGGTGCACAACTTCTATATGGTGGTGATGCTGTTGTAGCTGTCGACGCTCACTCTAAGGAAATGGTTGACGGACTCAATAACTCGGGTCGTCTGCCTATCAAGGTCGTTTACAAGGGAACCGCCAACTCTTCAAAGGAGGTCGAGGCTCTTATGTCAGCGGCCAGTAACGACACAAAGTGTGTAGGCGTAATCACATGGATGCATACGTTCTCGCCTGCAAAGATGTGGATACATGGTCTGCAGAAGCTCACCAAGCCCCTGCTTCACCTACACACACAGTATAATGCCGAGATTCCATGGGAAACCATGGACATGGATTTCATGAACCTCAACCAGAGTGCACACGGAGACCGCGAGTTCGGTCACATATGTGCCCGTATGCGTGTACGCCGCAAGGTAGTTGTAGGATACTGGAAGGATGAGAAGACTCAGGACAAGATCGCAGTATGGTCACGCGTTGCCGCTGCATGGGCCGACTCCCAGGATATGCTCATACTGCGCTTCGGCGACCAGATGAACAATGTTGCCGTTACTGACGGTGACAAGGTCGAGGCCGAGGTACGTATGGGGTACCATGTCGACTACACTCCCGTGAGTGAGCTCATGGAGCATTATAAAAAAGTGGAGGATAGCGCCGTCAAGGAACTCATGAAGGAGTACTTCGCCCTCTATGCCCACGACGAGGCTCTCGCCACCGAGGGTACCGAGGGGTACAAGTCGGTCTATGAGGCTGCCAAGGCTGAGCTTGCTCTGCGCTCGATCCTCACAGCCAAGGGTGCCAAGGGATTCACAACCAACTTTGACGATCTGGGCACACAGGATATCAACGATCCCAAGTTTGTTGGCTTTAACCAGATTCCCGGTCTCGCCTCCCAGCGTCTCATGGCCGAGGGCTATGGCTTCGGTGCCGAGGGCGACTGGAAGTCGGCCGCTCTGTACCGCACTGTATGGTACATGACACAGGGTCTTCCTACCGGTTGCTCGTTCCTCGAGGACTACACTCTTAACTTTGATGGAGCCAACAGCTCGATTCTCCAGGCCCACATGCTCGAGGTATGCCCCCTCATCGCCGAGGAGCGTCCCCGTCTCGAGGTTCACTTCCTGGGCATAGGTATACGCAAGGCACAGACAGCCCGCCTTGTGTTTACCAGCAAGCCCGGCAACGGTGTCACTGCTACCGTTATCGACCTCGGCAACCGTTTCCGTCTCATTGTCAATGATGTCGAGTGCATCAAGTCCAAGCCGCTTCCCAAGTTGCCCGTTGCATCGGCTCTCTGGATCCCGATGCCCAACTTTGAGGTTGGTGCCGGCGCATGGATTCTCGCAGGAGGCACACACCACTCGTGCTTCAGCTACGACATAACACCCGAGTACTGGGAGGACTATGCCGAGATGGCCGGTATCGAGATGGTGCATATTGACAAGAACTCGACCATGGCTTCGGTCAAGAAGGATCTGCAGATGGGCGAGGTTTACTACATGCTTAACAAATCACTCTGCTAAGCCATGAAACTCAATCCCAAGGAAACTATTGAAGCAGGTAAAGCCACTCTCGGTATCGAGTTTGGCTCTACCCGCATCAAGGCCGTTCTCATTGATCAGGAGAACCGTCCCATAGCCCAGGGTAGCCACGAGTGGGAAAACCAGCTCGTTGACGGCCTGTGGACATACAGTCTTGATGCCATATGGCATGGACTGCAGGACTGCTATGCACAGCTTCGCGAGGATGTGATGTCAAAGTATGCCACCGATATCACACGCCTGGCTTCGATAGGTATCAGTGCCATGATGCACGGCTATATGGCCTTTGACAAGGGCGGTGAACTGCTCGTCCCCTTCCGCACGTGGCGTAACACCAACACCGGGGCTGCCGCTGCCGAGCTATCGTCGCTATTTGTCTACAACATCCCCCTGCGCTGGAGTATCTCTCACTTGTACCAGTGCATCCTCAACGGTGAGGAGCATGTGTCGCGTATCGACTTTATAACCACCCTTGCAGGATATATCCACTGGAAACTCACAGGA
The DNA here is from genome assembly GCA_964018905.1 of uncultured Muribaculaceae bacterium. Classification (GTDB taxonomy): domain Bacteria; phylum Bacteroidota; class Bacteroidia; order Bacteroidales; family Muribaculaceae; genus JAAVFS01. The sequence goes on from CAXHRO010000021.1 coordinate 14,335, forward strand.
GAGAAGGTGCTCGGCATAGGAGATGCCTCGGGTATGCTTCCCGTTGATCCTGCCACCAAGGACTATTATACCGAGATGGTCGAGAAGTTTGACCGCCTCGTGGCTCCCAAGGGGTACGGCTGGAAACTGGGCGAAATTCTTCCACGTGTACTCGTAGCCGGTGAGAATGCCGGATTTCTGACACCCGAGGGTGCCAAGGCTCTCGATCCGTCGGGCCACCTAGCTCCCGGTGCTATCATTTGCCCGCCGGAGGGTGATGCAGGTACCGGCATGGCCGCCACCAATGCCATCAAGCAACGCACAGGCAATGTCTCGGCCGGAACATCTTCGTTCTCGATGATCGTGCTGGAGAAGGAACTGAGCCGCCCTTATGAGTCGATCGATATGGTGTCTACTCCCGATGGTAGCCTCGTTGCCATGGTTCACTGCAATAACTGTACCAGTGATCTCAACGCCTGGGTAAATATATTCAAGGAGTATAACCAGTTGCTTGGTCTGCCTGTCGACATGAACGAGATCTATGGTAAGCTCTATAACAACGCGCTCACCGGTGATTCCGATTGTGGCGGACTGGTATCGTACAACTACTTCTCGGGTGAGCCCATTGCCGGAATCAACAACGAGGAGGGGCGTCCAATGCTGGTGCGTTCGGTTGGCGACAAGTTCAATCTCGCCAATCTGATGCGTGCCCATCTGCATGCCTCGGTAGCTATCCTCAAGCTTGGCAACGATATCCTGTTTAACGACGAGAAAGTCAAGGTTGACCGTATCACCGGGCATGGCGGCCTGTTCAAGACCGCCGGTGTGGGACAGCGCATACTTGCCGCTGCTATCAACTCGCCTATCTCGGTCATGGAGACCGCCGGCGAGGGTGGAGCATGGGGAGTAGCCCTGCTGGCAGGATTCATGGTCAACAACCCCGATGGACTGACGCTCGTCGAGTATCTCGACAAGTGTGTCTTTGCCGGTGATACCGGCGTGGAGATCAAACCCACCGTCGAGGATGTGGAGGGCTTCAACCGCTACATGAAGAACTACGTGGCCTGTCTCCCCGTCGAGAAGGCCGCCGTAGAGTGCAAATAAGATACATCGACTTATACGTCGATATGTGTATTTAGAGTCAGTTTAAAGGCGCTTTGAGTGTAGAATGTGCTAAGCACATCTTGCATGCAAAGTGCCTTTAAACTGACGTTCATTAGATATCGTGATTACTCACTTATGATAATGGTACTCTGATTTGGTCTGAACGACCTACCAATTCAGTGTACCATTACCATTATCATAAGTGGGTCGTTAATAGTCAGAGTGGGTGTTAAAAATGTTAAAATTATATTTTGGTTTTTGTAAATCATGATATTATTGTTATATTTGCGACCGCAGACCGTCCATATGTAGAGCCCGGTCGAGGGTTCATGTGGGCGGGAGGCAGACATATTATTAAGAAGCGTTTATTCTGCGCTTGTTCTTGACTACTAAGAATCTCGCAAATTCAAACAACCATGTCAAGGGCGGAGCAATGGTAGATGCGTGAGGTATGTAAATACATATCCTGCTTTCGTGAGAGAGTAGGGCTATTTTACATATTCAAGCGTAGGCTCTACACATTGCCGTTCTACATGGTTAGGCAATGCGAGAGCCTTTAGTCGGGAACGGTAATGGTAAGGTTCCTGCGCTTTTTCTCATTTAGTTAATCCAACATTATCACCATGTTGTCAGAGGGAATCATGATAACGACAGGCGAAACGACTGATGCGGCGTTCTTTATGTAACCGATTCTTTCTCTTTCTGACAGCCAAAAGACTATCGGAATTTTGCTGTGTGCAATGTCGGTTTTTGCCTCTCTTTGTTTTATTCTCACTCACCACGTGCTTTTTTGCTTCTGCTCAAAACAGGTTTGTTTCTGAATCTGACTCCATCGGTGTTCAGGTATTCTTCCGCAAAGGTTATTCCACTCTCCAACCGGCTTTTCACCAGAACGGCATACGACTCGATGAGTTCATGCGACGCGTCTTTGAAATGCAGAGTGATTCGGCGATACGCATTTCGGCTGTTGACATTGTGGCTTTCTCATCGCCGGACGGCTCTCTGAAACATAATATCAGCCTTGCGAGAAAACGCGCTGACAACATCGCGGCTTACCTGCGTGATGGTATGCCTTATCTTTCGGCCTCACTTTTCAATGTTCAGCCCAAAGGCATAGATTGGAACGGCCTTATTGACATGGTCTCGGCTTCTGATATGAAATATCGGTCGGAGGTGCTTAATATCCTCCGTAATGTGCCTGAAACAACCTACCGTAATGGAAAACTCGTTGACAGTCGCCTGAAACATCTGATGGATCTGCGTGGCGGTCGGCCTTACTGGTACATGTACGATAATTTATTCCCCGCGCTCCGTGCTGCCGGTGCTTATGTCGTGTGCGACTTTGAACGCATTGCCACTATTGTCGACACCGACACAGTAAAAAGTGAAGACGCTGTCGTGCCTGTACATATTGAGGAATCCGATACTGTGATTTCCGAACCAATAATCGTAGATGAGACAGAAGTCTCGGTTCAAGCCGAAACTTCCTCAATTATTGAGCCTCAGCTCTCGACTTTTAAGGATTATGACCGATGGGCTATTAAGTCCAACGCTCTCTATCTCACAGCTGGTATTACCAACTTCGGAGCAGAATATGCCTTCAGCCATCATTGGTCGGTTGATTTCCCGTTGGTATATAGCCCATATACTATTGATCGGGCATACCGTATGCGGTTCCTCTATATTCAGCCGGAGGCGCGTTACTGGCTTGACTGTCCGATGCGGGGACACTTCTTCGGTGTACATCTCCATGCTGGTGTGTTCAATGTATCGCTTGATAACAACAACCGCTACCAGTCAGAAAAAGGTTTCCACGGAGGCGGTATATCATACGGTTATTCGCTCCCGTTTGCAAAGCGGTGGAGTGCTGAGTTCACAATCGGTATAGGCTATGCCTTTACCAAATACTGCACATATTATAATGTGCCTAATGGTATACGCTACGAGAAAGATATACCATATAATTATTGGGGCATTACCAAACTTGGTGTCAATATCGTCTATCGTTTTGGCAACAAGTCGGACAAAAGAAAGGAGTTGAAGCCATGAAGCGTCTCCTCTACCATCTACCATTTCCTATCTTCTCGTTAATATCACTTTTAGTGCTATTAACCTCCTGCGACACCGTTCTTCAATATCCTGAGGATTCGGGTGTCGATCCATCGCGCCCGAACGGAACGCTCACGCTTACTCTCCATTATAACCGTGCCTTCAATCTGCTGGGCGAATTCGAGTATGACTTCGAGAATCCTTACGTTCTCATATCACCGCGAAGTCACAATTCCTCAACCGACGCATATCTCCACAGATATACCGTTAAAGCCTTTTCTGTGAATGATCATTCATCCAATCCGGTGGCGCTCTTCGAGCAGACTGTAACCACCGGTATTGTTGATGTTACCGAGGAGTCGTTTGATATCGAATTACTCCCCGGTGACTATCGAATCATAGTATGGGCTGATTATGTGCCTGCGGTAAACACAAACAGCCAGCTATACGATGCTTCGAATTTCTCCGAAATTATCCTGAAAGACGATAATGGACATCCCGGCAGCAATCTTTACCGTGATGCTTTCTACGGCGAGACAAAAGTAACGGTAAATAAATCCACCGAAGAAAAAGCGAAGGCTTACATCGAACTGGATAGGCCATTGGCAAGGTATACCTTTATTTCCAATGACTTACGTATGTTTTTCGACAAAGAGCAATCGCCCCGACGCGAAACCGCCAAGTCGGATGAATCAGTGTTGGACGACTATACTGTGAGAATTGTCTATACCCAATATATGCCATGTTCGTTCAACGCTTTCAGTGGAAAACCATGCGACTCGCGCCTTGGTGTAGAATACCGCTCGAAGATTTTAATGCTTGATGACGACCGGGCTCAGTTGGCCTTCGACTATGTCTTCACCAATGGCACGCAAACCGCGATTGCAGTGGCGATGGAAGTGATTCACCTTGATGGAACAGTAGTGGCGCGCGTACCGCAGTTCGACGTTCCACTGCGTCGCACCAGTCAGACATATGTTGTCGGCAAATTCCTGACCACCAAGTCGGGAGGCGATATCGGAATCAACACCGAATTTGACGGGGAATTTAATATTGTTATCAAATAATATCTTTAACCTTTAATTCTATATGTTATGATCAAAAAAATTTTATCATGCATGACTGTAGGTGTGTTCATGCTCACCTCATGCTCATCCGAAGAGCCGACATGACAACTGACGAAGGCACTGTCATGTTCACCGCTTCGATCCCCGGCGGTATCAAAAGCCGTAGCTCATACGATGATGGCAAACTTGCTGTAAACCTCACCTATGCTGTATACGATGAAGCCGGCAACAACATTGCAACGCTCAATGGCACAGAGACATTCGATGAGAATCTGAAGACAACTGTAAAGCTCAATCTCGTATCCGGCAAAACCTATACTGTAGTATTCTGGGGTGCTTCTCCTGAAGCTTCTTACTACGATTTCAATGTTTCTACCGGTAAGATGACTGTCACCCCTACCGGCGTTGCCAACGACAAAAGCCGCGACGCTTTCTTTGCTTATGAGAAATTCAATGTAACCGGTGCCATCAATAAAACCGTCGAGCTCAAGCGCCCCTTTGCCCAGATCAACATCGGTACCAGCGATCTCGCAGACTTCCAGAATGCCGGCGGCTCCATCACCACTTCCGGCATCAAGGTGAGCTCACCTACAGTGCTTGACCTACGCGACGGTTCGGTTGATGAAACAACAGAAACTGAATATGTCTACACTCCCGCTGCTTTAGTAGCCGAAACCGAGGGGTTCCCTGTTGCTACTACTCCTGCACAGCGTTGGCTTACAACCAACTACATCCTCGTAGGTGACACTAAGACAACTGTCGATGTTACCTGGACAAGCGATAACACAAATGCATCAGAGGTTGTATATCGTCACATCCCCGTACAGCGCAACTACCGTACAAACATCTACGGCGCGTTGCTCACGAACCCCGCAGAGTTCGAGGTGAAAATCGCCCCTGAATTCGATGGCAGCAACGAGTCTTTCATGCAGAAAAACGCTGACGGTACCGTTACATGCATCGTTCCCGCTCTTCCTGCAGGAGTAACCGTTAATGATCTCGATGGTAAGGGTGGCGTTGCGATCGGAGCCGATGGCAATCCCGTTTACTTCGAAGCTACAAGTGCTTCGGTTAATGAGGCAATGAAAAACTCTTCAGAGATTTACTTCGCCCCCAATGTTGTCATTACTACCAAATCTCACATAATGGTGGTGCCGCAGACAGGTATTACTGTCCATGGTAATGGTGCTACATTATCTGGCCAAGAGCAGGATTTCTCGGTCAATGTAGGTTATGAGGCAGGCAGTAAGGTCGATATTAACATCAGTGACCTTAACGGCGTAAAGATTTGGGGTATGCCCACAACCGAAGTCGAATTGAATATCAACTTGACGAATTGTTCGTTGTTCGGCAACGGTCCCACTGACGGTGGCAGGAGCTTTGTCATGACCCGTGGCCAAAGTGTCAATGCTATCGTTAATATCAATCTTGACGATTGCTATATGAAAGATTCTCAGGATGGTGTTCACTCTATTTATGGAGGATCAGTTGTTTTGAACAATTGTACATTTGAGAATGTAGCTGTTCCATTGAATCTTGCAAAGAGATCCGCTACTCAGACTGCAGATGTGAGGGTTGTCAATTGCATATTCAACGGTTGCGGTATAGCTCCGGATAATACCAGTAGCAGCGCTTATAATTATGCAGCACCTATCCGCATAGTTGACAATGGCGGTGTTGCCAATTCGATGAAATTGTCTGTTGAAGGATGTACATTCACCAAAACCATGAGTGAGTGGGATGTACTTCTCATGGATTACCGTGATGGCAAGACATGGTTCCCGGTTGAATACACAATCACCAACTGCAATCCTTCAGAATTGAACGTAAGAGCCAACTAAACATCAACTTTAAAATTTTATATCCTCCAAGGACGGAATGCCCCTCCCTTGGAGGGTATTTTTCATTATGTCCGCACCCATCCGCATTGCCGAGATCAGTATGGCAATCTTCGATATTGCAGATTATGCCGTAGCTTTTTAAACTCTAACCTATACTCTTGAAATAGAGTCTTTAACCGGTTATAAAATATATCCGATATGCGCTGATTGTCATGAAGTCCAGCTGATATTATCAAAATGTCATGCGCATAACGTGCATAAAATAAATTTGTAAATAGACGGGACAATCGCGATATGACGTGAGATCGGTATAGTTTGTTTTCTTTGTTGAGATATTTTAACGTGCTTTTTTTTGTTGATTTGTTTTTTTATACATAGCTTTAGTGTGTTAAATAATATCGTGTACTATATTCCCGTGTTGCAATTAAGGGTACAGGCACAGAGGGTCTTTGTACTCCCAACTGAGTGATGTATGAATAGTTCGATCGGTTACTTCTTATCGTGTGTTATTATTGCTGTCTGTGTGTCATGCAATAATAACAGAAGCTTTTTTTGTCAGGGTCAATTCCAATGATTTTATTAATGTAGAGGCGTTGGATGGCAGAGATGTTGAATTTGATACGATACCGGGTGTTTGTGGCAGTGTGATACCTGTCGACTCGTTATATTTTTGTTATCTATATCGGTCGGACAATTATTTAATGGTGACAGACCGCGATTTTCAAATTAAAGGATATACTGCCCGAAAAGGATATGGACCGAATGAGGTCTCTCAGATTTCGTTTCTATACGGTAATATCTTGAATGGTGTAGATATTGCTGTCTTTGACCCTGATAAGCGTATTGTGTTCGGATCAAACCGGGACCAATGGGAAGAGTTGACGCCTCAATTGAACTTATCAGATCAATATGATGTTCCGGCTCCGTTGTGTCTGCTGGAGTTGGGGAGCGGTAAGTATTTAATGGCTCATTGGGATTATGAGTATGGTCTCCATACTTATGACCGAGCCGATGATAGCGTCGATAATTGGCCATTGGGAATAGATTTGCCTGGGGATAAGAAGTATGAGATCAGTAGTGGTCGTGGCATGGTGTACAGTCGTTCAAATGATATTGTCGCTGAGTATTATTCGGTCTTGCCAATATTGATACTTCATGGCACCGATGGTGATGTGTTGCGTGTTTTGCAATATGCCGATATGCCCCGATGGTCTGATTTTAATGAAAATTCTTCCAGTATTATTGAGGATGTTTGTCTGACAGATAATTGTATCTTTACACTTTTAGGTGGAGACAATCGGTATGACGATACAGATGTGGTAAGTTCAATTGTGATTACAGACTATAACGGCATCACGACGGGTTGTCTTGAAATAGACCGGGCAAATACTATAAGCATCGATGAGTATTGTCGTCGATTGATCGCAGTCAACCCTAATGCTGATAACAACATCAGGGTATATGAACTGCCATCGTGGATAGTGCTTTGAAACTCAATGTGATAGAGGTGTTTATTCCTTGAGCCAGCGTTTGCGCAGCGGGTATTTGCCGGGGTGCATAAGCAGTCGGGTCGACGAGCTGTAGGTGAAGTAGTCCCAGATCCAGTCGATGAAGACGCTTACCTTATTGCGCATTCCCAGCAACGACATCAGGTGTACGACCATCCATGTTACCCATGCAAAGAATCCTTTGAAGTGAATATGGTTGAGGTCGACTACGGCGCGGTTGCGGCCTACGGTGGCCATTGTGCCCTTGTCCTTGTACCTGAAACCTTCAGTTACTTTACCACGGTTTATGTCGCGGGCAACCATGATGGCCTGCTGTATTGCCACCTGTGCCAGCTGTGGGTGCCCGGCAGGGTAGTCGGGGGTCGACATGGACGCAATGTCGCCCAGGGCATATACGTCGTTGACTCCTTTGACACGGCAATACTGGTCTACCTCGATACGGTTGCCGCGTCCTGGCTTGACGGTCTCGCCCACAAAGTCAAAGTCTACCCCTTTGACACCGGCGGTCCATATCAGCATAGCGGCAGGGATCTGCTCGTCGTTGTCAAGTGTGACGATATCGTCGTTGTAATGTTTCATGTTGTGGCCGAGCCGTACATGGACCATAAGCGACTCCAGATATTTTTCGGCCTCGGCCGATGATTTTTCTGACATTGTGCGGAGCACCCGGTCGGTGCCTTCGATTAATGTTATAGTGACCTCGTCCTGGTTGATCTGGCGGTATTCGCGCGGCAATACGTATCGCTTCATCTCGCCAAGTGCGCCTGCGACTTCAACACCGGTAGGTCCGCCGCCTATTACGACGAATGACAATAGGCTGCGTCGTTTTTCGGGATTGCTCTCCATGCATGCGCGTTCCAGGCGATCCATGATGTCGTTGCGGCATCGTATCGCCTCGGATATGGATTTGAGTGTATATACCGTATCACGAAGTTCGGGCATATTGAAAAAGTTGTTGGTTGTACCTGCAGCGATGATAAGTTTGTCATAGTGCAGGGTATCTTCGTCGGTTGTTACGGTATGTGCCTCGGTGTCAATGGCTCGTGCCCGCGCCATGTGAAAAAACAGACCTTTGGCTTTACGGTACTTGCGCAGTTCCCGTCTTAACGGGAAGCATATTCCCGATGCATCGATTCCGGCCGAGGCTACCTGGTAGAAAAGGGGAGGAAAACTGTGAAAGTTGTTCCGGTCGATCAGTGTCACGTCAAATCGTTCTTTGTCGATACGTTTGACGAAGTTCAGTCCGGCAAATCCACCACCTATTACAACTATCTTTTTCTTTGCGCTTGTGTCCATTTTTCAGTCAGAATATTGATGAATGATTAACAAATGTCCCCTCCAATGGTTTCACAATAATTTCACCTTAGAAACAAACCTATTGAAAACCAATGAATGACGGATTGCCTGTAATCCGTATATCAATGATGATGCAAAATTAAGGAAAAATTTCTGTAATAGTATAATAAATTAAAGAAAAATTTCCGCAATTTATGATTTGCAAAATTTAACACTCAAAAATTTGCACAGTATATAAAAAGTCCATACCTTTGCACATGTAAAAACTGCGGGGTAGAGCAGTGGTAGCTCATTGGGCTCATAACCCAAAGGTCGGAGGTTCGATCCCTTCCCCCGCCACAGGAAGAGAGGCGACTTTGAATTTAACGTTCAAAGTCGCTTTTTTTGTGCGCCTTTTCTTGAAAATGTTGACATTCTTCAGTACCTTTGACTTCGAAACATACAAAAGCAGATGGTAGCATTTGTCGGATAAAATTAAAACAGGTTCTAAAGTACAATGACGATACCTCAACTTATCGAGCAATCGGGTGAACGGGCATTCTCGTTCGAGGTGCTTCCTCCTCTCAAGGGGAGGGGTATAGCGCGTCTTTTTGAAGATATTGACTCGCTCATACAATATAATCCGCTATACATTAATATAACGACCCATCGTAGCGAGGTCGTGGTGAAGACTGATGACGACGGGTTGACACACCGGTTTACCGAGCGGTCGAGGCCCGGCACGGTTGCTGTTGCCGCGGCTATACAGAATCGTTATGGCATACAGGCCGTCCCTCATATGATATGTAGCGGATACTCCTGCCAAGAGACCGAGTATGCGCTCATAGATCTTAGTTTCCTTGATATTCGCAATCTGCTGGTGCTTCGGGGCGACAAGGCAAAACATCACAACTGCTTTGTGCCCAATGCCGACGGGCATGCACGGGCGCTGGAACTTGAGCAACAGGTCAACGAGTTTAATGCCGGCCGTTTTTCCGATGGCAGTGAGATGGATGCGTGTCCATTGGTCCCGTTCGACTATGGCGTAGCCGGATATCCCGAGGTGCACCTTGAAGCCAAGGACTCGGAGTCAGATCTGATCTCGTTGAAGAAGAAAGTAGATGCCGGTGCATCGTATATTGTAACACAGATGTTCTTTGACAATACTGTATACTTCGACTTTGTAGACCGTTGCAGAGCGATAGGTATCGATGTGCCGGTAATCCCGGGGCTCAAACCGGTGGTGACGCGCCGCCAGGCCACATTGTTGCCTAAGGTGTTTGGTGTCAGGTTGCCTGACGGGCTGGTGAAAGCCATCGAGGCATGTGCCGATGATAACGAGGCCAAGACCATAGGCGTGGAATGGTGTGTCAGACAGTCGACCGAGCTATATGACAAAGGTATAAAGTCGATCCATTACTATTCACATAATGCAGTTCCAAGTGTAAGACGTGTACTGCAGAAACTTCATGACGATGAGATTCGCTGATATTCCCGGACACGAGTCGGTGAAAAGCCGTCTGCGTAACCTTGTTGATGACGGCCATATGCCGCATGCGCTCCTGATACATGGCCAGCCGGGTATCGGCAAGATGATGATGGCGCGTGCACTGGTGCAGTACATACATTGTACCGATCGTGTGGACGGAGACAGTTGCGGCCGTTGTCCGTCATGTCTTCAACACCGGTCGTTCAATCATATAGATACACACTATTCGTTTCCGGTATTGAAGAAAGGTGAGCGGACGGTCTCTGACGACGAGACGCAACGTTGGCGTGAGTATCTCGCTGGGAATCCATATATGGATTTTGGCCGGTGGCTGGCTATGCTTGACAACGCGAACGGTCAACCTTCGATATATGTCGAGGAAAGTGTGGAGATAATGCGCTTCATGAGTCTGACCTCTCACGGAGGCCGTCAGGTCAATATAATGTGGTTGCCCGAACGTATGAGGGTTGAGTGTGCGAATAAATTGCTTAAGCTTATAGAGGAACCTTTGGGAGACTCGCTTTTCATTCTTGTGAGTAATGATCCCGAGTCGGTATTGCCAACGATATATTCACGCACACAGAGAGTGGAAATGCTTCGTTTGCCTGATGATGCAGTTGCCCGGTACATTGAGAATAAGTACGGTCTGCCGTCAGGCGAGGCCATGGTGCAGGCTCATCTGGCCGATGGCAGCATACTGCAGGCCGATGCACGTGTACACAATATCGAGCGACAGCAACAGTTCCTTGATCTATTCATGCGCCTTATGAGGCTTGCTTACCAGAAGCGCGTGGCCGAGTTACGCGTATGGGCAAATGAGGTCGCGGCCATGGGACGTGAGGGGTCGGTCGATTTCCTGGCTTATTGTCTTGGACAGATAAGGGAGAATTTTCTGTATCGTCTCGGCATGCCGCAACTCAATTATCTTACTGTCGACGAGGATCGTTTTGCCCGGAATTTCCACCGTTTTATCAATGAACGCAATGTGCTGGAGCTGACATCCCGTCTTGAGCAGACTATTACTGATATCAAGGCCAACGGCAATGCCAAGATCATAATGTATGATTTTGCTGTCAGGGTCATTATGTTGTTGCGCCGATGAAACCTTTGTTGCAGGAGATAGCCGAATACTACATATCACGTTGCGGGCGAGGCGTGATCGATTACTGTTTTGTTTTTCCGAACAAACGTGCAGGTGTTTTTTTCAATTATTTTCTTGGGCGTGCGGCCGAGGAGTCGGGGTATCCTCTGATACATCCCGAGGTCATGACTATCAGTGATTTCATTTCTGACTTTACTGATGATGTCGAGGCTACACGTATCGAGCAACTGTTTATATTGTACCGATGCTATCGTGATATAGTTCTTGCCGATACTACTGATGGTGAAGATCCCGATAGCGTGGACTTCAATAAGTTCCAGTATTGGGGCGATGTGTTGCTGGGCGATTTTACCGATGTCGACAAGTATCTTGTCGATCCGGCCGAATTGTTCCACAATATCGAGTCGTTGCGTGAGATAAGTTCCAATTATCTCACACCCGAGCAGATCGAGGTTATAAAACGGTACTGGGGTGAGGACAGGGCGCCGCGTCAGGCCGCCGATTTCTGGAACCATGCTGTACATGTAAGCGATACGGGTGAGCATACCGATCGCCGTTCAACCGTCAGGTTTATCAAGCTGTGGCAGGTTATGAACAGGCTTTATGACTCATTTAATGACGAGCTTGCACGCCGTGGTCTTACATATCAGGGGCGTGCTTATCGCCTGGCTCTTGATATTATCTCTGCTACCGGTCCAGACGGGTTCCCGTATGAACGTTATGTGTTTGTGGGTTTCAATGTCCTGTCTACTGTCGAAGAGCGTATATTCAGTGTGATGCGCGATAAGGATATTGCCGACTTCTTCTGGGATTATTCTTCACCGTCATTTGACGACCAGGGCAACCGTGCAACCCGTTTCCTGAAGCATTATGTAAAGGATTTTCCTCAGCCTGTCGATGCTGTCGATGTAGGGTGCCGTACTGGAGAGTGGCCATGTATCGAGGTGATAGGTGTACCGTCGGTAAGCGGCCAGTCCAAGGTCGTGTCGGATATCGTCTCGTCATTGTTGCCCGATGGTGGCATAACCGACAATACTCTCCTGTCGACAGCAATCGTGTTGCCCGATGAGAACCTCTGTCTTCCGGTGATCAACAGCCTTCCGGCAAATATCAGAGAGATAAATGTCACGATGGGTTTTCAGTTGCGTAATACCCCCGTGGCTTCACTGATGGCCTCGATTGTATCTATGCAGCTCAGAGCCCGTCGGTCAAGATATGAAGACTCGTTTTTCAAGGATGATGTAGTGACTGTGCTGTCACATCCGCTCATACGTTCCATAAGCAGTGTGACATGTGATGAGATCTCAAAGATCATCAACAGCCGGAGACTGTTTAATGTGCCGCGCAGGCTGTTGCTGTCAGAGGAGTATGCGCCGTTGCATCCGTTGTTCGATCTATCGGCAAATCCATCTTCAGGACGTGATGTCTTTGCCTTTCTCAAAAGGCTGGTGACATGGTTGCTTGACTCTGTGTATGCAAGGTATATTGTCATTGATGATGATGAACAGGAGCCGGTCGACGTTGAACGTGACGACACGGTTCCCGAGGTTATGCTGACGGCAGCTGGTGCGCTCGAGGCCGGATTCCTGCGTCATTATCTTAATGCCCTTGACGAGTTGCAGCGACTTCAGCGGGCACATCTCGACGATCTGGATGTCGATCTGGCCGATGCCACGGTATTTCATCTTGTAGAGAAGCTCACGGCAGGCGAGAGTGTGTCATTTGAAGGGCGTCCGCTCAAGGGACTGCAGGTGATGGGAATGCTTGAGACTCGTGTCATAGACTTCGACAACGTCATCATAACATCGATGAACGAGCGGGTGTTTCCACGTAAGCATTTTTCCCGATCGTTCATTCCGCCGGCCTTGCGTCGCGGTTACGGGATGGCTACGGTTGAGCATCAGGAGAGCATATCGGCCTATTACTTCTACCGTCTTATAACACGTGCCCGACGCGTCTTCTTGATATACGACTCGCGCACACGTGGCACCAAGAGCGGTGAGCCGTCACGTTATATCAATCAACTGAGGTATCTGTACCGTCCGCCACAGCTGTTGCAACGCACTATTGCTTATAATCTGCATGTGGATGACATCGAGCCGGTGTCTCTGGGTATAGATGCCGGACGGCGTGCTATCCTCGACCGTTATGTGTCGACCGTCAATCCACGTTATATCTCGGCCACCTCGATCAACCACTATATCAATTGTCCTATCCAGTTTGCATTGAGCTATCTTGAGGGGTATCATGATAATGATGATGTCAAGGATTTCTTTGACGAGGCCACCTTCGGTTCAGTGCTTCACCAGGTGGTGGAGCGGCTTTATACATCGTTGCAGACCAATGGTCGCCCGGTGGTGATAGACCGTGGGGTGATAGGTTTTCTTAACCGTGCCGATGTGATAATGCCCGAGATCAAAAAGGCCATCAACGAGTTGTATCTCGGCCGACATCCGGAGGATAGTGCACCGCTTACGGGCGATGCCGAACTTATATCTCGGATGATGCTTGATATGGTACGATATATGCTTGCCCACGAGCTTGACAGCTATGAGTGGTTCACGTTCATCTCTGGAGAGCGTAAGGAGAATGTGAGATTACGTATATCCGATCGTCTAACCATCAACTTCAGCTACACAATTGACCGCGTGGATGAAGTTATCGATGCCGATGGCCGTAGAGTGATACGTATAATAGACTACAAGACCGGATCGGATGAGGTGAAGACTACTGTGCCACACATGTTTGAGCATTATTCCAAAGGTAGGGACAAGGCGGTTCTCCAGCTGTTTCTGTACTGTAATGCATATGTGCAGAACAGCCCGCATATCGATGACAGTGTGTTTGTACAGCCCATGATATACCGTTTCAGGACTATCGGTCAGAATCAGCCGCCACAGCCTCTCACCATTGGCAAGACAGTGGTTAATGATTACCGTCAGTTCAACGACGAGATAATGGAGCGACTCGACAATATACTGTATCCGTTGTTCTATCCCGAGCCTGGAAACAGTATGGAGTTCAAATGCCCCGACAATGACCATGCCTGCAAGTATTGCAAGTTTACCACCATATGCATGAAGTGACAATGTCGGCCGGATTGTACATACATGTTCCTTATTGCCACGCAAAGTGTGCCTATTGTGACTTCTATTCGACACCACGGCGGGAGTCGGTCGACAGCTATGTGGATGCTTTGATTGCCGAGGCCCGGTTGCGCTGTGGCGAGCTTGTAAAGCCGGTCACTACTTTATATATAGGTGGTGGCACACCATCGTCACTTGGTGGCGACAGGCTCGTATCGCTCGTGTCAAGGTTGGGTGAGATAATCGATCTCGATGGATTGGTGGAATTTACGGTCGAGGTCAACCCCGAGGATGTGGATCGTGAGCTTGTCGGGGCTCTGCTCGGTGCCGGGGTGAACAGGGTGAGCATGGGTGTACAGTCGCTTGTAGATGACGAGCTTGCCGGTGTCGGCCGACGGCACTCTGCCTCGGAGTCTATGCAGGCTGCCGGACTGTTGGCTTCGGCATTTGATAATTTCAGTCTTGATCTTATATTCGGACTGCCGGGACAGACACTTGAGTCGCTTGATTACAGTCTTGATCGGCTCATTGAGACCGGTGCGCCACATCTCTCGGCCTATCTTTTGTCATATGAGCCGGGCACACGTCTCTATGCACGCCTTATGGCCGGTAAAGTCGTTGAGGCCGACGAGGAAACGGCCGAGGCGATGTACAGCCTTGTACACAGTCGTCTTACGGCTGCGGGATATATTCATTATGAGATATCCAATTATGCGGTTCCAGGCCGGGAGTCACGTCATAATTCGGCTTACTGGAATGGGACTCCTTATCTGGGGCTGGGCCCGTCGGCCCATAGCTTTGACGGTGATACGCGCCGGTATAATCCGGCCGACGTGAAAAAGTATATAGAGTCTCTTCAGGCCGGATATCCCTGTTGTGAGGTTGATGAGGAGACCATAGAAAACAAGTTTAACGATTATCTGATAACGAGATTGCGCACATCAGGCGGAATAAGTCTTATCGATCTGTCCCATCGGCCATATGGTCATCTGGCCGATAGACTGCTGGTGCCGGTGAGGCGTCTGCAGTCGGCCGGTCTGCTTCAGGTCAATGGCGACAGGATAACAATCCCGCAATCAAGATGGCTCGCGAGCGATGCCATTCTGCGCGACTTGATTATCTGATATTTATGTTATTTTTTTGAGTTGATATGGATCGAGAATATGCATCTGCATTGTTGGAGGGAGCTGTTACCGAGCTGTCGCGTCTCCCCGGTATAGGACGCAAGACTGCTTTGAGACTTGCTCTGCACTTGCTTCGCCGCGATGAGTCGGAAGCTGTGGCTCTTGGCGAGGCTTTGATAAAAATGAGGCGTGAGGTCACATACTGCCGTTGCTGTCACAATATTTCTGAGACCGATTTGTGCCAGGTGTGTGCCGATCAGCGCCGGGATCATACTACTGTATGTGTTGTCGAGAATGTCAAGGATGTGATCTGTTTCGAGCGCACAGGACAGTTTGATGGAGTATATCATGTCCTTGGCGGGTTGATTTCGCCTCTTGACGGTGTGGGGCCCGAGCAGCTTGAGATTGATTCGCTGATCGAACGTGTCGGAGCCGGTGAGGTAAAAGAGATAATACTCGCTTTGAGCGCCACTATGGAGGGTGACACAACCAATTTCTATATATTCCGTCGCCTTGGTACTCTCCCGGTCAAGGTGACTCAGCTTGCACGCGGTGTGTCGGTCGGTAACGAGATCGAGTATACCGATGAGATAACCCTCGGCCGCAGTCTGTTGAACCGCACCGATTTTGCTGTCTGATCATATCTTCCTGAAAATGCTTACCGATAATGTTATAACGCTAAGGGCTCCTGAGCCGGCCGATGTAGACGCTATGTATCTGATTGAGAACGATACGTCGCTGTGGGATGATGGTGTGACATTCGCACCGCTTTCTCATAAACAGTTATGGGATTATGTCGACAGTTATGACGGCAATATTTTTGCATCATGTCAACTCAGGTTTGTAATATGGTCGGAGTCGGATGACTGTGTTGTGGGACTCATAGATCTGTATGATTATGACCGTATCAATCACAGGGCATATACCGGCATTACGGTAGCCCGTTCATGGCGGGGAAAGGGTATCGGTGGCCGGGCCTTGTCTATTTTGTGCCGTTATTGTAGGGACCGGCTCGGTATGATGCAGCTTGCTGCGGTAGTCAGAGCCGATAACAGCCCGAGTCGTACTATGTTCGAGCGTCATGGATTCAATGCAACCGGACATTTTCCTGCCTGGATACACCGTGGCAATCAGTGGGTCGATGCCATACATTATCAGAAATTACTGGATAATCGTTAAAAATGTAGAATTATAAGCAATAAGAGTCATTTTATGAAAATTTGGTTGTAGATATTCGGTTATATACTCTTATATTTGCAATGTCATTATATATATTTGAACAAAATGAAACATTTTATAGTAGTTATCTGTGTCGTTGCTCTTGTGCTTGTAATTCTTTAAAGACTATCAGACATGAAATTACACATATATTGTATTATTGTCATATTGGTGGCTACGGTATCGTGTAACAATGAGATTTTTATAAATAGGAGTTTTGAAATGCCCGCCAGTCAGGAAATAGATATCGTGGGTGATGGCGGCAGTGGTGTTCTCGATTACCAGCCTGACGGACTTAAACAAATTGTTATCAATCTATTTGATTTCAAAGAGATCTTTACATATTACGATAAGAAGGGTAATATTATTGATGAGGATTCTCCGGCCGACATAATCAGTAGCATACGGTACAATGATCCTTTCTGTGAGTTCTCCATTGATTTTAGCGGAAACCGTATATGGCTTAATTGTGCCCAAAATTGTACAGGGGAGACTGTAACAGTCCCGTTGCTGTTTGTTTATGAATATGGTGTCAGGAATCTTAAAATAAATGTCATGCCAGGTAAATCTATGTATCTGCTGTCATGGAATTATGATGAAGACTGTGTCGGTAAGGAGAAACAAGTGCCATATCTCACTTCAACTACTTATAACAATAATTCAGAAGGTCCTCATATTGTCTATGTCGAGCCTTACCGTAATGTGCAGTGTCGGGCCCGGATCATGCCACAGGAAGAGTGGGCTGATGGTAAGAATGTAGATGTCCCGGTGCCATCCTTTATGTTAAAGACCGATGACGAGGCTGAGTGGGGGCTTGTAGACATAGGTCAGATAAGGTTAGGTACATATATGTATTATGATATTCCATTTAACGGTGACCGGATACCTGTAACTGTACCTGCCCATACAAGTGTCAGGGTAACCGTGTCAGTAGACTATGTCAAGGCTTTGTTTACAGGTTCCTTGAGGTTCATGTCTCCGGTCTATAATGGTATTCATGATACAACCTTCAAGTGTGAGTTATACGAACCGTCTGACTATAAGATTGATATTCAAGAGTTATGAAGCGTATAGTGTTGACCGTCGCTCTAATGATATCTGTACTGGCTCTGCTTGCTGCCGATACAGACTCTATGCCTGGCGCTTTCAGCGGTCGGTTGCAATGGCGTGCAGGTGTCGAGGTGTCGGGCGGATTTGTACCCCGTACCAATCGATTCCTCAAGGGTGATAATCTTACCGGTCAACATGTCGGTGGAACCTTGGCGGGGGCATTGCGCGCCGATTTCAGTTTCAATCCCGATTCACGCATTGGTCGGCTGTATTGCGGTGTATACCAGGGTGTGGGTGTCGATGTGCGGTCGTTTCTGGCTGGCGATCTACTGGGGACACCGGCTTCGGTGTATGTTTATCAGGGAGCCCCGTTCATGTGGTTTGGTGACAGGTTGTCGCTGGGCTATGAATGGAAGTTTGGAGCGGCTATGGGCTGGAGGCATTATGATGAGGAGCATTTTACCGAGAATACTGCAGTGAGCACATCGGTGACGGCCCACATGGGACTGGGGTTGAAACTACAGTATCGTCTCGCACCCGAATGGTTGATGTCGCTCGGGGTCGAGGCTACTCACTTTTCAAACGGCAACACTTCGTGGCCTAATGGCGGTGTCAATGCCGTAGGCGCATCGCTGGGTATTGCCTATGTCATTAATGGAGACCGTGATTTCAAACGCTCGATCGACCCGTCGATCAAGGACGAGGCTGATAGGGGAGGATGGTTTTATGATATCGTGGCCTACGGAGCGTGGCGCAAACGTTGCGTTGAACTGAGAGGCGAGCCGGAGCTATGTCCGGGCCGGTTTGGTGTCATCGGACTTCAGTTTGCTCCTATGAGACGTATCAACCGCTGGTTTGCCGCCGGTGTGGCACTCGGTGCCCAGTGGGACGAGAGTGCGGGGCTGGCACCTTACTGGGTAGAGGATACCCATGATGAATGGCTCCGGTTCTACAGGCCTCCATTCGGCAAGCAGTTGAGTGTAGGCCTTTCGGCTCACGCCGAGCTTACGATGCCGATATTCTCGGTCAATGCCGGCCTTGGATATGATGTTGTAAATCCTCGTGGTGACAAGGCTTTCTTCCAGTCCCTGACACTCAAAACCTTCGTGACACGCCACATATTTATCAACACAGGTTACCGCTTGGGGCGCTTTCAGGATCCACAGAACCTTATGCTTGGCGTTGGCATTAGACTATGATAGTGGGTAGTTGATAGTGGATAGTTGATAGTGGGTAGTTGATAGTGGGTAGTGGGTAGTTGGTTGTTGATAGTTCTCAAATAATCTCGTCCCTCTTTAATTGGCTCGCAGGTTCATTGGGTGGAATCGCCAGCCGCGGTAACGTTGTCCCATCGATCTGACTGTGCGGTGCCAGAACTGGTCGTCACATCCTGTTAGCAAATCCTGTGCTTTGCCGGGTTGTGCTACCGCCCATACATTTTTCTTTATTTCATCGTTGAGCTGTCCCGGCTCCCATCCGCTGTAGCCTACATAGAACCGCAACAATCCGTCAGTGGGGTATCCCTCGTTGACATATTCGAGAACCTGACTGTATTCCCCGCCTATGTACAGCCCAGGGCTGACTTCAATGCTGTTGTCAAAGATGTCGGGCAGGGTGTGAAGATAGAACATCCTGTTGTCTCCGACAGGGCCGCCTGCATATATCGGTACCCGGCAGTCGGGTTTTACATCGTCTGTCACATGTCGGAGGGTAAGCCCTGTATGCTTGTTGAGTGTGAGTCCCATGGAGGCATATCCGTCGCCGTGATCCACAAGCAGTATTACGGCATGCTTGAAACACTCCTCCTGGAGGAATGGCTCGGCAACCAGTAATGACCCGCTCCGGGGCTCGGCGGTTGATAGTTTTATGTTGAACAGGGTTGAACTCAGGTCGGCAGTCATAGTGGCGTGTTAATGGATGTTACGTTATTATAACGTATCATGACCATGTTTTAGTTCGCGTGCACTTTTTCTCTTGCGTTGTTTTTTGAGGGATAGCAACGGCAGATATATGAGAAGTCCCAGGAGTGACATCAGCAGACCACCTATGGTACCGGTAGCCAGAGGGAACCAGAACGATTCGCGTCCGGTGCCGATTATGAATGGAATGAATCCCAATGCGGTGGACAGTACGGTAAGGAGTATGGGGATGATCTTTCGCCTGAATGCCGTCACATAGGCGTTGAGTGCCGGCATTGCTGGACGAAGGCGACGTAGGTTGTTGTACTCGTTGAGAATGTAGATGGCGGCGTTTACGGTCAGTCCGCACAACAGTATGAACGAGGCAAAGCCGCCGTTGTCAAATTTCAGCTCGAAAAGATAGAATGCCGAGAAAACTCCGATGAACGATATCGGTATTATAAAAATTATAGCCAGCGGTTGACGCAGGGAGTTGAACAGAATGGCCGAAATGAAAAATATTATGGCCATTACGAGCAACAGCAATAAGTAGTTACTCTGATCGTTGCCTATGTACCATGAATTTTGGCTTCTTGATGCCTTGTAACCCATCGGCATGATCTGGTTGAAGGTATTGATTGTGCGTTCCAGCAGTTTCTCGCCTTGTCGGTATGAGCCGATATAGTCAAATTGCAGACACAGGATGTACTCCTGATTGTGTTTGATGATCTGAGGTGGTTCCTGACGTCGTGTTATCGAGGCGACATCGTTGAGTTTGAACAGTTTGTCTTCGACCTGGAATTGCCGGTCAAGTAATGCGTGGAGATCAAGATCGCTGGCTTGCAGGGCATTGAGTGTTATAGCTTCGCTACATCCGTTGACCGAGACGGTGCCGCACCGTATGTCACGGCCAAAGGTCGGGGCAATGGCGTTGTACAGTTGCGATACATTGATTTCCCTACGGGCCAGACGGTCGTGGTCAATCTCGATATGGTATTCGTTATAGTCATCGCGGTAGTAAGTTGGCTCAGGGGTTCTGACCACCTCCTTGATGCGTCGGTTGGTTAATAATGAATCGGCCATACGGTCGGCCCAGCGTGTCAGTTCGTCGTAGTTGTATCCCGAAACCTTGATTATCATGCTGCCGGCCGAGGTACTCACGTTGTTGCTGAACCCCTGGTCTTCGAGTCCATATACACTCCATGAGCCACCACCTATTTTCAGCGCTTTTGAAATGATTTCGCTCTTGAGCATGTAGGGGAAAGATGTCGATCGGTGCTCGGGTTTGAATGTCACCGACAGGCTGGCGCGTTGGGGACTCGAAATGGATGTCTGGAACTGTTCTATCTCGTCGAATGTACCCAGGAATTCTTCCATCCTTGTCACGATGGCATTCATCTGTTTCAAGGTGGCTCCGTTGGGCAACGATGCGTTGATATTGAGTCTCGGCTCTGTGTCGGGACGGTTCCAGTAGTTGCCGTTGTATACTTTTTGGGCAAATAGCCGCAGGGTGCCGCCAAGGGCTATGTCGGCTACCGGTTTTACTTTCTCGCGGTATGTCTGTGACCCCAGTGTCTTGTTGTAGCTATTGGCTAAGGCACCGTCTCCGTCGATATTGTCGGGGAGCATGAATACCGGAAGCCCGAATGCCAGTATGAGCAGGGTGAGTGTTACCGCGCGGTGTCGTAACAGGAAGGCCGTAATACGGATATAAGCCTTGTCCCACGCATTGATATATCTGAGGCGTGATCTGTGCCGTCTGCGCCTCAGCCTCACCCCCAGCCGGTCAACAAGAGCCGGTACAAGAAACAGTGCTACGGTGAGCGACACCAGCAGGTTGATGATCACGACGTTGACAAAGTCGGTGAGGCTAAGTCTCTGGGATTCGTCAAGGAAGAATATCACACACAGTGCGCCGGCTGTGGTGAGGGTGGCCGCCAGTATGGAGGTGAACACACGTCGGTTGTGACGGCGTGTGTAGTGGTCGATCATTACGATTATATTGTCAATAACGAGATTCAGTGATATCGTTATGCCGGCCAGGGAATACATCTGTATCTCCACATCAAGGGCATAATAGAATATCACAGCAATGGCCAGATTGATCACGAGACTGATTGAAACCAACAACACATACCTCAGGTTGAGTGTCACCAATGCTATGAAAAGCAACAGTATAAGGAATGTGAGGGTCGTGCGGAAGTATATCTTGTCCAGTTCTCCGGATATTGACTTTGTGATGTCATATGTACAGTCGACCGTATAGCCGGCCGGCAATTTGTCAACGAGTGATGGCAACTGAGACCTTACATCTTTCACAAGGGTAAGCTGGTTGGCGCTCTCGTCGGCATATATACGCATGTATACCGAGTTCAGCCCGTTGATGCGATAGTAGCCGGTAGGATTGCTTTCGCGTCTTGTCATGGTCACGAGACGGTCGAGTGTAGTTATGTCACCATCCTGCCCGGTGACGGTGATACTGCGCAGGTCGGGCGGTGACGACGGGTCGCCCGAGGGGGCGTTTACAATTCTCAGCCATGTCGTGTCGGTCGTGTTTTCGCAGACTTGTCCTATGCCGTAAAAGCTCGTGGCATAGTGATTGGAAATAGCCTGCCTGATGTCATTGGGGGTGATCCTGGCGGCATTAAGCCGGTCGATATCATATTCAAGTCTCCATTCCATGGGATTTCCTCCCGATATGACCACGCGGCTCACCCCGTTGATTGCCGACAGTCCCGGTGCGAGTACTTCCTCGGCTATGTTTTTGATATCGTTGGCGTTTGCGCCGGCATTGATTGTGTAAGTGATCATCGGCATAGCCGATTCATTGTCTACGCGGCTCACTCCTATCTCGGGATAGCTTGTGCCCTCGGGGAGTTCGTCCCATATTTGCCTTACCATAGCCGATACCTCAAACCTGGCCATCTGTATGTCGGTATGCCGGTCAAGCGAGATGGTGACAGCTCCGGTCCCGTTTGTCGATCTTGAACTTATGCTTTTCACTCCTGAGACACGTGCCAGGGCCGACTCTATGCGGGATGTGGCTACCGCCTCGATAGTGCGCGCCGAGTTGCCGTATATGTTGAATGAAACTGTAATCGAGGGCAGATTCTGGGACGGAGCTCTTTTGACAGGCAACAAAGGCAATAGCGCACATCCCACAATGGAAAGCGCGATAAATACGACAATTATGGTGAATGACCTGGAAGACAATGTTATGATATTTATAGGTTGAACGCTTGCTTATTGGCTTTTGCCGAAGGCCTTGTATTCGACGATATCGGTCAATGGAAGTCCGAGTGTGAAGTCATGGAGCGTCAGGCGGCGTATCTTGTAATGGCTCATCCAGTAGTTCTGGAGTGCCGAGATAAAGTTTTTCGAGGCTTCGCGCCTGCGGTTGAGGGCAAGTGTCACGGAGTTTATATCGGCCTTGCCTATGATAAAGCGCTGTTGGGTCTGGGCGTAGGCCATGTCGGCCAGATCCAGTGCCTCCGACGCGCTGCTCACAAGCTCGCGTCTCACATTGTAGTCGCTTACAGTCATGATCACATCCTCCTCTACCGACAGTTCTTCCTGCCGGGCTTGTATGCGGGCTATGTTCAGATTGTTCTTGGCCATGTTTATCTTGCCCTTGCGCACACCCCAGTCAACGAGCGGTATAGTCATGCTCACCGATACGATATCCTGTCTTAGCAGGTCTTTATACACTTGAGGGAGGTTGTCGGCTACCTGATTGAAGCCTATCGATGCGCTTACCGATGCATTGAAGCGGGACTCGATCGTTGTGCGGTTTACATCTCTCTCGGCCTCAAGTATTGTGGCCCGGTGTCCCAGCAGGGTGGGGTTGTTGAGTTTGGCATATGCCACAGCATCGGCCGCCGCTATCTCTATGGCGGCCGGACGTCCCGGCATTACAAGGTCGATGTGAGTGTTCTTCTCAAACCCAAGGAACGAGGCCATCGAGAACATCGCGCGTTGTAGTGTGATACGGCAGTTCTCAAGATTGTTGCGGGCATTTACACGGTCCAGTTGCAGTGTGAGCAGGTCGGCGTGTGATATTGACGCGATCTTGTAGCGTCGTTCACCGATGGTATAGAGCGTATCGCATGATGCTACATTTTCTTCGGCCAGTTTGAACTCGGCCTGCGCCAGTGCGAGTTCAAAAAAATATGTCACAGCCAGCTCGCTTACACTCTCCATGTTGTAGGCCAGTTCTTTGCGTGCTTTTTCATACTTGATAGGCTCAATGCGGCGATCCCATTTGAAAGGATTGTATCCCAGTAGCGACTGCCGGTATCCTATGCGCACGGGGATCGACGAGTACTGTGTGAAGGTGTTGTTGCCGAAGTTGCGCATGTAGCTAAGGTCGGTCTCGGCAAAGAATGTTCCGCCCAGGAGATCGAAGTTCTGTGTGATGTTGACTCCGGCACTGGCGTTGTACATCTGTTGTTGACGGTATACGTCGATATTCGATTGTGAGTCATATCGTTGGGTCATATATCGGTTGTAGCTGGCCGGAGTAAGCTGTAGTGACAGTGCCGGCAGACGTTCAGCCCGGTAGCTTACCCACTGCCAGTACTCGGCCTGGTATTGGTTGCGGTATTTGAACGCTGTAAGCGACGAGTCGTTGGCCAGCTCGATGGTGCGGTCAAGCGTCAGCGTGACTCCTTGCATGGTCAGGGGCAATATAAGTAGTAAAACACTCAATATTCTCATAGTCAATATCTTTTCGAAATATTAAATTGTCGGTTCTTATTTTACCGGATTGTCATGTGTGGTACATGGTGTCACTGCATGTTCATTCTCTTTTCTCCGATAGATAAGCCAGTAGAAGAGCGGTATGATGAAAATACTTATCAGCGTTCCCGCTATCATAGATCCGGTCATGGCGATGGCGAGAGGTCGTTGCAGTTCCGATCCCATGTCGCTGGTGAAGAGCATCGGAACCATAGCCAGAATGGTCGTAAGCGATGTCATCACGATGGCCCGGAGGCGTCGGCGTCCTGCCGTATGTATCGCCTTCATCAATGGCATGCCATCACGGCGCAGCTCGTTGATAGAGTCGATCTTGAGTATAGAGTCGTTGACCACTATACCGCATGTCACGATGATGCCTATGGCCGACATGAGATTGAGCGTATGACCGAATGCCAGCAGTGTGAGCAATGCAAAGGCAACGTCGACCGGTATTTCGAGCAGCACGATGAGCGGTTGCATGAAACTCTCGAACTGTGCGCATAATATGAAGTACATCAGCAGGAGCGATACAAGCAGTATCACGGCAAGTTCGCCCATAAGCCTGGAGTTGCTGAAGAAACTGCCGCTGAAGTTTACGTCATAGTCGCTATCGTTATTGACGGTCTCACGTATCGTATTGATAAGTCGATCTTCTGTTCCGTCGGCATCGAAGTCGAGCTGACGGTATTCGCCGTCCGAGCCGGCTGTGATGGTCTTGAAGTCGTTGGAGAGCCGGGTGCTTACGAGAGATGACAGCGGTATGTGGCTTGTCTCTCCGTTCCTGTCGGGGCGGCTCTTTACCAGTGTGGTTGACAGCAGGCGGTTTACATCGAGCTGTCGGCCGCTTATCTCGATAGGGATATATTCGTCATATGATTTGAGGGTGGTGACCATATAGCCCTTCAACGCCCTCTTAAGGGATGTCTCTATTGCGTTATAGTCAATTTTATAGAGCGCGGCCTTGTCGCGGTCGATAATTATATCAAGTTGTGTCTGCAGTGGCGGACGACCCGGTTTCATGCCGGTGGCGTCATCAATACGGTCACATAGAGCCATGAATGCATTGACATCACTGTGGACAGTATTGGTGCGACGTGAGATCCTGGCTTCCAGGTCGGCTTCATTGGTGGCGAATATCTTTTCAAATATATTGGTGGGACGGCCAAAGGTTACCTCAGCCCCGGGATGATCATGTCTTGCCTTGGCCAGCAGGCGTTTCTGCATCTGAGCCACATCGGCGGGGGCAGCGGCTACAAGATATATTTCGCTCTCGGCCGAGGTGTAGTCATGGTCGGTGCTGAGCATGAAGTCTTGTGTGGCCACGAATGCCGATGTCGATATCGCGGCGGTATCGGTCAGCGATATCGTGCGGCGACGGTTCTCGTCAATATCTATGTTGTCGTTCCAGTCGACGGTCATTACCAGTTCGCGGGAGTCGACATGGGGCATCCTCTCGCATGGTATTGCATTAAACAGCCATACACAAAGCGGTATTGTGGCTATAGTGCATATAATAAGCGGTATACGGTATTTGAAGCAGATGTCGATGACACGGTCGTATAGATTCAGCGCTCCGCTATGCAGGCGGTTGGAGGCCGTTGATATCGGTGTGACGCTCTTCTCTTTCCCATACATGATAAAATACAGTACAGGCAACAGGGTAATGCCCGTGATGTAGCTCACGGCGAGCCCGGCGGTGATGGCGAAAGCCTGGTCGCTGAATATCGCGCCGGCGATGCCGTTCATGAATACAAGCGGTACGAATACAGCCACGGTTGTAAGCGACGATGACAGCATGGGGGTTATCATCTCGTTGGTACCGGCCGCACAGGCATCGGCCACACTCATTCCGCGCTGGCGCATCTGGGTGATGTTCTCTGTGACAATCACGGCGTTGTCGATCATCATGCCCACAGCCAGGATGAGTCCCGACATTGAGATTATATTTATTGAGACATTGAACATCCTGAATGTCAGGAATGTAATTATCACACTTACAATTATGGTAAAGCCAATGACAGCCGATGATCTCATGCCGCCCATGAAAGCGATACAGACAAGAAAAACAAGCACCAGTCCGGCAAGCAGATTCTGTTGCAGATTAGAGATGGTGAAGCGTAGCAGTTCGGTCTGGTCTCGGGTCTGGTCAAACTGTATCTCGGGATAGCTGGCGGCAAAGTTGTTGATTGTCTGGTTGATGGCCTGGTTCATGTCATTCATGTCGGCCTCGCTGTGTTTTATTACGGCGAGTGTGACGGCACGCCTTCCGTTATGTATCGAGTAGCCTGACGGCTTGCGTGACGCAGTGACTACTTCGGCAAAATCTCCCAGCCTGAATATCCTCTCCCCCTTGACGATACGCAGGGCTTTGACATCATCGGCCGATGTCAGCGTATTGGTGACACGTATGTTGTACTCGTAATATCCGTCGCGCACGGTCATCGATCCAGGTTCGATGTTGCCTCCGGTAAGGGTGGATTCGAGCTCCTCGACTGTCACTCCGGCCTGTGCCATGAGTTCAAGATCCGGAACTATCCTGAGAATCTTGTCCGGTAGTCCGGTAATGTCTACCATAGCGATCTCCGGCAACTGTTCCAGGCGCCGGCGTACAATATTGCGGGCGACATCGGCCATCTCAAGAAACTCCTCGTCGGTATCCTGGCCCGATGTCATCTGTATATACAGTACAGGGATGTCGGTTGCACTGGCTTTAACCGCTTTAGGACGCGACATGTCACGCGGCAGCGAGTTCATGGCGGCATCAATCTTCTCATTTACCTCGATATAGGCTACATCGGTATCGATACCATATCCTAAGGTCATGTATATGATGGCCTGGCCGTCGCGCGTCTCGCTCTTGATACCGTCCAGTCCGGTGACCTGCATAAGCTGGCGACGTAACGGAGAGACAATCGTATTCTCGAGTTCACGCGCCGATGTATTGTCGCGGTTCACTTTGACCGTGATATGCGGGATGTCAATGTCGGGCAATAGCGATACCGACAGCGTAGAGTAGGTTATGCACCCTACGATGACCAGAGCCAAAAAGGTCATGAATACCGCAATCTTATGTCCCAGAAGATATTTGATCATGATGAGAAACCTGGGATTTTCAATTTTCAATCTTCACCGTCGCTTCGTGTGCGAGGTTCTCGTTTCCCGAGATTATCACATTGGCGCCCGCTTCCAGGCCCTCGGTTATCGTGTAGTTGTCGAGATTCTCCAGTCCGGTGGTCACATAGTTCCAGTGAGCCTTGTCTCCCTCGAGCGTGAAAACCACTTGCCTGCCGGTGCGCAGGACTACCGCACTCTTGGGTACCACGAGCGTGTGCTCCAGCAGTCGTTTTACTGTCACCCTCACATTCATGCCGTCAAGCAACGATCCGCGCCCGTTGACATCGGCCCATACTTTTACCATGCCGTTGTCGTCAATGGTAGGATTGATCTCGGCGATGCGTCCTTGGGTCACATCGGTGGTCGAGTAGGGGGCTATGTCGATCGGGTCGCCTGGTTTTACAAGATGCAGTTCACTTTCCAGAATGTTGAACCCTACACGTAGCGTGCTGTTGTCTATTATTGAGCAGAACGGCTCTGACTGGTTGGAGGTATTGTGTGGCGAGATGGTGAGATTTGCCACCACACCGGCTATAGGCGAGGTGAGGGTGGACCGGTCAAGATCACGTTCAGTGTCGGCCAGTGTCAGTTCGGCCTGTTCAAGCCCGCTGCGTAGCCTGGCCAGCCGCATTGTTTCCTCGGGTATCTCGTCAGTACGGTCGGGGTCATACCCTTGGCCTATAAGCACATCCTTGAGTTCCAGTTGGGCCTGTGCCACGGCTGTGCGATCCTTTGCAAGTGTGTTCTTGAGTTTGGCGCAGTCCAGCCGGGCGAGTGGCTGGCCGGCTGACACATGCTGGCCATTACGAACCATAATCTCTGAGATGGTCTCGGTGCGGTCAAAATTAACGTCAACCTTTCGGGCCGATGACAGCCGGCCGTTGCTGACAATCTCGTGATAGAAATTGGCCGGCTGCAGCTCCATGACCGTGACGACCGGGATGTTGTCTCCGGCATCGGGTTGAGACTGTGCCGGGGCCGACGAGAGTGGCTTGGACTCAGTATCGCCTCCCGAGCATGATGCAAGTACGCCGGCTAATAATACTATGGATATATGAATGGATTGTTTCATGGCTTAAAGCATTAGCAAGTATGACTAATAATGTCCAAATATACAAAATTTTTATAATATAGAAGTTTTTTACTAAAAAATAACATCAACCGATAATAATTCCAAACGACTCATAACCATAAACCCCATCCACCACCCACTATAATTATTTCTTGATTAGATAAGAAGCTTTGCCAACGACAAACGGCATCGGCACCAATCCGAAGTATCGTGAATCCTGTGAGTTGAATACACGATCTCCGGCCACGAAGACGTAGTCCTCGTCA
Source organism: uncultured Muribaculaceae bacterium (assembly GCA_964018905.1). GTDB lineage: Bacteria > Bacteroidota > Bacteroidia > Bacteroidales > Muribaculaceae > JAAVFS01. The sequence continues at coordinate 43,314 of CAXHRO010000021.1, forward strand.
AATATATATTCGGTCATCGGCATTCCATCCATCAGAACAGAGCCACAACTGTCGGTCGAAAGTTTCATACCCGACTCCCATTCTATATAATTGCGATATACCTTGGCCGTGAAGGGAGTCAACTCCATTTTCATCCCTCGGCATGGTATCGGCATAGGCCCCATATTCTGTACTGTCCATGGTATAGACTTACGGTTGGGGAATGCGGCCATTACCAGGTGTGACGCCAGATACTCAGGATCCCGCTCGCTGTAGTCGGCGATGAAGTCGCGTAGAGTCTGTTCCCCCTGTTTGTTGGAGACCGGGCTTGGCTTGCCGTTGACATAATAGGAGCAGTCTCGTATCTCCACAGTATCTCCCGGCAATGCTATACACCGTTTCAGATAGTACAGTGAGGGATGCATAGCTATGCTGTCCCACTCTCCGGCATACGGAAAATTGAATGCAATGATGTCACCACGCTCCATGGCGCGTCTTCCGGGCAGACGGTAGATCTTAACCTGTTCACCCTTTGCAGCCGCAAATACATCATAAAGCCTCGCTCCCATCATAGTCTTGTCAACCATCACTCTGTCGCCCGGGTGGATTGTAGGCTCCATCGATTGGGTGGGTATAGTGAAAGTCGCGTAAAAGAACAGTTGTGCCACAAACCACAGCACAAACAGCCCCACGGCCCCCAGTATGATGTTGCATGTCCAGTCAGTCACCCATTTGATTACCGGCCACACATTCCGCTTTAATATATTCATAAGAACAAAAAGGTCAAAATATGGTATTCTAATTATTTTTTTCTAATGCGAATTATGTGTGGACTCTACAAAAATGCTGTTTCAGGTTGTTTAAACCGAATGATATCAAAGTATTCGTTTTGTTCATTTCTTTGACTATTTACTATTGCCAATATATCTTCGTTTTCATCAATGCAGAAAGCTTTGAAGCCATCAGGCACATTGAGTATTGCAAGAGGTTTACCGTTCCAGTCGGTTTTAATGATTTTTGTCGCTGTGGTAATGTATCTTTTCAGGCGTAATATAACGGTTGTAAAGAAATACCGGTGATAGAATATCTTCAGGGCCATTTCCTTTTATTCCCAATGATTTTACAATGCTCTTCGTTTCGGTATCTATTACTTTTATTGTTGTATCTTGCATTTCAAAAATGAGAAATATACTATCCCCAGTGGTCTCTATATTTACTGGATATTCATCGACAAATGAGAAAACTGTATCGGTAGGTATGATATCCTGAATCTCTATATTCGAATATGTTTTACAGAGTTCTGTTGTATTTGTAGATGATTCATTATGTCGACATGATATAATTAAAAAGGGAAGTATAATAATTGGTATATAATATTTGATCATGATATTGGTGTGCGATATATAATTAGTTGTGTATCAATCTATGTGACCTTACTTCTTCTTTCATTTGCCGGGTAGCTGGCGATTCAACCTTTGGTTTCATCTCGATGAGTTTCAGTGAAAGTTCATTGAACAGCGTCTGGTCACTGTCAGCGGCATGCAGTTTCACCCGCAGGTACAGCGGGTACAGTCGGCCGGGCAGACGGTTCATCGACATCACGTAATACTCGTCGGCCTTGTCGTGTTCCCCGCGATCCTCGTGATTGCGTCCTATGAGATTTAGGAACATAGGGTCTGAGCTGTACTTCAACCCTTTGGCAAGCACAGTGTTTGACTTGTCGTATAGGCCGGCCTGCCTTAATGCCTTTCCGTAGTCAAAAAGGAACGTGGCATTGTGCCCCTGTATTGTCGTCATCATCGAGTCGAGCCAGGCTATGTCGCTGTCGTCAACACCATATATATAGGCTGAACGTATGCCGAGCCAATTCTCCTTGGCGTCGTTGCGCCGCAAAGTGTGTGATACCGCCGCCGTGGTTATCCCCACCACCGTCAGGCATGTCGCTGTCGCCAGCCATTTTACTCTTATCCGAGACAGCATGGGGAGAGCCATAAGAGACACCAATATGATGAACTCATTGAACTGCATGGGGTAGGAGCAGAGACAGACAATGGCGAACGCCACGAAAAATCCGGCATATCCGTAGGCTTTCTTCCTCCAGGCCTGCCGAATGATCCATATGGTCGCGGCTACGAACAGCAACATGGCGGGCATGCCGAAGGCGATACCCACCTGCAGGTACTCGTTGAACGCATATTCGGGCGATCCCGCTACTGCGGCATATGTAGAATCGGGGTGTATGGCGAAATACTCCTGCTGGATCTGCCCCAGTGCCCCCGGCACGTTGTCCCATCCCCATCCTGCGAGCGGCTTGTCGAGCATAGCCGTCAGGCCGGTTTTCCATATCAGCAACCGCCCCATAGCCGAGGCCGGTTTCAAGAAATACAGGCCTATGCATCCGGCGATGATTAGTGTTGTGAGGATAATTCCCTGTGGGAGAGTGATTCTAATGCGTCTCTCTTTACATCCTATGTAGGTGACAACACCCCCTGCGATGGCTGCAATCCAGCCTGTGCGTCCCATAAGCACCGGCATTAACCCCACAGCGAGCACAAGATACACCATGCTGCCATAGGTCAGTACCTTGTTAGATGATCTCATGGCACAGGCAAGAGCCACAGGTATAATGATGGCAAGAAATGCACAATAGGGTCCTGGGTTGAAGAATGTCCCCGTAGCCGGGTATAGCTGGTGGCCGCTATGCGCGATCCCCAGTAGCTGCAGCCATCCCATGATACACTCCGCACCTCCGGCCAGCAGAGCCATAGCCATGACAGCCTCTCTCATCCCGAGGCCAAGCCAGTGGCGCGTCATCGATCCTGTAGTCACATTATCAGGCATAGGTATCAATGTTTTATGAAGTGGTATTTCGTTATCAATATCTTTGAACATCGGCATTCGTATGAACAAAACATGTGTATTTATATATATAAAGGCAATATTATCAGTGAAAAATCTGTTGGCCTTCTTCAGTCAGAGTGAAGATGCGCTCGTCCTTTCCCTTGGTGTGGTCTCGCAACAGCAGCAATGCTCCGGCTGGGATGTTGTCGAAGGTGACAGATACACTTTGGGCTTTTTTTCGCCCTAATGATCTCCACCCGCCATTAAGCCAGAAGTATAATTCATACTCATCGCCAGGTTCAACTGAATTACCGTCTCCGCGTCCATAATATAATATTCGAGATACTTTTACAGGTTTCCCGAAATCCATTCCGGCCCAGTCGCCATTGGGATTAGGAGAGTTGAACGATGTAAGCAGATCTCCGTCAAAAAGGTTTTCTCGTGTCATCCCTTCATATATAGTCCTGTGTCCTTCGGTTCCTATGACTGTGCCACATAATTGGTTATTGTCTTGATCGTACATATAAACCTCTCCCATGTTACAATGGGCGTTTCTGTGTCGTTGGATATAACGCCAGTATCTGAAGGGAGGTGTGGAATCAGGCAATAAGACTTCGTGCCCGATTGCTTTTCCATCGGGTATCGTGTGAACCGTTGTCGCTACAGTAAAGTCAGGATCGTCTGAGGCTTCAAATTCACCTCCGTTTATCAGACGTGCATATTTGTGCACATATTCTATTACGGGATATTTGCGGTATAGGGTTGCAGTGGTGGTGTTATCCTGATCTGGATAAATGAAATTGTAAATACCGTTGCTGTCAATATAAAATGGGTCTGTTATAGTTGTCGGTTCCCCGTTGGAATCATATTTTAATACAATATATACTATGTTTTTGCCGACTTTTTCGAATGAAAGTCTGTGACTGTTAATGTATCCGAAATCAACCGGGAACCATGTTTGGTCGCCATATACTGCAAGAAACACGTATCCATCAGGCATGTCATTAATACGCATTGTTATATTGGTAGTTGAAATGAATTCATCGGTTACGTCTTTCATAAAAATATTTTTAAAACCGACAGGAACAAACTCTTCCGATTGATTGAGTTTGATGATATCCGTGTTATGGGCATAAGTCACTCTGAACATTTTTGCCAGTCTCTCATCAATATGATGTGATTTCTCAGGGCCGGTTGAAAGACCGCTGAAAATAATGTTTTTCCCATTGGGCGCAAGAACAGAGTTAGCTCTGTGTCCGAGTGAGCGATATGCCCAGTGAGGATTTACCTCGATCGAGGTTGGAATTCCTACGCTCCTGAACAGGACTGTGGTCAGATAGGCATAATCATCGCAATATCCGAACGGGATATGGCAAAGTGTCGAGGCTCGATATATAGGGCAATCAAGTGCTCCCCATGAAAATGGTTTCACAATATCTCCGAGATTCCGGTTCATTATCACAGCTGCGCTATATGCTGAGTTGCGGAACATGTCGCAATAATCAAGCTCATAAAGGCTGTCGGTATGAAATTCCCTGAAATCAGTGCGCCATGAATCCAATGGTTGCAGGTCAACGACTTTGTAGGGTAGGATGTATTCACAGAACTGGTCATAATTGAGATGACGGGCCCAGTTGCCGTTTTTCCATTGATCGAATGCGTCATCTATATTCTTTATCAGGTAGTCGGCTGTTATAATCCGTACATCCTGTATCGTCTGTGCATGGGCTATACCCATGTTTCCTGCAATTGAATTTATGGTATCTGCTATAATCTGTCGTTTTGCTCCGGTGAGTCGTGATAATGCTGAATCGACTCTGTCATAGTATCGGGTTAACAATGCTGTGTCTGAGTAGGAATAGTGTCCCGGCATGTTGGCGATAAGAAACCTGGCGGCACATAGCTTCTCGCTGTCATCGCGGTAATGATCAAGTACTTTCTCCAGCTCTGCACGGTTGTCGCCCGCCAGCCTGAGTGCGATGTCGATACGGCTGTCCGATCCGTTTCCGCCATCCCGGCATCCGGCCAGCAGGACGATAGAGATCACGACTGTCAACATCAATACACGATGAAGCGAAATATGTTTTTTTATTAGCATTACTGATATTAATGAGAAGTTTCTGACATATGTTTTGAAATTGCATTATAATAGTATATTGACAAATTTGGATCGTCTGTCAGGTTGCCTATTGATATGGCCTTGTTGTCATTCTTAAGGAAGAATATGTAATTACTATTATAGTCGCAACTTTCAAATGGTTTTTCGTCCCGGGATACCCTGTAGACTTTGATTGGCGTATTGTTTGCAAAAATACGATATTCTCTGTTCGAGTTGAATTTTCCCCATACATCAATGTTACGTTGAATGGATTCGGGTATTGAATTTAAAATTTCAAGTTCTTTTTGGCAACAAGGAGCACAACCTAAGTTGCAGAGATATATGACAAGTCTATAATTTTGATCATAGACTTTATCGATCGCTATTTTATCATTGCCTGATTTAAGAGAAGATATGGTTATTGGAGCCGAAATGTCTGTGATTTCAAGATAGGAAATATCCGACTTCTTGTTTTTGCAACATGGGAGTGATATACTTATCATTAGAATAAAAAACATAGTATGTTTAATCATGGCTTTTTGAGTTTGATCAGGCATACGATCGGGTTATTGTTATCGAAGTCGTAGTTTTCTACTGTCGATTTTATTTCGGGCCTTTTGAGTGATTCATATAGTCTATTCCGATCCTCCTTTGAGATCTGTTCAATGAAGTTACAGTTGATATTGCTCAGCAACAGATCTTTGCCGGCACGATATGTTATGAATGGTATAAGACATTCCTTCCTGGCGATGTCGGTACGAAGAAATGTCCTTGACCGGTGGCTTGCGGTATCATATAACACGCAATAGCTTTTAGTCCCTTTCTGGACTGTAATGAGCCAGTGATTGTCAAGATCGAGTATTGAGAATTGGTTTACAGGCATGTTGTCATTACTGTAAAGAGCTCTGTGGAAGTCTTTGTCATCAAGTGATCCTGTTTCTTGCATAAGGGTATTGTAGTCGATTCTGATACCAAGGGTGTAGGCCGGTTTCAGGTTATCGGGTGTGATCTCGAAAATTGTGTCACTGTCCATGCGATAATACAATAGCTGGCCTGTTGTTGTCTTGACAAACTGCCCTGCCGGCCTGTTTCGTTTATATCTGAACGGCCTGGCGGTAGCAATGACCGAGTCATTGCGGTCAATCCATTCAACAGCATAAGGCAGAGCGGTGTCATATGAAACAAAACTGCCTGCGATAATAGTGTCATTTATTTTTGCTATATTGTGCGGACGACTGCGCTTCAGTCTCTGTCGGTCGATAACATTACCCGACAGATCGTAGGTTTGACAACGGGCTCTTGTCCAGTCGTGAAGGAGAATGTTGTTTTCAAAAAACGAAACATTGCTTAAGCTCTGATATTCATCCGGGCCTTCGCCGAGAGATCCGACGGTTCTGATGAATCTCCCGTTCATGTCAAACAGAAAGATTTTCTGAGCTTTGTCGGCATCCACTATTATCAGCGTGTCGTTGACCATTGCCATGTTGGATATGTTGCCGATGAGATATTCCTCGGCTGTCTCAAGTGGAATTAGTCTAAAATCATCAACACACTGTTCAAAGAAGTTCCGGTCATAAGAGTCCAGTTGTATCCCCAGGTTCACAATCGGGCAGTCAGGATCAATGACAACAGAGGGGTCTGGAATATCGGTAACAAAAATATCCCCTGCCTGTTGTCTGGAACCACATCCACCGATTATCAGTAAACACTCGATCAGAAACAAGTATTTTATTCTGTTCATATCAGTATGTGTTTTTGGGTAATTATTGGTGTAATCCATTGTAACACATCGTTTTTAATTAATACGCTGTGTTACAATGGAGATTTGAATGATTAATTATTAACAGTCCAGCCGCAGTCGCCACAACCTGTGCAGTTCCAGGTGTGTGCTACAGTTCCGGTTCCGTCGGGAACCTTTTCAGCGACATCACTTTCATAAGAGTAAAATAGGCATTGACATATCACGGATCTGCAAATATAGTCAGGTCTATTCCACCAACCTACAGATCCTTCAGAAGAAGCCAAAGCCTCTACTTTTTCAAGCTGGATCAAGCTTGTCTCTTTTTCTGAAACGTAAGAACTTAACCCGATATAAGAGCCAAGACCGATTGCGGCAAGAAAAAGAGTTGAAAAGAGTTTCTTTTTCATAATGTTTGGTTTTGTTAGTTAAATATAAATAATTATGGCCATAATAATATTTAGTATAGTCTCATTAAGTGACAATTGTGCCGACATCGATATATTCATTTATTTTGTTGTCCATGAACCGTATATCAGTTTAGCCGTGGTATCGTTGTCGGGATCCGTCTCACAGACAAGCATCAATATCCTGAACAGTTCACGGCGTATGTGTCGGTTGTCAAAGGATAAATCCAGCTGAGATGATGTATCTGAGGAATGAAAATTATTGTATCAAACACTTCATGACCTTCACTGAGAGTTCTGTTTAAATCGAGGTTGTAGTATTTATCAGATCTATTGTCAGAAAAACGA
>CAXHRO010000022.1:0-50304 GCA_964018905.1 uncultured Muribaculaceae bacterium
TCTTGAGTGGGCGAGAAGTATGCGGAATGCGTGGTGTAGCGGTGAAATGCATAGATATCACGCAGAACTCCGATTGCGAAGGCAGCATACCGGCGCCCAACTGACGCTGAAGCACGAAAGCGTGGGTATCGAACAGGATTAGATACCCTGGTAGTCCACGCAGTAAACGATGAATACTAATTGTCCGGGGCTTCGGTTCTGGGTGATACAGCGAAAGCGTTAAGTATTCCACCTGGGGAGTACGCCGGCAACGGTGAAACTCAAAGGAATTGACGGGGGCCCGCACAAGCGGAGGAACATGTGGTTTAATTCGATGATACGCGAGGAACCTTACCCGGGCTCAAACGGGAGACGCCGCAGGCAGAGACGCCTGTTTCCTTAGGGACGTCTCCCGAGGTGCTGCATGGTTGTCGTCAGCTCGTGCCGTGAGGTGTCGGCTTAAGTGCCATAACGAGCGCAACCCCCGCGTGCAGTTGCTAACAGATAACGCTGAGGACTCTGCACGGACTGCCGGCGCAAGCCGCGAGGAAGGCGGGGATGACGTCAAATCAGCACGGCCCTTACGTCCGGGGCGACACACGTGTTACAATGGGTGGTACAGCGGGAAGCCAGGCGGCGACGCCGAGCGGAACCCGAAATCCACTCTCAGTTCGGATCGGAGTCTGCAACCCGACTCCGTGAAGCTGGATTCGCTAGTAATCGCGCATCAGCCATGGCGCGGTGAATACGTTCCCGGGCCTTGTACACACCGCCCGTCAAGCCATGAAAGCCGGGGGTACCTGAAGTACGTAACCGCGAGGAGCGTCCTAGGGTAAAACTGGTAATTGGGGCTAAGTCGTAACAAGGTAGCCGTACCGGAAGGTGCGGCTGGAACACCTCCTTTCTGGAGCGATGTCGTAACGATGACTTTTTAAGGTTCTGTTTTTTGTACTACTGGTACTTGTTTATTTATAAAATATAGATCAACCATCTATAGAAGTATAGATAGAGATAAACAAGAGAAAACAGAAGCCGAGTCTAACTCAACAGGTAGACAAGGTTGAACTAGTCCTATAGCTCAGTTGGTTAGAGCGCTACACTGATAATGTAGAGGTCGGCAGTTCAACTCTGCCTGGGACTACTCCGAAACTCTTTTGGGGGATTAGCTCAGCTGGCTAGAGCATCTGCCTTGCACGCAGAGGGTCAACGGTTCGAATCCGTTATTCTCCACAGTCTCTGAAAAGAGAAACGGTCTATGACATATTGTACAAGCAAAAAGTAATTTTAGTAGTAAAGAGCTAGAAGTATATATCATCCCGCCGACATGCAAGTGTCAGCGAATGAATAAAGAAAGTAAGCAAGGGCGCATGGCGGATGCCTTGGCTCTCGGAGGCGATGAAGGACGTGATAAGCTGCGACAAGCTTCGGGGAGGTGCAAATAACCTTTGATCCGAAGATTTCCGAATGGGACAACCCAATATCTTGAAGAGATATTATCCTACTTAGTAGGAGGCTAACGCAGGGAACTGAAACATCTTAGTACCTGCAGGAAAAGAAAATAAACAATGATTCCCCAAGTAGTGGCGAGCGAACGGGGAATAGCCCAAACCATTTATGTTACGGCATACATGGGGTTGTAGGACCACGATATTGCATGAAAACAACAGAGAGGAATGATCTGGAAAGTTCAACCATAGAGCATGAAAGTTGCGTATTCGAATGTTGTCGAAGCATAGTGGTATCCTGAGTAGCGCGGAGCACGAGGAATTCTGCGTGAATCTGCCGGGACCATCCGGTAAGGCTAAATACTCCCGAGAGACCGATAGCGAACCAGTACCGTGAGGGAAAGGTGAAAAGCACTTCGAACAGAAGAGTGAAATAGTCCCTGAAACCGTGCGCCTACAAGCGGTCGGAGCAGCTTGAGCTGTGACGGCGTGCCTTTTGCATAATGAACCTACGAGTTGCCGTTGCCGGCAAGGTTAAGGGTGATGACACCCGAAGCCGAAGCGAAAGCGAGTCTGAATAGGGCGCCTGAGTCGGCAGTGGCAGACGCGAAACCAAGTGATCTACCCTTGACCAGGTTGAAGGCTGGGTAACACCAGCTGGAGGACCGAACCAATAAGCGTTGAAAAGCTTCTGGATGAGTTGAGGGTAGGGGTGAAAGGCTAATCAAACTTGGAGATAGCTCGTACTCCCCGAAATGCATTTAGGTGCAGCCTTGCGGGTTACTGATGTGAGGTAGAGCGACTGATAAGATGCGAGGGCTTCACCGCCTATCAAGTCTTGACAAACTCCGAATGCGCATCAGTCCTACCGCAGGAGTGAGGGCATGGGTGCTAAGGTCCGTGCCCGAGAGGAGAAGAATCCGGACCACCTGCTAAGGTCCCGAAATGACAGCTAAGTTAAACTAACGAAGTCGGACTGCCATGACAGCTAGGATGTTGGCTTGGAAGCAGCCATTCATTTAAAGAGTGCGTAACAGCTCACTAGTCGAGGAGTCCGGCGTGGATAATAATCGGGTATGAAGTTGTCTACCGAAGCAGTGGGATCATGATATGATCGGTAGGGGAGCATTCCACTCCGCGTCGAAGGCGTACCGTGAGGTATTCTGGAGCGTGTGGAAAAGCAAATGTAGGTATAAGTAACGATAAAGCAGGTGAGAAACCTGCTCGCCGCAAGACCAAGGTTTCCTGATCAACGCTAATCGGATCAGGGTCAGTCGGGTCCTAAGGCTCAGCCGAACGGCGAGGCCGATGGCAGAAACGGTTAATATTCCGTTACTACCTTTACGGGCGATGTGGAGACGCAGAAGTGACAGTGCCGCCATCTGACGGAATAGATGGTTGAAGGGTGTAGAAGCTGATCGTGGCAGGCAAATCCACCACGTGATTCGAACCTGAGAGTATGCCGCGTCCTCCGGGACAAGGCAATAGCGCACGTAAGCATACTGCCGAGAAAATCCGCTAAGCTATACCGTAAAGGTACCCGTACCGTAAACGGACACACGTGGTCGGGATGAATATTCTAAGGCGCTTGAGTGATTCACGGTTAAGGAACTAGGCAAACTGACCCTGTAACTTCGGGATAAAGGGTCCCTCCTCGCAAGAGAGGGCGCAGAGAATAGGTCCAGGCAACTGTTTAACAAAAACACAGGGCTGTGCGAAATCGAAAGATCCGGTATACAGCCTGACACCTGCCCGGTGCTGGAAGGTTAAGAGGAGACGTCATCGCAAGAGAAGCGTTGAATTGAAGCCCCAGTAAACGGCGGCCGTAACTATAACGGTCCTAAGGTAGCGAAATTCCTTGTCGGGTAAGTTCCGACCTGCACGAATGGTGTAACGATCTGGGTACTGTCTCAACCATGATCTCGGTGAAATTGTAGTTCCGGTGAAGATGCCGGATACCCGCAACGGGACGGAAAGACCCCGTGAACCTTTACTGCAGCTTTGCATTGAAATTGGGTAACCGATGTGTAGGATAGGTCGGAGGCATAGAAGTGGCATCGTCAGGTGCTATGGAGCCGTCGTTGAAATACGACCCTTCTGTTATCTGAGTTCTAATCCCGTTAGGGAGACATTGCATGGTGGGTAGTTTGACTGGGGTGGTCGCCTCCAAAAGCGTAACGGAGGCTTCTCAAGGTACCCTCAGGACGTTTGGTAATCGTCTGTAGAGTGCAATGGCAAAAGGGTGCTTGACTGTGAGACTGACACGTCGATCAGGTTGGAAACAAGAGCATAGTGATCCGGTGGTTCCGTATGGAAGGGCCATCGCTCAAAGGATAAAAGGTACTCCGGGGATAACAGGCTGATCCCTCCCAAGAGCTCATATCGACGGAGTGGTTTGGCACCTCGATGTCGGCTCGTCACATCCCGGGGCTGGAGAAGGTCCCAAGGGTTAGGCTGTTCGCCTATTAAAGTGGCACGCGAGCTGGGTTCAGAACGTCGTGAGACAGTTCGGTCCCTATCTGTTGTGGGCGCAGGAGATTTGCGAGGCCCCGACACTAGTACGAGAGGACCGTGTTGGACGTACCACCGGTTTGCCGGTTGTCCCGCCAGGGGCACCGCCGGGTAGCCGCGTACGGTCAGGATAAGTGCTGAAAGCATCTAAGCACGAAGCCCCCCTCAAGATAAGATCTCCACACAAGGGCCGTCAGAGACGATGACGTCGATAGGCCGCAGGTGCAGGCACGGTAACGTGCACAGCCGAGCGGTACTAATAGCCCGAACCCTTTCCTTGAGCCGAAAGGCTCGAAAAAAAAATAAAGACAGTCCGCGGACGCAGCCGCATGCCGCAGGACGACGGAGACATCCATGCCATAGGATGCGCGCCGGAGAGTCAACTGTAAAGAAGTTCAGCGCGTGGATGAAAGTCACTCACTTCCGACACTCTTTTTCACCTTACAACGTCACGGTCCGCTAAGAGGACGTCTGTGACGGAAACAACGAACTAAGGTGGCAATAGCGTGAGGGTTCCACCTCTTCCCATTCCGAACAGAGAAGTTAAACCTCACCACGCCGATGGTACTGCGAAAGTGGGAGAGTAGGTAACCGCCCCCTATCAACCGGAGACCCCGGGACAAGCCTTCACTAATGATGGCATTGTCCCGGGGTTTTCTTATAGTTGATGGTGGATAGTTTTTAGTTGAAGATTTATATAGTTGGGAGTTGCCAGGGGGAGGTGGCGTGCCGCATTTGTGTGCGTGTGGGGGGGGGATGTGTGTCCGGCACAGGAATATGCTGTTGGGTGGGCTTTTATACCTTATGATGTGAGTGTGGATATTGTCTATTGGGAAGGGGCATCCGATAGTTATCAGTATTCTATTGCATGCATCTGTCTGCAGACCGATTAGCTCCTATTACACTGTAGTGTGCTACTATCGAACGGGTGCTTTCCTGGGGTAAATCAATCCTGGTCTTTTAAGGTGATGCGAACTCAGGGTAGGGCGTGAGCTTTCTTAAAATGCGATGCCTCGTTGAGTGAAAATGACCGCATGGTTTGGAACCAGCATTCAGGCGATATGCGTGAATGTGTGGTTAACGTCGATAGATCTCCGCCTACTGATGATTAATGAAGGTGCTACATTGTAATAGCTGTGGTTTCTCGATGTGTTATATATGGGTCCAGAACAATGTAACTTCCAATATGTCTATGGCATGAGGTCTCTTGGCAGGTGGTGTTTCTTATGGAGGGATATCTATCAGGACGGACAGCCGTGCCTATATAAAATATGAGACGCCAAAGCTGACTTAAATTTGCACAGTCAGCTTTGGCGTTTTGTTTTTATATGTTATTCTCTCCTGTTGTTAATTGTTTTCTGCTTTTATTTGATAACTATTTTTCTTGTTTTGTTGCCTTGTTGTTTTATATATAGTCCCTTTTTATTGGGATGTACTTGGTGTCCTTGTAGGTTGTAATAGATTGTAGTTGTAGTTTCCTCATCATCAATAATGATGTCTGAGTCGGTACTGACGCTTTTTCCTGTAGTGAATATCCGTACTAATTGGTTGTGATCCTTAGTAAATCCAAATGTTGTTCCGTTAAATCCTAATTGTTGTCCATCAATTGTGATGATGTGGTTATTTTCATCTGTTTTTTCAACGCTGATTTGGGCATTGTTGTTTGAGTATGTTGTCGGTATGGTGGGTTGTAGGGGCTTTTGAGATCTTTTTTCTATGAACTGTCCATTAATGTATTGGAATTCAAGGATACCTTTTCCATCAAATTCGTTCTTTTTAGCCCAGTAATGAGGAGTTCCGATATTGACAATTTTTAGTTCGGGAGCAGAGAATGAGCTGTCAATAGCAGATCCAAGTGCATTAGTACCCTCTTGATTTGTTATAATATACCAATGAAACTCTATAAGGTCATTATTTGTGTGTAGTTTGTATTCAAGTTCATCCGAACCATGTGAAAAGGGTTCGACTATAAACGGGCCATATTTGGTCATTGGACTATCGGTATATCCATCAATATGGGCATAGACCCATAGATCATATGTGCCTGGGATTCCGCATAACTGTGATATTTGGGCCGGTTCAGCGAATATTTGGTTAATCGATTCTTTCTCGGGCGTTTGATCAACTTCGGTAAAACCATAAAAAATGAATGAATCGTTAATTGTATTTCCATCCGAATCAAGTATTTGCATTGAGATCATGTCGGAGGTCTGATCGTATGTTATAATTGGATCTGGAGCAATTTTCTCTTGAGAATCGGGTTTAACGTAATAATTGATTGTAATGGATCCAATTGAGATATTATCGAGCGCTTCTCCATCGGTATTGTATGATGATAGTGTCACGATATTGGTTGGACTCTCGGTATACCAATCGGATGTACTGTTGCTTATTGTCGGGATGTCTATCCCGTTGCATTTTAAATTTGTATTGGTTGATTTGTCGGAGATATTTATATTTAAGCTTGTTATATTGGAATTCTCAGGAAGTATGATCGTCATGAAGTTGTCCTTATACAGTCGTATGCTTTTTGTGGTAGTGCGTGGGTGCCATTTACCATTGCCAATGGAATATGTTGTTTTGATATCTCCGAAATCTTGCTCATGAATTTCGGCGTTTGGGGAACCGTTCCATGATAATGTTTCTGAATAATATAAATATGGGTTAGGTAGATCGGATATTTGTTCGTCGTTATTTATTGCTTTGAATATGCTGATTGCAGTATCCGGATTTCCAAATGGGTCGGTAGTTTGGGTTAAATGGACTGTACTGTTATCAATAAATTGCATATGGTAGTCGGGATATAAATTGTATGTTATATCGACAAAATTGTCATTAAATGAGAATTTTAATGACTGAACGCTGTTGTTTGCCTGAAGCCTGAGATATTCCAGGCTGGATTTAATGCAATTTAAATAATATAGATCTGAAATAGAGTTGTTGTCATTAAGCCTTAAATTTGACGCATGTAGTTTCCAGTTGTCGGTTTGTCCTTCAATTGTAAAAGTTAACATCAGTTCATCGGCGTTAATGACGTTATCTGTGATATTGACAGGATATGTTGTCAGCTGTGTTTTTCCATCGGAGCTTTGTTCCTGATGATGATGTATGGTGAGTCTGTTGGCTGTGTTGACCAGTAATATTTCATCATTGGGTGTGAGTTGAGCCGGATCGGTGACGAGTTTGAATTGTTTGGCATTTATCAGGGATATTGATGAAAGAAGTAAGCTTGTAAGTATGATAAATCGGTTCATGATACTTAAAATTTATATTTAATTTGTGTTTGAGATTTATATAATGCCAATTAAGTCATGAATATCATCAATGTTGTGGCGTTGACAGTATTCTTCAATCCCGTCAATAACCTTGATTGTTGTTGTCGGATCTATAAAATTGGCTGTTCCGATCTGAACTGCAGTAGCGCCGGCCATAATGAATTCGAGAGCATCCCGGGCATTCATTATTCCGCCCAAACCAATGACTGGAATTTTGACTGCATGAGCTACTTGCCAAACCATCCGTACTGCGATCGGGCGGATTGCAGGCCCAGATAAGCCTCCGGTGATGGTTGACAGGTAGGGGCGTTGGCGCTCAACATCAATAGCCATCCCCATGAAAGTATTCACAAGTGAAACCGAGTCGGCACCTTCGTCCTCGACAGCTCGAGCGATAGTAGTTATATCTGTGACGTTTGGTGATAATTTTATAATGATAGTTCGGTCAAATACTTTTCTTATTGCACGGGTTACTTCAGCAGCTCCTTGTGGAGTTGTTCCAAAAGCCATACCACCTTGTTTTACATTCGGGCATGAAATGTTTACTTCAATAGCCGGGATCTTTGATAATGGAGCCAATTTTACGACTGTTGCAACATAGTCATCAATATTTGCTCCAGAAACATTAACAATGACATTTGTATCAAGACTGGCTATGGTCGGGTAAATATTGGAAATGAAGTGGTCGACACCTTTATTCTGGAGACCAACTGCATTGATCATTCCAGATGGAGTCTCAATCATACGAGGATAGTTATTACCCTCGCGTGGATTTATTGTTGTTCCCTTGACTATAAAGCCACCAAGGCGGTTTAAATCAATATAATCGGCAAATTCAGTCCCATAACCGAAGGTGCCAGATGCAGTGAGTACGGGATTCTTTAAACTAAGATCACCGATAGAAACATTAAGATTTACCATGTGAGTTGATTTATATTAAATACTGGACCATCTGTACATACACAACGGTGTCCCTTTACTGTTTTTTCAACACAGCATAGGCAGGCGCCAATACCACACGCCATAACATTTTCAAGAGATACCTGACAATCGATGTTTCGTTCAGAACAGATACGGGCTATAGCTTTCATCATAGGCATTGGTCCGCAACAATAGACGTGGTCGAAATGATTGTCAAGAATTGAATTTTGGGTAATCAAGCCTTTTTGTCCGGCAGATCCGTCGTCAGTAGAGATGTGCACTGATCCATATTTTGAAAATTGATCAAGCTGAAGAAGATCGTTGGCCGAACGTGCTGCAAGCAGAAAAACGGGGGTGAAGCCGCGATCTTTTAATTTTTTACCAAGATAGAGCAGGGGGGCAACTCCTACACCGCCTCCAACAAGAAGAGTGGATTTGAACGAATCCTCAGGTATGATAAAAGAATTTCCAAGAGGCCACATTATATTAATGTGATTTCCAACCGGGGTATCACAGATCGCATTAGTGCCATCTCCGGCTCGGCATACCAGGATCGACAGTGTGTTGTCGATTGTGTTAACATCATGTATAGAGATTGGTCGGCGTAAAAAAGTCGAAGAACTGTTCTCGACTTTAATCTGTATAAATTGTCCGGGATTGATCTTGTCAAGAGTAGCCCCTGCTGGTGCTTGAAGACGCATAAGCTGATATTTAGGGGTTAGCTTTACCGACTCACGAACAATAAAGTCGTTAATACATTTAGTCACGTCAGTTTAATGTTTAGTGATGAATAAATGAATATAATGGATATCAAGCAAAGTTATGGATTATAATTATGACTTACAAGTGTTTTTTGGGTAAAAGTCAGTAAGCGGGGTTGAATGACTCGAAACTATTGTCATCATAGAAAACGACAATATTGGTGATGCGTTTGTTTAATGTGTTTTTTAGCTTGATAGTTTCTACAGATGGTGTTTCTAAAGATGACAATGGGGGATGGTGGGGAGAATTGGGCGATATATCTTGCTGTGAGCTGTCAGACGTATTTGTAAAATTATTTGATGAGAAAAAAGCAAAATTATCATTGAGAGAATGATCGGTTTCAAATTGTTGTGTTTCAGTTGAATTGTGGATGGATGATGAATGAAAATCCGGGTTTTGAGGGTCTGAGAATTGCGTATTTGAAACATTCACCATATTCCCTTCACCAAAAAGCAACCACGAGATGGATAGATTGGGGAATGAATCGTGTATTTTGGTCAGGATTTCATCGCTGACTTTTTTATTTCGTCCGTTAAGTAACTGGGATAGAGAGGGACGTGGAATACTACAAGCATCAGCGAACTGAGTACTTGTTATGTTGATTGACGACATGTAGCATTTTAGCCTTGAAACGATATCCATATTTGTTGTTTTTAGTTGTAAACTGTGTGCAAATGTAATTATTTAATTTGAAAAATGCAAATTTGCAAATGTTGACAGGTTGGGCATGTTTAATTTCGAAATGTAAATTACGGGTTGGCGATGTATGTAAAATATAATTATATAATTAAAAGTAACCATTTCAATTATATCAATAATATAGTTGATAGCCAAACGTATACCTGGTTAATATATTACAATGTGAGGGTATGGCAGGGTATATACCTGGTATAATAAAGCGTAGCTATAGATATTGTGCTAATAGAATAGATTTTCAGATGGTTATGTGGTTTATTAAAATTACCTAATTAAGATTTTTGTGGAGTTGTAAATTGGTTGCATATGGGAATTGAGTTGCGTTGATAGTGACAGTGTTTTGTGGGTTTTGAAATGTAAATAGGGTTTCTGAGTTGGAAAAGTAAATAGATTAAGGCGGCCGTTGTGTATTTGTTAACGATGTCCGTTTGGTGTTCAATCGATAGTTTACAATTGAGATATCGATTACTTATTCTTTAAATCTACATTTTTGTGTATGTAAAATACCTAACATCAAAAGATGTATTATAGTAACGCTTGCGAGATTGTAATGTATTACTGGATAACTGTTAAGTATTGTTGGGGTATGTAGAACTTGTATAACTCAAACGTGCCAAATGAGTGAGTTGTAAGTACCAGTTATTAATAACGCAATGTTTCTACCAATTGTTTCATAATTGGAATTATGTTGAATAGGTTTACGATTTGCTATTATACAATAAAATTTATATCTTTGTAATCAATTCAGCGAATCCCTATTCTATGATTAAATTCCCGAAAATAGAAGGTTTAATAATGTCTGTTACTGCAGTCATGTTAGGTCTTGTGTTAGTGTTTTCGGTTGTGGCACGGTATCATCATCATGGTAGCCAGGGAGATGTTCACTATTGTTTAGTGTGTGATTTTGGTGATACTGAAAATCATGATGATTGCTGGGATTTTCAAGCTAATGGATGTTGTGGTGATCATGGCTCCAAGCATGATGATAATTCATGCGCATTGCATATCGATAGCTTCTATCATAATGATTCACATCATAGTTGCAAACATCATTGTAGTGTACATTACGTATGTGGGTGTCTTAGTTGGGTTGCAATACTAAATGAGAATTATACCACGAATTTAATACTACTTGATTCTTTTAGGCTTTATGTGCCAACTGAGTTTTTTGCATGTCAGGAAACAGTATTGGCCGATGAAACCAGGGGGCCTCCATCAATTAGTTAGTGCTAAAATGAGATAAAATGTCCCCCTACTCTATCTCGGATGATTTGTAGTGGGTTTAATAACTAATTGATAACAAATTAATATGAATAAAATTGTTTGTATGGCAACGTTGCTGTTGTCATTAAGTTATATATCATGTGCCCGTGGCGAAAAGCTCCATGATCATGATAGTCATAGTCATAGTCATAATCATGCTGAGCATGCTGAATCCGGTTGTGGGCATTCTCATGAGTCTGAACACGGGCATTCTCATGTGCATGTTCAAGACGTACATGGGCATGATAAGGACGACGGGATTATAGAACTGACTCCTGAAGATGCTGAATTGTTGGGGGTCGAGGTTGAGAAGATAGAGATGTCGGTATTTGGAGATGTGCTACATGTCTCAGGAGAGATTGAGTCGGCTCCTACTGATGTATTTACAGCTGTAAGCAAGTCGGCTGGAATCGTCCGTTTGTCAGATAATCTGAGACCAGGTATGAGAGTGTATTCTGGGACCGGTATTGCTCATGTGAGTGGGCGTGATATGAGTGGTGGTGATGCCAATGAAGCAGCCAGCCTTGAGGTTGAAGCAACCAGGAGAGAACTGGAAAGAATCACTCCTTTACATGCCGATGGAATTGTCTCCACAAGGGATTTTAATGTTGCAGAGTCTGCATATAAGCGTGCAGTAGCCGCATATGCCGGTACAAAATCGGGTAGCATGGTGACAAGCGGAATAAATGGTATCGTTACTGATGTAAACGTTAAGGACGGTGAATATGTCGAAGTCGGCACTCCTATCGCCTCTATATCCAAGGGCGAGCGGCTTATAGTGCGGGTTGATGTGCCAGCTCGTTATATCGCGGTTCTTGACGGGAAGATTTCAGGAAATATCAGATTTACCGGTATAGAGCGTGTATATGGACTTGATGAACTGAATGCTCGTAGGCTTACTGATCGTGTCACAAGTATGAAAGGCGGTTTTATTCCAGTTTATTATGAAATAGACAATAGTATAGGCAATATCGTATCAGGAATGGTTGCGGATGTATATCTGGCAGACAAAGGAGATGTTCAGTCAGTTGCTGTACCGATTGAGTCTGTGAGTGAGCAACAGGGCGCCCATTTTGTATATAAAAGGCTTGATGACGACTGTTATATTAAGGTCAATGTTTCATTAGGTCGTAATGACGGTAGTCGTGTAGAGATAAAGCGTGGAGTGATGGCCGGTGACGAGATTGTTACCAAAGGGGTGACGTTTGTGAAGTTGGCCGAAAGTAAAGGCGCTGTGCCTGAAGGACATACCCATAATCACTAAAGCAGGAGGAACTACGATGCTAAACCGTATAATTCGTTTTTCGCTATACAACAGGCTTATTATTCTCATATTGAGTGGTGTCCTGTTGGTAGGGGGCGTTGTGGCCCTTCTTAGAAGCGAGATTGATATATTCCCAGATCTGAATGCACCAACTGTAACGGTGATGACTGAGGCTCCTGGGCTTGCTCCTGAAGAGGTCGAACAACTGGTAACGTTCCCGATTGAGACCTCTGTAAACGGGGCTACAGGTGTGAGACGTGTAAGGTCGTCATCTGCCACTGGATTCTCGGTTGTTAATGTTGAGTTTGATTGGGGTACTGATATTTATGTCGCCAGACAGACTGTAACCGAGCGAATTGTAGGTGTCTCGGAGAATTTCCCTCCCGGAGTTGAGACTCCTACTCTTGGACCACAGTCGTCTATTCTCGGAGAAGTATTGATAATGGGGCTGACAGCCGACAGTACCTCGATGATGGATCTCAGGAGCATTGCCGACCGTGTGATACGGCCTCGACTATTGTCTATACAGGGTGTCAGTCAGGTCGCAGTTATAGGTGGTGATGTGAAGGAGATGCAGATTAAACTGAACAGTGCTGCCATGAAGAAGTATGGTGTGACATTGACTGAAGTTCTTGAAGCTACCGAAAGTATAACACAGAATGCGGCTGGCGGTATCTTGAACGACTATGGCAATGAATATACCATTAAGGGATTGTTGTCTACAGCCAATCCTGAGGATATAAGTTTGAATGTCGTAAAAAGTGACAATGGCCAGGTGGTAACATTAGGTGATATATCTGATGTTAGTCTGGGAGCTGAGAGCCCTCGTATTGGAGTTGCTTCGGAGCGTGGTAAGCCGGCTGTACTTGTGACAGTGACAAAACAACCTCGAGTAGGTACCATAGAGTTGAATGAGGCATTGATACAGGCTGTGGACAATCTTAAGCCTACCCTACCCCAGGATATCAATATCTCGACCGATATTTTCAGTCAAAGCACTTTTATTGAAAATTCGATAGGAAATCTGCAGCAATCCTTGATCGAGGGTGCCTTGTTTGTGATAGTAGTGCTGTTTTTCTTTTTGATGAATATTCGTACTACGCTGATCTCTATTGTGGCATTGCCGATGTCAATCGTTATTACTGTATTGGTATTGAATATGTTGGGTATTAATATCAATACAATGACATTGGGCGGAATAGCTATCGCGATAGGTTCACTTGTGGATGATGCGATTGTTGATGTCGAGAATGTATATAAACGACTGCGTGAGAATCGGATGAAGCCATTGGCTGAGCGTGAGAATACTACTAAGGTTGTATATGAAGCCTCCCGAGAAGTAAGAATGCCGGTGCTTAATTCTTCATTGATTATCATAGCGAGTTTTATGCCGCTATTCTTTTTAAGCGGTATCGAGGGACGAATGCTAAAGCCATTAGGTATATCATTTATAGTTGCGCTGATTGCGTCGACTATTGTTGCATTGACATTGACTCCGGCTTTATGCAGCTATATGCTTGGTGGAAAAGCTACAGACAAATCGCTTGACCGGGAGCCGTGGCTTACGCGCAAAATCAAATCTGGATATAGCTTGGCATTAAGTAGTGCGATCAAACATGGACGAGGTGTTATGATCGCTACCGCTGTTTTGTTTATCATGGCAGTAGGGTTATTCTTTACCATAGGACGTAGCTTTCTTCCTGGATTCAACGAGGGGTCATTTACGATAAATGTCAGCACTTTGCCCGGTATATCTATTGAGGAGAGCGACCGTGTAGGGCGTATGGCTGAAGAACTGATACTAAGTGTCCCTGAAATACAGACTGTTGCACGCAAGACTGGTCGGGCTGAACTGGATGAGCATGCTTTGGGTTCGAATGTTTCTGAGATTGAAGCTCCTTATAGGCTTAAAGGTCGTAGCAGGAGCGAGGTAAGCCAGGAGTTGAGATCAAAACTGAGTCGGTTGCCCGGATGTAATATCGAGGTAGGACAACCTATCTCTCACCGTATAGATGCGATGTTATCGGGTACTGAGGCTCAGATTGCAATCAAATTATTTGGTGACGATCTCACAGTACTTCACAGCAAAGGTAGTGAGATCAAAAATGTTATCCAGTCGATTGACGGAATTGTAGATGTTAATATTGAGCAACAGATAGGTCGTCCGCAGATCGATATCAAGCCACGTCGAGCCATGTTGTCAAGATATGGTATTGGACTTAACGAATTTGCACGATATATCAACACCGTGTTTACCGGAGCCCGTGTATCTCAGATGTATGAGAACGGATTCCCGTACAATCTGACTGTCAAACTGTCACCTGATGAGTATAAGGGTATAGATGCTCTGAATGACCTTATGATTGATAGTAATGAAGGGAAGATTCCATTAAGTTATGTAGCAGATATCGAGTCTACAACAGGACCTAATACAATCAATAGAGAGGATGTCAACAGGCGTATTATTATATCAGCTAATGTAGAAGGACGGGATCTTAGAGGTGCTGTTAATGCCATTCAGGATGCCGTGTCGTCAAATGTTGAGCTCCCAGAGGGATATATGATTAAGATTGGTGGGCAATTTGAGAGTGAAGCAGCTGCTTCACGTATACTGTTGCTTATGAGTTTGCTATCGGTTGTCTTGATTTTCATGTTATTATATGGTGAGTTCAAAGATGTTGGCGAATCGTTGCTAATACTTGTAAACATGCCATTGGCAATCATTGGTGGTATCTTGATCTTGGTGATTACGGGAGGAGATCTTAACATACCCGCAATCATAGGTTTTATATCGTTGATAGGTATATCTACTCGTAATGGTATGTTGTTGATAAACAGATATAATCAGTTGGCAGGCGAAGGCATGGCTCTTATGGACCGTATATATAAAGGTTCGATTGACCGATTGACCCCGATTCTGATGACAGCCTTGACTTCGGCATTGGCTTTGATTCCGTTGGCATTGAGAGGTGGTGAGGCTGGAAATGAAATTCAGGCACCGATGGCTACAGTTATTCTGGGTGGATTGCTTACATCGACGGTTCTTAATGTATTTGTCGTGCCGATAATCTATCGTTTGTTAGTAACCTCAAAACATGGAGATCACAAAAATGGGTAATTTGAATAATATAATATGTAGTTTCGTATTGTTGACCGGTGGTACCGGTACAGTTGTCGCTGATGTGTACGATGACATTGTGAAGGATCTTGAAGTCAACAATATTTCATTGCAGTCGCTTAGGGAGGAGAGTATTGCAGAGATAACATCTACAAGAATCGAAGGTAATCTTCCGGCAACCGATGTCGAGATGGAACATGTATGGTCTGGTCGTGGAGGTGAACGTAAATGGAGCATTGGGGTCGCTCAGGAGTTTGACTTTCCGGGTGTATATTATGCTCGCAATCGCGAGATCAAAGTGCGGCGGGAGGCATTGTATTTAAAATACAAAGCATCATTGACCGATCTTGTTATCCAGGCTCGAGAGCTGTTGACCGATATAGCTTATTGTAATAAAGCCATAGAACTTGAATCTACGATTGTTGAGGATATGAAGAGTATGTGCGAGTTCCTGGAACGATCATATAGCAAGGGTGAGTCGACAATTCTTGAAGTAAACCGAGCTAAAATCGAACTGGCCAATAATATGGTTAAACTTAGGGGGTTGAATGATAGGCGTATAGAGGCCTTAAGACAGCTCAAGGCCATGGGATGTGACATTGGTACGGGCTTGGATGTGAACTATCGAATGGCCTCTTTAGGAAGCCTGGATGAGTATCGGGCCAAGATCGAGACTAATACAGCAGTGGCTTATTATAAGCAACTTAAGCGCGCTGAAATTCTTGGAGGCAAAACGCGTATGCGTGAGATGTATCCCGGATTCAAGATCGGTTATGTACACGAGTATGAGGAGGGAACATCATTTGATGGTTTCAGTATCGGATTATCATTGCCGCTGTTTAGTAACCGTGGAAAACGTGCTTTGTCAAAGTCGTTGGAACTGAAGGCCGAATGGGATGAAGTCGCAGCCCGCGTAGAGCGTGAGTCGGTAATTGACGTTGAATACAACAAGGCAAGATCGTGCAAGGATCTTATTGATATATTGGGACCCGTATTTAACGGTACAAATCATGCCGCGCTTCTCGGCAAGGCCTATCGAGGCGGTCAGATGTCGGTCATTGATTATCTGAGGGAGGTGACATACTTCAGGGAATCGGAATGGGATTTCCTGGAACTTGAAATGGAGTATTTCAAGTCACTTAACCGTCTTGAAAGCTGGCAATAGTTTGTTCTCATTATTTTTTTAGTCCGGCAAGTGTAGATGTCTGATCTGCAATTGTCGGACTTTTTTATTCATGAACTGGAGTGCGAAAATGAGATACATGCCATAAAATTGTTAAATGGAAAGCGTTGAATGAACTAAAGTAGTCAACACGTGTTTCATAGATAAAAACAAAATATTCAATGCTATGAAATATACACAACCTAACCTACCCTACTCTAATGATGCTCTGGCACCTGTTATCAGTGCTGAGACTGTTGATTACCATTATGGCAAACATGAGAAAGCCTATATCGACAACCTGAACAAACTTATCGTTGGAACTGAGTTTGAAGATATGGAACTTGAGGATGTGATACGTCATGCCAAGGGGGCGTTATTCAATAATGCATCACAGGCGTGGAATCACATATTCTATTTCTTTTCATTCTCGCCCGATGGTGGTGGAAAACCTGAAGGAGATCTGGCAAAAGCAATTGACCGGCAGTTTGGATCTTTTGAAAAATTCAAGGAGGCTCTTGAGGATGCCGGTACTAAATTGTTTGGCTCGGGGTGGGTGTGGCTATCTCGAGACGATGACGGCAAGTTGGTCATTACCCAGGAAAGTAATGCCGGAAATCCAATGACATCTGGACTTACTCCGTTGCTTACCTTTGATGTATGGGAGCATGCTTATTATCTGGATTATAAGAATCAGCGTGCCGGTTACCTCAAGCATTTGTGGGATATTGTCGATTGGGATATGATAGAAAGCCGTTATTGAGATACGGTTTGGTTATTAACCTGTAACTTGCCATTTGCTAATGAATTAAAGCGACAATTGTAAGCATAATGTGATGAATGGAGAGAGAGGCCCTCGTGAGAGTCCCTCTTTTTCTTTTTCATATTATGCTTAAAAATATAAAGAGACTGCGTCGTAAAAAACTCATTACGACACAGTCTCCGTATGATCGTTGGTAATACTGATCTAAAATTGTATTATTCAGCGGAGTTCAGGATCTCGAGCATTTTGATAGCCGATAACGGAATGCGTGTGCCCGGGCCAAAAATTGCTGCAACACCAGCCTTATAAAGGAAGTCATAATCCTGTGCCGGAATAACACCTCCTGCTGTGACAAGGATATCTTCGCGGCCAAGCTTCTTGAGTTCGGCTATGACCTGAGGGATCAATGTCTTGTGTCCGGCAGCGAGAGATGATACTCCAAGTATGTGTACATCATTCTCGACCGCCTGACGTGCTGCTTCGGCAGGTGTCTGGAACAGAGGCCCCATATCGACGTCAAATCCACAGTCGGCATAACCGGTTGCTACAACTTTAGCGCCACGGTCGTGGCCATCCTGTCCCATCTTCGCGATCATGATGCGTGGCTGACGGCCCTCTTTCTTGGCAAACTCCTCACACATATGTTGTGCTTTGACGAAGTCTGGATCTTGTTTAGTTTCACTTGAATACACGCCTGAAATAGTTCTGATTACAGCTTTATAACGACCTACGACAGCTTCGCAGGCATCGGAAATCTCACCCAGTGTGGCACGTAGGCCGGCAGCCTTTACTGCAAGATCAAGAAGGTTGCCCTGTTTGGTGCGTACACATTCGGTAATGGCTTCGAGTGCGGCTTTCACTGCGGCTTCGTCACGATTGGCCTTGACATCGACGAGACGCTCGATCTGTTCCTTGCGCACCTCGGTATTGTCAATCTCAAGGATGTCGATCGGGTCTTCGTGGTCAAGACGGTATTTGTTGATTCCGACAATGGTCTGACGGCCAGAGTCGATGCGGGCCTGAGTGCGTGCTGCGGCCTCCTCAATACGTAGTTTGGGAAGTCCGGTTTCGATAGCCTTGGCCATGCCACCGAGTTTCTCGATTTCCTGAATATGCTCCCATGCACGATGGGCGATCTCATTGGTGAGTGACTCCACATAGTAAGATCCTGCCCAAGGATCAATTTCCTTGGTGATATAAGTCTCCTCCTGAATATAGATCTGTGTGTTGCGGGCAATACGGGCTGAGAAGTCGGTGGGGAGAGCAATAGCTTCGTCAAGAGCGTTGGTATGGAGCGACTGGGTATGTCCAAGAGCTGCGCCCATAGCTTCGATGCATGTACGGCCTACATTGTTGAACGGATCCTGCTCGGTGAGTGACCAGCCTGATGTCTGTGAGTGGGTACGCAGAGCAAGAGATTTCGGGTTCTTTGGGTTGAACTGTTTTACAATTTTGGCCCATAGCATACGGGCTGCACGCATCTTGGCAACCTCCATGAAGAAATTCATGCCTATGGCCCAGAAGAAAGACAGGCGTGGTGCGAAAGCGTCAATGTCCATACCGGCATTTACACCGGCACGCAGATACTCAAGGCCATCGGCAAGAGTGTAAGCAAGCTCGATGTCACATGTAGCGCCAGCCTCCTGCATGTGGTATCCCGAGATAGATATCGAGTTGAACTTAGGCATGTTCTGGGATGTATACTCGAATATGTCGGCGATGATGCGCATAGAGAATTCAGGCGGATATATATATGTATTACGCACCATGAATTCTTTCAGGATATCATTCTGGATAGTGCCGGCCATTTCTTCAAGTCGTGCTCCTTGTTCGAGACCTGCGTTGATGTAGAAAGCAAGAACAGGAAGTACTGCGCCATTCATCGTCATTGATACAGACATCTTGTTCAAGGGTATTCCATCAAACAGAACCTTCATATCTTCAAGAGAGCATATCGATACTCCAGCCTTTCCTACATCGCCCACAACACGTTCGTGATCGGCGTCATATCCGCGGTGTGTGGCAAGATCGAATGCTACCGACAGACCTTTCTGGCCCGAAGCGAGGTTACGGCGGTAGAATGCGTTTGACTCGGCAGCGGTAGAGAATCCTGCATATTGGCGAATAGTCCATGGACGCATGGCGTACATGCCACTGTATGGTCCGCGGAGGAAAGGAGGTATACCGGCAACATAGTTGAGGTGTTCCATTCCCTCGAGATCCTCTTTAGTGTATATTGGCTTAACGGGGATGAGCTCTGGTGTAAGCCATTCTTCTCCGGTTGCAACAGCACCCTTGGGGCCGTTGAAAGCATCGGCGGTGATATTGATTGTTTTAAAATCGGGTTTCATGTTGCAGAATATTATTTAAGAAGTTTGGCGTTGAATGCCTGGAGGGTCTCGAGGACATTGCTACGCACGTGAATGAAATTTGTTATACCCATAGCCTGAAGTTCCTCGGTACAAGCAGGTGAGCCGGCAACAGCAAACTCGGTCTTGCCATCTATGAGATTAAATGCTTCAGGGGCAAATGCGGCATATTCATCGTCACTTGAACAGAGTACTATTATGTCTGCCTTGGCTTCAAAAGCGGCATTGACTCCGTCTGCGACGGTATCAAAGCCGATGTTGTCTATGATCTCATATCCTGCACATCCGAAGAAGTTGGACGAGAACTGGGCACGGGCAAGACGCATTGCCAGGTTTCCGATAGTGAGCATGAATACTTTAGGCCTGTTTGAAGCATGCTCTGTGGCAAGGCGAAGTTCTTCGAAGTCGCTTGCCTGTCGCTTTGACGAGAGAGCGTGCTCGGGATTGGCATTCTCAGGATTGGCACAACCGCATCCACATGCATTCCCGATTGTTTCGATCTTGCTTGCGGCCATTTCGTTGAAGTTGGGATATTGGTTGGTTCCCAGTAGGATTTCCTTGCGGCGGGCCATGTCGGTATGACGCTTTTTGCTGGACTCATTGACTGCTTTCTGTATCTCGCCATTGTTGACAAGAGCAAAGAATCCTCCTTTATCATCAATGTCGATGAATAGTTTCCATGCTTCGTTGGCCAGTGAGACAGTGAGAGTCTCGACATAATATGAACCTCCGGCAGGATCGACAACCTTGTCAAGGTGGCTCTCTTCTTTTAGAAGGAACTGCTGGTTGCGGGCTATACGCTCCGAGAACGCATCAGGAGTTTTGTATGGGAGGTCGAAGGGCTGAGTGGTTATTGAATCGACACCAGCAAGAGCTGCTGACATAGATTCGGTCTGGCTACGCAGGAGATTTACGTGAGCATCATATATAGTCTGGTTGAAACGCGATGTGGCGGCATGTACATGCATTTTGCAGGCACAGTCACACTTGGGTTGATATTGTTTCACGATCTGAGCCCAAAGCATACGTGCCGCACGGAATTTGGCAAGTTCCATAAAGTAGTTGGAAGAGATTCCCATATTGAACTTTATGCGCTTTGCTACAGTGTCAATATCAAGACCGGCATCCGTAAGTGTGGTGAGCCATTGTGCGCCCCATGCGAGTGCATATCCGAGTTCTTGAAAAATATATGCGCCCGATGCATTGAAAAGCTCCGAGTCAATGGCGATTACTCTGAGTGCGGGTATATCAGCCACAGTCTCGATGAGTTGTTTTGCCTGGGTGGCTATGTCGGCCGGAATTTCCGTCCCGTGCTTTAGTGCGCGACGCAGGGGGGTGTAGCTGATTGATCCATGGAAAGTCTCGGCCAAATTTTTTTCCTTAAGGTATGTTGAGAGAGTCCGGGCAAGATCTATAGCCTTGGAGGGGCAACAGTTGAAGTTTATTTCTACTGCTGCAAGATCAATGCCATTCAAGAGAATGTTCACTGTCTCGGTGTCTGGAGTCTTGACATTGAATCCAAGAGAAGTCACACCTTTGGCTACGATATCAAGAGCTATCTTGTTTGCCTCCTGGGGGGTCTCGGCAATTACATTCTGGCGGGTGAGCCAGTTGTTGTCGTTACGGGTTCCCCTTACAAAGGGATATTGACCGGGATGTGAATCTGTGGTTTTGAGATCGGCGATGTCCTCGGCACGATACATGGGTTGTACGTTAAACCCTTCATTTGTTCTCCATACCAGTTTCTTTTCAAACGGAACACCTTTAAGGTCGGCATCGACTTTGGCGCGCCATTCTTCGGTGGTCACCGCTGGAAATTGGTCGAACAGTTTTTCTTTCTTTTCTGCCATGATGGGGTTATTTAGTTCGATTTATAGTAGTTTCTCTAATATGTTTGGTATTGTTGGTTTGCTTTAGATCTGCGAGCAAAGTTAATAAACATTCTTGTAACAATCAAAATGTTAAATGGTAAAACAACAACAAAAAAATCATAAGGCGTAAAATCAAGACAAAAGCAGTAATAAAAGCAATGGCCTATGACGATATCATTAAAAAAAGGGGGGGGAGACATCATTAACGATATCCCCCTCCCCATCTATGTGGTGTCAAGTTATATAAAAGTTTAGTCAATCTGTATTACAAGGAAATTAGAAAGTTCCCAGAATCGTTTTGGATCGTTGATGCGCAGGCTTTTCATTCCCTGTGCGTCTGACTCGATTGTGTACGAGTCGGCAGGCTGGTTGGTTAGAACTTTAGCTTTCCCGGAGTGAAGTGGGAGGAGCGATAAAGTGCGTTTGTCGGCTCGTGTAAAGTATGACGACTCGAAGTCCTCGGGCAGAACTTTTGTTTTGCGAAGGAATCCGGTTTCAATAAGTTTGTGCTCTTTTAGCTCATTCTTTTTTCCGAGTGCATAGTAGCATGTTGCGAGCTCGTTACTGAGATCATTGTTGATATTTTCAATCTCTTCTCGTTCCTGATTCACTATGGCGACTGTCGAGTTCAGGGAGTCTACGTTGCGTGTGAGTGTCTCGATGTGGCTGTTGGCGTTGGCCAGAGAAGAACGTAGGGTGGCTATGGTTTTGTCTTGATCGTCGATCTGGGTTCTTAATGTCTCGATGGATTTCTGAAGTGTCGAATTTTGATTCTGTGACTTTTTCAGCTTTTTCTCGAGTGCGTCCAGGCGGTCGCGACGTGCTTGCAGCTCATTTTGGATGGCGGCGATGTCATCTTTGATTTCCTGACGTCGGTCGGGTGTCTCATTAGAGACAGATGGTGTCGACAATATATGCTCAAGTTCTTTTAGCTGTGTCATGCCGGCCGAGATTTCATTCATGAGTGACAGCAGGCTGTCCTGGTCGGCGACGGCCTGTGCCAGTTCGGTCTGAGTGAGCTGGAGTGTCTCTTCGGTTGATGGACGGTTTTGTTTCTCGCCATTGCAGGATGTTGCAAGAAGCGCGAGTGTGACGAATGGGATTGAAATGGTGCGTTTCATTGTTGTTTGTATTTGTTTTGATGAATGCGGGGGTGGTCATCGTTGACATTACCTCCAGTTACAATAACAATTTCTCCACGCGGAGGGTTCACTGTGAAATGTTCAACAAGTTCGCATAGTGAACCGTTGATGGTCTCATTATGTAGTTTGGATATTTCACGAGATACAGAAGCCTGGCGGTCGGGACCGCAGGCCTCGGCCAATTGTTGCAGGGTCTTGACGAGTCTTAGTGGAGACTCATATATGATGAATGTGCGTTGATCGGAGGCAAGGGCTTCGATACGTGAACTGCGACCCTTCTTTGGCGGTAGAAAGCCCTCGAACACAAAGCGGTCGCATGGCAGTCCTGAGTTTACCAATGCCGGGACAAAGGCCGTGGGGCCCGGGAGTGTCTCGACTTCGATTCCAGCCTGCCGACATTGGCGTGACAGAAGAAATCCGGGGTCGGAAATACCGGGTGTTCCGGCGTCTGATACAAGCGCGATACTCTCTCCGCCAAGCAGGCGCTTCACAATCAGACCGGTTGTGTCATGTTCATTATATTTGTGATGGCTTGCCAATGGTGTTGTAATATCAAACTGTTTCATCAGCAATCCGCTTGTGCGGGTATCTTCAGCGAGAATCAGAGATACGTTTTTTAGAGTTTCTATAGCCCTCGGGGCCATATCGGCGAGGTTGCCGACCGGAGTCGGCACGATGTATAGTTTCCCTGCCATAGTTCTTATTGATAGTAATTGGAAAGAAGTTCAATGAATGCTTTGGCGTCATCATTGTCCGGATCCCAGTTCAGATCATCCAAGAGGTACTCTTTAGCTTCGTCAAGCGATTTCATAGCCGATAGCATATCAAGACATTCAACATATTGGGCATCGCTGTTGCCGAATAGTTCTCGGCGGAATCTGAATTTATCGTTAAGATTGAATACTGAAGATATTGGACGTCTCGGGGTGTAAGACTCTTTGTCTGGTGTAGACTCATTAATAATATATGTGCGGTGATAGCTCGGAACTTCCTGTTCTGGTTCCGGTAAAGGTGTCTCGTCAACAAATGCATCGACGGGTACGTCATCCATAAAAAGTACCTGAGTATGATCTTTCTCGTCTATGAAATATGGAGTCGATGATTCATCTATAAATTGCGGCGTATTATTGTCCGGTAGTGGCTCCTCGCCTATTTCATCCATATCGTTTGAGCTATCTTGGGGTGTTGGTATGTCGAGATCGTTTGCCAATGCCGGTTCTTGATATTCTGTTTGTTCAGGATCGGTAGGCCGGGTTATTTTTGATTCGGACGCTTCGATGGTATCTTCGATATATTCGCCTGCATCTTCTGTGTCCTTATCGGTTAATGCGTCATTATGATCTGCGTTTTCGCTTGGTCGTGGATTGTCTATGTCTGTCACATTATACTCTGTAGTATACTCTGTGGTGGCATGTGTAGAGACCGGGTTAGTATCGGTGACGATTATATCCTGGTTGTCTGGAATCGACTGTTCGGTATTGTTTTCGGTATCCTCAGTCAGCTCGTCAAGGCCCTCGGTGAGAGCGAGGATAAGCTGTAATTTCTTACGTAATAATTTTATTGCATCAAGCGGGGTCTCCTCTCGATGACGGTGCAGGAGCAACAGCAGGCCGTCGGCCTCGAGCAATAGCTTTGAAAGCTGGTCGGGTTGTGGGTTCATATATTTAGTGTTGCAAGTTTAGTTAAATTGTATTACTGTCAGATAAGTTGCCGGTGATTAGTATTGATCAGGGGGTATCTTAAGAGATTGTCTGAAATTCATATTCGTTTGCTAATTAGAGTCATGTCAGCATCCTTTCGCTTGATTGTCGGTCACGTAGCAGCGGTAGCGCTCTCTTATTACAAGCATAAATATATCTGACAATACTTCCAAAAATCGGTGTCATACGAATTTTTGACAATTTCTTATTGTGATGCAAAACTACTAAAAAAAATTCAATAACCATTGTTCAATATGTCGTTTCACGTCAGATTGGCGGCATAACGCGTTATTGACCATTATGACTATGACATGGGTAGGGTTTCCCGATTTGTCAAGTTTGTATCCAGCATAGGACAGGACGCCTGTCATTGACCCGCTTTTTAGTGCCAGACATCCGGCAAGTCGGGTCTTGTAAAGAAGTCGTTTTACTGTCCCCTCACGTCCTGCAAGGGGAAATGCTGATACATAGTCTCGGTTATAGGCCATGGTTGTGAGTATATTGGCCAGGTCACGTGGTGTTATGAGATTGGTTCGCGACAGTCCGCTGAAATCTATCATTCTCATGTGCTTAGGATTTATACCGATCGTAGATAGGAATGATACCGTGGTGTCAAGAGCCGACGATAGCGAAAGGTCTGGTGACAAAGCCCGCCCGATAGCCTCGGCATATAGATTGTCGCTCTCCACGAGCATATGGTGTAACAGTTTGGGGAGTTGTTTTGAAGAGTGAATGAATAAGGGTATGGTATCGGTCGGTTCGATGAGATTGTTGTCGATGGTGATACCTTCGGTCCACAGATCGGCAGTGAAATCATCGGTTATGTATGTAGATGAAAACAGTTCCATGTCCTCGTTTACAAGAGCTCGGTTAGCGCGATAGTTGAATTTAGCCCATCCTACTCCATAATCTGTGCCGATATCTTCGATCATGGACGCTTTGTTGACGAATGGTGTTGAGGTTGAAATGTCAATTAATCCATCGATATGCTTTATTCCGTATTTATGAATCTGGGATGGGAGAGAACTGTCGATAGACGGGTCGCCCGAACCGGTTATCAGCAGGGCCCCATGCAAAGTATCAGATTCAAGATGTCCTGTATATTCTACTGGGGTTTCAAACGTGAAGTCTCTGCCGAGTCGGGAGAGTGCGGTTGCCGCAGTCACACATTTGAGCGTGCTGGCCGGTATGAAAGCTGTTGATTCCAGCTGGGACATGACGGTTTTCCCCGATTTGAGATCAATGATTATATATCCGGTCTGGGCTCCCGGCAAGGATATGAAAGCCAAAGCCGAGAATGATGTGAGAATCGCCAGCAATATTGCAAACAGAGTTCTATATAAGTGTTTTAAGGGAGACATTATGTATGAGAGCAGTGTTTATCGGTTTATGCTATATTCATGTTGAACCTTAGGCAAGTTTCGAACTTGTGTGAAAGAGAAACATAGCTGTATGTTCTGTGACAGATAATCAAAAGTTGGAGTGAAGTTACACAAAAGTTGCGAGATAACAGAATGATGTGTCAAAAATTTTGTATCTTCGCGCAAAAATTCACTGTTATCGCTTGTAAATGGTATATCGAACTCGGGAAAAACTCATAGAAGTCGCTCGACAGCTTTTCGCTTATAAGGGGGTGGAAAACACCACGATGAGCGATATTGCCACTGCGTCTGACAAGGGACGCCGGACGATCTATACCTATTTCAAGAGCAAGAGGGAAATATATGAGGCTACTATCGAGAGTGATAGTGACCGTATGGTTGAACAGCTTAAGGCCGCTGTGACAGATGCAGATACTGCTAAAGGTAAACTTGAGCTTTTTTTGCGTCATCGTCTTGATCTGTTCGATATGCCTACACCTCGCCCTCGTGGTGTCAGTCTTGATTCGTTGCTTAATCTGGACTTCAACCGTATTGACAGAGTGAGACGTATGGCTGTAACCAAAGAGAAGGAATTGCTCAAGAAAATTCTTGATCAAGGTGTTGCTGAGGGGTGCTTTGATAAGGGGCAGACTCTCCGTTTCATGCCCGTATTACAGTTTGTCATGCAAGGTGTCGACTTGTCAATAGCACATAATAATTTTGAATATCTGGATATTGATCCGGTTACATATAAAAACGATATAATAGATTATATAATAAACTCATTAGTAACGCATAAAACTACTGAAAAATGAAATTACTAGAAGGAAAGACTGCGTTGATCACAGGCGCAGCCCGTGGTATCGGCAAGGCCCTGGCCCTGCATTTTGCTAAGGAAGGTGCAAATATAGCTTTCACCGATCTTGTTATTGACGAGAATGGAAAAGAAACCGAGAAAGAGATTGCCGCATATGGTGTCAAGGTAAAAGGTTACGCTTCGAATGCGGCCGATTTTAATCAGACCAAGGATGTCGTGGCCGAGGTTCACAAGGATTTTGGTTCTATTGATATCCTGGTGAACAATGCCGGTATTACAAAGGACGGCCTTATGATGAGAATGACCGAGGCTCAGTGGGATGCTGTTATTGCTGTAAACCTCAAGAGTGCTTTCAACTTCATCAATGCCGTTCTTCCCATTATGTTGCGTCAGCGTTCAGGTTCGATAATAAATATGGCATCGGTTGTAGGTGTACACGGAAACGCCGGACAGAGCAACTATGCCGCTTCAAAGGCCGGCCTTATCGCTTTGGCGAAGAGCATAGCCCAGGAGGTAGGTTCTCGTGGAATCCGTGCCAATGCCATTGCTCCCGGCTTCATTGAGACAGCAATGACAGCTGCTCTTCCTGAGGATGTTCGCGCAGAGTGGTGCAAGAAAATACCGTTGCGTCGAGGTGGCAAAGTAGAGGATATTGCCAATGTTGCAGCATTCCTTGCCAGTGATATGTCAAGCTATGTGACCGGTCAGGTGATACAGGTTGACGGTGGTATGAATATGTAAACCATATATATAATAGGTTTCGAATTTCAGTGAAACAGTGACCGGATGTCTGGAAATAATAAGCCAGCCATCCGGTTATTTGTTTTAATTGGCGATTTTAAGTACTTTTGTGACAAATATAATTTAATGTAAAAACCTAAACCGGCTATAAACATATAAACAGAATGCTTACATATAATACACAGCTCAAGAAACTCATATTGCCTGAATATGGCCGCAACATTCAGCGCATGATTGATCATTGTCTCTCTATAGAGAACAGAGACGAGCGGTCACACTGCGCTCGATCGATAATTCAGGCTATGGGAAATCTGTTCCCCGAGCTTCGCGATCAGGAGAACTGTAACCATAAACTATGGGATCATCTTGTGATAATGTCTGAATTCAAGCTGGATGTGGATTTCCCTTGTGAAGTCATTAAAGCCGAGAGTCTGGACTCTGTACCCGATCCAGTCTTAAGAGATACGACACGTATGAAGTACCGTCATTATGGGCGCATGCTTCCTGGAATGGTATCCAAGGCGGCTATCATGGAACCAGGTGAGGAGCGGGATGCTCTGGTTATATATCTTGCCAATCATATGAAGAAGATCATGCTCTCGGTTAATAAAGACGGTGTAGAGGATGCCAAGATATTCAAGGATTTGAGAGAGTTGTCAGACGGACGTATTGATCTCGATCCAGAGAAGATACATCTTCATCAGTTTATAGAAGCCACATCATCTACCGGTAAAAAGAAGAAGAAAAAATGATAGCCGACAGCGATATATTACCGGTTGGATCCTTTGGCAAGCCTCATGGTGTCAATGGGGAGATAAACCTGTTGACCGATTGTGATATTGAAGCCTTATCGTGTATCGTAGTTGATATTGACGGTATTAATGTGCCCTTTTTCTTTGACTCGGTACGACCTCGTGGCACTGAGTCTTACCTTGTTGTGATAGACGGGTTTGATAGTGATAAGACAGTTTCATGCCTGGTAAATAAAAAGGTATGTGCGCTTAAGAGCGAACTGCACTCTTTAGATGTAGACAACGGTGAGTTTGATGGTGATGGCTTTTATGCCGATGACCTTGTCGGCTATGATGTCACTGATGCCGATGCCGGATTGTCGGGTGTGATAGAGGCTGTGGATGATTCTACCGACAATGTGTTGTTTGTTGTTCGTACGATTGAAGGCCGAAAGGTGCTTATACCGGTTGCCGACGAGTTCATAAGTGAGATAGATGTAGAACAGCGTCTTTTGAAATTAGATTTGCCTTTAGGAATTTTAGAGTTGTAGGCGAACGTTTTGACTTTGATGTGTGTTTATGAATAAATTGAAATAAACACACATAAATGAAAACACACATTAGCGTTTCAACTGTATTTGTCACGGTCGCGTTGCTTGGAGGGATATCGATCGTATCGGCACATGATGGTATCGATGGCTCTGTACCTGAGAGTTGGATGTATATGAGCGATCTTGAAACCACATTGGTACCGGCTGATGATTCCTGGTGGAAGGAATTTGACGATCCGGTGCTTGATTCGTTGATCAAGATGGGGATCGATAACAACTATAATCTTGATATGGCGGCCAGACGTATTGAGATTGCCGGCAACAATGTAGGCATTGCCAGGTCGGGCTATTTTCCGACGCTGACACTCGGTGCGGGATGGACCCGTAGCCGTAATTCAGGTATGACCGGAAATGAGTCAGGAGCGGCTACCACAGGTTCTTATTGGAATTTAGGCCTGAACATGAGTTGGGAAATCGATCTGTTCGGTAAGATAAAATCACGTGTAGGACAGGATAAAGCTCTTTATAAGGCGTCGAAAGCCGAGTATGCAGGTGTGATGCTGGCTTTGGCCTCAGATATAGCGTCAACCTATTTTCAATTGAGAGTATGGCAGATTGAAAGGGAGATCGCAGAACGTCATACCGGACGGCAGTTGAGGGTTGTAAGGATTACTGAGGATCGTCTCGAATGTGGGCTTGGAAACATGCTGGAGGTGACACAGGCAAAGGAGGTATATTATTCGACCATGTCATCAATACCGGTACTGGAGAATTCCATTAATACAGCGATAAATTCACTTGCTGTGCTTGTAGGTGTGTATCCCGATGAAATTTATGAATACCTGTCCCAGCCTCGACCGTTGCCTGATAGTTATGTTCTGGTTCCGGTCGGACTTCCGGCCGATCTGCTTGGCCGCCGTCCTGATGTTGTCCAGGCACGGTTGAAGCTTGCGTCATATGCCAGTGCGCTGGGTATTGCCAGAAAAGATTTTTTGCCAGCCTTGACTATAAACGGTTCGGTAGGCACTGCTGCTCATGATGCAGGTAATATGTTTGACCGAGCGTCTGTGACATATAGTATATCCCCTACCCTGTCGTGGACATTGTTTAACGGATTTGAACGTAAGTACAATAAGGCGATAGCGCAGGAACAATTACAGATAGGCCTTGATAATTATAATCTTACTGTAATGACAGCCGTACAGGATGTTGAGAATGCAATGTCGTCTTATAAGGCTTCTCTCAGACATATCAATGCGATTGAACTTCTTTTTGAGCAGTCGGCCAAGTCTCTTGATCTGGCCCTGGATCTTTATAAGAGCAGTCTTACGCAGTTCTCAAATGTTGTTGATGCCCAGATGAATGTTTTGGCAAATGAAAATTCGCTTGTTGTTGCCCGAGGACGTGCCCTCAATGATATCGTCACTCTTCATAAGGCGATCGGAGGAGGTTGGTCGGGAAATCTTTAACTGAAAATCATACTATATGAAAAACAGACACCTACACTTCGGTATTGCGGTTGCGATGGTGGTCATATCACCGCATATTGTTTCATGTTCGGGAGATAAGAATCCGAAAGATGGCCGGGATGATTGTACCACTATTGATGTGGCGTTCCCTGAGGTTGACTCGGTTGTGATATATAAGTCATATCCGGGATATCTTGGAGCCGATCAAAGTATAGAAATTGTCGCAAGAGTGAATGGTTATCTTGTGGATAAGCGCTTTGGCGATGGTGATATAGTAAAACCTGGCGATGTCCTGTTTAAAATTGAGGATACCCAATACCGTGACCAGCTACAGCAGGCTCAGGCTCAGCTTGCGACTGCCATTGCTACTGAGGAGTATGCGACGAGACATTATAACGCTATGAAAAAAGCTCTTGCCAGTGATGCCGTGTCTCAGATGGATGTAATACAGTCGGAGAGCGCCATGAATGAGGCAGTGGCCGCCGTAAGCAGTGCGAAGGCCGCCGTAAGCACGGCCCATACGATGCTTGGATATTGTACAGTAACTTCACCTATTGAAGGGCGTGCCGCGGCACCTGCCTTTTCGGTTGGGGAATATCTTAGTGGCGGAGGATCACCGGTCAGGCTCACTACCGTTTACGATGACCGTAAGGTGAAAGCAAATATTGCGGTTGAGGATGCCCGCTATCTTGAGATAATATCCAATCTTAGGAATAGAAAGGTCAATTATGATTCCATACCGGTTATATTCAATGATTCGATCAACGGCGTGTTCTACGGTCGACTTTGTTATGTAGCGCCAAATATTGTTACAAATACCGGAACAATAGATATACAGGTCGAGATACAGAATCCCACGGGGGTATTGAAAGATGGAATGTATGCCATAGTCAATATGCCTGTGGCAAGTGATCCGCATGCTGTTCTTGTAAAGGATGCATCTATTGGAACCGATCAGCTTGGCAAGTTTCTGTATATTGTCAATGACTCTGACAAGGTAGAATATCACACGGTACAGACCGGCGGGCATGTAAACGATTCCATGAGAATTGTTACAGAAGGAATTAAACCGGGACAAAGATATGTTACCAAGGCATTGCTTAAGGTGAGATCGGGTATGACAGTCTGTCCCGATACAGTCAGGTGATTTTTATCTTGAACCGACTCTAAAATACTATCGTTATGTTTTCACGATTCTTTATTGACAGGCCTGTATTAGCCACTGTGCTGGCGTTATTGATGATACTTGTCGGCCTGGTTGCAGTCAAGTCTTTGCCGGTGACCCAGTATCCCGACATTACTCCGCCTACAGTACGTGTCTCGGCCATGTATCCTGGTGCCGATGCCGAGACAGTAGCTGAGACTGTCGGTATACCCATTGAGGAGCAGGTTAATGGCGTGGAGGGAATGATGTACATGAGTTCAAACTCTGGTGCTGATGGTTCATATGGACTTACGGTAACGTTTGAGAACGGCACCGATCTTGATATGGCGACTGTAAAGGTGCAGAATCGGGTTGCTTTGGCCGAGTCTGCACTTCCTGTCTCAGTTAGACAGCAGGGGGTGTCGGTAACAGGCGAGTCAACCGATATAATCCTTTTTGTAGCTGTCGAGGGAGATAGCCTTCACATGTATGACGGACTATACCTAACCAACTATGCCAGGCGTAACATTGTAGATGAACTCGCGCGTATTGACGGCGTCGGTGGTGCAGATGCTATGGGAGCCGGAAGTTACAGTATGAGAGTGTGGCTTGATCCTGATGTCATGAGGGTTAGAAATGTCACTCCCGAGGATGTCATGACTGCCATACGTTCACAGAATATGGAAGTGTCGGCCGGCAGTGTGGGCGCGCCTCCGATGGATGGTGACCAGGCATTCCAGTTTACTCTTGTATCAAAAGGACGGCTTGTCTCGGTCGATGAGTTTGCCGATATTGTCATTCGCAGTGATGGAAATAACTTCTTGAGACTCAAGGATGTTGCAAAGATAGATCTTGGCAGTGAGAACTATGGCATGTCTTCTCTTGTCTCTAGTAAGGATGCCGGGCTTATCGCAGTCTATCAGACCCCCGGAGCGAATGCTCTTGATGTGGCCTCTCGAGTCAAGGCCCGGCTTGCCGAGCTTGAACCATATTTCCCGGAGGGGATCCATTACCGTGTTCTTATGAATACAACCGATTTTGTAACATCTTCAATAGATGATGTTCTTGTCACGTTAGTCAAGACAACTCTGATTGTCATGGTTATAATTCTGTTGTTTCTGCAGAACTGGCGTGCCGTGATAATCCCTATGATAACGATACCTGTATCACTGATAGCTACCTTTGCTGTGATGAAACTTATGGGATTCACCATAAATACACTCACTCTTTTTGGTCTGGTGCTTGCTATCGCTATTGTTGTTGATGATGCGATAGTGGTGGTTGAAGACTGCGCACGTATTGTCAACGACGGAAAAATGACCCCAAAGCAGGCGGCCGGGCAGGCTATGACCGAACTGCAGGGGCCTGTGATCAGCGAGGTGCTGGTGTTGCTGTCGGTGTTTATTCCTACGGCATTCATAAGCGGCATTACAGGAGAGTTGTATAAGCAGTTTGCTTTGACTATAGCTGTGTCGACAGCCTTCTCTGGTTTCAATGCACTTACGTTTACACCTGCTATGTGTGCTCTGTTTCTCAAGCCGCGACAGGCTTCTCGTTTTATCCTGTACCGATGGTTTAATAAAGGCTGGACAAAGACTGTTGGTCTGTATACTGTGATTGCCGGTCGGTTCCTTCGTAAACCGCTCGTTGCGTCGGTTGTATATGTATTGCTTTGTACTGTGGCATTATGGGGGTTTGTGAAATGGCCCGAATCATATATCCCTCAGGAGGATATGGGATATTTTATGACTTCGGTTCAGTTGCCTGCCGGAGCTTCTGAGGAGCGTACACGACAGGTTATGGCTGAGGTATCGGGGCGTCTTCTTGCTCAACCCGAGGTTGATGACGTTATCTCGATAACCGGAATGTCGTTTCTTGCAGGAGGAAGTGGCAGTAATCTTGGTTCCTTCTTTGTTGTGATGAAACCATGGGATGAACGACGTGGTCATGACAGGTCGGCACGCAGTGTCGTGGATCAACTTAATGAAGAGCTGTCCTGCATCCAGGCTGCTGAGGTGTTTTCGGTCTGCCCGCCTGCTATACCCGGCCTTGGGCTGTCATCGGGACTTCAGATGCAGTTGCTTGATATAAATAACCATGGCCCCGTGGATATGAAGCAAGCTGTTGATGCGATTGTGTCTATTGCCCGACAGGACAATCGTTTTTCGCAAATCAATACTTTTTATGAAGGGGAAATTCCACAATTTACTATTGACATCAATCGTGATAAAGTCAAGATGCAGGGTATTGCGCTCAGTTCGGTATTCTCTACTTTGTCAAGCTTCATGGGAGGTAGCTATGTCAATGATTTTGTTGAGTTCGGGCGTGTGTATCAGGTAAATATAGGAGCCGATGCTGTTGATCGAGGCCTGGTGGATGATGTTTTGAAACTGAGTGTCAGAAACGAAGATGGTAATATGGTCCCGTTCTCATCATTTGCTACGGTCAGGCCGTCGATGGGATTATCGTCGGTTAGCCGGTACAATATGTATCAAACAGCATCGCTTACTGCGACCCCGGCCCGCAATGTAAGTGCTTCAGAAGGTATCAAGGCTATGGAGGAAATAGTGAAAGGTGCTGTCGGCAATACATTTTCCTATTCATGGACCGGTGAGGCTTATCAGGAAACTCAGGATGGTACGACGATCACCATGGTTTTGCTTTTTGCTGTTATAGTCACTATCCTGGTTATGGCTGCACAATATGGAAATTGGACCGATCCTGTCGCTGTTGTCGTTTCAATGCCCGTGGCGGTATTGGGAACTATTGTAGGATGCTGGATTATGTCACAAAGCATCAGTATATATACTCAGATCGGTATTATTCTGTTGCTGGGACTATCGGCCAAGAATGCGATTCTTATAGTGAAATATGCCGCTGATTACCGTAAATCGGGACTATCGGTCAGACAGGCGGCCATGAACGCCGGGCGTGTACGTTTTCGACCTATTATGATGACAGCAATGGCTTTTGTGTTAGGCGTGATGCCCATGTTGTTTGCAACAGGTGCCGGAGCCCAGAGCCGTATCGCCATCGGTACCGCAGTGGTATTCGGTATGGCGGTAAATGCACTTGTAGGGACATTGTTTGTTCCTTGCTTCTGGGAACAGTTGCAACGGTTTGGCGAAAAGTATCTCAGCCGTGTGTTTGGAAACAAATGACCACATGCGGTTTCTTGAATGAGTCACCCCATAGTCTCCTGCTGAGGGAACCTATGGGGTGACTACTTTCGGTTAAATTACATGTATGGAAAGCTGTTGTGTGTTTTCGGTATATTCTTAGTTTCCTGTTGACGGACGGTTGCTTGACAGATCGTCATTGGATGCTGCCCGGGAAGCCTTCTTTACATATGCGTTGAGCGAGCCGAAACGGTAGGAGACTGCCAGCGATACAAATGTAGCATTGTATTGATAGTAGGTGCTTTTTCCGTCGACACCCGAGTTTACACTACGAGAGACCATCTTTGTAGTATATGGACCGAAAGGATTCTGGATGGACAGTCTCGTTTGAAGACGGTCCTCCTTGAGAAATGAACGGCTTACAGTGATGCCATAGCGTATGTTGCCTGAACACAACCCGCTATAATTGTATACGCTTTGGGCTCCTCCTATGAATGCATGGTTCCATAGTTGCAGATCCAGTTTGCCTGGTAATTTCTGTTGCAGTTGTGTATAATAGTAACCACCCGGTCTGGAAAGTCTCAGATCGGGTCCCGGATATATATAGGTGCTATGATTTATACCCATGTTTAGCATCCATGAAGTTGTGTTGGTGATCATCCATCTCATATAGCCTCCGAGATTTACCGACCGGCTTTGGCCGATGTTGCCGTAGGTCGAGTATGTTATATCGTTGTCTACCCATTCCATGGCATTTACCCCATCGTTTCTAAAGTTGTATGATAGGGTTATATCGGCGTTGAATCGTCGTTTTATGATGTTGTAATTCAATGAGAATGTGTGATTCATTGAACTGCTCAGATCCGGGTTTCCGTATCTTATGGATGTAGGGGTGACCACTCTTGTCGGGTTGAGTGTCGATATGCCTGGGCGGCTTATGCGTGTGTTGTATGATAGTTTTATCGACTGTGCGTCGTTGATCGAATAGTTTATTGCGGCCATCGGAACCCAGTCGCTTAGATTGGATGAGAAATTATTGTCGTTGTCTATTCGGTCCCTGGACGTGAGTCGGGAGAATTCGTAGCGTAGGCCACCGCGTAATGTCACTTTACCGAATTTTGAGCGCCAGTCAAAGTATGTGGCTCCAATGGAGGTACGATGGATATAGTCGGTGGGGGTGTCATGTTCGTTCTCTCCCGTATAATATCGGTTGCCGTCAGAGTGATTGTCTCGGAATATGAACTTCACACCGATGTCAAACTTGTGCCGGTCGTTGATGGGGCGTGTCCAATCCAGCTGGCCGGTATGCTCCATGAAGTTCTCGGTATTGTCGCTGTTTATGCCGGTGTAGTCAAAGAACGGGTTTACAACATTATAGTATTCAAGTTGGGAGTCTGAAGAGTTATGGTTGTTGGATATCATGTAAGACAATGTCACAGTCTCGCCCTGGTGCCTGGTTGAATGTTGATAGTTTATGGCTCCGTCAAGACTCAGATAATTAATATTGTTGCGTGTTGTATGGGTGTCGAAGCTA
Organism: uncultured Muribaculaceae bacterium; assembly: GCA_964018905.1. GTDB lineage: Bacteria > Bacteroidota > Bacteroidia > Bacteroidales > Muribaculaceae > JAAVFS01. The sequence goes on from CAXHRO010000022.1 coordinate 35,709, forward strand.
TATAGTGTCTCATTGTTTTTATCAGTCATTGCCGTAGATCCGAATGTAGGCGTTTTTCCGTTATAAAAAAACGATGAAACCTCGACTGTGAGCAGGTTGAGTGTGTCGATGTCATAGCTTCCTTCGATTGAGAACCATCCGTTATTGCCCGACGATTTATTACGGTCATTGTAACTTGATGTATATAGAGTGTTACGGGATTCTTCATAGAAGGATGTTGACTCTGACCGACCTTTATAGTTTCTGCCCGACATGTTGTACATCCCTCCGTTCAGAGACAGTGTGACCTTGTCGATCTGTGTCATTATCATGGCATAGGGCGAAGGAATAAAGCTGGATGTATTGGTATTAAGTCCCACCGAACCCATCACCCCCTTTATGGAAGTTCCCTGCATGGTCACGATGTTGAGTATCGCGTTTGATCCCTCAGCATCTTCGCGTGCTCCGGGGTCGGTGATGACTTCGATTTTTTTTATTGTTGATGCCGGGATTGCCCTGAATACATCTTTGGCGTTACGGGTGAAGTTATTGTTTGGGCGTCCGTTCTTGTAAATCTTGAAGTCTGATGAGCCATTGACCTTGATGGTTCCGTCTGGATCAACCGATACCATCGGGACTTTACGCAGAATCTCCTGTACGGTTGATGTTCTGGATTCATTGTCGGCCTGCACGTCATATCCTATTCTGTCTATCTCTTTTGAAACGAGCGGACGTTGGGCTATAACATCTACTGCACCGAGATCCTTAGTCATGTCAGCCAGTGTTATATTGTCAAGATGTATATCAGGGTTTTCCTTGCTTAGATCGATATCTGTGCGGAAATCACGTTTCCCGGTCGCACTAATCACGAGCCGATAGTTACCTGCTGTATGTGGCGCGAGATTGAATAGACCGTTGTCGGCCGATGTCCCCAGCACTGCCGGTTTTACCGTGTCGTTGAGGTTGTACAGTCGAAGGGTTGCATAAGCCTCTGGCTCTCCGTCGCTGTTTTTGATAGTGCCGGATATGCTGTATTGTGTGGCTGTTGATATCAGGCTCACCGTAATAAAAAGCCCTATCCATAAGGCGTGCTTGAAAAACATTTTGATAGATTGTGATTGTGATGAATTATGTTGTGTTTAGTAAGACGCATAAAAAGTTAAAGCGTTGCACCGATTGCAACGCTTTAACTATATTTAACTGGTATGATTGCTGGGTTGGCTACTTGTTTCGCACCCCCGAGATTTCCTTTATTGCTTTGATCTCAGTCTTGCGTTCTCTGATCGTCGTGCCGTCGCAACGGTTTATAACATACTGCTCGTAATATGATATCAGCAGGGCCGTGAGCGGTAAGGCTATTATCATTCCTAAGAATCCCAGCAGTGTACCCCATATGGATAGTGACAGTAGTATGATCGCCGGATTCATACCCATGGCCTTGCCCATGATCTTCGGTGTGAGTATAAGATCGGCGATGGTCTGGGCGACAGCATATACACAAGCACATTCCAGCCATATTGTCCAGAAATCGACACTTTGGTCGACCGAGTAAACAAGACACAGCAAGGTGACAGGAACAATGGAAACATATACGAGATACGGCACCATGAAGAGCACTCCGTTCAGCAGTCCGATGACTATGCCTAAGGGTAATCCGGCTATTGAGAATCCTATGGCATAGATAACGGCTACGATTACCGCTATTAGAGCCTGGCCGCGGAAGTAATGGTTCATGCTGGTCTTGATATCGCGACCTATTTTATATGAGATGCGACGGTACTTGGGAGGTACCATGATCCTGAAACTCAACATCAGACGTTCGTAGTCGAGCATGATGAAGATTACATAGAGAAATATGACAAACCATCCCAGTAAGCCTATTACAAAATTCAGTCCGTCAGATAACAGGGATGAACCGCGTGACAGCATTGTGTCTATGTCTTCGCTGGTTATGCGTTGGGCTAATGATTTAAGATCAAAGTTTGACCGTAGCATATCATGTATCGAGTCGGGAAGCAATGGTATATGGTAGCTGGTGTTGTCGGCATATCTTGCAAGCAATTCTCCCATCTGGTGCATTTCTTTTACAATTGATGGAATACAAAGCCATCCGAGGATTGCAATGATGGCTGTGGCTTCGAGCAAGGTCAGCACTATGGCGATGAACCGTCCTTTCAGGTGGAATATGCGACGGTTGTGTTGAACGAAAGGCTCGAGTATATAGGCTATAAGACATGATATGCAGAATGGCAGCAGAACCCCTTTCAGCAGATTGAGCAGATATAGTATACCTGTCACTATTGCCAGTGTGAAGAGTATGCGTATGACGCGGTCAAACGTGTACGGGCGGTTGTCGAAAAGAGCCATATTGAAATACTGTGTGCCGGGTTATTGATTGTATACGAGCGTGTGTAGCATAACCGTGAAAGCCTTGGGGTCGTCAAGTGGCTTTGTCGTCATTAGCATGAGTTGGACGTCGGGTAATCCCGGTGCATATGGAGGCTGGAAATACACAAAGTCATCCATGGCATTGAAGCCGTGACGATTGTAGAAAGCTATGCGACGTGGGGCGTCGGAATTAGCATCAGGCAGTTCGACCTCAAGCACTACAGGCCTGTCGGAGGAGTCTTTCAATATATTGTCCAGTATGTATCCCCCTACTCCGTTGCTACGGCGGTCTTGCTCTACAGCGAAGTGTTCGATATAGTATGCGCCGGGCAATATCCATCGGCTTATGAAGCCGACAAAACATCCGTTGCGGTCTTGTGCGGCGAATAGCTTGAAATAAGGCATGTGTGATTCAATCAATCCTGTAAGCATATCCCATGGACGACGTTCCTCTTTTGGGAATGACTCGTGGTACAGACGGTGAATTGATGTGATGACAGGGTCAGTGGTGTTGTCAACCGGTCTTATTGTGATATTTGTCATGTCTGGTGATGATTTTGTCGGTAAATTTTGACAAAAATAAAAAAATAACACGATGTGACGAATTATTTTCAGTACTTTTGCACTAAGATATTGTCGTTATCCTATAAATTAGTACGGTTGTAGATCAAATCATTATTAATTATAACACATTATGACCAAACAAGTTCAACTTTATCTCAACGACAAGGCATGGGCACGCTGGACAGCGCTGATACTGATAGCGCTTATGATGTTCTTTGCCTACATGTTTGTTGATGTCATGGCTCCTCTTAAGAGTCTTTTGGAACCTCAGCTCGACTGGAATTCGGCCGCATATGGCACATACCGGTCGTCAGAGTACATACTTAATGTATGTGGGTTCCTTATCATAGCGGGTTTTATTCTTGACAAGACTGGCATCCGCTTTACCGGCGTACTGTCGGCCTCTCTTATGGTGATCGGAGCTCTTATCAAGCTATATGGTATAAGCAACTGGATGACTGGAACCGGTCTCGAGTCCTGGCTTGACTCATGGTGGATAGATATGCCGGCAAGTGCAAAGATGGCGGCTTTCGGCTTCATGATCTTTGGCTGTGGATGTGAGATGGCTGGTACTACGGTATCGAAGGCCATTGCCAAGTGGTTCAAAGGAAAGGAGATGGCTCTCGCTATGGGTCTTGAAATGGCAATCGCCCGTGTCGGGGTGTTTGCGATCTTCTCGATATCGCCATGGATTGCATCAAGCATGGGGTCGGTTGTGGCTCCGGTGGCTTTCTGTACAGCTCTTGTGTGCATTGGTCTTATTTCGTTCTGTGTGTTCTGTGTGATGGATACACGTCTTGATCGTCAGTTGGGCAAGGATGCGAATGGAGAGGACGTCTCTGACGAAGAATTCAAGGCTTCGGATATCAAAAAGATTTTCTCAAGTCACATATTCTGGGTTGTGGCGTTGCTGTGCGTTCTTTATTACTCGGCAATCTTCCCTTTCCAGGCCTATGGTGCAGAGATGCTTCAGTGTAATATAGGTGACATATCAGCCCAGGAGGCTTCCAATATTTTCCGTTGGTTCCCTATTGGTGCCGCTGTTATAACAGTGTTTCTTGGCAATTTCCTTGATCGTCGTGGAAAGGGGGCTACCATGCTTATATATGGCGCGATGTTGCTTATAGCCTGTCACCTTATCTTTGCATTCCTCCTGCCTGTCACTCACAGCAAACTGCTGGCATATGTTACCATAGTCGTGCTGGGTGTTTCTTTTGCTCTTGTGCCTGCTGCTCTGTGGCCCTCGGTTCCAAAGATCATCGAAGAGAAAGTGCTGGGCAGTGCCTACTGTCTGATCTTCTGGGTACAGAACATCGGTTTGTGTCTTGTTCCGTTGCTTATAGGATATGTCCTTGATGGTGTCAATGCCTCAAACCCGGCCGTCGTGGCTGACTTGAAAGAGCTTGCGGCCTATAAGGCACAAGGTGTTGAGCCTCCGGCCGATTTCTTTATACACTACGATTATACAGTGCCAATGATAATATTCTCATGCTTCGGTGTCATGGCGTTGCTTCTTGCTGTTTATCTTAAGGGGCTCGACCGAAAGAAACATTATGGACTTGAGCAACCCAATATCAAGACATCTGCAACTGTTGTCGGTGCTGAGGTAGAAGCAGCCGAGGAGTAATCATCCCCCCACTCTTTCTATAAACAATAAAACACCCGGGAATATTCCCGGGTGTTTTATTGTTTAGGCTTTAAGTTGCCTGCTAAAGGCTGGCTCGTTGTTGTCCTTAGCAGTCCTGTACAAGGGATACAAGAAGCTCTTTTGCGTCCTCGCTCTCCGATATGTTGATCTTGTCTTCACGGGCAAGCCAGCCTATTGCGGCGTATAATTCCTTATCCTTCAGCTTGGTGATCTTTTTGAGTTGCTTTGTGCCTAAGACATCTGCCTCATTGAGTGCATTCCATACGAGGCCGGCATTGGTTCCGATTTTCTCCGCATTCATGATTTACTTGAATTTAATTGTTAAACTTCTGATATTCTAATTAGGTACTATGGGGTATAAATTATTAAATTCTGCACTTACTTACTAAGTCAAAATATGCTTGGATAGTTCTCATCAGACGCAAAATTAGATTATTTTTAATTAATCCCAATAAAAATTTATTGATATTTACATTTTTTCGTCCAAATCTATGGAAAAATGTAATATTTGCACCTGTTGAACCAAATGTCTATCTTTGCACTCATGGAATATCCTATGACAGTAGTAAAGAATACCGGTAGCTGGTATGTGGTCAAGTCTCCTGATGGAGATTTCTTGAATTGCAAGATAAAAGGTAACTTTCGTCTTAAAGGACTTCGTACAACCAATCCGGTTGCTGTGGGTGATCAGGTAGCTGTTCAGCCTAATGCCGACGGTACGGCTTTCATAACCGCTATTCAGCCTCGTCGCAATTATATAATACGTCGTGCGAGTAATCTTTCCAAGGAGTCGCATATCCTCGCGGCCAATATTGACCTTGCGGCACTTGTTGTGACGCTTGCCCATCCGGTGACGTCCACTACGTTCATCGACAGGTTTCTTGCCACTGCCGAGGCCTACCGGGTCAAGGCTCTTGTCATATTTAACAAGATTGACCTCCTTGAAAGTGATGAGGACCGTGAGTTTCTTGATGCGGTGACGTATCTGTATGACTCTATAGGATACGATACGGTTCATGTCAGTGCCAAGCGTGGTGACGGTATAGACGTGTTGCGTGAGAAACTGCTCCACAAGATCACTCTTTTCTCAGGTAACTCAGGAGTTGGCAAAAGTACTGTGATCAATGATCTTATACCTGGTGTCAACCAAAAGACGGCGCTTATATCCGATGCACATGATCAGGGAATGCATACGACAACATTCTCCGAAATGTTTGATCTTCCCGGTGGCGGTGCGATTATCGACACTCCCGGAATCAGGGGGTTTGGTACTATTGAAATGGACGAGCATGAAGTATCGCATTATTTCCCTGAGATATTCGCGATAGGACGGGAGTGTCGCTTTGGTAATTGCACGCATACCCACGAACCTCATTGTGCGGTTCTTAAGGCCGTAGGTGAGAATTATATATCCCGCTCACGTTATAATTCATATCTGAGCATCCTTGATGATGTGGCTCCCGACAAGTATCGTAAGCCATTTTGAATAGGATTTTGCAATGAATAAAAAGTAAGAGCTTGTTTAAAAAGCATTGTCATTGGAAATATGGCGGCAAGTCATATCTCCAATGACAATATAAGTGTGGCTCGCTCTTACATGAGCAGGCTTATGCCCACCGATAGTGGCTGGAACTTTGGTACTGATACGCCCGATAGAACCGATTGAGGTGAATACCTTGCATATATACCTACTCCTTTATACAGGTGTATCGAGCCATATATGTCAAAGCTTACTTTGCGACGGCTTATCCCCTCCGAGTATTCCTCGACACTATTGCCCCACTCGTTCTTGTAGGTTGTCTTAAGCGATGCGTGTGTGTTGATGTTGAAAATGCCGCCGGCGGTGATGGACAATTTCGTGCCGGGGATCTTCTGAGTATATAGGAGTGGGAATCCGAGACTAAATATCTTGATGCGAGAGTTGCCTGGAGTGACACCATCGGGATATGGCATGATTGATATGCCGGTATTGTCATCGGGAATCATATAATGGTTGCGGGTGGTTGTGTTATAGTTACGCCAGTCAAGACCTACTCCGAGTGATACGGCGATCGACTTGTGGCTGTATCTGACGGCAAGGGTATTGAGCCAACTTATCTCAAATGATTTTGCCCATTGCAGGTCAAGGCCGTCCGGCTGGTCGAGTGCTTTGACGAGACCTATGTTGAGTCCGCCTGAGATTACTTCCCACTTGGAACTTGTCTTGAGGCCGATGGCACAGCCGTCACTTGTGAATGCCTGGAACCGTGATGTATGCTGATCCACTGATACCGTAGTGTTTGCATTGTAGTCGGCAATAAGCATCGTTGTGGTTGAATCGTTTTTGATGTCTTTGATATTGAGTGATATACCTTGGGCTGATTCGGTTATTATCAACGTTGATGGGGTTGTGACAGTTACAAGTGTGTCACCTGTGACATTGTTATCAGCGGCTATTGTCACGCATGTGCCGACCAGTGCGGCAACCATAGTGAGGATATATTGTTTCATGTTGTTTTTCTGAGAAAGTTAGAAGTTGAAGTTTACACCTATAGAGAAGTTCCGGAATGAAGGTCCGTATTTCTGTTGCATGGCCGTCATCGGACTCCACTTCACATATGCGCCCATGTTACCTACGAATCCTACAGTAGCCATAAGGTCGACTGTGAGAAGCCGTTGGTTTATACCCTTGATTGTCTCGGTATAACGGGTGCGGCCTGTTTTATAGCGGTTGGTGGCTGTAGAGTATGTGTTGAAGTTGATGATGGAGGCCAGCGCGAATCCGAAGTTGCCGGAGAGTTTCTGGCTGTACATCAATGGAACCTGAAAGCGTAGCATATCCCAGCGGGCATAATCAACTTCAGCGTTCTCAGGGGCGACGGCCACATCAAGTGCGTCTCCGTTCTTTACGAATAACATATGGTCGTCGGTTGTAACGCGGTTAAATCCAAATCCAAGTCCGACACCAAGTGTGGTTTTGGGTGAAGTGCGCCAGTCGATGCCTATGAAGTCGGCTACCGAGAGTTCAAAGCAATTTTTGATGCCGGACTTGTATGCGTAATTGAAGTTCCAGCCCCAATACACATATTTCAAGCCTGTGATGTATCGCTGTGTCTTCCACTTGCCGTTCTTCTTCCTGGATGGTTCGATCTCCTTGTTTTTTATAAAAGGCAGTTTAAGTATGATGTCGTCGGCATCTACGGCCTTGTCGTGTGGATTGTTATCAATGGATACCTTATAGGTATATTGGTCAAATGATCCGGTATTGTCGTCGGTCGGTATCCTCGCTGTTACGATTGTATTGTTTCCTTCTTTTGTAACTGTGACTGTATTGACGTTTGGAATCACTTTGACTGTGTCTGTTTCTGCGGTCTGAGCCGACGCGTATGCCTGGGACATCAGTATAATCAGGCACGATAATGTTATGGTTTTCATTTTAGGTGATTAGGTGTGATGGATTATTTCTTTATCTTGATTGACCGTAGCATGTCGCTGAGTTGCTCGGGTGATGTCTCGCCTTCAATGTAGAACAGATCTGTACGAGTGCTGTTTACATTAGCAGGGTTCTCTTTGTCTCGGCTTCTCATAAATATTATGAACCGGTTCTTCCCTTTGACGGGTGGCAGAGCATAGTACCCGAAGTAGATATGCCCGTTGGTCATTGAGACGGTGCGAGATGTGGCATGTACGCCGTCCTTCTTGACTGCGCGCTCCATCTCTTCTGCTTCTGTCATGTTGTTCTCGACTGTGATACTGCGATAGAGTGAGATGTCACATTTCCACTGTTTAAGTTGGTCACCGGAGATGTTTACCGATGTGATACCTGACTGAGATTGGTATGCATCATCGAAGAATCGGTCTATCGTTAGCCCTTCCTGTGCGAAAGTGACTATTGCGATCAATATCATGATGGCCGTGATTACAATTCGTTTTAACATATGTGTGGATTTTATAGTTGAATCGGTTCTAAAATGAGTCTATCTGGTTCATTGCCGATACGAGTTCTTCAAGTGAGCCGATAGTCTGTGCTTTGGATTCTTCGGCAGCGTCTGCGATGTTTGAAAGTCCTTCGATCATCAGTTCCATTACAGCCTCGCTATCGGTGATTCTTTTTCCGTTTATGTATGCAAGGCATTCCGCCTCTGTGCGGTGGTCGGGGAATAGATGATATCCGGCCAGGGCAGTTGCCAGGAGAATAGTGATTGATGCTGCAGCTCGTAGATATGATATGCGTCTGTTTCCGTGGCGCTTTGTTGTCGGTTGAATCAGGCTGAAGCCTAAGACGGCTCGGGCTTCGTTTGCCTCGGGTGTGTCTACAGTGCTGTGACAAAGTTCTTCAAGAAGCATGCGCTCCTCTTCGACGGTCGTGTCACCGTTGAAGTATCGCTCTATCAGCCCGGTTAATTGTTTGTTGTCAAGTGGCATATTATGTTTGGTTGGTGTTACTTGATTTTATATTGTCTCGGTTTTCCTGTAGATATCTCTTACTGTACGGCGTGCTCGTGCTACTATCATTCGTACGTTGGCTGCTGTCAGATTGTATTCTTCGGCAATCTCTTCAAAATCCCATCCGTCCCGGTCCCGGTGAAGCAGTATTTCACGGTCTCGCCCCGACAGGTGTCTGGAGATAATCTCATTCACCTGTCTTAGCACATCCTCGCGTTCGTGACTATCGTCATCTTCATTGTCCCGGTCAAAACCATTGTCAATGGTACTTGTAGGGTGATCCTGTGAACGCCGGTAGTAGTCTATAGACAGGTTTTTGACGGTGACATTGAACAGGCCCTCGGCATGGGAGGGGTGCTCGATATTGATTTTGGAACTCCATAGTCTTACAAAAGCATCCTGTAAGATATCCTGTGCGTCATCCCGGTTCTGCACTACGCCACGTGCCTTTGAGAACAATTGTCCTCTAAGTCGCTCGAAAACCGATGTCAGCAATTCTTTCTTCATTACAACTAAGATACGTGAGGAGCTTCGCTTTGCAACAGTGCTGGCATAAAAATTTTACAATAAAATGTGTCTTAATTCTATTTGTTATTGTTTATCAGATAATAGTATTATTTTTGGCTCTGTCTATTCAACCGAATGTAATATCATTTGGAGTAAGTATAGCAAGGGTGAACATGTACCACAAGGTGGTAAATCATGTTCACCCTTATATTATAATTAGGTATTTATTTGACAAGTATGTTACTTGATTGCCGCTTTAAGAGCTTCAGCTGCCATAGATATGCCTTCGGCATTTTTACCGCCAGCCTGTGCAAATCCTGGTTGGCCGCCACCACCACCCTTGATGCACTTGGCTGCTTCTCGGACTATGGTTGATGCATTGAGACCGGCCTTTACAAGATCATCGGTTAGCATGACTGTGAGCAGAGGCTTGTTGGTCGGGTCAACGGTAGCTGCGATGAATGCAGTGTGCTCGGGAGAGATTGCGCGAAGGTTGAACGCTACCCCTTTCACCACGTCGGCTATTCGTATGCCTTCCATTGATACAACAGTTATGCCATTGATTATATTGGCTTTTGACAGCAGTTCTTTGGCGAGGTTGCTGACACGCTCGTTAAAGTAATCTTCGGCCTGACGGCGCAGATCGGCATTCTCATCTACGGCTTTGCGTAGAGCCTGGAGAACATTAGGCGCATTGTTGAGCATTGATGAAACCTGTTTTAGAGTTTCGATCATATCGTCAAGTTCCTTCTCAACCCGCTCACCGGTAATGGCCTCGATGCGTCGTATACCGGCGGCTATGCTGCTTTCCGACACTATCTTTATCATGCCGATATTGCCTGTGTTGGCAACGTGTGTGCCGCCGCACAGTTCAACCGAGTCGCCATACTTTATGACACGGACCTCCTCGCCATATTTTTCGCCAAAGAGAGCCATTGCTCCCATCTCCATGGCGTTTGCAATGGGGACGTTGCGGTGCTCGTCGAGTTGAATGGCCTGACGTACGCGACGGTTGGCTATTCGCTCTACCTCGCAAAGCTCCTCGGGTGTGACTTTTTGGAAATGAGAGAAGTCGAAACGTAGTACATCGGGTGATACAAAAGAGCCTTTCTGTTCTACGTGTGTTCCAAGAACCTCGCGGAGTGCCTGATGTAACAGGTGGGTAGCTGTGTGATTGCACGAAGTCGCAAGTCGGGCATTTGTGTTGATTTTTGCCTCAAACGTAGCGTTGATGTCGGAGGGTAGCTTCTTTGAGAGGTGTACACCTATGCCGTTTTCGCGTTTTGTATCATATATTTCTATAACCTCGTTGCCGTTTGTCAGTGTGCCGCGATCTCCGGTTTGACCACCCATCTCAGCATAGAACGGTGTGACTGACAGGATTATCTGATAGTACTCGCGGTCTTTTTGCTTTACTCGACGGTAGCGCAGAATCTGAGCGGGAGACTCAGTCATGTCGTACCCTACAAACTTTTGCTCGCCTTCGCGTACTACAACCCAATCGGTTGCTTCGACGGCGGCGGCGTTGCGGGCACGGGTTTTCTGTGCATCCATCTCTTTGTCAAACTCAGCCTGGTCAAGGGTCATGTTGTTCTCTTTCAGAATGAGCTGGGTCAGGTCGAGAGGAAATCCGTAGGTATCGTAAAGCACAAATGCTTCCTTGCCCGAAATTTGTGCTTTTCCCTCGGCTTGAGCGACTTTGATGGCGTTATCAAGCATGCGTATACCGTTTTCGAGAGTGCGTAGGAATGAGTCCTCTTCTTCCTTGATGACTTTCATTATCAGGTCACGTTGTTTGGATATCTCAGGATAAGCGGCCCCCATACTTTCAATGAGTGTGTCGACAAGACGATACATGAATGCCTGTTTCTGGTCAAGGAATGTGTAGGCATAACGTACGGCACGGCGCAGGATGCGTCTAATCACATATCCGGCTTTGGCATTTGAGGGTAATTGTGAGTCGGCGATAGAGAATGCGATTGTGCGCACGTGGTCAGCTATCACTCGCATGGCTATATCGACCTTGGTGGCAACACCATACTGCTTGCCCGAGAGCATTGCTATGCGGTTTATGAGAGGAGTGAACACATCTGTGTCGTAGTTTGATGTTTTGCCCTGGAGTGCCATACACAGTCGTTCGAATCCCATGCCGGTATCAATGACTTTTGCCGGCAGTGGCTCCAGTGAGCCGTCGGCTTTGCGGTTGTATTGCATGAATACGAGATTCCAGATCTCGATTACCTGAGGATGGTCATGGTTGACCATCTCTGCACCGGATATTGCCGCGCGTTCGCTGTCCGACCGCAGGTCTATGTGGATCTCCGAGCATGGACCGCATGGACCCGTATCGCCCATCTCCCAGAAATTGTCGTGCTTATTGCCGTTTATAATGTGGCTTTTGGGTAAGTGCTTCTCCCATATGGCTGCGGCTTCGTCGTCACGTGACAGCCCTTCGTCAGCGGCGCCCTCAAATACGGTTGCATACAGGCGCTCAGGGTCGAGCTTGAGTACATCGACAAGATATTCCCAGGCCCAGTCGATAGCTTCTTGCTTGAAGTAGTCGCCAAATGACCAGTTGCCGAGCATCTCGAACATTGTGTGGTGGTATGTGTCCATTCCTACTTCTTCAAGGTCGTTGTGTTTGCCACTTACACGCAGACACTTCTGTGAGTCCGCCACACGTTGGTACTTGGCCGGTGCATTGCCGAGTATGATGTCTTTGAATTGGTTCATGCCGGCATTGGTGAACATCAGTGTCGGGTCGTCTTTGATGACCATGGGGGCTGATGGTACGATCTGGTGCCCCTTGGACTGGAAGAAATCCTTGAATGATTCTCTTATTTCTTTGGCTGTGAGCATATTATTGTTATAAAGTTGTTGTTCTTGTTGAATATTTGAATTGAATTGCTTATATTTGCGTATTCAATCGTGCAAATTTACTGCTTTTTTTATTAAAGTGCAATCACGTGAGCCGTAAAGTATACTTCAGATATAATCCTTTGACCGAATCTTACGAGCGTGTCTATCGTTCTCCGCGTCAGCGGTTGTGGAGCGTGATTCTTCGTACCGGTGAAGTTGCAGCCATAACGGCTGTTGTGGGGTTAGGGCTGTATGCGATGATGGAACTTCCGCGTGAGAAGATGTTGCGAGATGACAATGAACAGCTTCGTTCCAGGCTGGCTGAGCTTGACCAGCGTTTATCTGCCGCTATTGATGTTATGGATAATTTGGCCGAACGGGATAACAACTTCTACCGTGTGATGATGCAGGCCGATCCTATAAGTGATGCCCAAAGGTATGCTGGGCTTGACCCGTCTGAGCCTGATGTCATTATGAATTCACTCAATGATGCCGCTCTGGTTGCTAATGTATCCCGCAAGATGAATGTTTTGGAGCAGTCGGTATATACACAGATAGGATCGTTTGAGCAATTGCGCGAGTTGGCGCTCCAGAGAAAGGATCGTCTTGCTCACGTTCCCTCGATACAGCCTGTGGCCGACAAAGATCTGAGGCAGATGGCGTCGGGTTACGGACGAAGGGTCGATCCTGTATATGGCACTGTGAGATTTCATGAAGGTATGGACTTTTCGGCTCCTATAGGTACTCCTGTATATGCTACAGGTGACGGTGTGGTGAAGAGTGCCGGGCGAAGCATGAGTGGGTATGGTAACTTGATCGAATTGGATCACGGGTTTAATTATACAACCCGTTTTGCTCATCTAAGTGAAATTTTGGTAACACCCGGACAGCAGGTAAAACGAGGTGATCTTATCGGCAAGGTTGGGAATACCGGTAAGTCTACCGGCCCGCATCTGCACTATGAGGTACGTCTCAAGGGTGTGCCGCAGAATCCGGTCAACTATTATTTCCAGGATCTTACCCCCGAGGAGTATGCCGCTATGGTGGAGGTTGCCGAGAATGCAGGACATGTGATGGACTGATCGTCTTTTTTAGGATATGGATAGTTTGAACAAGAAATATTATAAGATAAGTGAAGTGGCCGAAATAATAAAAGTGGCTCCGTCTACGCTTCGGTTCTGGGAGAGTCAGTTTACTGTGGTGAAGCCCAAGCGTAATGACAAAGGTACACGGTTCTACACTCCGAGGGATATAGAGATAATACGTATGATATATTTTCTTGTCAAGGAGAAAGGGTTGAAACTTGAAGCCGCACAGGATCAGATACGTCGCAATCACTCAGGGGTATCGCGTAGATTTGAAGCGATAGAGAGGTTGCGTGCTGTGCGGGAAGTATTGCAGAAGATGCTTGATGCCTTGAATAGCAGGCGCATCTGATGTGTGTATGTATGTATGTATGTATGTATGTATGTATGTATGTATGTATGTATGTATGTATGTATGTATGTATGTATGTGGCTGACCGTACTCTTCTTTATGTTTGGTGGATAGGTAGAACGATATCCTTGTAAAGTATCTGTTTATGTGATCAAAAGAGAGATATTATGAGATCAAAAAAAGAGACATCGCTATTGTTGCAATGTCTCTTTTTGTACTGATGTAGTCGTCGTGGAGTTGTATCCACCAAGATTATACCTTGTTTTATTCGGCTACGGTCTCTTCTGCGGCAGGAGCCTCTTCTGTTGCGGCTGCCTCAGCCTCGGCTGCCGCCTTAGCTGCTGCGATCTCGGCCAGTTTCTTGGCTACAGCCTCAGCCTTAGCCTTGTTCTTGGCCTGCTCGTCTTCGAGGCGCTGTTTGGCGGCCTGCTCTTTCTTCGATGCCATTGAGGTCTTCATTGCATCGACAGCAGCCTGCTTTTTGGCTTTCCAGTCAGCGAAACGACGTTCTGCCTCGGCCTCGTCGAAAGCACCCTTCTTGACACCACCCTGTAGGTGTTTCTTCAGGAGGACACCCTCTTGCGAGAGGATTGCACGTACTGTGTCGGTGGGTTCAGCACCGCAGTTAACCCAATACAAAGCCCGTTCGAAATTCAATGTTATTGTAGCAGGATTAGTGTTCGGGTTGTAGGAACCTATCCTTTCAATAAACTTACCATCTCGTGGTGCCCTGCTATCGGCGATTACAATAGGATAAAACGCATAGTTCTTGCGACCATGACGCTGTAA
>CAXHRO010000023.1:0-49142 GCA_964018905.1 uncultured Muribaculaceae bacterium
GCGAAAGTCAGGGCTTTGTTTTATGTTTTACAACAGGTTATGAAAATAGGCTACGCCTATTTTGACACAGCCTCTTGTTGTATGACGCAGACACCAAACAGAAAACAGCCGCCCGGAATTGCATCCGAAGCGGCTGTTTCTGTGTTATAATAGCCTGTATAAGTTACTCGGCAGGATCCATGACAACCACACGGTAGTTGCCCGAGGCGTTGAGGGCCTTCATGTAGTCCTGTACATCCTGTACGGTGATGCTGTTGAGGACATCTACCGAGCCGTTGAATGTGTCGACATTGTTGATGAGTGTCGCGCTGATGGCGTTAAGCCACGGACGGTTGAGCTCGACCTCCTCCTTGGCATTCTTCACCATGAACTCGACAACCTTGGCAAGCTCCTCGGCCGTAACATTCGACTCCATTGCCTTGAATTCTTTAGCGATGAAGTCAAGAACCTCGGCTTTCATCTCGGGCTTCATGGGGAATGATGTCTGCATGATTGTGTTGGGCTTGTTGATACGTCCAAGACTGGACTGTGCTCCGATTGAATAGACGGCACCCATTTCCTCACGTACGGTATCAAGCAGTCGCTTACTCATGATCTGACCGGCGATAGAGGCTACCTTCTGTTCCTTTGAAGAGAATGGTACATCGGCACTGGCTATGATAGCCACCCAGGTCTGCGGGGTCTCCATGGGGGTGGTGAAGTTGTCGGTCTTCGTACCGCCGTTCATTGCGAGAGCTGGATTGAGGACGATCTCGTTGACAGTCTTGTTCTTGTCGGCGGGCAGAGTGGCGATGTACTGCTCGAGCAGAGGACGGAGTGTTTCCATGTCGACATTACCTACAAAGATAAATGTATAGTCGGCGGCATTGGATGTGAACTCGTGGGCCATACGTACAATGTCCTCGCGCTTGGCGGCGTTGATGATGTCGCTGTTGATGACCTGACGGCGGGGGTTATTGTAAAGAGCACTTGTGAGGTCGCGCTGGAATATGAACTGGGGATTCTTTTCCTGATTGGCAAGCACGCCTACGAGCATCTTCTGGAGAGCCTCATACTCGGCGGGGTCGATGGTGAGGTTGGTGAATGTCATATATATGAGCTCCATAAGCGTGGGGAGATCCTTGACGGTGGTATTGCCTTTAACATCGCGTGTATAGTCGTCGACCGACAGAGATACAGCACACTGCTTACCTGCGAGATATTTGTCAAGATCCTTGCTGGTGTATGAGCCAAGGCCTCGTGCTCCAAGCGCATACTGCATGAAGATAAGTTCATTGGCATGGCTGTCGGCTACTTTTGATGAACCACCCTTGGCGGTAGCGTTGAAGAGGATCTCGTTGTCCTTGAAGTCGGTTGACTTCACGATCACTTTAACCCCGTTGGAGAGTGTCAGTTCGGTAGCACCCCACTGGTCGAGGGTCTTCTCGGCCACAATCTTGCCGGGAGTCGGGAGGTTCTCAATGAGAGGTTCGCTCTTTACCTCATCTACAAAGGGGGCTATATCCTCGGCGTCAACCTTGGCGATAAGCTCGGCAATCTCGGTGTCGGTGGGAAAATGGATTCCCTCAGCATCGGGCAGAATGGCTACGAACACGCGGTTGTCGGGGGTGATGAGCTGGGCGAGCGTCTGGTTGATGGCCTCTACAGGTATCTGATTGGCGATCATATTCATTATCTGATACTCTGTCTCGATACCAGGTATGGGATTATTGTCGATAAAGTGACGCACATATTCATTTACATAAGACTCGCTCTGACGTTTGTTGCGCTCGTTGTAAGACTTTTCAAGGCGTGAAAGGTACTCACTGCGGGCACGGTCATACTCGGAGTGGGTGAAGCCTCCACGCTGGGCGCGAAGCAACTCGCGGTAAACTGCTTCAAAGGCAGGACGTATGTCATTGTCCTTGCCTACGGCAACAATGTTGAATGAATCCTTTGTCTTGGCAACCAGGAACTCACCATAGCTTGCACCTGCCTGGGCAAACGGTGTCGAAGGATCGGACATCATGTCGTTGAGGCGGTTGTTGAGCATCGATGTCATCATATCGGTAAGATATGAGACAGCAAGATAAGATACATCACCCTTAAGCGAATCGGGGAATACGTCGGTTTTGAACATCATCTGGGCTATCTGCACGGTCTGCTCCTTGTCTTTTCCTATGGCGTATATTGTGCCTGGGGTATCGGGGACTCCGAGATATACGCGCTCCTTGGCGTTCTCGGGCATCTTGATGGGAGAGAACATCTCCTTGATCTTGTTCTCTATACGGTCAACATCGATATCACCGACCACAATGATACCCTGCTGATCGGGACGATACCAGGCCTCGTAGTAATCGCGCAGGGCCTGTGGATCAAAGTTGTCTACTACCTCCATCGTGCCGATAGGCAGACGATATCCATACTTGGAGTCGGGATATATCGTAGGCAAGAGGGTCTCCAGAATACGCTGCTGGCCCACTGTGGTGCGACGCCACTCCTCGTGTATCACACCACGCTCTTTGTTGATCTCATCGGTGTCGAGCAACAATGCATCGGCCCAGTCATGAAGAATGAGCAGACATGAATCCTGAACACTCTCACGATCAACGGGAACATTAGAGATATTGTAGACAGTCTCGTCAATCGATGTATAGGCATTGAGGTTATAACCAAACTTGACACCTACCGACTCCAGCCAACTTATAAGCGTATTGCCGGGAAAATTCTCGGTGCCGTTAAAGCACATGTGCTCCAGAAAATGGGCAAGACCGCGCTGATTGTCTTCCTCGAGGGCCGAACCTACTTTCTGTGCTATATAAAAATCGGCCTGTCCCTTTGGGGTCTCGTTGTGACGTATGTAATAGGTAAGGCCATTGGGGAGGTGTCCGATACGCACCTCGGGATCAACCGGCAGGGGCATCTGAGCCTGTGCTGTCTGACCCAGCATCAACAGTCCGCCAAGAACCATCAATGCTTTGATTGCAATTTTCTTCATTGATTAATGTTGTGATATATGGTTTATAATAATTTTACGGAAATATATCCGATTGTCGAAACGGCTTTCTTAACACATTAGACGGCACTGTCTCAAAAAAGTTTCATTGCCGTGTCAAAAAAAACAAGGCCAAGCCTTCCCGATGGGGACAGACACAGCCTTGCTAACATGAAAAAAAATCGAATATCTTCAGCACCATTCGTAACCGCGCAATATACCGCGGGTGGATGCTTTGGCAAAGTCAAGGATCTGATCCCGCACCTCGCTCTGAGGTATCTCGGCCTCGATACGCTCGATGGCATCGCTCACATTAAGCTGTGACAGATACAGGTAGCGGTATATCTCCTGTATGGCGTTAATGTCCTCGGGCGAGAAATTGCGCCGGCGCAACCCCACGATATTGATGCCTGTATAAGCGATTGGATCACGAGCGGCTTTTACAAACGGCGGTATATCCTTGTTGATCTTTGATCCCCCCTGTATCATTACGTGCGGGCCAATGTGACTGAACTGGTGAATCAATGTGCCACCGCCTATGACAGCATGGTCGTCTATGACCACTTCGCCTGCAACCTGCGAGGCATTGGATATAATCACATAATCACCTATTGAGCAGTCGTGAGCCACATGGCTGTAAGCCATAATAAGGCAATTGCTACCAATGACAGTCTTACCCTTTGAGGCTGTGCCACGGTTTACAGTCACACACTCACGCAACGTGGTGTTGTCACCCACGATAGCCTGAGTCTCTTCGCCTTTGAATTTGAGATCCTGAGGGATACCAGATATCACGGCACCTGGAAATATCCGACAATTGCGGCCTATACGTGCTCCGTCAAGAATCGTAGCGTTATTCATTATGACCGTACCGTCTCCTATCTCGACGTCACGGGCCACTACTGCAAATGGACCTATCTCAACGTCACGGCCTATCTTGGCCTCGGGATGTACTACTGCCAGTTGATGTATCATGTCGTATGTGTTAGTGTTTTAGGGGGGGATAATATAATCAGGTGGGCTTACTTGTTTTTTACAATCTGTGCCATAAATTCGCACTCGGTGACAATCTTCTCTCCTACGAATGCATATCCTTTCATCATGGCACAGCCGCGACGCATGGGGGTCATGAACGATACGTGGAACACAAGTGTGTCGCCGGGAACCACTTTCTGACGGAATTTCACGTTATCGATCTTCATGAAATATGTCGAGTAGCGCTCTGGATCAGGGACAGAGTCAAGCACCAGCAGGCCACCGGTCTGGGCCATGGCCTCGACTTGCAGGACACCCGGCATAACAGGTTCCTGAGGAAAGTGTCCGAGGAAGAAAGGTTCATCGATTGTCACATTCTTTACGCCTACGATATAGTTGTCACCTTTATCGATAATCTTATCAACCATCGAGAACGGATACCGGTGTGGCAATAGCTCACGTATACGGTTGATATCCATAACGGGTGCTACCGACGGGTTGTAAAGCGGAGCCTGCAGATCCTGACGCTTGATGTCCTTACGTATCTTCTTGGCCAGGGCGGTATTGAGAGAGTGTCCGGGACGGGTAGCTATGACACGGCCTTTGATGGGGCGGCCTGCCAGGGCGAGATCACCGAGGACGTCCATCAGTTTGTGACGGGCTGGCTCATTCTCACTGGTGAGCGGACGCTCGTTGATGAATCCAAACTCCTCGACCTTAACATGAGGGGCATGCATAAGATCTGCTATATGATCGATCTCCTCCTGGTCCATAGGTGAGTCGTAGATGACTATAGCATTCTGCAGATCACCACCCTTGATGAGATTGGCTTTGAGCAGGGGTTCAATCTCGCGTACAAATACAAAGGTACGGGCGGCACTGATCTGCTCGGGGAAGTCCTTGATATCCTCCAGGGTAGCAAACTGATTGGCCAGCACCGGCGAGGCAAAGCCCACCTTGACATCAACTGTGAAGTCGTCATCGGGCAGGACTATGATCGATGAACCGGTGCTGTCGTCACGTACCTCGACCTTCTGCTTCACAATATAGAATTCCTTATCGGCTTCCTGCTCCACAACGCCTGCCTCGGCTATTTTCTCGCAGTACTCGCGGGCACTGCCATCAAGAATAGGCATCTCGGGACCATCAATCTTTATAAGCACATTGTCAAGACCTGCGGCATACAGGGCCGACATGGCATGCTCGATAGTGCTTATCCTTATATCTCCTCGACCTATCACTGTACCTCGTGTTGTCTCTACCACATTCTCGGCGAGAGCGTCAATTACCGGCTCACCCTCCACATCTACACGCATGAATTTATAGCCGTGGTTTTCGGGAGCCGGTTCAAAAATAGCGGTTATCTGTTTACCCGAGTGCAAGCCTTTGCCCTGAACACTGAAAGGCACACTCAATGTCATCTGTTTCATTAGCGGTAATAGTATTGTATATAATATATGTACGTAAAAAGTGTGGTTTTATTGTCCGGCCTGTTTCTCAAGATTGTCTACCCGACGATAAAGCTTGGCAAGGTTCTTTTGATAAACAGTCTGCCTGGACCATTCGCGGGCATCTATAGCAGGCGATCCCATGATACGAGCGCCTTCGGATACATTGCCCGGAATACCGCTCTGGGCTCCGACTTGGACCCCGTCGCCTACGGTTATATGGCCGGCAAAACCTACTTGACCGCCCATCATACAGTTGGCTCCGATCTTGGTCGAGCCGGCAATGCCACACTGTGATGCCATCACAGTGTCATGGCCTATCTCACAATTATGGGCCACCTGTATAAGGTTGTCGAGCTTTACACCCTGCCCTATCCTTGTGGCTCCCATCGTGGCTCGATCTATGGTGGTGTTGGCACCTATCTCTACATCGTCCGAGATCTCCACAATACCGAGCTGGGGTATCTTGTCATAGTGACCGTCATTGGGAGCGAAACCAAACCCGTCGGCCCCTACAACAACGCCGGCATGCAGGATGCATCGCGATCCTATCTTACAGCCATGGTATACCTTGACACCGGGATACAGTATCGTTCCTTCGCCCAGTTCCACACCCGGGCCTACATAACACTGGGGATAAATCCTGACCCCTTTGCCTATCACAGCACCATCACCCACATAGGCGAAGGCCCCGATATAGACATCGTCGGGGATCGCGACATCCTGGGCCACATACGATGGCTGCTCCACACCTACCGGATGGACGGCAGTCATCTTAGAGACCATATCAAGCAGATGCGCCACCGTCGCATAGGGATCCTCAACCCTTATCAAGGTAGCACTGACCGACCTCTCGGGAACAAAATCGGTGCTTACGAGTACGATTGACGACTTGGTCTCATAAATATATGGGGTATATTTAGGGTTGGCCAGGAATGAAATGGCTCCTGGAGTACCCTCCTCTATCTTGGCAAAAGTGGAAACCGAGACATCTCCGTTACCCTCGACGGTTCCACCGACTAAAGCTGCTATTTGCTGAGCTGAAAATTGCATTTCCAGTGTGATTGTGATTAACGTGTTGGTTTATGAGCTCTAAGGCTTAAAATTAAGAGTTAGACGCGAGCAGACCCAGGAATTTTATTCCAAGGCTCTACCGCGCGTATATTCCATGCAAAGATAGGCAAAATTTCCGTGCAATTAAATATTTTTCACAAATATTTATTCACTTCACACAAACCGTCTATTTAAACTGTTATTCTACAATACATTAAAAATCAGCGAGACCATACCAACATTGCAAGCGCCGGTATATCTCGCCGATTCGAAAGTATCAGAATGTCACCCTATCATGCCTTGGCGGCAAGTGGAGAAGGTGTGGTATAAGTGCGGGCGGCCAGTTCTTTGTCAAACATATAGAGACCATAGCCGTTGTCACCGATCTTTTTAAGAGCATTGATGTATCCCTCGGCTGTCTGTTCCTCTTCAACCTGCTCGTCGATAAACCACTTGAGCATCGACTGAGTGGCATAGTCGTTCTTGGCTGTCGCGAGTGCATACAAATCATTGATAAGTCCTGTAACCTTGTTCTCATGTTCCAATGTTGCCTCAAAAGCATCAATCGGAGAATTCCATATAGTATCGACCTCGGCAATAGGTGCGAGAACGACCTTGCCACCACGAGAATTTACATAGTTCATCATGATAGTTGCATGATCCTGTTCCTCCTTAAACTGCACAGCAAACCAGTTGGCGATGCCGTCAAAGCCTTCATGTGCAAAATGCATCGACATTGACAGATAGAGATAAGCCGACCAAAACTCGGCGTTGATCTGGGCATTGAATGCCTGTTCCACTTCTTTGTTAAACATAATAATATATACTTTTAAAAATTAGACATTTACATTATAGTCCACAGCTATAGTCATGAGTGTAAAACCGTCACCGGCTCATATTGTTCGACAGCATCGTTCACGGCACGTTTGAAACGGCGCGTGGCATGCTCATAACCGGGCGACAGGATTGTCGTCAACGATTCCACGACTTTCTCGATAACGCCGGCCCGGTCGGCTGTGACCAGCAGGTCGACGACAATCTTGCCCAACAGATTCCAATGTGTGTCGGCAAGATCAACCGAGGTCTCGGTTACGCCCATAACCACCAGTATGTCGATCATAAGCCGGCATTGCCATTCGGCATCGGGCGAGAACGATCTGAACTGTTTCAGAGCTTTGTTTATGACCGATACGCGGGCCTTTGAACGATGCCACTTCGTGCGGTTGAATTCCTTGACGACTATTTTGTAATGCTTTTCATAAAGCTTTTCCACATTTGGATTAAGATAATACTCAAAGTACTCCTTTATCTCGGGACGAGCCTGGTATGCGTCAAGTATTACATCAATGAGCTGGGGAGCTGTAAGCCCTGACAGTTCCTTTTTAAGAGCTGAACGAGACATCTTCCGAAGTTACTCGACCGACTCGCCGGCCGCCGGTTTGAGCCAGCGGTCAAGCCAGCGGAAAAACACACGCTGCCACAGCACGGCATTCTGAGGTTTCAGTATCCAGTGGTTCTCGTCGGGGAAGATGACCATCTCGGCCGGGACACCACGCAGACGTGCGGCATTGAACGCCATCTCGCCCTGCGATGACAGGATACGGTAGTCATACTCGCCGTGAGTGACCAGTATAGGAGTATCCCAGCGGTCGATAAACTTATGTGGCGACATGGCAAATGTACGCTGTGCGGCCGCATTGTCCTTGTCCCATGGTGCACCGCCCATATCCCAGTTGGCAAACCACATCTCCTCAGTCTCCAGATATTGCGCCTCCATGTTGAATATGCCTGCATGGGCGATGAGGGCGGCAAACCGGCCGTCGTGATTACCTGCAAGCCAGTAAACCGAGAAACCGCCATAGCTGGCGCCAACGGCACCGATGTGCTTGCCGTCAACATAAGGCTCCTGTTTCATGTAGTCGACCGCACTCAGGTAGTCTCGCATGTTCTGTCCAGGATAATCCTTGGATATCTGAGCGTTCCACTCAGTACCAAAGCCAGGGAGACCGCGGCGGTTGGGCGCGATCACGATATAGCCGTTAGAGGCCATCAGCGCAAAGTTCCAGCGGTAACTCCAGAACTGGCTCACTGCCTGCTGGGGACCACCCTGGCAGTACAGTATGGCAGGATATTTGCGGGCCGGGTCAAATTTTGGCGGATATATCACCCATGTAGCCATCGACTTACCGTCGGTGGTGGGAACCTGACGTAGCTCCACGCGTGGCATCTCTATACGTGCAAGCAGCTCTGTATTCACATCGGTAAGGCGTGCTACATCACCGTTGACGGTGTTGACTGCATATACCTCATTGGGTTCAACCATCGAGTGACGTAGTGTAATAAGACTGCTGTTGCCTGCGGGTGCGAGACCGGCATAGTCATATTGCCCTTCGGCAACGACCTTCACATCATGACTCTCGACATCAATGCTAAAAATGGGAGTTACGCCATCCTTGGGGGCTATGAAGTATATAGCCTTACCGTCAGGACGCCATGCTATGGCATCGGCAGTATAATCCCAGTCGGCAGTGAGATCGGTCTTCTCGCCCGAAGCCATGTCGAGGGTATAGATGTGGTTCTTGTCACTCTCATACCCGTCATGTTCCATGCTCAGCCAGGCCAGTTTCGTACCGTCGGGGCTGAAAGAAGGATTAGTGTCATATCCCATCATACTCTCGGTGAGACAACGTGTCGAGCCATCGGCAATATTGTAGAGATATAGGTTGGAGTCGGTCGAAACGGCATATTCCAGACCGGTCTTCTTGCGCGATACATACACAAACGACTTACTATCGGGCGACCAGGAAAAAGATTCAATGCCGCCAAAGGGTTTCATCGGGCATTCGAAAGGCTCGTCAGCCATGATATCCTTCGGATCGACGATCTTCGAACCGTCCCACGCAGCAAGGAAGGGATGAGGTATCTCGACTACCCACTCGTCCCAGTGCTTATACATGAGATCGTCTATGATACGGCCTGTGGCCTTGGGCAGATCGGGGTACACATCCTGAGCCGTACGACCATACTTGACTGTCGACACCAGCAGGACACGACATCCGTCGGGCGAGAACAGGAATCCTTCCACACCGTTCTCCAGGTTGCTGGCTACCCTGGCATTCGAGCCGTCGGCATTCATTACCCAGAGTTGCGGCTTTCCGTTGTCGACAGCAATGAAAGCTATACGTTTACCGCCGTCGATCCATGTAGCCGAGCTCTCGCTACGGGCAGTACGGGTGAGACGACGGCCTTCGGTACCATCGATATTCATAACATAGAGATCGGCATTACTCTTGTTCTGTTCCACACTCTCATAGCTGACGGTATATAGAATACGGGTACCGTCGGGCGACACCACGGGGCCGCTCACACGGCCGAGAGCCTCGAGAGCCTCAACAGTAAAGAGACCATCGTTGATTGTAACCTCGGGGCGGTCTATGATCTCGGCGTTGTCATCGCCTACCGATCCCGAGCCACAGGAAGACAGTGTTATAAATGCTGCCGACATAGTAGCTAAAGTTGAAGTAGTCAAACGATTCATTTTCTTTTTTTATTTTGTGATTTGTGTTGATTGACTGAAGACGGGCGCATCCGGTCTCCGGACGACCGGCGCGAACCACTACCACCCGGCAACCGGCGGTCGGCAATCAATGGCTCACGCCGTGGCGTATAGCCCCCGGCACCACCAGGAAAGAGACCTGCTATGAGATCCTGACGTCCCAGGCGTCGTAGCGAGTCGACAATACCACGGCGGTTATCACGGTCATACCAGAAAAAATACTGCCGTTGAGCCTGTTTCTCAGCCGGAGTTACAGCTGTGAACACGTCCTTGCCGGTATAAGGATGTATGCCGGTATAATAGATCTCTGTAGCGAGGGTCATGGGCGTAGGAGTAAAATCCTGCACTTGTTCAAGATGCATGTCAAGGCGACGTGTCTTGACAGCAAGCTGGGCCATATCCTCCTCATGGCATCCGGGATGGCTGGAGATAAAGTATGGTATGAGTTGCTGATTGAGTCCTTCATGGCGATTCACGTCGTCAAAAATCTCCTTAAAGCGGTAATACAAGTCGAACGACGGCTTACGCATCAGATCGAGCACATGATCCTCGGTATGCTCGGGAGCGACCTTGAGACGGCCCGAAACGTGACGCGAGATGAGCTCACGGTTATAGAGCATATTGGCCTGGTCATGGCGGCGGTCACCGTTAGTGTGCATTGACAGGTCATACCTCACGCCACTGCCTATGAATGATTTCCTGACCCCCTTTACACAATCGACACGATGATATAGATCCAGAAGCGCCGAATGATCGGTATCAAGATTAGGACATACCGCAGGATGCAGACATGACGGACGCATGCATCGCATGCACTTCGACAGATCGCGGCCATGCATACCATACATATTGGCCGACGGTCCCCCGAGGTCGCTAATGTATCCCTTGAAATCGGGCATTGAGGTAATGGCTTTCACCTCACGCAATATAGACCCGACCGAACGCGATGCTATAAACTTGCCCTGATGGGCAGAGATCGTGCAGAACGCACATCCGCCAAAACAGCCACGGTGCATATTGACCGAGAACTTGATCATGTCGAATGCCGGAATACGCTTGCCTCGGTAGCGCGGATGAGGCAGGCGGGTATAAGGCAGATCAAACGAGGCATCAATCTCATCGGAGGTCATTGGCGGATACATCGGTGTAACCCTCACGGCCCAGTCGCCATGCGGTTGCCAAAGAGTGGCGCCATGATACCGGTTGCTTTGTTGCTCGATATGCTTGAAGTTGGCGGCCTGCCGGGCTTTGTCGGCCTTACACTCGGCATATGACGACAATATGATATTGTCACTGTCGGGGCCGGGCATACGGTCAATGGGCACTCGCGACACCATCTGGGGCAACATTGCTATCTCGTCAAGCGATGCCCCGGCTTCGATCATAAGCGCGATCTCCACGATCACCTTGTCGCCCATGCCATAGGTTATAAGATCGGCCTTGGTATCGGCAAGAAGAGAGGGTCTGAGCCTATCTTGCCAGTAGTCATAGTGTGACAGGCGGCGCATCGAGGCCTCGATACCGCCGGCGATAACCGGCACATCGGGATACAGATCCTTGAGAATACCGCTATACACTATAGTAGGGTAATCAGGTCGCATACCATGCCTTGCATCAGGAGTATAGGCGTCATCACTGCGACGACGACGGGCGGCGGTGTAATGGTTGACCATCGAATCCATGGCTCCGGCCGAGACTCCGAAAAACAGACGCGGACGACCAAACTTACGGAAATCACGCAGATCGTCACGCCAATTGGGCTGTGGAACTATAGCCACACGATAGCCGTGTGATTGTAGTATTCGACCGAGGACAGCGGCTCCGAAGGACGGGTGATCGACATATGCATCGCCCGTAAACAGAACTACGTCGACCGAGTCCCACCCCAAAGCCTCCATCTCTTTTACCGATGTAGGGAGCCAGCGGCGCTGATCGCCAGGCGAGACCGATTGTGATATGTTATCGTGATGTTCAGACATCGAATTTCTGTTTTAAATATTCCTCGCTCTTGAGTATCTCGTCACGCAAGCGTGCAGCCTCCAGAAACTCCATGTTCTTGGCGGCCTTGACCATAGCGTCGCGCAGACGAGCTATACTGCGTTCGAGTTCCTCGCGGCTCATATACGGTATGATCGGATCTGCGGCTATGTCCACGCCTGTACAATCGGTCGACTCGGTATATGGTATCGCCTTGGAAGATGATAACGGGTTCTTTTTTTCGGCGACGTTTGTCTTTACCCTCGTGGTGGTGCTTAACGGCTCTTCACCATCAATGCCTATAATGCTCGTGCGGGCCTTGACTATGGCCTGCGGTATTATGCCGTGAGCCTCGTTATAGGCAATCTGTATAGATCGGCGACGTTCGGTCTCATCTATGGTAAGGCGCATGCTGTCGGTAATCTTGTCGGCATACATTATGACATGGCCGTTGAGATTGCGTGCGGCACGCCCCACGGTCTGTGTTAGCGAGCGGTGAGAGCGCAGGAATCCCTCCTTGTCGGCATCGAGTATGGCCACCAGCGATACCTCGGGAAGATCAAGACCCTCACGCAGTAGGTTGACACCCACCAGTACATCATATGTACCGGCCCGCAGATCGTCAAGTATACGTATACGCTCCAAAGTATCTACGTCACTGTGAATATATGCTGTATTGATATCAAGACGCTGTAGATAGTCATTGAGCTCTTCGGCCATACGCTTGGTAAGGGTAGTCACCAGCACACGCTCGTCCCGCTCTCGACACAGCCGTATCTCCTCAAGCAAATCATCAACCTGATTGACCGACGGACGTACCTCGATATAAGGATCAAGAAGTCCGGTGGGACGTATCAGCTGCTCGACCACCACACCCTCGCTACGTTGCAACTCATAATCGGCCGGAGTGGCGCTCACATATATCATCTGGTGTGTGAGCCCTTCGAACTCCTCAAATGTCAGCGGCCTGTTGTCAAGCGCCGCCGGCAATCTGAAGCCATACTCCACAAGATTCATCTTGCGGGCCTGGTCGCCACCATACATAGCACGAACCTGTGGAAGCGTCACGTGGCTCTCATCGACGATCGTGAGAAAATCGTCGGGAAAATAATCCAAAAGACAGAACGGGCGCTGACCTGGACGACGGCCGTCAAAATAGCGGCTGTAATTCTCGATTCCAGGGCAATGGCCTACCTCTTTCATCATCTCTACGTCATAGGTAACACGCTCATAAATACGTCCGGCACGGTCAAGCTGAACCTCACCGTTAAAATATTCGACCTGACTGCCAAGATCTAACTGGATCTGTGCGATGGCATCGGCCGTGCGCGCCGGCGAGGTCACAAAGATATTGGCCGGATATATCTTGTAGTCGTTGACCACATTGCGGACTCCGGTCTCGGGATCAATTGTCTCGAGTTTCACGATCTCGTCGGCCCAAAAGCTGACACGCACCATAAGGTCCTCATAGGCCAGGCGCACATCGACAGTATCACCTTTGACCCGGAACGTACCCCGAGGCATATCCAGCTCGTTACGGCTATACATGGCCCCCGATAACCGGCGAAGGAAAGCATTGCGGGCAATACGCATACCACGCTTCACCTCAATTATATTGGCATGAAAATCCTCCGGGTTGCCTATGCCGTAGAGACATGACACCGAGCTGACGACAATCACATCGCGACGGCCTGACAACAATGCTTGTGTTGCCTGAAGACGCAGACGGTCGATCTCGTCATTGATCATAAGGTCCTTCTCGATGTATTTGTCGACTGAGGGAATGTATGCCTCAGGCTGATAATAGTCATAGTACGAGACAAAATACTGCACCGAGTTATTGGGAAAAAATCCCTTGAATTCACTGTAAAGCTGTGCGGCAAGTGTCTTGTTGTGGCTCAATATCAGTGTAGGTCGGTTGACCCGTGCAATGACATTGGCCATGGTAAATGTCTTACCCGAGCCTGTAACACCAAGCAGTGTCTGGGCCGGAAGTCCCTGGTCAAGGCCATTTACCAGTTGGTCAATAGCCTGAGGCTGGTCACCGGTTGGTCTATATCGTGAAGTAAGTTCAAAATCCATAACAATTCTAATAACTTACAAAGGTAAGTCTTTCCATTAAAACCTGCAACCCGTCAATCCAGGACCGACGCCTCAAATTTTACCACATTGCGCCAAGGGTCACTTCTTATCCATCCGCCCGGTCTTGTACAGATGCCCCAAAGCCTGTTTGTAGATGCGCTTACTACAGCTAAACAGCATTTTTACACGGTCGGGGGACAGAGTGTCGTCCAAGACACTCTCCGGATGTGTCGCGGCATATTCAGCCACACGGTCGGCAAGCATCTCCACCTCGTCGCGAGTGCTGTTACTTACAGTGAGATCAATCTTATTATCATCCCTCACCTTCGATACATAGGCATCTATCGTACTACCCACCTCAAGGCGGTTGTACAGCTGGGTATCGTAGACCATTCCCATGAAAAGATTGTCGACAACCACCTTATATCCGACATCGGTATGCTCGAGAATGAGCGCCCTCACCTTGTCGCCACGACGGTATTGAGGTATAGTGTTACCCAGGAACTTTCCAAGTTTGGAGGATACCGCCACCCTACCCGATGCATGGTCAAGATAAACATAGACGGGATATACCCCACCCGGCTTCATGGCATATCGCTGTTCCCTGAATGGGCACAGCAGATCCTTAGGAATACCCCAGCGCAGGAACGCCCCCACCGGAGTAACATCGACAACCTGCAGGAACGCTACCTCCCCGACGGTAGCCAGCGGTCTCTCGGTGATAGCGATAGGACGGTCCTCGCCATCGGTATAAACAAACACCTCCATCTCGTCCCCCACGACGGGATCGCCTGTAATATAGCGGGAGGGTAACAGCACTTCGTTGCCTTGCCCGTCGGCAAGATACAGTCCGAAGTCAACAAACCTTGATACCATCAGGGTATTATATTGTCCTATATTCATATATAACTCTAAATTTTCACAAATGTACTGTTTTAAAACCGAAACTTAACTATCTTTGCACATAAAATGTTTATAATATATGATCGATACGCTTCTCAAATATTTTCCCGATCTCAACGAACTGCAACGCCAGCAGTTCGAGGCATTGGCCATACTTTACCCCGAATGGAACGCCAGGATCAACGTGATATCACGCAAGGACATTGACAATCTGTGCGTGAACCACGTACTCCACTCCCTGGGGATAGCCAAGTTCATCACGCCTGTCGACAACACCACCTTCATCGACTTGGGATGCGGCGGTGGTTTCCCCGGCATCCCGCTTGCCATAATGTGGCCGCAGTGTCGTTTCCATCTTATTGACAGAGTGGGCAAAAAACTGAGAGTCGCCGAGTCGATAGCCGAGGTCATAGGTCTTGAGAATGTAACTTTCCAGCACGGAGACGCCGCCGAATGCCGCCAACGTTTCGACTTCGTGGTAAGCCGCGCTGTAATGAGACTCGATGAGCTTGTCAAACTGTCACGCCACCTCATATCCAAAGAAAGCCACAACGGATATCCCAACGGTCTCATATGCCTCAAAGGAGGAGACATTGCCCAGGAGCAACGGGGAATCAAGGGTGACGATGTATTCGAGTATGACCTTTCAAACTACTTCAGCGAGCCGTTCTTCGAGACCAAGAAACTCGTATATGTTCCATTTTAAGAGACGACAAGAGCTATGGCACTGATGATAAAAGGATTTGAATTCAATATGTTTGGCGAGACCACCTACATCGTATGGGACAACGACTCGCTCGATGCCGCCATCGTGGACGCAGGGATGTCTAATGACGCCGAGTGTCACGTCATCGACTCATTCATCGAACAGCATCACTTGACAGTCAAATACCTGCTCAACACCCACGTACATCTTGACCATGCATTCGGCATTCCACATGCCGGCAAACGTTATGGAGCGAAACTCAGCGCCTCACCTCTTGACGCACCGCTGGCCGAGCGCATCGAACAGCAAGCTTTAATGTTCCATCTGCCTATGAAACCGAGCAATGTAGTGATTGAAAACGAACTGCATGACGGTGATACACTCACTCTTGGAAAAGAGCAACTACGGGTAATCGAAGTTCCGGGACACACACCCGGCGGCCTGGCATTCTACTCGCCCGACTATAAGTTTGTCTTGACAGGAGACTCCTTGTTTCACAGCAGTATAGGTCGTACCGACCTGCCTGGCGGCAATCACAGCACACTTATACACTCTATAACCGGACGTCTGCTTACTCTTCCTCCCGACACCAAAGTATATCCTGGTCATGGACCGTCCACCACAATAGGCCACGAACTACGCTACAACCCTTATCTGTAAGACACGGTTTACCGGCGTTAACAAATATTGGAGGACAAGGCCTTATAAAAAGCCGGGGTCTTACCCTCTCATAGGAAATCACTGTGCGAGAGCCTCCGACACAGGATCGCGATCTCGGTCATACCGCTCTTCTGTAGCGCGGGCAAGGATATATTTCAACGTAATCCTGACTCCGGCAAAGGCCATGGACAGATCGGGATTAGTACAGAACTGCTCGGCCTTTGCAAGATATTCTCTTGCAGTCAGTGCAGCCTCTCTATAACGGCCGAGACGCAGGAGCGAAGCGGCGTACAACGGTAATGATGACGGGTCAAGACGCATCTCGGGACACCCCTCGGGACGCTGACGCTCTACAAAGTCGATCAACCGATCAAGCAGATCGTGACGATATAACAGCTTAATATACTCACCCGCCAGCTGATACAGTCCATGCGAGCGATCATAGGCGGCAAGTAGCCTAATGACACCCTCAGCATTCTCCATATCCGGAGTCAGCACCCCATCAAGACGACCGGCAAGAGCCTCCTCGGTCATATCCGGATCAAAAACAGAGGTAATCCCCGATGATATCGGTTCTCCACCCACCATTGCCAGACGACTCTTGGCAAGTTCATCATCAGGGTTGCGCCGCAACTCTTCCCTCCATATCATCTCGGCAAGGTCACTCTTGCCCTGACTATCATATATATCGCTCAAAGCCACCTTTGCCTCATACATGCCGGGATTGGCCTTGATGACCTGTTGCAGAAGCTCGGCGGCACGCTGGCTGGCAGGATCTCTAAACACAAGGAGAGTTGCCTCGACATAGAGCGGAAAATAATCGTCTGGACGCAGAGCCCGGGCATATTCTATAGCCGACAACCCTTCGTCTACATCTTCCTTTGAACGATAGATCTCGGCAAGTTTTATCCAAGCATCAGCGTTGAACGGATCAAGTCGCGTGAGCTCTTCCACCATACCGAGAGCAATGTCGGGTGAATGATAGCGCAACACCTCGGCACACTCGTTTAGTGCGGTATCCCGATAACGGCAACGGTCAACCAGACGACGGTAATTCTCAACCAGCCAGTCTTCACATTCATAGGCGGTTATGAGATTCATAAACTGAATCACATCCTCATCCTCCTCAAGACGATAACTCTCAAGTAGACCATCGAGACAGGCAGGAATATCATCTGGACGAAGACGCCGCCCCCGCAGACGCATGATATCCCACAGTAACCCCTGACGGTATTCATTTACACGCAGGTAGTCATCGACCGACACCTCGTCGTACATATCAAGCATCGCAAATCCGAGCCTGAGTTCCAACTGTTCACTCTCGGGAAACAGCCTGCGCCCCATAAACAAGGCCTGCAATTGGACATAACGGTCAAAATAGTCACCGGCCATATCGAAGATCATGACAAGGTCATCCTCATCATAGTACATCTCCTGTGGACGTTCGATCAATTCGGCCTTAAAACGCTCATAGAGCTGACGTAGTTCACTTGAGTTATTATCGGGAGGTATCGCCATGCCTGGGGAGGCTTATAATTAAAACATAAACAATACATGCGCCCTGCGCCATGAGGTGACATGCCCATGACATGTCACACTCCACGCGGGGCCGGCCAATGTACTGATCACCGGTGTACCGGCAAAACGATCACAATACAGTATTACTTTTAGTATTACTTTTTCTGCGCCTTCTCCCAGCTATCCTTGAGGGCGATGGTGCGATTGAAGATAAGATTATCGGGAGTCGAATCGTAGTCGGGCGTAAAATAACCTATACGCTGAAACTGAAATTTGGCGCCCTGCGAGGCACTGCGTGCCAGGAACGGCTCGACCTTCACTCCCTCGACAATCCTTAGAGAGTCGGGGTTGAGCATCTCACGGAAATCTCTCTCGGTCTCGGCTGCAGGATTCTCGACATTGAAAAGACGGTCATAGAGGCGCACGGTAGCGTCTACCGCAGTGTCGGCCGCAACCCAGTGGAGAGTACCCTTGACCTTGCGCTGGCTACCAGGCAGGCCACTGCGGGTGTCGGGGTCATAGGTACAATATATCTCCTCAACACGTCCGTCAACATCCTTTTTAACTCCGGTGCACTTGATTATATAGGCTCCCTTGAGACGCACCTCAGCATCGGGAGCAAGACGGAAGTACTTCTTGGGGGGATTCTCCATAAAGTCGTCACGCTCGATATATATTTCGCGTGAGAAAGGCATCTCGTGCGAACCATCGGCCGGATTCTCGGGATTATTCTCCATCTCCACCATCTCCGACTGACCCTCGGGATAATTTGTAATCACCACTTTGACCGGATCCAAGACAGCCATTCCTCGTGTAGCAATGCGATTGAGATCCTCACGCACGGCATATTCCAGAAGAGCAACGCTGTTGAGAGCTTCATATTTGGTATAACCGATGGTATCTATGAAGTTGCGTATTGACAACGGGGTAAAGCCCCTACGACGCATTCCAGAGATTGTAGGCATACGCGGATCATCCCAACCGGCCACAAGCCCCTCTTTGACAAGCTGCAACAACTTGCGCTTCGACATCACAGTATAAGTGAGATTTAGACGGTTGAACTCGATCTGGCGTGGACGGTAGGACTCGTCGGCCAGCTCGTCGACAAAATAGTCATATAGCGGACGGTGAGGTACAAACTCCAGTGTACATATCGAGTGGGTCACACCTTCGAAATAGTCGCTCTGCCCATGGGCAAAGTCATACATCGGGTATACATGCCAGCGGTTGCCCGTGCGGTGATGAGGATGGTGTATAATGCGATACATGATCGGATCGCGGAAGTGCATATTGCTCGAGGCCATGTCAATCTTGGCTCGCAAAACATGGCTCCCCTCAGGAAATTCACCGGCGTTCATACGTGTAAACAGGTCGAGATTCTCCTCAACCGACCTGTCTCGATACGGACTGTTGACTCCGGGAACAGTGGGAGTACCCTTCTGAGCAGCGATCTCCTCGCTCGACTGGTCGTCGACATATGCCTTACCTTCCTTTATAAGACGCACGGCAAGATCAAACAGCTGAGGGAAGTAGTCGCTGGCATAGTATTCGCGGTCACCCCAGTCAAATCCGAGCCAGTGTATATCCTCGCGTATCGAATCTACATACTCGACATCTTCCTTGACCGGATTGGTATCATCGAAGCGCAGGTTACATGTGCCGCCGAACTTCTCGGCAACTCCGAAGTCCATACATATGGCCTTTGCATGGCCAATATGCAGGTAACCGTTTGGCTCGGGCGGGAAACGGGTATTGAGACGTCCGCCATTCTTGCCGGCTTTGAGGTCGTCGGCTACAATCTGTTCTACGAAGTTTAGCCCCTTGGATTCTTCGGGCTGACTGATGATATTTTCGGCCATTGTTGCAATATGGTTTGATTATACTGTGATAATTATTTCCGGAGACATTCGATTGCCGGACATTAACGTGCAAAAATACGAAATAATCATCAATCGAGAGCAATATCACCGCGATTTTTTAAATGTAACGGATGCCAATGACCACCGTGACACTAACCATTACTACCAATATAACAACAATCCGACAGGCGCATCCTAACCAGGTCGCATCGCCAGACACCTATATACAAGATACCCCACCGACATCATTTAGCCGGTGGGGTATACTATAGCAACAAAGCTATAAAATTTCTGTATCTACGCTTATGCGTTCTTTACCTTCTCGACAACAGCCTTGAAAGCGGCGGGGTTGTTAAGGGCGAGGTCGGCAAGCACCTTGCGGTTGATCTGGATACCGGCCTTGTGGATGAGACCCATGAGCTTAGAGTAAGAGAGATCCTCCTGACGTGCGGCAGCGTTGATACGCTGTATCCAGAGGGCGCGGAAGTTGGCCTTCTTGTCCTTGCGGTCACGATAGGCATAGGTTAGACCCTTTTCCCAGGTATTCTTGGCTACGGTCCACACATTGCGGCGACATCCGAAGTAACCACGGGTAAGTTTCAGAATTTTCTTACGACGAGCTCTTGAAGCTACATGATTGACTGATCTTGGCATTTCGTTTACGTTTTTTGAGTGTGAGCGGCACGTTACAGTGACTCTTTCAAGCTCGGCACTCGGTTAATAAATGTAATTAAATCACGAATTAAAATCGAGAAAACTGTAATAAAGCAAATAGGGGCGTGAATCCTGCAATAGGGATTATCTGATGCCAAGTAATGCCTTTACATTGGCCTCGTCTACGCTCGCAACCGTCGAGAAGTGAGTGAGGTTACGTTTCTGCTTCTTTGTTTTCTTGGTCAAGATGTGGCTCTTGAACGCATGTTTTCTCTTGATCTTTCCTGATCCGGTAAGGGCGAACCTCTTTTTGGCACCGGAATTAGTTTTAATCTTTGGCATTTTTTTTTGTTTAGTAATTATTAATTCGAGTTGTCTGCCTGTGCGCCGTCTCGCGACGCCAGTCAGTGTTTTGTTGTGTTACTTTTTCTTTGGTGCGAGCATCATGATCATACGCTTGCCCTCAAGAACAGGCATCTGCTCGACCTTACCGTAGTCTTCAATATCCTGGGCAAAGCGGAGAAGTAATACCTCGCCCTGCTCCTTGAAGAGAATCGAACGGCCCTTGAAGAATACATAAGCCTTTACCTTGGCACCTTCCTGAAGGAAACCGACAGCATGCTTGAGCTTGAAGTTGTAGTCATGGTCATCGGTCTGCGGACCAAAACGTATCTCCTTGACAGTAACTTTGGCCTGCTTGGCTTTTTGCTCCTTCTGACGCTTCTTCTGCTGGTAGAGGAACTTCTGGTAATCCAGAATCTTACACACCGGCGGGGCGGCATTGGGAGAGATCTCTACAAGATCGAGTTCAAGCTCATCGGCCATCCTCAGGGCTTCGTGAAGGGAGAATATACCATTCTCTACATTATCTCCGACAAGACGTACCTCACGTGCGCGGATACGTTCGTTGATGTTATGGGGATCCTTCTCCTTTTGGGGAAGCCCCGGGCCACGGCGAGGGCCACCCATCGGGGGGCGCGAACCGCCTCCCGACGTCATGGGACGTTGAGGTGTGCCGGCGCCCATAGGAGGACGCTGACCTGAGGTGTTAGGGCGCTGAGCGCCGGTGGGGTGGAAGTTTTTTTTCTCCATCAAGGGATTTATTGATTAATCATTTTGTTGACCTCGTTGTTCAACTCGGCTGCAAAGGTAGCAATTTTCATCGAACCTTTATCACCCTCGCCCTGTTTTCTTACAGAAACTTCACCTTGCTGGGCTTCTTTTTCACCCACAATAAGCATGTAAGGGATGCGTTTGAGTTCATTGTCACGAATCTTCTTGCCTATTTTCTCGTTACGGTCATCTACCTCGACACGCACATCGGCCTCCTGGAGAGTAGCGGCCACCTCGCGGGCATAGTCATTGAATTTCTCACTGATAGGCAGGATGACCGCCTGCTCGGGCGCAAGCCACAGAGGGAACTTACCTGCCGTATGCTCGAGAAGGACAGCGACAAAACGCTCCATCGAGCCGAACGGAGCGCGATGAATCATGACGGGACGATGCTTCTGGTTGTCAGCTCCGGTATACTCGAGCTGGAAACGCTCAGGCAGATTGTAGTCAACCTGGATTGTGCCCAACTGCCAGCGACGACCAATAGCATCTTTCACCATAAAGTCGAGCTTAGGTCCATAAAAAGCAGCCTC
The DNA here is from genome assembly GCA_964018905.1 of uncultured Muribaculaceae bacterium. Lineage (GTDB taxonomy): Bacteria > Bacteroidota > Bacteroidia > Bacteroidales > Muribaculaceae > JAAVFS01. The sequence goes on from CAXHRO010000023.1 coordinate 22,012, forward strand.
TCCAAGCTCGGTGCGGGCATTAAGCCCCTTCTCGGCACAAGCCTCTATAATAGCATTCTCGGCAAGTTGCCAGTTTTCATCGCTACCGATATATTTCTCTTTGTGAGCCGGATCCCGCAACGATATCTGAGCCTCAAAGTTCTCAAACTTGAGAGCGTTAAAGATATAGAAGATGATATCCATCACCTTAAGGAACTCCGACTTTATCTGGTCGGGCGAGCAGAAGATATGAGCATCATCCTGCGTAAAACCACGCACACGTGTCAATCCGTGCAACTCACCGCTCTGTTCATAGCGATATACGGTACCGAACTCGGCCAGACGCATAGGCAGATCACGGTATGAACGCGGATATGAGCGAAATATCTCACAGTGGTGAGGACAGTTCATAGGTTTGAGTAGATACTCTTCACCCTCCTCCGGAGTATGTATGGGCTGGAACGAGTCCTTGCCGTATTTTGCATAATGCCCCGAGGTAACATAAAGATTCTTATTACCGATATGGGGGGTGATCACCTGCAGATAACCATACTTTTTCTGTATTTTGCGCAGGAACTGTTCAAGGCGGTCACGAAGAGCGGCACCCTTTGGAAGCCACAATGGCAGACCGGCACCCACGTTGGCCGAGAAAGCGAAAAGTTCCATCTCTTTGCCCAGCTTGCGGTGGTCACGCTTCTTAGCCTCCTCCATCAGTACAAGATACTCATCAAGCATCTTTTTCTTAGGGAATGTTATACCATAAACACGTACCAGTTGATTACGCTTTTCATCGCCACGCCAATATGCGCCTGCAAGCGAGGTTATCTTAACAGCCTTGATAGCCGATGTATCAGGAAGATGCGGGCCACGACACAGATCGGTAAAATCACCTTGTGTATAAGTGGTTATATGTCCGTCCTCAAGTTCGTCAATAAGCTCACACTTATATATTTCGCCACGATCACCAAACGCCTTAAGCGCGTCACCCTTAGCTATATCACGACGAGTGATGACCTCATGACGCTGGGCGAGCTCAAGCATCTTGGCCTCGATCTTGGGAAAATCGGCTGCAGTAATCTGATTCTCGCCCGGGTCGATATCATAATAAAATCCATTCTCGATAGCCGGACCTATACCGAACTTAACGCCAGAATACAATTCCTGGAGAGCCTCGGCAAGAAGATGGGCCGAGCTATGCCAGAAAGCATGCTTACCCTCGGAATCCTCCCACTTGAACAGTTTGACCGTAGCATCCATATCGATAGGACGGGCAAGATCCCATGACTGACCGTTAACATCGGCTACAAGAACCTCACGAGCCAGACGCGGGCTAAGACTCTCGGCAATAGCCAGAGGTGTAACACCAGCCTCGAATTCCTTGACACTACCGTCGGGAAAAGTAATTTTAATCATAATACGTATAACACTGTTTTTCAATCAATTGCCACTTACAAACATAGCAATCAAACATTTTATCGCGCAAAGGTAGCATTTTTTTTGCAAACTTTTAATATACAGACCAAATATTTTCACTAATTTTGAGGCAAAGAGCACTATTCCCATGACCGATTTTCTCTCACAATACATAAATCTCACCTGGATCTACTGGTTCCTTACAGTAGCCTACGCCGTGACAATAATAAGTATCGTAGGTGTCATTGTCTCCGAGAACCGCAATCCTGTCAAATCGCTTGCCTGGGTAACAGTACTGCTGGCACTACCGGCTTTAGGCCTTATACTCTATGTCGTATTTGGACGCAACATAAAGAACAAAAGGGTAATATCCCGGCGTAACCGACGCCGACTCAGACGCAGAGAGAGCATAAGAAAGATCGACTTCAACCGCCTGCCTCACAACTCATCGACAAATACCCTGGTAAGGCTGGCATATACCCTTACCGGAGCCATGTATTACCGTGACAACCTGGCTATGATATACAATAACGGATCCGACAAAATGGAAGCACTGCTCGCTGACATATCCCGTGCCCGCAAATTCATCAACATACAATATTATATACTGGCCGATGACAAGACCGGCAACAGACTTAAAGACGCCCTAATAGAAAAAGCCCGCTCGGGAGTGGCCGTAAGGGTGATCTACGACCACGTCGGATCATTCAGAGTCAAACGACGATTCTTCAAAGAGATGCAACAGGAAGGCATTTTGGCATACCCGTTCTTCAAAGTCACATTTCCCGGATTGGGATCTCGCATAAACTGGCGCAACCACCGCAAGATATGCATAATCGACGGTATCGTAGGATACATAGGCGGAATGAATATAGCCGACAGATATGTCAACGGAGGCGACTTCCCTCTATGGCGCGACCTACACTTAAGAGTGACCGGACCGGCCGTAAGATCATTGCAATACAGCTTTGCCGTAGACTGGAACTATATGGGTCAGCCTCTGCTTGACGATGATCCGGCCGACGACAGAGACCCTGCTGACGACCGCTCAGTCCCTCCCCGTGGGAAAGCCATTCCGGCCGGCGGAATGCAACTTCTCACAGCCGGTCCCACCGGACAATGGAGCAACATAGCATTCATGCTGCAGAAAGCCATATCGATAGCCCGCAAGCGCATATACATCCAGACACCTTACTTCGTCCCCACCGACGCCCTGCTCAACGCTCTGCAGGTAGCCGCATTGTCGGGCGTGGACGTGAGGATCATGATGCCGCGGCGCGGAGACTCCGACATGCTACGCTGGGCATCAGCCTCATACATAAAAGAATGCCTGCAGGCTGGCATCAAGATATACCTGTTTGAAGCTGGGATGTTGCATTCAAAGGCAATGCTGGTCGATGATGAGTTTGCCACAGTAGGATCCACCAACTTCGACTTCAGGAGCGTGGAACACAACTTCGAGAGCAACATGTTTGTATACTCCGGCGAGTTCAACACACGCCTCGCCGAGATCTTCATAGACGACCAGGCCCGGTCACACCGCGTCACCGCCGGAGAATGGCGCCGACGCCCCATAAGACAGAAAATCATGGAATCAATAATGCGCCTCTTCGCTCCCATCCTGTAGTCACACATCCGGCACGGGTATCGAAGCCCCCCCCCACTACACGTCAGTCCTCACTGTAGTGACGAAGCACACGCCTATATGAATTGAAAATCTTTGATTTCGAGACAAATCCCACATAGACACCCTCAGCATCCACCACAGGGAGATTCCAGGCACCCGTATCATCAAACTTCTTCATCACACGATCCATCGGCTCATCGACCTGGATCTTGGCCGACGGCATGCTCATAAAGCGACGCACATACATACGGCGATAAAGATCGGGACGGAACATAATATTACGGATATCATCAAGAAGAACGACTCCGATAAGTTCGCCACGGTCACCTACCACAGGGAATAGATTGCGATTGCTCTCAGATATCACCTTGACCATCTCACGCAGATCCATCTCCGGCTTGACCGCCTTGAAGTCGGTCTCTATCACACTACCTATCTTAAGTAACGTAAGCACAGCCTTATCCTTGTGATGGGTAAGCAATTCACCCTTCTGAGCCAATCGGCGCGTATAGATACTATATGGCTCGAAAAGACGTATGGTTCCATACGAGATAGTCGACACAATAAGCAGAGGCAAAAACAACTCATATCCGCCTGTCATCTCGGCCGTAAGGAAGATTCCCATAAGGGGCGCATGCATGACTCCGCTCATAACCGCCGCCATGCCCATCAACGCAAAATTCTTGATCGACAGGTCAAGATCAAACATATTATTTATAAGAAAGGCATAGAAAAAGCCACACATACATCCAACATACAGCGATGGAGCAAACGTACCCCCCACACCACCGCCACCGTTGGTCGCCGATGTAGCGAACGCCTTGAACAGGATGATCAGACCTATAAACAGTACTATGAACCACACGCTGTCACCGTCATGATAGAATATCGATCCATCTACAATAGTTGACGGGTCTCCGTCAAGCAGATCATTGATCGACCCATATCCCTCGCCATACAGCGGCGGGAACAGAAAGACCAGGGCCGCCAATATGGCACCTCCTACAGCAGTCTTCTTCCACTGGCAACCAAGATGACGCTTGAAAAAGCCCTCCATCATATTCATCACCCGTGTAAAATACAGCGACATAAAACCGCTGAATACCCCCAGCCCTATCACATAAGGGATACGCGACGTCGGAAACTGCTCACTTTGCACAAAGAAGAATTCCAGATCATAACCTGTGAACGCATAAGCCACGGTAGCAGCCGAGATCGAAGCTATGAGAAGAGGCATCACCGACACCGTCGTAAGATCAAGCATGAGAACCTCAAGCGTAAACAACATGCCGGCTATCGGAGCCTTGAAGATGCCGGCTATACCAGCCGCCGCCCCACAGCCCACGAGAATCATCAGGATACGGGGAGAAAGCCTGAAGGCCTGACCGAGATTCGAACCGATGGCAGCTCCGGTATACACGATAGGTCCCTCGGCCCCCACCGAACCACCGAAACCGATAGTGATCGAACTGGCAATGACCGACGAATACATATTGTGCGGCTTAAGGCGACTCTTGTTCTGTGATATGGAATAAAGCACACGCGTGACTCCATGGGATATATTGTCACGAACCACATATCTCACATAAAGGCCGGCAAGAATAATACCCACTACCGGGTATACAAGATAGATGTAGTTACCCTGGGTAATATCGGCTCCAGCTGTGAGCGACGAACCTATCAGATGAATGAGAAACTTCAGCAGCAGAGCCGCAAAGCCACATAGCACACCGACCACAAGAGCAAGAATCATCACAAAAGTCTTCTCGCTGACATGACGCTCGCGCCACAGCATGAAACGAAATCCGGCATCATGCAATCCAAGTCCAAGTTTTCTATACCAATTCATAACAATTCCGTTTTAATAATATGCCATAGACAGCCCGACAATAAAGTATCACCTGCCCACATCCTCGATATCCAATACCGACATTGGCATCCACTATCCAACCTGCTTCTATTCATATTCACACACCCTGTCCTGTAAGAACAGTGCGTATTGTAAAAAACATTATTTTCATATCGAGAGATACCGAGATATTCTCAAGATATACCATATCGAAAGCCAAGCGTTCGACCATCTGGTCGACCGATGAGGCATAACCATACTTGACCATTCCCCAGGATGTCAGACCCGGACGAACCTGATGCACAAGCGTATAATGAGGAGCACGGCTCAATATCATTTCCTCATAATACTCCCGCTCAGGACGAGGCCCCACAAGCGACATATCACCCTTGAGTACATTCCAGAACTGCGGTATCTCGTCAAGCCGATACTTGCGCAGAAAGTGACCGAGAGGTGTAACCCGCGGATCTCCATCTCTCGAAAGCCGCGGACACCCGTCCGACTCGGCATCATTCCACATAGTGCGAAATTTATATATCATGAACGGACGACAATGCATTCCTATACGACGCTGGGAATAAATCACCGGTCCGGGAGAATCACGCCTCACGAGCATCGCCATCGCGGCCATTACAGGAGACAACAGCAATAATGCAAGCACCGATACTCCTACATCAATAACCCGCTTGATGTTACGCTGACTCTCTGAGATTCCTACCGAGGTAAGATCGGCCAGCGGAACACCAGCCACATTACCCACCTTGATACGCGACAACCCTCCGACCAGACTCCAGGCCGGAAGCATGACAGGCCGGTTGAGCACATAGAGCGATCTCACCATTGACAGGACCGAAGCCTGATCATCGTTACGCACGGCAAGAATCACCCTGGCTATACACCGACGATCGCACTCAGCCAAAAGATCATCGGCATCAAGCGACTCATATCCCTTGATACCCTCCCTACAGGCTTGATCGGCATCGGTCAGAACCACTGCGACCACGCGCATGGCATTGATACCGATATGAGGCGAGAGTCGTTCTATACACTTCACTACCTGGCTTCTCTCTCCATAGACCGCCACCCGCTCAACAAGACGCCCCGATGCAATCTTCCGCTGTATCAACAAAGTCACCACAATACGGCCGGCAAGCACCGGTATGACGAGCAATGCCATAAGTATCATCATCAGTATATAATTGTCATATCGGTCGGGGATCGGATCATCGATAATAGCGACAAAATATACTACCACCACCGATATCACCACCGATCCGACAGTAGATAGAACCACCTCGGCACGCGACTTTCTAAACGTATTGTTATAAAAGCCCGACAGCCAGTATACACCAGATATCATTAGCGGAATGAAAACCTCACCAAGAATCACCGCTTCAAAGGTAAAATAATCAGCCAGACTAACCGAGAAATTAACATCTTCAAGAGTGAAATATCGAACGAGATTAAATACCAGCCACGCCACCGACGTCATAAAATAGTCGGTGATAACATACTGCAGTCTATGTTGACGGGCAGGTGTCACTTTCTCAAAATCCTGACGACACCGCTGTCGCTTAGTTTGATAACCTGGGACGGGAGCGAACGGGCCTCATCATCACGACGCGCCATCATGACATAGTCGACAGCATTGATAATCTCCGGCGAGATCTCCTTGAAAACCGCCGGAGCCGGCTTGCCGCTGATATTGGCCGAAGTAGACACCAGCGGATGACGCAAAGCCTTGACAAGCGAGGACGAAACCTTCTCACGGGTAACCCGTATACCCACACTGCCGTCAGCAGCCATCAGATCCGGCGCCATATTGATACCCCGGTCATAAACAATTGTAAGCGGCCTTACCGACGCCTCAATAAGCTCCGGAGCCACTTCGGGAACCGTATCCACATATCGCCACAGATCATCAATATGCGACAGCAATACTATCATCGCTTTACTGTCAGCACGCTGTTTTATCTCATATACGCGCCTCACGGCTTCCGGCCTGGTTGCATCACAACCGAGCCCCCACACGGTATCGGTGGGATACAATATAACACCGCCACGCTTGAGCACAGCGACCGCCGAATCAATATCACTTTCTAAATTAATCGCCATTCTTAACATTTGACTGGTTTCAACCACAAAAATACATCTTTTATAAAACTATAGCAAACAAATCAGCCAAATCAGTCCCACTTTCTTTAAACAACCGCTTCAAGCATTGACACATACCGACTATAAAACTGTATTTTAAAACTACAACTCCAAACTACAAACGCCACAAATCACACATTCATAACAAACCGTCCCCTCACCACTTCGCCAATACAACCATCACGGCACAACATTGATATTTTAACAACACCACCACCATTATCCACAACACCCTACAACCGGTAAGGAATCTATAAACGTCCCGACACCAACATATTGTATTTATTACAACTATACAACATTAAAGTCATCATCAATATATCACATCGCATAATACAAAATAACAATACAGTACATTTAATATCACACCTACAACAAAAACAGTTAAATTGAATAAAACACAATACTCCACACCACACAACAATAGAGCCGTCAGCATATCATTTACAAACTCAAACCGAAAATTAGCCACCCATACACATTGAAAAATATACAACCACTGATAACCGTTAAAAAAAGCGCCTCACAATGATATGTCTCATAAAAATGTTACAGACACATATGGCATGGGTCAAAAAAAATAGTTATTTTTGTGGCACTAACCAGAAACTCCAATTCAAAACAACAGAATGAAAAACGTAATCACACGCTCGATTACCGGGTTAATATATATAGGAGTAATCATAGGCGCCCTGGCTGGCGGTAGTAGCTGGATGCTGGCGCTCGTATTACTGCTGACACTGCTTGCTGTCGATGAGTTCAACCGCATAACCGACAGTCATAATCTGCACCCCGCCCTGCGTATTCTCGACATCTTGACCTCCTGCATGCCGGCAATAGTCGTCTATTCAGCATTCACATTAAATCTGAGCCTCGGCACACTGCTGGCAACCACAATGGGAATCGGATACATATTCTATTTGATGGCACGCATGATATTCCAGTTATACATCAAAGGAGCCGACATGCTGGCACAGACAGCCCACTCCATGATGGGACAAATATACATCGTATGGCCACTTACAACACTCCTGGCTGTTTATATAATCAATCCAGGCATAGCTGTGCTCATGTTCATCATGATATGGCTTAACGATACCGGTGCATTCTGTGTCGGCTCGCTTCTTGGCCGCCACAAACTATTCGAACGCGTATCACCTAAGAAGTCATGGGAAGGATTCCTGGGCGGACTATTGTTTGCCATCGCTACCGGAGTTATAATATCATTCCTGCATATTAGCGAGTATCTCATACAGTTTACCACTCTGACACTCGGATTGCTCGGACTCATCGTCGCCGTCATGGCAACCTGGGGCGACCTCGTCGAGTCACAGATCAAACGTACGATCGGCATCAAAGACTCAGGAAAACTTCTGCCGGGGCATGGAGGCATACTCGACCGCATCGACTCTCTGCTCTTCGTAGCCCCCTCGACCTTGATATTCATTCTACTGACAATAATACTTTAACCAAGATACACATGCAACAGCGATATGACCTACGCGGCGTGTCGGCATCAAAAGAGGATGTCCACAACGCCATCAAGAACGTCGACAAAGGACTCTATCCGCGAGCCTTCTGCAAGATCATCCCCGACATACTCGGCGGAGACCCCGATTGGTGCAACATAATGCATGCCGACGGTGCGGGCACAAAGTCGTCGCTCGCCTATATCTACTGGCGCGAGACCGGTGACATGAGCGTATGGAAAGGCATAGCCCAGGACGCCTTGATAATGAATATCGACGACCTGCTGTGTATAGGAGCCACCGACAACATTCTGGTATCGTCGACCATAGGACGCAACAAGCATCTCATCCCCGGAGAGGTGATCGCCGCCATCATCAACGGCACAGAGGAACTCCTCGCCGAGCTCAGAGACGCCGGGATAAGTATCTACAGCACCGGTGGCGAAACCGCCGATGTGGGAGACCTCGTGCGCACAATCATTGTCGACAGCACTGTCACATGCCGCATGAGACGTGACCGGGTCATCAACAACGCCAATATAAAGGCCGGTGACGTAATTGTCGGTCTTGCATCATACGGACGCGCCGCCTACGAGCGCGAATACAACGGCGGCATGGGTAGCAACGGCCTAACATCGGCCCGCCATGACGTATTCAGCCATTATTTGGCCGAAAAATATCCTGAGAGCTATGATTCGGCCGTACCGGCCGAACTGGTATACTCCGGATCGGTCAGCCTTACCGACCCCGTAGAAGGCGTACCCGTAAATGCCGGGCGACTTGTGCTCTCCCCCACCCGCACCTATGCTCCTGTCATCAAAAAACTTCTCGACACCATGCATAACGACATACACGGCATGGTACACTGCTCGGGCGGAGCGCAGACAAAGATACTCCACTTCATCGACAACCTGCATATAATCAAGGACAACCTATTCCCAGTACCCCCGCTGTTCGACATGATACAGCGCGAGAGTGGCACCGACTGGACCGAGATGTACAAGGTATTCAACATGGGACATCGCATGGAGATATATCTGCCGGCCGACAAGGCTCAGGATGTCATCGACATATCCGCCGCCTTCGGCATCGACGCACGCATCGTTGGAAGAGTCGAGTCGGCCGACAAGCCGGGCTTGACCATCATCAGCGACAAAGGGCGCTTCGAGTACTGACAGCCTGCTCTGCAGGAACCTGTAAAACCCTACTGCCCATGCTCCTCAGGTGCATATATAGGCTGACAGCCGGCATTGCCGTCATCATTGCCGCCATAAGTTGCGGCAGAGTCGACAAAACCGTACAGGGACATCTGCGTCCCGGCGATCTGCCCGACACGCTGAGGGTAGCCACACTCTACAGCCCCACTTCCTACTTTATATACCGGGAAGAGCCTATGGGGGTGGACTATACGCTGGTTGCAAGACTTGCCGACGACAAGAAGATGAATCTCCGTATTGTCACGGCCTCATCCATGGCATCCATGATAGGAATGCTCGACTCGGGACTCGTCGACCTGGCAGCCTACCCGATACCGGTCACAGGCGAATACCGCGGAAAAGTCATACCATGTGGACCACGCTCCGAAACCTATCAAGTACTCGTACAGCCTCGACGGTCTCATACGGCCCTCATCACCGATGTAACCGAATTGCCCAAGCATGACGTATATGTGGAACAGGAGTCAAAGTACTACTACCGCATGCTCAACCTTAACGACGAGCTCGGAGGCGGCATCTCGATCCATCCCATCGACCGGGACACGCTGATAGGCGAAGACCTCATCGAGATGGTATCGGACGGCACGATTCCGCTGACGGTAATCGACAGCGACATAGCCCGTCTTAACCGCACGTACTACCCAAACCTCGACGTGTCACTGCCGTTGAGTTTCGCCCAACGACATGCATGGGGCGTGAGCGTAAAATATCCATGGCTGGCCGACAGTATCGATGCATGGATGAACCAGAAGAGACCTCGCGATGCTCGCGAACGACTGCTCAGGCGATATTTCGAACTGGCCAAGGAGACCCCTGCCAGCCCGTCTGTCGACCTTACCAAAGGACGTATATCCCCCTACGACCGCCTGTTCAGGGAAGCCGCCGCTACCATAGATTACGACTGGCGTCTGCTGGCAGCACAGGGGTTTATCGAAAGTCATTTCGACTCCACTCGCGTGTCATGGGCCGGAGCCAAAGGCATAATGCAGATCATGCCTTCCACCGCACGGTCATACCGTCAGGATCCCGACAGCATGGTCATACCCCGGAACAGCATCCATACAGCCACTCTCATAATACGGGATCTCGAAAAGTCATTGTCACGGCTGGTGACCGACGAAGAGGAACGCACCAAATTCGTACTTGGAGCCTACAATTCGGGACTCGCCCATGTATATGACGCCATTGCCCTGGCTGGCAAGCTGGGATACGACCCCCAGGTATGGGACAACAACGTAGCCGAATGCCTTCTGCTCAAAGCCAACCCCGAGTATTACAACGACCCGGTATGCAAGTACGGGTACTTCCGCGGACGCCAGACCACCACCTACGTCGATCAGGTGACAGCTTTTTACACCCGCTGTAAACAATACATAGCCAGGTAGTGTTATCACCGGTAACGGCAACAGCCCTACCTCCTACGATATTCATCATTACATATTATTCACACATATTAACTTATAACCTACAGTCATGAAAAAAACCTACTTGAGCGTAGCACTCGTGCTGACACTTTCAGCCTCAATCCTCTGCACATCGTGCATCGGTTCATTCTCCCTTACAAACAAACTCCTCAGCTGGAACCAGACCATTGACAATAAGTTTGTCAACGAGTTGGTATTCTTTGCCCTCTGGCTTGTACCGGTCTATGAAGTAGCGGCAATGGCCGACGTACTTGTACTCAACAGCATCGAATTCTGGAGCGGAGATAATCCCGTAGCATGCGGCACCAAAGTAATCGATGGCCGTGACGGACGTTATCTCGTTGAATGCGACGGCAAAGGCTATACCATCAAGAGCGAGAACGACGGCAGTGTCGTACGCCTGGACTTCGACAACGACAGCCGCACATGGAGCGTAGCCACCGAAGGCGGTGAAAGCTATCCCTTGATGACATTCGTTGACGACAGCCACGTCAAGATGATCACCCCCGACGGCGAAATGACTACTGTAGAGATATCGCAGGCAGGCGTATGGGCCTACCAGCAGGTAGCAACCGGATCATTCACCGCCCAGCGCTGATGAGACATATCCCGATATTGAAAGCCGTGACAGCCCCGATAATGGCTGTCACGGCTTTGTCGGCAGGTGCACAGACCAATGAGCCGACTCCTGCCACTCCGGCCGAGGCTCAGCTTAGAGTACCCCTCGACATTCCGCTGACATTAAGCGGCAACTTCGGTGAACTACGTTCCAACCACTTCCACTCAGGTCTCGACTTCAAGACCCAGGGACGCACCGGCCTGCCGGTGTACAGTGCCGCCGACGGCTATGTAAGCCGTGTAGTGGTATCGCCATGGGGATTCGGACGGGCTGTATACATCACCCACCCCAATCTGGGGCTAACCACCGTATACGGCCATATGGAATCCTTCTCAGACAAGATCGACACCCCGGTGAGAGACCGTCAGTATGAAGCCGAAACATTCAGGATCGACACCGGTATCTCGCCTGGCGAGATACCGGTCAAACGCGGTGAGAAGATCGGGCGTAGCGGCAACTCCGGATCATCAGGAGGTCCGCACTTGCACATGGACGTGCGCAACGCCTTCAACGAGCACGCCCTGGATCCGATGGCCTACTATGCATCCTCCCTTCGTGACGATGTAAAACCCGAGGTCAGAGCACTGGCATTGTTTCCGCGCGAAGGAATTGTCGACGGCAGTCAGCGCCCTGTGTACCATGGCACGAAAGACCTCGCTGTCCCGTTCAAGGCATGGGGGCGTGTCACCCCAGGCATCAAAGCCTACGACAGGATGACAGGCACCACCAATATATATGGAATCAAATACATGACACTCACCTGTGACGGTGACACAGTCTACCGGCGTGTCATAGACCATGTAGACTTCGACCGCTCACGTGCGGTAAACACCCTGGTGGAATATGGCGATGTCGTGGATTCCAACTCCTGGTTCATGATCACCGAGATCCCCGAGTCACACCCCCTTGACGACATGGTGACAGCACGCGGCGACGGCACACTCGACATCAATACCGAACGTGACTACCGCCTTGTCTTCACTCTTGAGGATCATCATGGCAACGTAACTCGCGTTCCATTCACGATCAAAGGAGTCAAAGGCTCAATACCTCCGGTCCCTGGCGACGGCGAGCTACTGGCCTTCGACCGCGAGAGCACAATATCGGCCGATGACAGAGCTACAGTCACCATCCCTGCCGGGACACTATACAACGACTGCATCGTCAACATAACCCAATCTGACGCCCCGGCCGGATACCTGTCAAGACGATACCGCGTTGGCGACAGGCACGTCCCTTTGGCCGGCAACTACACGCTTACTCTGCCGCTCACCCGGGAACGCCATGTCGACAAACGCCGCTATGTGATAGTGAGACTCGACGGACGCCGCCCGGCCGCAGTCGAGACCACCTACCTCCCTGGAGGCATGGTCAGAGCACATGTCAACCGATTTGGCGACTATGCCGTCACAAGCGATACCATAGCCCCCGTCATCACTCCGGTAACACCCGAGAAATGGACGGCAAAAGGACGCATAATCTATAAGATCAAAGACAACCTGGCCGGTATCGACAGCTATCGCTGTGAGATCGACGGCCACTGGGTGCTTATGGAACTCGACGGCAAGACCGGCACACTTAGCTACCGTCTCGACCCCAAGAGACTGCCGGCCGGCCGACGACACACAGTGAAACTCACCGTCACCGATGCCGCAGGCAACACCGCCAGCCACACTCACACATTCGCCCGATAGCATATCGACTTTGTATGACGGACACAGACCTTATGTCAAAAAAAACAACAACATGAACAAATATTCCATTCCAATGGTATTGTAGATAGATAAAAAAGATTAACTTTGCCATGTTGATTAAAAAAACGAATAAATAAAATCCAAATATATATATACCTACAATACCATTATAATCATGGACAACCAGCAACTTCTCCAACAAGTTACAGCCAAAGCCCAGACATGGCTTGGCGAAGGTTACGACGCAGAGACCCGCGCCGAAGTAAAACGCATGCTCGAAGCCGACGACAAGACCGAGCTCATCGAGTCGTTCTACAAAGACCTTGAATTTGGCACAGGTGGCCTGCGCGGAATCATGGGCGCCGGCAGCAACCGTATGAACATATACACCGTAGGCGCCGCCACACAGGGACTCGCCAACTACCTCAAGGAAGCATTCAAAGATCTGCCCGAGATCAAGGTTGCCGTAGGCCACGACGTGCGCAACAATTCACGTCGTTTCGCCGAAGTCGTTGCCGACGTTTTCTCGGCCAACGGCATCACGGTATACCTCTTCGACAGTTTCCGCCCCACTCCCGAGCTTTCATTCGCAATACGTCACCTCGGATGTCAGAGCGGCGTCAACATTACCGCCTCCCACAACCCCAAGGAGTATAACGGCTACAAAGCCTACTGGGAAGACGGCGCGCAGATCATCGCTCCACACGATGTAAACATCATAGACCACGTCAACCAGATCAAAGCCGAGGACATAAAGTTTGCCGGCGACAAATCGCGCATCCACATCATCGGACGCGACATCGACGAGCCATATCTGGCCGCCATCAAAGGCCTGTCGCTCAGCCCCGACTGCATCAGCAGGCATGCCGACCTCAAGATCGTGTACACACCAATACATGGCACCGGCGTCAACCTCATCCCCGAGTCGCTTGCCAACTACGGCTTCACCAACATAATCCATGTTCCCGAGCAGGACATCACCAGCGGAGACTTCCCCACCGTCGAGTCACCCAACCCCGAGAACCCGCCGGCAATGGCAATGGCCATAGCCAAGGCCAAGGAAGTAGGCGCCGACCTTGTTATGGCATCCGACCCCGACGCCGACCGTATCGGTTGTGTAATGCGTGACGCCAAGGGCGAGTATGTCCTTATCAACGGCAACCAGATCGTTATGATCCTGCTGTACTACCTGATGACACGAAACGCCGAACTGGGCAAACTCACCGGCAAAGAATTCATTGTCAAGACAATCGTCACCACCGAGACCATCAAGGCCATAGCCGATGCCAACAACATTACCATGTTTGACTGCTACACCGGCTTCAAATGGATCGCCGCCGTGATACGCGACCACGAGAACACCGCCCGCTACCTCGGAGGCGGCGAAGAGAGCTACGGCTTCCTCGCCGAGACATTCGCCCGTGACAAAGACGCCGTATCGGCAATCTCGCTGATGGCCGAAGCCGCTGCCTGGGCCAAAGACAAAGGCATGGACTTCATGGCAATGCTACAGGATATATACATGAAATACGGCTTCTCACGCGAGAAAGGCATATCGGTCGTACGCACAGGCAAGAGCGGAGCCGAAGAAATCCAGAAGATGATGCGCGACTTCCGCGCCAACCCACCCAAATCGCTCGGTGGCTCGAATATCGTTACCATCAAGGACTACGATGCACTGACTGTTACCGATGTCACCACCGGCAAGAGTGCATCCATGGATATGCCCACCACCTCCAACGTTCTCCAGTATTTCACCGAAGACGGCACCAAAGTTTCGGTACGCCCCTCGGGAACAGAGCCCAAGATCAAATTCTATATCGAAGTCAAGGGCACGCTGGCATCGAAAGAAGACTACGACGCCTGCATCGACCGAGCCGAAGCCAAGATCAAAGCCGTCATGGCCGACCTGAACATCTGATCACTGATTAATAAACCGACTACAAGCCCTGCGCCAGTAAAAACAACGCAGGGCTTTTTTATATGCTTGCTTTTAAGATAATAGTTTAACTCACTTAAATCTCATATAAAACAAGCTGTTAGAACCGTTTTCGCCTATTATTCCGCTTGGCTTAATCTTCTTAGGTTTACACTATGGTTTAACTTGTAGTATAACCAAGAGAGGTTAATGTTTCTATTATTTCTGTTAGTGTTCAAGCATTGAAGTTATGGCTTACTCTCCATTCAAGAGTGCTTCTATCTCCTGCTTGAGCAATGGCATGTGGTTGATTACAATGCCCCAAAGGATGTCAGGCTTCAGGGAGTCATAGGCATGGATTACAAAGTTCCTAGTATCTACGACTTTCCTTGCTGCTGTTATTGGAATATTGGAATTGATTTTCAAAACTTGGTTCATAGCCTCTCCCATTATCTCAATGTTCCTTTCAACGCCTCTTCTTAACAGGGTATCATTGCAGAAAGTGGCATATTCCTTTGGTCTGTCCTCCAGGAATGACTCTATCTCCAAGATTGAAGAAAGAATGTCTGACAGGTATTTCCGTAGTTTCCTATCCATAAATCAGATGTTTTGTTTCTTCAAGTTCCTCCTTGAAATAGGGGTTCCTGACAGCTGACTCATCAACTAAATCCACATCCCTCCCAAATAAGGCTTTCAAAGCATGGTAGAAGTCCAAGTAGTTGTCAGCATATGTGTTATGGTCAATCTCAGAATTGAAGTCCACAAGGATGTCAACATCACTCTGCTCATTGAACTTTGGGGTAAGTATAGACCCAAAGACATATAGCTTCCTTACCTTGTGCTTCCGGCATAAGGCAAACAGCTTTTGTATGTTGTCATTGATAAGGCGCATACTATTCCTTTATTATCTGATTACAAAGTTAATGATTCCAGTTGGATAAATGTTCATAAAAAGCTTAAAATCTGAATTCGTATAAATTAGACCTCACACTAATAACCGGTCAATTTCTCTACAAAACTCGCCATTTATTCTTGTCTAAAGGATCTTATTTGCTTGTTAATATAATTTATCTTATCTTGCAAAATGTTTATGGCAGGGAATCTAATATCAATCCTAAAATTATGAAATCGTTACAAGCTATTGTTCAAACTTTACTTTCAGCAGTGATTACAGGTCTGATTGCTGTCGGTGTCAGCGCATGCCAGAATAACGAAAATGCTGAAAATATTTTTGAACCGATTCCTGCCAACGAATTGGTGACAACTATTTCTGACACCGATGCTTCTCCGGAACAGTTAGCACTTAAACGGAAAATTGAGAACATCTGCCTCAACATGACAACAGTCAAAGACAATCATCTTGAACTGATGGTCGACAAAGATTACTTTATTCAGAACAATATTCCCGTCAGTTATTACGACCTCATAGTTAACGAAATAGAAGCGGCCAATAAAAGTGCCGATGAATTAAGAAATCTTGGCATAGAAATCAATATAGCTGATGATATTGAGGAAGCAAGAAAACGATACAACGCTTATATAACCGAATTTGAAAAAAGCCGGATATCAAGAGAAGAATTCTTTACCACATACAAAGACTGACACGCCTGCATCGACCGAGCCGAAGCCAAGATCAAAGCCGTCATGGCCCACCTGAACATCTGATCACTGATTAATAAACCGACTACAAGCCCTGCGCCAGTAAAAACAACGCAGGGCTTTTTAATTCCCGCGACCGGATTAATCGTCATAAAGATATAAAATCATAAATTATTTGTCACATGTACCGTAAAATTCTACTATCTCTTTTTCTACTCGCATCGATAGTATCATTCGCAAAAAATCACAAGACTGTTTCTATACTTGGCAACTCTTACTCTACCTACGAAGGCTTTGTCGAACCGTCATCCAACTGGGTATGGTACTTTACCGAGCCACGTGTCGAGACAACCGATGTCGATAATGTAAAACAGACCTGGTGGCATCAGTTCATAAAAGACAACGGCTACCGTCTTGAGAAAAACAACTCCTATTCAGGATCAACCGTCTGCAACACAGGCTATGACGGCGCCGACTACTCAGGCATATCGTTCATCGCCCGCATGGACAACTTAGGATGCCCCGACATGATAATCGTATTCGGAGCCACCAACGACTCATGGGCCAATGTCCCGCTCGGCGACATGAAATACAGCAAGTGGACCCCCGAGGATCTCAAGTCATTCCGTCCCGCCCTCTGCTACATGATGTCACATCTCAGCGACCGATACCCCAATACCGAGATCGTCTACCTCATCAACGACTGCCTGTCCCCCCAGGTTACCGAATCCATCAAAGAAGCATGTGACCACTTCTCCATACCCTACATCCAGCTCCAGGATATCGACAAGACCGCCGGGCACCCCAATATCAACGGAATGCGCCAGATAGCCGAACAGCTCACCCGCGCCACAGTAAAAAACTGACAAATAACTCCGAAAGACCATTAACATAATCATTTACGGCTGATGTATGCTACCCACCACCCAAAAGGCGAGGTAAGCACACATCAGCCGTCCTGTTCACAGGTAAAAATAAATTTGGCATTACAGCCTGCTTAGTGTATATTTGCATAGCATTAGACAGCATCTATACACTCTTATGGAAGTACTCTACGAAGATAACCACATTATCATTGTCAACAAGGCACCCGGCGAGATAGTACAGGGAGACAAGACCGGCGACACACCGCTCAGCGAGATCGTCGCGGCATATCTCAAGGAAAAATATGCAAAACCCGGCAACGTCTTTATCGGCGTAGTCCACAGGCTCGACAGGCCGGTAGGCGGAGTCGTCATATTCGCCAGGACTTCAAAGGCATTGACACGACTCAACGACATGTTTCGTAAAGGCGAGGTACACAAAACCTACTGGGCAATCTCACGCAACCATCCCCCCAAGCCCGAAGACACCCTCACCCACTACATCACCACCGTAGAGCGCACCAATAAATCCACCGCCCATATCTCCCCGCGCAAGGATGCAAAAGAAGCGCGCCTGCATTACCGCCACATAGCGTCAAGCGACCGCTACCACCTCATCGAAGTCAACCTCCTTACAGGGCGCAAACACCAGATACGCGTACAGCTCGCCGCCATAGGATGCCCTATTAAGGGTGACCTCAAGTATGGCGACAAACGCAGTAACCCCGATGGCAGCATATCGCTGCTTGCACGCCACGTGGAATTCATCCACCCCGTGTCAGGACAGCACATCTCGGTGACGGCACCACTGCCGGCCGACAACCTGTGGCAAGCCCTTGGAGACATGTAACATCCCATATCCGATACACGATCAACAACGATGAATAAGGAAGATTTAAAAATAGTTTTTTTAGGAACACCCGAGTTTGCCGTAGAGAGTCTTGACACCCTGGTGACCAACGGGTTCAATATCGTAGGTGTAGTCACCATGCCCGACAAGCCAGCCGGACGCGGCCATAAACTGCTCCACTCCCCGGTCAAACAATATGCACTGGCCCACGGCCTACACCTCATGCAGCCGGCCAACCTCAAGGACGAGGATTTTGTAGCCCGGCTACGCTCACTCGATGCCGACCTGTTCATAGTCATCGCCTTCAGGATGCTCCCCATGGTAGTATGGCAAATGCCACGGCTTGGCACATTCAACCTACACGCATCCCTGTTACCGCGCTACCGTGGCGCCGCTCCCATCAACCGGGCTGTCATGAACGGCGACACCGAGACCGGTGTGACTACATTCATGCTCAAGCACGAGATCGACACCGGCGACATCCTCGGACAGGAACGCACCGCCATCGCACCCGACGAGTGTGTGGGCGATGTACACGACCGCCTCATGCACATCGGAGCACGCCTCACACTCAAAACCGTCAACGACATCCTCGCCGGCACACTGACACCCGTCCCGCAGGATCAGCTCCTCAAGGGCGAAGCTCCCACCCCGGCACCCAAGATATTCAAAGACGACTGCCGTATCGACTGGACACGTCCGGCACACGAAGTGCACAACCACGTGCGCGGACTCTCACCCTATCCGGCAGCCTGGACAATGATGAGCATCGACGGCACAGAACCGGCCATGGCAAAGATCCTCGAGATCAAGGTTCATCCCGAACATACATCCACCCACCCGGGACGCGTCACCATAACGAATGACACCATACAGGTCGAGTGTGCCGACCACACGGTCACCGTAGAGCGCATACAGCCGGCCGGCAAACGCCCCATGAACACAGCCGATTACCTGCGCGGACTGTCATCCCGCGACATCTCATTTATATAACCCCTTTTTACCAAGAACCATTCATGAAACAGACATTTCCCTACATCGCTCCGGCCGCAGACTCCCGCCTGGTTTATACCGACGGCGAGACCATGGAAGAGGCCGTCGAGGCGTTCATGAAACAAGACTACATCGAATCGGTTCACTTGCTAATTGACGCAATGGACTTTGATTTCAGAGAAAAGTACGGAAACGCCGACGGCACATCGTTCAAGATACCCCACGGCTCCATTGTCGTCAATATAGATATCAGCGCTGAAACGCTGGATATCTCGGCCGACTTCCTTAAACTGCCCGAAAAAGGCCGTGTTGCCATGTTGCGCCAGATCGCCGAGATGAACATCAACAACCTCATGCTGGCTCGATTCGTTAAAAACGGTGACCGCCTCAAGATGGTATACAGCTGTCCTCTCACCGACACCAACCCCCACAAGATCTACAGCGTAATACGCAACATCTGCATGTTCGGTGACAAATATGACGACGAACTCTGCACCCGCTTCGATGCCGAGCGATGCTACGAGCCACGTATCACACAATACACCGACGAAGAGATAGACACCGTATACAACGCCCTCCAGACCATCGGCCGCAAAGCCCTGGCCGAAACCGAGGTCTACAACTCTTCGCGCCGATACGGCTACTCCTGGACCGTTCTCATAGCCAGCCTATACCAATTCCAGTTCTTCGCACAGCCCCAGGGACAACTTATAAACGAGTTGGAAAGCACCATCGCCATGATGCAGAGCGACCGTCCCGCCGACGAGCTTGTCGCCCGGTGCACCGAATTCCTCAACACCCTGCTGGCCCGTCCCCGCGAAGAGCTGGCCAAGGATCTCTACTCGGTCGAAATGCTTGTATCACCCAAGCCACCGATGTCTCTGCAGGATATCCAGGAAGAGTTCGAACACCTTCACGACGGCACTACCGGAGCACTGCAGAAGAAAGACTTCGATCAGGTCGTTGTCCGCATCACCTACCAGTTCTACCAGATGTTATGTGAATACCATCTGCCCCTACTGGTTGAATTAATAATTGTCACAGCTCTCCAAAAGAGTGCCGAAACCGATATGCAGTCAGGCGCCGAAACACTGTGGAAAGCCCTCGACCGCATCATGGACGGAGACCTCGAGCCGGATGGCGAGGACGAGGACGAAGATGATGACGAGGATGAGGATGAGGATGACAATGATGATAATTTTGATCTCGATGATGAAGACGAAGATGACGAGGACGACGAAGAGGAGGACGACGATGACGACGAGGTTGCGCGCCAGACTCTGATAGCAGCCCAGCAAAAACTTGCCGATGCCGTCAACAGCATCGATGGCATAGCCGAGATCCAGCGCAAGATGGAAGAAGCTATGAAGGCCGGAGACGTTACCGAATACATGCGCCTGGCCACCGAATTACAAATGAAGATTATCAACGGAATGAACAATTGATGACCATGGCACAGGATATTACCAAACTCATATTCAAAGTAACCCACTCCGACGGATCGGGCAGTTGCTTTTACATCAAGGAACACAACATCTTCGTTACCAACTTCCATGTGGTCAAAGGATACCGCACGGTAGCCATCCACGACAACGACCGCAATCCCTACGAGGCCCGTGTAATAGCGGTGAACCCCGATCTCGACCTTGCTCTGCTTGCCGTAGATGCCGACTTCAGCCACCTGCCCGACTTCAGACTGTCAGAGACCGATGACCCCATAATCGGCTCCAAAGTGCGCGTTGCCGGCTATCCATTCGGCATGCCATTCACCATCACCGAGGGATCACTGTCGTCACCACGCCAGCTCATGAGCGGAAAATACTATCTGCAGATCGATGCCGCCATCAACCCGGGCAACTCCGGAGGCCCCATTATCAACGACAACAACGAGGTTATCGGAATCACTGTAAGCAAATTTGCCGACTCCTCGGCCGACAACATCGGCTTCGGCATAAGAATTGAATCTCTTCGACAGCTTCTTGATGCCATCGGAGATATTGACCGCTCTCAGTTCCACGTACAGTGCAGCGGTTGTGACGAGCTGGTGGAGGACGGCGAGAAATACTGCCCCGGTTGCGGCGCACAGCTATCCCCCGACGTCTTCGAGACCCATCGTATGTCCGACCTGAGCCGGTTCTGCGAGGACGCGATCAGCCACATGGGGATAAACCCCGTGCTCGCCCGCAACGGCCACGAATCATGGAAATTCCACCTCGGCAGTTCAGAGATACGCATATTCGTATACGATCGCACATACCTGTTCGCCCTGTCACCCGTGACACTGCTACCTAAAAAGAACGTCGAGCCAGTGCTCAATTTCATGCTCGAGACCGACTTTGGCCCCTACAAGATGGGCATCGACGGCCGGCAGATGTACCTCTGCTACCGACAGCATCTTGCTGATCTCACATCCTCATCGTCAGGTCGTATTACCGACAATATCGTAGGCTTGGCTCGTCTGGCCGATGACCTTGACAACAAGCTTGTCGAGGAATACGGATGCGAGTTCTCGGTATATAGCAAGCCCGGGCAATAGTCCCGCTATATATCATTACCAATCCATAGACCGCGTTGACCGAGCGATACCACTATGTCGCCCGCAACGCGGTTTTATTTGCGATATCGAGAAACCTCCGCACAATCACTATTCCCTGCGGGGTATTGATGCTCTCGGGGTGGAACTGCACCCCATAGACAGGAAGCCACCGGTGGGACACCGACATTATATTGCCCTCCTCGTCGCGCGAGGTTATCATCAGTTCCGAGTCCTCCACTATGGTATTCCCGTCTATCACCCACGAATGATACCGGCCCACGAGCATCTCCTCTCCGGCCATCCGGCCAAGCAGATCATCCTCAGCCACGATACCCTCCAGCCGCGAGCGATGCCCGTGACGTGGCAACGGCAACCGGCACAGCCCGGCCCCGAAATATTCAGCTATAGCCTGACAACCAAGACACACACCCAGCATAGGATGAGACCCGGCACACTGCTCTATGAGCCTCATCATGTCTCCGGCCTCCGACGGTATCCCCGGCCCCGGTGACAATATGATGGCGTCATACCCGTCCATATGCCCGATCGGGATCCGGTCATTCCTCACCACATCCCATTCCAGTATGCCATCCATCTCCTCACGGCACTGCCTCAACAGCCCCACGATATTGTACACAAACGAATCGTAATTGTCGACAAGTAGAATTTTCATTACAGCATGGTCTTGTTTGGCACAAAATTAAGTAATTTTGCATTATGATCTATATTTCACAGGACCGTTTAAGAGAAAAGATGAACCATGCTGGCAACGACCATACTCCATTTGTGTGGGGAATCGACTACACCGGCACCAATGCGTTCTTTATCGACAACCCGTTGTATGACAATAGCATACTATGGGAGATAAACGGCATCGGGAATATCGGTGAGCTACCTGTTCCGGACCGTATGCCTGAACTCACGGTAACAGCCGTAGCGAGCTATGACGAATACCGCCTGATGTTTGACACCGTCAAAGACGGACTTATGAGAGGCGACTCATTTCTGGCAAACCTCACAGCCCCTACCCGAGTAACATGCAACAGCTCGCTACGCGATATCTTTCTATGCTCCTCTGCCCCCTTCAGATTGTTGCTGGACGACACGTTCGTATGCTTCTCGCCCGAACCATTCGTCCGCATTGCCAACGGCCACATATCGGCCTTCCCTATGAAGGGCACAATTGATGCCACCCTCCCCGACGCCCTTAGCCGCCTCTTAAACGACTACAAAGAGACATGCGAGCACAACACCATTGTCGACCTCATGCGCAATGACCTCAACAGTGTAGCCACCGACGTGACAGTAAAGCGCTTCCGCTATGCTGAACGAATCGACACATCATCAGGCGCGATACTGCAAACGAGCTCCGAGATCACAGGGCTTATACCGGAAAGCCGCCGGCACGACCTTGGCAACATCATCCTCCCACTGTTGCCTGCCGGGAGCATCACAGGCGCGCCAAAACCGGCCACCGTAGCCCTTATTGACAGAGCCGAGACCTCTCCGCGCGGATGGTACACCGGTGTATTCGGCTATTTTGACGGCTCCACAATGGAAACCGCCGTCATGATACGGTGCATACAGCGCCACGCCGACGGCAACCTGTACTTCCACAGCGGCGGCGGAATAACCGTCAACAGCGACTGCCGTGAAGAGTATGATGAACTCCTGGCCAAAGTATATCTTACCTCACCATCCACTACCCAGCCATGTTTATAGAGACCATACGATACGACCAGGGAAAATTCCACCTTCTCGACCTCCACCAGCGCCGCATGGAGGCGACCATCATGGAAGCCTACGGTCCCTCTGCCACCCGCAATATACACGATCTCCACGAGATACTGCGTCCTATGCATCAGTATACCGGTAGTGCATTCAAATACCGTATCATCTACGACACCCGCATACGGTCGATCGAGTACACGCCATACACCCCGCGCGACATACGTTCACTCATAACCGTCAAGGCCCCGGCCACCCTCGACTACCACCTCAAGCGGGCCGACCGCACGGCTTTGGACAACCTCAGGCTCCAACGTGGTGATTGCGACGAGATACTTATCCTAAAAGACTCACTGATAACCGATACATCCTACAGCAACATAATATTCACAGGCACCGACGGCATCTATACTCCACGCACCCCTCTGCTCGCCGGCGTCATGAGACAACACCTTTTGAACACCGGCTCACTCATCGAGTACGACCTTACAGTCTCCGATATTCTACCCGGCAACCACCTCGGCATCACCGAGGCATACATGATAAACGCCATGTTACCCCCTGGAGCGGCGAGCCCCATACCGGTAGGTCATATCATAAACAGCAACGCTGCGTGGTAGACAATCCAGGCCACAACCCAGGCCACAACCGTATTGTATGCCACCGAGAACGCACCATACATCCACGATCCGGTCTCACGCGAGATAGCCGTTATCGACGCGATACATGGACAATACAGCAGAATGAACACCATGAACGCCAGCGCGCTGGCGGCATCAAAGTCGCCAGAGGCCTCAAGGCGGGCACTCAGAGCCGCTTCATCAGCCTCCTCGTCGCCGGTATAAAGCACTCCGAGAGTCGATACCACAATCTCCTTGGCAGGCAGTCCGGCGAGAGCGGCGATAGTAGTGCGCCACTCGAATCCAAGCGGCTCCATCACCGGATTAATGCACTTGCCTATCATCCCCAGGTATGAGTCCTGAACCTCCCCTCCATCAGGTTGTTCATCGACGACGGTAATATCCTGAGCACCGGCCAAAACGTCATCGTCATGTATCGGAAAATAGTTCAGTGCCCATATCACGATACTGCCCACGAGTATTATTCCGCCCATCTTCCTCAGATACTCCTTCCCCTTGCCCCACATATGCCTCACGGTCGCCTTCATGGTAGGCATACGGTAAGGAGGCAGTTCCATCACAAACGGAGTCTCGTCCTTCCTGAATAAAAAACGCCTCAGCAACCGGGCTGTCACGACAGCCATGACGACACCGAGAACATACAGCGACAAGAACACCAGCGCCGCATGCGACGGAAAGAACATTCCCACAAGAAGCACATACACCGGCAACCGGGCCGAACACGACATGAACGGATTGATCAGCACCGTGATAATACGGCTCGAACGGCTCTCGATGGCACGCGATGCCATTATGGCCGGCACATTGCATCCGAATCCCATCATCAACGGGATAAAAGATTTACCGTGCAGGCCTATACGGTGCATCAGTCGGTCCATTATGAACGCAGCCCGCGCCATATACCCCGAGTCTTCCATGAACGAGATGAAGAAATACAGTATCAGTATGTTGGGCAGGAACACGATTACGCCACCCACACCACCTATTATACCGTCGGCGACAAGATCCTTCAAAGGCCCGGGCGACATATGGTCTGACACCAGGCCGCTAAGCCACTCGACACCCGCCTCGATCCAACCTTGCGGATACTGCCCTATCGCGAATGTCATCCAAAACATGAACAGCATTATGGCGATGAAAATCGGAAAACCGAACAGCTTGTTTGTCACAAACGTATCGATGATCTGCGTCGACGAGATACGATCCGACTCTCCGCGATCCATTGTCTCGGCCAGCGCACCGGCAATAAACCCGTATTTCTCGTTGGCAATGAGCGATGTGATATCCTCGTTATGCATCTGCTCCACACGCGTCACAAGGACATCCCTGGTTGAAAGGATATGGCCGGCCCCCTTCAGTTCCCTCACCATCCCCTCGACCTCGCTATCCCGCTCGAGAAGCTTTATCGCAAGATAACGCGGAGCGAAGTGAAGCAGTTTGTTGTCATCCTTCTTGATCTCGTTCTTGAGCGTGTTCAACGCCTCCTCGACATCGGCTCCGAGCGACACGTGCACATGGCGCACACTCTCGTTCACTCCCTCGTAGACCTCGATGATCGTATCGAACAGCCGGTCTATGCCGACTCCCGTCCGGGCCGTCGTTGGCACTACCGGCACACCTATCATACGTCCCAGATTACGGTAGTCAAGCTTGTCGCCACCCCGTTCCAGCTCGTCGTACATGTTCAGTGCGATCACCATCGGATGATCCATATCTATGAGTTCGGTCGTGAGGTACAGATTACGCTCAAGATTGGAGGCATCCACCACATTGAGTATCACATCCGGATGCTCGTCATTGAGATACCGCCTTACATACAGCTCCTCGGGAGAATATGCCGACAGCGAATATGTGCCCGGCAGATCGATAAGATTGAAATGATAACCTCCATACTCGAACGTGCCTTTCTTGGCGTCGACTGTCACACCGCTGTAGTTGCCCACATGCTCCGACGCCCCCGAGGCTATATTGAATACCGATGTCTTGCCACAGTTGGGATTGCCTATCAGAGCAACGTTGATGGTACGCGACGACCCTCTGAAACCCGATACGCTCTCAGGGTCGACCTCCTCATTGACCGTATGACCCGACATATCGGCTGTCGATGTCTCCTCGCTTTCAACCGGAACAACCTCGATATGCTCGGCCTCGCTACACCTCAGCGACACTTCATATCCCATGAGGCTGTACTTGACAGGATCACGCAAGGGAGCCGACAGGATAGCAGTCACCTGGCGGCCCCTCACAAAGCCCATCTCCATGACACGCTTGCGAAACGCTCCGTGACCATGGATTTTGACAACAACGGCTTTCTCGCCGGATTTAAGTTCAGAAAGTACCATTTGCATCTTGTTTTTCAACATGCAAAGTTCGGCATTTCCAGCGACTATATCAATACTCACAATCGAGTATACACAGAAACGTATCTAACCATGGAGAGCAAATCATCATAACGCCCCTCACAAAAAACATCACAACATATAGTAACTACTCAGGTAGGTAGGGCACATTGATTTGGTCGGTCTATTAGACCAACGCAAAAACGGCATCCCAGCGGG
>CAXHRO010000024.1:0-46149 GCA_964018905.1 uncultured Muribaculaceae bacterium
CCCCGGAGAGGCTCGAACTCTCGACCCACTGATTAAGAGTCAGTTGCTCTACCAACTGAGCTACGGAGTCATTTGCTGGGCGGTGTCTCTCCCGCTTTTGCGTTGCAAAGGTACGACGTTTTTTTTTATCTACAAAATATTTTTTGTTTTTTTCTAAATATTTTTTCTACAATATCAATTTTTTAATTGAATTACAGCCAATTATATGCATACTACAGATTATTTGTTATGTTGCTACATATGGTCACAACTATTTATGTAATCGCTGATCGGCTTCATAATATTGCGCTTCGCTCCGTTGGTCACCAGATTCGGGTCGTTTACTTTTACTACTAAACTTTTTCTATATTTTTTGTCTTATTATTCAAGTAGTATGCTTATCTAATCAATTTCCACGATAACCGGTTATTTACGCTACAACGCCTATGTGAGGTTTCTGCATGACAATGATCTGTGGACATATAAAATTATGTATATATTTAAAATCTGATAACTAAGTAAGTGTTGAATATATGTTTATACCATATTACGGTTGCCTAGAGGCGATTTTCAACCTTGCCTGTCGGTCATAGATCTACGGCTATACTTCATTCGCGCAAGTATAAAACTCATCATGCAATCATTTACACCATAATATAAATTAATTTACAACACTTACTTATGAAATTCCGAAATCTTTCACTTAGTACTTTTCTTTCTCTGACAGCACTTTTCGTTTTCCTGTCTATGTCTTCATGTTCGGCCGGAGCTACCAGGCATAACACTATAAATACTGAGCACCAGGTCCCAAGACCCAAGGGTCGCGGTGGCAAGGTCGGCGGGCCCCAACTCGGAACTCCAGGCGGAGGGCCTGTAATCGACAAATCGGAAGATGCCGTACTACAGTCCATGATCAAGGCTGAGGTGCCGGAGTTCAAACAACTTGAGTATACTGATTCCGAGACTGGCAGGACTCTAAAATACAATCTGTTTTCTCCAAAAGATATTGAAAACGGCAAGGTTTATCCGCTGGTGTTGTTTATGGCAGACGCCAGTACTCCGGGCACAGATGCGACCCGTCCTTTAACTCAAG
Source organism: uncultured Muribaculaceae bacterium (assembly GCA_964018905.1). Lineage (GTDB taxonomy): Bacteria > Bacteroidota > Bacteroidia > Bacteroidales > Muribaculaceae > JAAVFS01. Next base: position 1,073 of record CAXHRO010000024.1, read on the forward strand.
GCTACGGGGCTCTGATATGGGCGACTGACGAGTGGCAGGCCGAGCATCCGTGTTATGTACTTGTCCCGCAATTCTCGGGTGTTGCTGTAAATGATGCATATGAACACACTGACGAAGTCGATATGGTGGCCCGACTGGTACAGTCGGTCTCGGCTACTCACCCTGTCGATATCAATCGGCTATATACGACCGGACAATCTATGGGCGGTATGATATCAATGTATTACAATTCGGCATACCCAGAGATGTTTGCCGCATCAATATTCGTTGACTGCCATTGGGATAGTGCGACATTTGATGAGCTGGTAAAACATCGATTCACATTTATCACGGCAGGTAAGGCCGGTACGTTTGATGTTCTTGAGGAAGCTGCCCGTAAGGCCGGTATAAAATACGAATATGCCGAGTGGAGCGCAAAACTGCCTAAGTCCGAGCAGGATTCTCTAGCATCGGCACTCCTTGCCAACGGAGCTCCGATCAATATCATAAATTTTGAGTCGGGAACGGTTCTGCCTGACAATGGCAAGGGCAGTGAACATATGTATTCTTTTGACTATGCTTACCGGCTCACGCCTGTGAGAGAATGGCTTTTTGACCAAAAGAAGTAAATACCAGTCAGACACAATTAATTAACATGATATTCCAACGATATGTTGCGTAAATATGCGGCGGTAACAGCGATCCTTATCGTGCTTGTAATGACAGTGCTGGATGTCACGGCAGTCAATGTGGCGTTACCTGTGATGGCCGAGAAATTCGGAGTATCGGATTCCTATACTGTATGGATTGTCACTGTCTACCAGCTTGTCATCACAATGCTGTTACTGCCGCTGTCATCGGCAGGCGACCTGTTCAGTTACCGGCGCACGTTCCTTACCGGTGTATCGATATTTACCTTGGCTTCGGCTCTATGCGCGGCTTCGGACAGGTTTTCAATGATAATCATATCCCGGGCCTTACAGGGTATCGGCGCAGCATGTGTCATGGGAGTAAACATAGCGCTTACAAGGCTGATATATCCTCGTGAGGTGCTGGGGCGCGGTCTGGCCATCAACGCCATGGTGATAGCCATTGCCACAGCCGCCGGCCCTACAATAGCCGGAGGTATACTGTCGGTGGCCTCATGGCATTGGTTGTTTCTAATAAATGTCCCCTTCGGCATCATGGCATTCGTCATAGGTAAAAGGCTACTGCCGGCCAATCCGCCCCGAACGAGACGTCCGGCATTCGACTGGATAAGTGCATTATGCAATGTCGTGGTCTTCGGACTGATATTTTATGCGCTTGGCAATTTTGCCCGTAAGGGCGATATCCTGCTTAACAGCATTCTGCTGATCACCGGCATAGCTGTCGGCTGTTTCTATGTGCGTCGACAGCTTTGTCATACCGATCCGATGTTGCCGGTCGACCTTTTCAGGATTCGCCTTTACTCGCTTAGCATCATAACATCGGTATGCTCTTTCATCGCACAGAACATGGCCATGATAGCATTGCCATTCCTATTCCTGTCGGGATATGGTTTCAACGAGATAACCACCGGACTGCTTATGACACCATGGCCATTGGCGACAATGATCATATCGCCTTTGGCCGCAAGGTTTGTCGAACGACATAATCCCGGCATTACCGCAGCATACGGCATGGGGGTCTATGCCATCGGCATCACCCTCCTGTTACTGTTGCCCGATTCGGGAGCCTCATTCAAAGACATTGCATGGCGCATGGCTATATGCGGCATTGGATACGGGCTGTTCCAGACCCCCAACAACATCGTCATGGTCATAGCGACACCCATACGGCGCACTGGTGGCGCCGGAGGCATGCAAAGCACAGCGCGCCTTGTCGGGCAAACACTTGGAGCGACTCTTGTAACGCTGATATTTGCCATATCCATGGCTACACTTTCTGTCAGGCTATGCCTCTGTACAGCATTAATTATGGCATTGGCAGCCGGAATATTGAGTCTGACACGCGCATCAGGACTTCACGCGAACAATCATTCCCAATCCTGACATCGCTACCTGGCTTTATGCACCAACATAAATGATACAAATGAGCATACAGCCATCACACAGTATGTCGAGACCTGTATTAATCCCATTCCGACCAAAGGCGTAACAATACCTCCGAACATAAAGCCTGTCGCACCGACAATCGCCGAGGCCCATCCGATCATGGCTTTACCCTCAGTCATAGCAAGTGTAGTCGATGAGGTAAATACCATACCGACAGAGAACAGCATAATGAATACCAGAATCTCATATCCCCAGAATCCAAAGCCGAGGTAAAAATTAATAAGCTGAAGCACGGCACACAGAAGCATACCGATACACCCTATACGCGACGCATTGTCAATCTGCCGCAGTTTCAATGAAAGCATCGATCCGCATCCTATACCCAACGAGTTTATTCCAAACAGGACACCGAACGTAAGCTCGGATAAACCGAAGTCATTCTGAAGTATAAAAGATGCCGAAGATATGTAACCGAAAAGCACTGCATTTGCCATGCCGAAAATCAACACATAGCGCACATAGGCCGAATTCCTAAACAGTTCTCCCGCTTGAGTAAACAGACTCGCCGGCGTGCCTTCATAACGTTTTTCAGATGGATGTGATTCGCGGAAAGGCACTGAAACGCCATACAACAGCACACCTATTGCAAGAAGGATACAGAATATGCCCCTCCACCCTATCGACTCAGAAAACAAACCGCCGATAACAGGCGCAGTTACCGGAGCTATACCATTTATAGCGCCTATAACAGCCAATGTTTTTGCAAGTTCACGACCACTGTAGCAGTCGGTCGCGACGGAACGTGACAGTACGACACCACCAGCCCCGCCAAGCCCTTGAAAAAAACGGCAGATATTCAATACATCTATAGTCGGTGAGAATATGCTTGCCACCGTCGCAAGTATGAACAGGAGAAGAGCACTTTTAAGAAGAGGTTTTCTTCCCCACTTGTCACTGAGCGGACCAAAGATAAGCTGTCCGACAGCCAACCCTAATATACACGCGGCCAGACTCATCTGGACAGCTGATGCCGTTGTATGAAATTCGGCAGTCATAACCGGCAATGCCGGAAGGTACATGTCTGTAACCAATGGCGGAAATGCGGCCAGTGCACCCAGCAGGAGATAGAGATAAACAAGATACTTCTTACCTAATTGTTTTTCCATTTTTCAATCTATTATTTACACAATAAAAGCTTGTTGAATAACTCAACAAGCTCTTATTACACGATTATCAAAATCCGGTGGCTTTCAGGATGCAAAATTAATCATTTATTCTGGATTTTCGCACATTTCTTTGAATGACGCATATGCTTTATCCAGATATAGTACCCTGTCAATGGAAGACTTGCACCCAACAATGCACCCAGTAACCATAGGATTCTTGTCAATATTCCCCCAAGCGAACCGGTATGGACCGAATAGATCCAACCGCGAAGCTTATCGGCAGGGACTGAGTTTTCATAGGCTGTGGTAACAGCAAGTTCTCCCGACCTACGATTAAACGCATATTTATCAGAAGCCCGACTATTGCCCGACTCTCCGAGAGTAACAGTCGCAGATTCAGAGCCGATAGTAATCTGAGGAGCATCAGGGTTCTTAGCTTTCAGTTCGTCATAGACCTGCTGCCAGCGGCCAAATTCAGAGCGATGACGCCCGCCGCCATGTTCACTTCGGCCTTCACCATGCCACTTACCGCCATTCCCCTGACGCCGTTCGGCCTTGTCATTGGACTTAGCGACAGTCTGTCCGAAATTACGAGGCGTATGCTCTACACCGCATACGGCATAGAATGCCGAACGATACCAGTCGAATGACCATGTCAGTCCGGTCAGAGCCATCGCAAGCACGAAGATCAGGGCATACATACCACCTGCCACATGCAGACCTTTCCAGAACCCCTTCCAGCCGTTTGAAAAAGATATCGACAGACTGTGGCGCAGATTTTTACTTGCCCGCGGCCACCAGATGACAACTCCGCTGATAAGTGCGATCACAAAGACAAGAGTCGAGACACCGACAAGAACTTTACCGATTTTGACACCGTCGCCGTGTGGATTGGCACTGTCAAGAAGCCAGCGGTGAAGTTTGAACATCACCGAGAAGAATCCAAGACGTTCGTAGCGTCCTGTTATCTCGCCTGAATACTGGTCAACGAACAATGATGCGCGACGCGGTTTCGACAGGCTTACCTGATATGTACGCGATGCATCGGAAAAGACTGTGACACCGTTGATCGAAACACTGTCAGGCAACGAGGCTTTGACCGTCTCCATAAGTTCTCCCAATGGTAGTGGCTGGTCTTTCACCTCTCCTACATAATATACTTCGCTTTTGACAGCTCTTGTTATTTCCGGTTCAAAGATAAGCATAGCGCCGGAAAAGCACACCAGGGTTATGAAAATTCCGAACGGAACCGAAAGCCACAGGTGAATCTTACGAAAAAACTTCATCATGGCATCACTTATTTAGCCGGAGTCATATAGCCAAAACCGGTAATGTCATTGGCTCCGATTGTCACACCCCTTGTAGCGGTAGCATCTGAGGTGCGTATCGCATAGACAGCAGGATATTCATTCTCGACATTGACCGGAATGTAGACATATCCGTTCTGATTGTAAACAGTCTTGCCGACTGACGATACATTTTCAGGGAGGCCGGTCACATATGTCAGTTTATTGGTGTCTGCATCAAATATAGCCAGTTCGGTAGCCACAGGGTTTGCCTCCGTAAGAGCACGGTCATACATGACCATGAGGAAACGGTTGCCACCGGCAGGCCAGCAGCGCATGAACGAGCGGTTGCCACCGGGGGTCTGCTCCTGGATGTTGCAATAGTAGCTGTCATCAAACTCAGTGGTTCCGGCTTTTATACGGCACACGCCGGCCGGACGGTCTGTTTTCTGATTATCATCGGTCATAGTTACGGAGTAACTTGCAGAGAACACATAGATATCTCCGTTTTCAGCGGCCCATACAGTCTGGTAATATTGTGAGCGGTAACGGCCGCAGGGACTGCTGATCTTAGTAGTCTTGGCAAGTCGCGGATTGAGGAAATCGTCATTGTCATAGATGGCCACCCAGCATTCATTTGGATACTGAGTGCCCACAAGTTCACCGGCACTATATGATCCTGCACCTGAGCCGCCTGCCGTATCGTGGACAAGATAAGAGAGGTCACCTACCTCTTCATCATTGCGTATCCATTTGCCGTTTCCGTCAGCGACACCATACTGGCTGAGACCCATCGGAACGACACCGCAATAAAGCTTGGATCCGCTCTGCTCGGCACCTGCGAGAGTAACGTACTCACCGTTGTCAAGGAAGTTTTCCATGCTGTATTTACCGTCAGAGGTATCATTGTTTCTCATTGACTCGTTGTACACATCAAGGTATGTCACCAGAAGGGTCATTGGCGCATAACCGTTTTCACCCTTCACAGGACCGGCTCCGGTAGACATGGCAATGATGTCATTGTCGTATGTGCCGTAGGAAGAGAAGCGGTTTTTCATTGTAAATGTCTGGTCACGGGCCTGCATGCGGCCGTCTGCGCCAAGAATATAGCTGCGGGTGGTGCCGGCATTGCCCTGATTGTATGTCAGCGCATAGAGAAAATTCTTATAGAAGACCCACTGGGTAGCGCCGTCATTTACAAGACCGTTATAGACATCAAGCGATCCATAGTCAAGCGATGGGCCGGTAAGAAGCACACTCTGCGATCCTGCTGATCCCGAAACTGTAGTGGCAAACACGAATTTACCGCTACCGTCTCCGCTACCGTAACCAGCCGGTTCATTGTCTTCTGAGCAGGCGGTCATGGCGGCCGCCGTAACAAGGGCTGTCACCATGACACGCCACATAGATTTTTTTGAATTCATTTTTTATCCTTTTATTTAGTTTGTTATGTTTATGTCTTAGTTTCCGAAATAGACACGGACCTTTCCGTAGAACGCGCGGCCGGCCTTCTGAAGGCTGAAGTTGTCATAAAGCGCCGCATTGGTGAAATTACGGCATTCAAACGAGAAATTGTAGCGTCCGTTGCCTACCGAGTAAGAGAGTGTCAGATTGTTGGCAAACTGATCAGGCACCATAAACTCATCTGTATTGAAGCCTATGTTTGACAGGTAGTAGCAGAATTTATGTGTATACTGGTTATCATAGCTCACCGTCAGCACATTTTCTTTACGTCCGAGCCCACGCCAGTAGAAGTTGACATCTGAATCGGCGAACATGTAAGGAAGATTGGGGATACGCTGACGGTATGCAAGGTTGGCGATAGCCGACCCCTGTGCGACAGGCATATTGTCGCGCACGTTCATCCGGGTGAAGTTGCCGCCGAGACTAAGCCACTTGGAAAAACTGTAGCGGACCGAGACGCTCAGGCCCTTAGTGTCGACACGACCGTAATTAACATATGTCGCGGCAGACTTTCCTCCGCTCAAGGCCATGATGTTGCGCTGAATGTAGTCTCTGGTATCGCGGTAGATGAATCCGCCTTCCACATATATCACATTGCTGCCGAACACAGCGTTGTAGCTGAGATTGAGGTTCACATTATGGCTCGCTTCGGGTTTGAGAGAGATATCACCTACTTCGAGATCCTCGTCACCGAACATTTCTTCGATCGTAGGCAGACGGTATGCCTTTTCATATGAAGCCTTAAGCTGGAATCCGAGCGGCATGAACCAGGTTCCGGCCGCACCATAGCCTAAATCATCGACAGTGCGCGAGGTAAGCTGATAGACATCCTGGGCCGAAGAAGTGGCTATAGGGCCAGAAACCGACAGATGATATTGCTTGCCGAACACCGACATGTTGAAATGCCGGTTAGGCATGAAGCGGTATGAAAACCCTACGATATTTTTGGTTGTGACCTTGGAGAATTCTTCTTTAGACGGAGGAATTGTCAGCAGATCTTCATTTGTACGGTTAAAGGAATTAAACACATCGTTGAACGTGAAGAGATGCTCCTCCCCGAGTCGGTAGTTAGCCGTAAAAGTACCAGACCAGTTGTTGTTGATCGAGCGGGAATACTGATATGACTGCTCGCCGGGAGAGTTCAGCGGAGTTGTCTCGCCGCGCCAGTTGTATTTCACTTTTGCAGTATCTACATTCGTGGTGTTGTCACGGTTATAGTTGGCATTCAGAACCACATCGAGTCCCTTTGTCAGAAGATTCCGTTTGCTGTATTCAAGCGAAGGGATCAGAGAATGACCGTGACGGTGTTTCTGTCCGTAGACAATTTCCTGGCGGACACCGTTCTGGATCTCCTTGTACATCCGGGAATAATTAAAATCCACCATAAGGCGGTCGGCCCACGGCTTGTTTACGAAACCCACTTTGCCTATTACAGCCTCGTTATGATATGTATCATTGAAACGGCGCACGTGTTCAGGCTTCTTCTTGTTTATGGCTCCGGTTTCAAAATCTTCCACAGGCGAATCAATCCAGTAATTGTTATCCGAATAATTCTGAAACGCATTTATCTCATATTTGAAACCGTTGCCAAGGGTCTGCCCGAAATTGACATACGATTTATGGGTATTGAACGATCCATAAGAATATGATGCGTCAATAAACCATCTCCTCTGACGACGGGGGGTCACGATATTTATCACACCGCCTATCGCGTCGGCTCCAAACCCTACCGGTACAACTCCACGGTAAACCTCGATCCTGTCGGCAAAATTCACGGGGATATTGTTAAGACCGAACGAACTGCCTACCCCCTCCTGCGGTACTCCGTCGATAAATACTTTCACATGCTTGCCACTGAAACCATCCATTGTGACAGCCATATCCGATCCCACGCCACCGCTCTCGCGGATTTTCATACCGGGAGCCTTGGCAAGAGCCTCGCTCAACGTCCTGGTCGTATTCACCAGCTCACGTGTATTGACTGCAGTAGCGTTAAACGCAGAGTTTTTCACCTTGCTGAGCTGATTTCCCACGACAGTCACCTCAGCCAGCTGTGCGGCAGGAGCCAGCCTGACATTATGTCTCGAGTGACCATGAGCCTTGACCGATATCTCAACTTCAATACTTTCGTATCCTACCGCCTTGACAACAAGCGTATGACGTCCCTCTGTCACATTCATGCGATAAAAGCCTTTTTCATTGGTGGAACATGACCATGGAGTGCCTTTCAGAAATACTGTAGCATAATCCACCGGCTCCCCGTCGACCGACAAGACACGCCCCTCGACCATCCCTGAGTTTTCCCTGGCATGAATGCTTATTGAAACCGACAACAATGTGATTAAAAACAAAATGTACCTATTACAACGTGACATATACATATAAACAAGAATGTTTTGACTGTTATGAGCGGTGCAAAGGTCGTCATTACCATACTGTCCCGAAATACCACTTTTTAAGTATTTTACATAGCCCCATCTGATAATCAACACATTACACATTAACCACACACGGATTCAATGGCCAACAACCGTTTCTTGATGGCCAACGACCAAGCCGGGGAGAGCAAATTCCCGGGACGTATACTACAGAATAGCTATGGTTCTACCCTTTTTTTGCGATCGGGCGTAAGCCTCTCGTGCAGATACTGGAATGTCACAAACAGAACCGGTACAACAAACAGCAATGCCATAGTACCCGCCAGCAAACCTCCTACCGTACCTACCCCGACCGATATGTTACCGTTGGCACCCACTCCCGAGGCAAACATCAGAGGCAACATTCCAAACACCATCGTGGCAGATGTCATTATTATCGGACGGAAACGTGCCTTTGCCGCCGACACAGCTGCAGCAACAAGCCCCATACCCTCCTTACAGCGAGCCGAGGCATACTCTGTGAGAAGTATCGCCGTCTTGGCTATAAGGCCTATAAGCATAATCAGCCCTATCTGCATATAAACATTATTCTCCAGCCCCCACCAGCGTGCAAAAACAAAGCATCCGGCCAACCCGAACGGAACCGCCGCTATCACAGCAAACGGTATCGTGAGACTCTCATACAACGCACATAGTATAAGGTATATGAAAGCAAGACATATACAGAATACCAGCACCGTCGTATTGCCCGACGATGACTCCTCGCGCGACATGCCTCCGAATTCATAGCCGAATCCCACCGGCAGATACCTGTCGGCAGTCTCCCTGATAGCGGCAATAGCCTCGCCCGAGCTGTATCCGTCACCATTTTCACCATAGACCGATATCGAAGGGAACAGATTGAAACGCGAGAGACTCTCCGACCCATACACACGAGCCAGTGTTACATAATTGTAAACAGGAGTCATCCGGCCGGTCGTCGATCTCACATACATACTCTTCAAAGCCTCTGTGTCAAGCCTGGCATCGGGAGACGCCTGGACCATAACCCTGTAGAGTTTGGTAAACCGGTTAAGGTTTGACGAATAACTACCGCCGACATACCCCGATAATACCGACAGGACATCCGACGGTGAAACATTATTCCGCAGACACGCGGCCGCATCGACCTCAACCATATATTGCGGGAATTTTGTATCAAAAGTAGTATAGGCTCTTGATATCTCGGGGCGTGCATTGAGCGAGTCAATGAACATGCGGGTTATTCTCAGCAACTCATCGGTCGTAGTACCCGAACGATCCTGAACATATAGCTCAAAACCGCTTCCTGTACCATATCCCGATATCATTGGCGACTGCGAGGCACGTATCTGCGCCGAAGCGATACCGGCCGTACGCCTGTATATTTCCCTGATAACCGAGTTGATATCATCGCCTGAGCCTTTCCGCTCGCTCCAGTCCCTGAGCCTTATATTGAACGAACCGGCCGACGACGACTGGTCATGTCGGGCATTCTTACCCGATACCCTCGAGTAAATGCTTATCTGAGGTATATCCCTGATTGCAGCCTCGATACGATCCATTACAGCATCGGTCTCGGCCAGGCTTGAACCGGGAGCCACTTGCACATTAAGGCTTATCGTCCCCATATCCTCCTGAGGCACAAGACCGGTCTTGGTCGTTGACATCAGCCACCATAGGCCTACGGCCGATATTATTACCAGTACGGCAACCGACCACCTGTTTCTCATCAATAACATTATCATACGACGATACCGCCCCACGACAGCATTGAGCGATCGGTCAAATGCATTATGAAACCTACGTACATATCCGACAGCACCGCTATCCACAACTGCAGGACGCATAAGCAGAGCACTCAATGCCGGACAAAGAGTCATAGCATTGACAAGCGATATGCCAACGGCCACAGCCATCGTAAGTCCAAACTGCCTGTAAAAGATACCCGATGTTCCCCCCATAAAACACACCGGAATAAATACAGCCATAAACACCACCGTGGTCGTTATCAGAGCGGCCGACAGTCCGCCCATTGCCGATACCGAAGCCCTGTACGGATTCTTTTCTCCCTCATCCATCCTGGCCTGCACAGCCTCTACCACAACGACCGAATCATCTACTACCGTACCTATCACAAGAACTATCGCAAACAAAGTGAGCATATTCAAAGTGAATCCCACAGCATATATGAACGCAAACGTCCCCACAAGCGATACTATGATCGATATGGCAGGAATGAGAGTGGCACGTATTTCATGGAGGAAAATATAAACCACCAATACCACCAGCACCAATGCTATCACAAGCGTCTCGATCACTTTATAGATCGATGCATCCAGGAAATCCTTTGTGCTCGATATATCGGCCAGGATCATTCCGGCCGGCAGACCTGACCTCATCTCGTCAAGTGTCCTGTCAATCTCGACAATAACCTCATTGGCATTCGAACCGGCCGTCTGGGCTATCATGGCATTGGCGCCGGGATGACCGCTCGTCTGGCTCAGCATGGCATAATTGACCGAGCCAAGCTCGACCGTGGCGATATCCTTGAGCCGCAACATATTCCCGTCAGGACGTGATCTCACCACGAGATTCTCGAAGTCCTCGACATTCTCATAACGTCCTCTATACTTAAGTACATACTGGAATGTGGCCTCCGACTCGGCTCCGAGTGTACCGGTAGGAGATTCTATATTCTGGTCGGCAAGCACCTTATCAACATCGGCCGGTACAAGCCCGTATTGAGACATCTTTGCCGGATCAAGCCATATACGCATCGCATAGTCGGCACTGAAGATATTGACCTCGCCTACGCCGGCTATTCGCGATATCTGAGGCTCAATATTGATTTTCATGTAATTGGTAAGGAACTTCGTATCGTAAATATCGTCCGGACTATACAGCGTGATCGATTTAAGAGTGCTGTTCTGACGTTTTCTCACCGTCACACCGCTCTTGGTGACCTCAGCCGGCAACAATCCCTGAGCCGATGCCACACGGTTCTGGACATTGACCACCGCCATATCGGCATCGGTCCCCTGCCTGAAATATATCGTAATGGAAGCAGTGCCTGTATTGGTGGCGGTCGAAGTCATGTACATCATGTCCTCGACACCGTTGAGAGACTCCTCGAGCGGCACAATCACACTTTTCATCACCGTCTCGGCATTGGCCCCCGTATATGTCGCCGATACCCTTACCGTTGGAGGCGCAATATTGGGAAACTGCTCTACAGGCAACTGCAACAATCCCAGCATTCCAAGAATCACTATCAGAACCGAAATCACACCGGCCAATATCGGACGGTCAATAAATGTCTTTACTGTCATTACATCCTAATTTTCAACACTCGATTACCTTTTGCCCGAGCCTGTCAGACAATCTGTAGCCGGATACTTATCACAAAACAAAGTTAAGGGATTAAACCTTATCGGCCCGCCACAGTCTTTTAATTAAATGACCAACTGCACCTGAGTAATGGCCAACACGGCAATCCATGATAAGAGCCACTGGCATAAAATCAATATCTTTGCATCGCCAACCACACATATTGATGAAGAACATCCCTTTATACATAGACCTTGCCTTCTGTATCATAGTCCTGCCCGTAATGACAATGATATTTCCTGTCGAGCGATGGTACCATAATTTCCCATATTATGTGACATCGGTGGGCATATGGCTGTACGCGCTGTATTTTCTTAACCGCACCGTCACTGTCCCGTTCATGTTCAAAGGAAAGCACAAAGCCATTGCCGGGACTGTCGTGATCACACTGTCAGTTATCGTGACATACCTTTTCACAAGCATTGCATTGTATACCCCTAAGCCCAATATACATGACGCCGGGATCGACCGCCTGTTGCCCAACATCCAGCAATACCAGCAGGCCGTATGGTCTCTGTTCATGATCGTCGAGGCATTCAGCTTTGCAGTCGGGCTCCTTACACAGACAAACATCCAGCGCTCCCGCCGCCGGGCTGTCGAAGCCGAGCGTGACAAAGCCAGGATAAATCTGTATAAGGCCCAGATAAAGCCACACTTCATGTTCAACACACTGAACTCTCTTTACGGACTATTCCTCACCAAAGACGACAAAGCCCTCCCGTCACTGGAGAAGTTCATATCCATGATTAGGTACATCCATACATCCTCCATGTGTGATCTTGTCCCGCTACGGGACGAAGTCGACTATATCATGCAATACGTCGGGCTACAGAAACTGAGACTCAACGAGATGACCACAGTGTCGCTCGACATAGGCATCAATGACGACTCGCTCATGATCCCGCCAATGCTACTGGTGACCTTTGTTGAGAACTGCTTCAAGCACGGGGTCTCACCTGTCGAGAAAAGCAATATTACCATATCTCTACACGAGCATGACGGCTTGATGACATTCATAACCTCCAACCACATATTCCCCATCAGGCACATAGGTGAACACATGGGAATAGGCAATTGTAGCCGACGACTCGAACTGCTTTACCCTCAGCGGCACAGGCTCGACATAACTGAGACCGGAAACACATTCAACGTAAAACTCAACATTTCCATGACATGATAAGATGTATTGCAATAGACGATGAACCCATAGCACTGAGTATTCTAAAGGAGTACTGCCGTAAGCATGGAAACATTGAACTTGAAACGTTTACATCACCGGTCGCCGGTATGGAATCTGTCATCAGGACACATCCCGAAATTGTGTTTCTCGATATCGAGATGAATTCTCACAACGGTGTGGAACTTGCCCGTGAGATACCCTCCGGCACATGCATCATATTCACTACCGCCTACTCCCGGTACGCACTTGACGGGTTCAACGTCGATGCCGTCGACTTCCTGCACAAACCGATATTCTATCAGAGATTCGAGAGAGCCGTTGAAAAAGCAATGAGATGGCTCGGACATAGTGCCACCTCAACACCCCGCCGTGACACTTTGACACTGAAAGTAGAGCACAAGAACGTGATAGTCGACATCGCCGACATCACATACATCGAGGCCATGGACAACTATGTAAAAGTCTATCGCCTGGACAAGCCTATGGTACTGTCACAGATCACAATGAAAGAGATGGAACAGATGTTGCCGGGCGACCGTTTCAACCGCGTGCACCGATCGTTCATCGTCTCGCTCGGTGCCATATGTAAGTTCTCCAACCGCAAGATATATCTAAACAATCTTGACACCCCCATCCCGGTCGGAAGGAAATACATCGAGACATTCAACAATCTATACAATATATTCAAACTAAACGACAACTTACAATGAAAAAAACATTTATCCTGATGCTCGCCACTATAGCGGCATCCATGTCGGCGACAATATCGGCCGGCACTCCTATCAATCCATCCGAGCTCCCGGCCGCAGTACAGACATTCATCAGCACCCACTTCCCGGGCGACAATGTACGAAAAGCCGAGAAAGAGTCGGGCATGCGAGGTATGGAATACGAGGTTGACCTTACAAGCGGAGCCGAAATCGACTTCCGCGGCAACGGAGACTGGAAAGAGGTCAAGGCCTCACGCGGAGCCTTTGTGCCCACAGCCATCATACCTGCAGCTATCGTAAAGTATGTTTCATCAAACTTCGAGGGTCTGGATATAGTGGAGATCTCGCGCAAACGCGGCGGCTATGAGGTCGAACTCTCCAACGGGACCGAGCTTAAACTTACTGAGGATGCCAACCCGATGCCAACCCGCCAGGGCGGTGCCGGACGTGGTGCCGGACGACGTTAAATGAATTAACACCATAACACAGGAGCGGCTGTCTGGAAATTGAACCTCAGACAGCCACTCTTATATTAAGAGACTTTTAATGATCGTTACATAATCTATTGTGTCTCCCGGGTTAAGCCTCTCTGAGACGAGTTTCCGTTCTCACGATCCTGCGTAATATGCGGCGTACCGTTTTCCACTTCGGGAAAAATGCGGCCGGCCTTACCGGACTATAGCTCACGAGTATCACCAGCAGGCTCACAATAGCAACAATCAGCAGCCATCCAAATATCTCTTTCATCGAGACCACAAGAGCCTGAGTCTGCACAATGCCATAGAGCTGACCAAGCGGCACCTGGGCGACATCAGGATTGACTCCGGTGACCGATGCGCCGAGCAACGACGCGTTCCCGGCCATGGTATGCCTGAGAATCTCACCCACGACGGCCGGGCCGAACGCCGCGCCCATCACCGCTCCGGTAAAGCCATTGATGGTCAGGGCCTGTGGAAACACCTGGAACGGAAGACCGCTTTGCACTATCGACGTAAGAAAGACAATCGAGATTATCACCGATGCGGCACCTCTGAAGAACAACGGCATAAAAAGCATCTCCTTCTCCACTCCATAGTCAATCATGAAATAAAACCACGCGAGATATACCATAGCCAGAGCAAAAGCAATAGCCGTCATTGTCTTATAGCGCCACTTGCGCAGGGCGAAAGTCATATAAGTGAAACCACACCCGGCTATGATCCCGGCAAACACATACCAGTTGAGATCAATCAGATTGGTCTCGTCAAATCCCAGCACACCGGCGGCATAAGTATGCTCGAAGACATGCTCTGTGGCAATCAGCGTGAAAAACACCAGATAGACACCTGTAGCGCGTATCACATTCCTGTTGGTCATCGCCTGGAACGATATGTACGGGTGATGCAGGAACGTCGCCCTCCACAGGTTTATGCCCAGCGACACGAGTCCGAGCACAGTTGCCCACCTTATCTCCTGAGCATCCCACCAGTCAAAGTAACCGCCATAGACACAGACAAACGTAAAACTCATCATGAAACAGGCCCAAAGAATGGCTCCTATCCAGTCGATGCCCAGCAACGGTATATACATAGGGCCACGCACCGGCCTTACAAGCACAAGCACGAGCAACATCATCAACGCGAGCAGTCCTGTCATAATCCACTGCATGTACTCCCATTGAGAAAAGAACGCAGTATATACCGTCGCGATACCGCTCAACTGGATCACACTGTCGACAACGATATAGACATAACAGAAGAACACCGACATATCACGTACCGGCGTGAGCCACAACTGTATGGTTGAATTGCAGGCAAGAGTGGCCTGCATCCTGAACCATCCCGCCACAAAACACGTAGCCACCAGCACCACAACCGAATCGGTGCTGGCACATATGTAGTTGGCCGCCAGAAGCACGATCCCGGCCGCCAGAAGCTGTGTACGGTTGGAAAATCTGAACTTGATGCGAAACATAACGGCAAAGTTGACAGCGAGGCCTATGATCGATGCATAACCGGCCATTAGTATGTCCTCCTGCATCAATGCCGTAGTACCCACCATGTCCGATGCCGCAGCAAGATACACACCACCCGAGAATTGTATGATGATGACAAAGAATATGAACAGCCACGGTTTAAGACGGCGTGGAATAAAATCGGGAACATCAGGGATATCAAAAGGTCCCTGGGGAGCATGCCAGTCAGCCATATCAGTACTTCACCTCACACTCTACGTTCATACCGGCACGCAACCGTTGCATATCGGCCGCACCGTTGCTGTCCGAGAACTTGATGCGCACCGGAACACGCTGACGCACCTTCACGAAGTTTCCGGCCGAATTATCCTGTGGCAACAGCGACAGCGACGCTCCGGTAGCCCTGGATATTGACTCGACCTCTCCCTTGAAGATTACCCCGGGAATGGCATCGACCTTTATCTCAACTTCACTGCCGGGAGCTATATGCCGCAGTTGTGTCTCCTTATAATTAGCCGCAACCCATACATCGGCCGAGTCAACGACATCAAGCAATGTCTGGCCTGGCTGCACCAGCTGTCCGGTCCGGATCTCCTTACGTGAGGCATACCCGTCACATGGAGCGAGTATCACACAGTATGACAGATTAAGCTCGGCTGTCTCCAGAAGGGCTTTGGCCAACTCTACTCCGGCATCGTTTTGGGAAATGCGCTGACGCGTCTCGGCCACTACCGACGACGTAGCCTTGCGCTGGCGTGAAAGCATCTCATAGCGGGCCTTTTTAGCCTCATAGTCGGTCTTGGCCACATCATATTGCTGCCTGGTGACGGCATCCTGCTCCAGTAGCCTGGTGTAGCGGTCAAGGTCGGTGGCCGCCATATCCATAACCACTCTCGCCTCCACGATCGAGGCCTCGGTGACAGCCACATTGGCCGATGCCACACCCACAGAGTGATCGGCGACCTCACGGCCCGCCAGCGCATTCATATAATCGGCGCGGGCCTGAGCCACACGAAGGCGCATGTCGGCGTCATCAATCACGACAAGTGTGTCACCCTTCCTTACCGGTTCATACTCCTTGAATCTCACTTCCTTTACATATCCCTGCACACGGCTGTTTACCGGTACAATCTGCTGTTTTACCTGGGCGTTGTCGGTAAACTCGACATTACCTATATGCATTAACTTGCCGCCAACCCACAGGGCTGCCGCGACGATCACAATAAGAGTTATGACATATGATAGAATTTTCTTGCTACGGTGGTTCATATTTTTCATGATGTAAGAGCCGGTTCAAGAATAAATATCTGGTATTATCTATACTGGAACCGACATTGTTCGTACTTGAAATTAAATTATATTAGAAACATGTTTTCAACACTTACACGTCGTGATTGACATTTACGTCAGGCCGGCTGTAAATAAGAGCTTATAATAATAGTAGATGATATTGATGCGTGAGTTTATCAGCTGTTGCTCGGCCTCAAGCCGGGAATTGGCGGCATCAAGCATATCGGTGATCAGAGCCATCCCTTCCATATATCGTGTAGAAGTCGTGCGGTAATTGCGCTCGGCCAGTTCGACACTCTTTGTCTGGGTCTTAAGTTCCTCATACGCCTCGAGATACCTCACATAGTCGGCCCTGATGCCAAGACTTATATTCTCACGTGTGGCATCGGCATGCTCCATGGCGGTGCGGGTGGCTGCACGGCTCTTTGCCAGCGACCGGTTGCTCTTGTATAGTGAACCGATATTGTAACTTACACCAACACCCACATACCAGTAGCTTAGATTACGGTTTATCGGCGGTACCTCGACCAGTATCGGACCATCCATTGTCCATCCCGCCTGCAGGCCCACCCTCGGCCGACGCTCGCTCTTCACAAGATCCTCGGCCCTGCGGCTTATGTCGGCACCCAACACCGCAAGCTTCAACGCCGGAGAGTTCATCTCGGCCTCCCGTTGCCACCAGTCCTCGCTGTCGACAGGCAATGAACGGGCAAGAATCGTCGAGTCTGGCACGATCTCTGTATCGGACGGCAAGCCGGCTGTCACGACAAGATTACGGTTAAGGATATCTACAGTGTTGTTGATCTTTACCAGTTGAAGATCAAGATTCGATACCAATAGTTCGTATCGTGTGATATCATTCAGCAAAGCGGTCCCCTGACTGTGACGCGCCCTCATCTCGGCAAGAACTCCACGTGCCTGGGCGATATTGTTCTCGACCACCTGCCGCAGATTGACATACTTATAGAGATCAAGGTAAAAACCCGCGAGCCTGAACCTGATGTTGTCACGTTGCAGATCTGTGGCAAACCGTGCTACCGACGACTTCATCTCGGCGATATCTATGCCGGCCGTAATGGCTCCGCCGGCATAGACCGGCTGGCTTACACTTAACGACAGGCCGTTACCGAAGTGCGGGATAGGAGCCTTCTGGTAATCACCCAGGCCACGATCGGTAGTAAAACCATCGCCGATATAGCTAAACGACAGGCTCGCACTGATGTCGGGCAAACGATTACTGCGGGCAACACTGATCTCATGCCGGGCTTCCTCCTCGGCTGTAAATGACGGGCGAAGCTGCACACTGTTAGTCTCGGCAAACTCAAACAGCTGGTCGATAGTGACAACCTGTCGGCTCTGGCCATAGGCACACACTCCACCGCTCGACAGGGCCACAAGAAGCACCCCTGTGAGCAATCGGTAATTGTTCATAAGGAAAATATTGTTATATGTGATAATGAAAAATAGACTGGCCGGCTATGAGTATCGTCAGAGAATGCCGGTCGGGATAGAAGATTCCACCGGAGCGGTGCTCTTCCAGTTTTCAAGAACGCCCCAGTTCATCACGACGGGGCCAAGCATATTCAAAGTAATTGATCTACAAGACATTTATATAACAGCTCTTTGTGAACCGCACTGCAAAGGTACAAAAAAATGAAAAATAAACCGGCTCCCGATCTAAGAAAAAGTGTCACAGCCACTCATATCCAACCCAACCATATCCAACCCAATCCTACTCTCAACCTACAACCCAAAGCCGATATGACATTAACTCAATTCTATCACCTTAGACCCCGGCGTTAAATATTAAGGTGGGGAACGGGATCTTATATTTCCACATTCCACTTTTTTGTATTAATTTTGTATTCCGATAACACGATACAGACCTTATATACCCGATTATGAAAGAGTTGAAAGATATATCGATGGGCGGCGAACGCCCGCTTTTCGCTTCACACGATCTCAAGCTTGTAAACGTTACAATAACAGCCGGCGAGAGCGGCATCAAATGCTGCTCGAACATCCAGGCCGACGGGTGCCGCTTTGAAGGCAAATACCCTTTCTGGCATGTCGATGGGTTCAAAATCAGAAACTGCGTTTTCACACCCGGCGCACGTGCCGCCCTCTGGTACTCCAGCGGCCTGGAAATGACCGACACCATTGTCGATGCACCCAAGATGTTCAGGGAGATGGAATCTCTGAGACTCGAACGTGTACACCTCAACGATGCCCTCGAGACATTCTGGCACTGCACCAAGGTAAAACTTGAAGACGTGGAGGTACAGCATGGCGACTACCTTTTCATGCATTCGCGTGACATAAAGATACGCAACTATGTGCAACAGGGCAACTACTCATTCCAGTACTGCAAGAACGTCGAGATACACCGCGCCCGGATCGACTCGCGCGATGCATTTTGGGAGACCAAGAATGTCACCGTCTATGACTCGGAGATTGACGGCGAATTCCTCGGATGGCACTCCAAGAATCTCAAGTTTGTCCGTTGCCATATAAGCGGTATACAGCCCCTATGCTATTGCGAAGGCCTCGTTCTCGAGGATTGCACGCTCGACGAGTCCTGCAACCTCGCCTTTGAGGATTCCAGCGTAAAGGCCACCATCAACTCGACTGTAACATCGGTCAAGAATCCGCGCGAAGGCTCGATAACCGCCCGTGGATTCGGTGAGATAATATTTGACGAGAACCTGCGCCGGCCGGGCAACTGCAAGATTCTGGTAAAACAATAAGAACGCTGATATGTTTGACAAGACACCCGACCGCCGTGGCAGCGGATCCTACAAATGGGACTCCGCCGACGGCAACGACATAATACCGCTATGGGTTGCCGACATGGACTTCAAGACGGCTCCGGCCATCATCGAAGCCCTGCGTACACGCGTAGAGCACGGCGTCTTCGGATACACCTATGTTTGTGACGGGTACTACCATGCCATTGAATCATGGTACCGCGACAGGTACGGCGTGACACTCGGGAAGGATGTACGTCCCATATACACACAGGGAGTGGTTCCGGCCATCTCTGCCGCCATTAAGGCACTTACCCGCCCCGGTGACAATGTCGCCATAATGACACCTGTGTACAACTGCTTCTTCTCCTCGATACGCAATAACGGGTGCATGATGGCCGATGTGCCACTGAAACGAGTCGAACTATCCGCCAACAGTTTCACCTACGAGATCGACTTTGCCGCTCTCGAAACCACTCTTGCCGACGAACGCACACCTGTACTCCTCTTCTGCAATCCCCACAATCCGGCCTGCCGCGCCTGGACTCGGGAAGAACTGCAACGCGTATACGACATCTGCCGCGCCACCGGCACTACATTGCTCAGCGACGAGATTCACGGCGACCTCGCCATGCCCGGATACCGGTTCACCCCCGTGTCATCCCTTGACGGCGAGCCGCTGGCCCATACAGTGACTTTCAGCTCGCCATCCAAGGCCTTCAATATCGCCGGACTCCAGATCGCCAACATCATCACATCGTCGCCACGCATGCGCTACCTCATCGACCGCGCCATAAATGACAACGAGGTATGTGACGTCAACCCATTCGGTGTCACCGCACTCATCGCAGCATACAATCACGGCGCCGAGTGGCTCGACAGCCTTATCGAATACATACATGCCAACTACCGTTACCTTACAGACACGCTGCACCGGCATCTGCCAATGGTCAAGACAGCCCGTCTCGAGGCCACATACCTGGCATGGCTGGACATCAGCTACACCGGCATGCCCGACGACCGGCTCGAAGAATACCTCAAAGAGCATCACCGCGTATGGCTTAACGCCGGTAGTATGTATGGAAAGCAAGGCTACCTGCGTGTCAATCTCGCCACCTCCCGCGACCGCCTGGCCGAAGGCCTGGACCGCTTTATATCAGGCATGAGCCGGCTCCCCGTACGTAACTAAAAAGGAACATACCACACATACTAATGGCCGACATCTCATACATACAAGACGGGCGCGCAAGCACCTTCCGACAGCAACTCTCGCTGGCGGTACGGCTGGCTTTGCCCGCAATCCTGGCACAGCTGTCGAGCATCATAATGCAGTATATCGACGCATCGATGGTAGGCCGGCTCGGGACCGAACCAGCCGCGGCCATCGGCCTTGTATCAACATCACTATGGCTGTTCTGGGGAACATGCTCGGCTATCACCATGGGCTTCTCGGTACTTGTGTCACACCGTGTCGGGGCCAAAGATTATGCCGGAGCCCGCGACATCCTGCGACAGTCGATCACAGCCACCATCATATTCAGCCTGGCGGTAACCGCCATAGGCCTCGCCATCTCAGGCCACCTTCCACACTGGCTCGGTGGCGATGACGGCATTACAGGTATGGCCTCACGTTACTTCATGATATTTGTCATGGCACTCCCCATGCTAAGCCTCAATTATCTCGCAGGCGGAATGCTACGCTGTGCCGGCAATATGAAGGTTCCGAGCATGCTTAACGTGATGATGTGTATCCTTGATGTAATTTTCAACTACCTCCTGATATTCGAGACACGCCAGGTCACATGGCTCGGACACACTTTCACCATGCCCGGGGCAGGACTCGACGTCACAGGTGCCGCCATCGGCACTGTCCTGGCCGAGATTGTCACGGCATGCTCCATGCTTTATTATCTGTGCTGCCACGAGAAAGGGCTCGCCATACGCGGCCTTGGCGGAAGCTTCCGCCCCGTCAGGTCACTCATAATGCGTGCACTGCGCATTTCGGCCCCGATGACAGTCGAACATGCCGTAATATGCGGTGCCCAGGTCATGATAACCGTCATCGTGGCACCACTTGGAGCCGTCGCAATCGCAGCAAACGCCTTTGCCATTACCGCCGAGAGCCTCTGTTACATGCCCGGATACGGCATAGGCGACGCCGCCACCACCCTCGTCGGCCAGAGCCATGGCGCCGGCAACCGGCATCTGGTGAGGCGGTTCGGATACATTAGTGTGGGCCTCGGCATGTTCGTAATGTCGGTCATGGGCGTGATACTCTACATTACAGCCCCGTTCATGATGGAACTCATGACACCCGTAACCGACATACAGCACCTCGGCTCCGACATACTGCGCATCGAAGCGTGGGCCGAACCCATGTTTGCCGCCTCGATAGTTGCCTACGGCGTGTTTGTAGGACTCGGAGACACCATCATACCGGCATGCATGAACTTCGGCAGCATATGGCTCGTAAGGGTCCCGCTGGCCGCTTGGCTTGCAAGCTATTACTCCTCGGCCGAGTCCACAGCGGCAGGACTCAAGGGGGTATGGATAGCCATGTGTATCGAGCTGATATTCCGTGGCTCAATATTCCTCATCAGGCTCATATACAAGTCGGAGAGACATTCTCGCCCTGACACTCAGCGACGAGTATAGCTGGCCACGTAAGTCATGCCTCGGGCAGGTTCAGGCGCCCTCGAAGCGTCGACACTCCATTGCCCCGATATATCACGATAACGTTCGGTCATGTCGAAGTGACACATACCTATACCCATATCCAACATATGCAGCTTCCCGGCATTCTTGCAGTAGAAATGCACCGTATCACCTTTTATCACCGCACGCCACGGCTGTGAATTGATAGAAGAAGGAGCCAGCCTCATCATCATAAGTGACTCATCAAACTGACTCGAATCGGTCATAGGGCTCCAGCTGTCGCCCACAAAGAAAAGCTTTTCCATGGGCTTACGGTTCTTGCTCCCCATCGTGAAACGCGTCATCCGCTCCATAAGACGCGGCCTTCCCGTCGCCACTCCCACCGGTATCACAGCCTGCAGTTCCATCCCTGTAGGGAAATGGGTCATAATGCCAAAATCGGCCGACCTGAATGTACCGGCCATCCAGCACGTGCCAAGTCCAAGTTGAGTACAGGCGAGCACCACCTGCTCCATCGCAAAGCCGGCCGCGACAGCATCGGCATATTTTTTCCCGTCAAACCCCAGCAACATGAAATCGCCGGCTCCGCTTATAACACCATATGTCCCGGGGCGTCGCGGTCCGGCAAGTTCAAAACGTTGCAGATCCATAGACCACGAGCCCGGCAACGGACATTCCACACACCCCATAGCCGCGTTTATCGACTCCATCTGGACAGTTGACAGCAACTCGCCTGCAAAGGTCCTCACCGATGTCCGAGCCTCTATAGCTTCAATAATATCCATAGTTCACAAGTTTTATCTCGCAAATGTAACAAATCATACCGGCCATCCAATGTTGTTTTAAGATTTTTTGTACCTTTGCAGCTCGTTTCCAAACAATATCAATATTATGAATTTATCAGGTACTATTGATTTCAGGCCCAAGTTGTTATCGAGCCTGAGACATTACAGTCTAAGCAAATTCAAGGATGACATCATTGCCGGTATCGTAGTAGGAATCGTGGCTCTGCCACTGGCTATCGCATTCGGCATAGCATCGGGTGTAAGCCCCACGGTAGGCCTCATCACCGCCATCATCGGCGGATTCATGGTGTCGGCCTTCGGTGGATGCTCGGTCCAGATAGGCGGCCCCACAGGCGCCTTCATAGTCATCGTCTACAACATCATCATGACCTATGGCATCGGAGGCCTGGCTATCGCGACATTCATGGCCGGCATAATCCTGGTTCTACTGGGATTGTTCCATCTCGGCACGGTCATAAAGTTCATCCCCTACCCTATAGTAGTGGGATTCACGGCAGGTATCGCTCTGACGATATTCTCCACTCAGATGAACGACTTCTTCGGACTCGGCCTCACCGATGTCCCCAGCGAGTTCATACCCAAGTGGGGCGTCTACTTCTCCAATCTCACAGCCATCGACCTTCCAACACTAATCGTCGGAGCCGCATCGCTTCTCATCATCACTCTCACGCCACGCATCTCCAAGAAACTTCCTGGAGCGCTCATTGCCATCATACTGGTCACAGCCGCCGTATACGTCTGCAATCTGTTCTGTGACTTCTTCACAGGCGTACAGACCATCGGTGGACGCTTCAAGGACATGTCGACCGACCTTCCCAGCCCCCACGGCTTCGAGATCTCGATGGCCAACATCAACCTCCTGCTCCCGTCGGCATTCACAATCGCCGTTCTTGGAGCCATCGAGTCATTGTTGTCGGCAACTGTAGCCGACGGTATCACCGGCTCACGCACCAACTCCAACACCGAACTGATAGGCCAGGGCTTGGCCAACATAGCCGTTCCCATCTTCGGAGGCATACCAGTCACCGGAGCCATCGCCCGCACTATGACCAACATCACCAACGGCGGACGCACCCCCGTAGCCGGCATAGTCCACGCCGCAGTCCTGTTGCTCATATTCATGTTTCTGATGGATCTTATCAACCTCGTACCGATGTCTTGCCTCGCCGCGGTACTTATCGTCGTGGCCTACAACATGAGCGGATGGCGCACGGTCGTGAACATCTTCAAGAACCCCAAGAGCGACATAGCCGTGCTCATCGTGACATTCCTGCTCACCGTCATCTTTGATCTTACGATCGCAATCGAGATAGGACTGTTACTCGCAATCGTATTGTTCCTGCGGCGTGTTATGGAAAATACGGCTGTCAAGGTATACGGCCAGCAGCTTGACGCTGCCGAGGGAACCGACATGTCCCAGCACGAAGTGCTCGACGTTGCCCCCGGTGTATCGGTCTACGAGATCGAGGGTCCGTTCTTCTTTGGCGTGGCCACAAAGTTTGACGAGCTGATGCGCACATCGATGGCCGCCAAGCCAAAGGTCAGGATCATACGTATGCGCAAGGTGCCGTTTATCGATTCCACAGGCCTGCACAACCTTGAAACACTCGTCAAATCGTCTATGGCCGAAGGCATCGAAGTAGTACTCTCGGGCGTCCAGCCCAATGTCCAGGCGACTCTGATGCACGCAGGGTTCGACAAGCTTATACCGGCCGACCACATCTGCGACCACATAACCCGCGCCGTCACAATGGCCAATAAAGTCGCTGCACGCATCGACCGTCCATAGCCCATCTGCCAGATAACAAAAGTTGTCATGCACGCTCTGCTATTATGTATCGCGCATGACAACTTTTTAGACGAACTATATTAAAATCCAAATAAAATAAGGCAAAAATTGCGTCTACCTTAGATTATTTGAATTTTAATATAGTTCGTCTAATATTTTAAGCCATATATATGACCGGCAAGCCGTCGGTCAATCAGTTTTCTCTGGAAATCACATACCTGAACAGGCTGTCAAAGGCATCACGGTCAGGACCGGCAGGCAAGTGCTCCAGTTCCTTACTGGCCTCATTATAAAGACCGGCCATACGACCATAGGCATACTCTATGCCGCCACCGACCTTGGCATACTCTATAAGCTCCTGGATCTCAGCCTCGTTGAGCTGCTCCTTACGAGACAGCATGAGCATAGGGGCATTGTCTGACTCCTCGCCAAGCAACACATGGAGCAACGGCAGGGTTATTTTACCCTCGCGCAGATCATTGCCGGTAGGCTTGCCAATCTTCTCGTCATCAAAATAATCGAAGATATCATCCTTTATCTGGAAACATAGCCCCAGCAACTCGGCATACCGGCGCAAATGCACCAGCGTCTCCTCGTCGGCATCGACGGCATAGGCACCCATCTCGACACACGCCACAAAGAGCGATGCAGTCTTGCGGTTAATGACTCCGAAGTATGCCTCCTCGCTAAGCTGGTGAAAACGCGCATTATATATCTGATCGATCTCTCCAAGCGACAACAGCTTGCCCAGATTGGCCACACAGGCCACAGCCCTTGTATCACCGGTCGACATTGCCTCCAGCAAGGCCGTGGAAACAAAGAAATCGCCTACGAGCACAGCAATATGATTATCCCACAATCCATTGATCGTCGTAACACCACGCCTCACACGGGTATCGTCCACGACATCATCGTGAATGAGCGATGCGTTGTGCAACAACTCTACAGCCGCTGCCGACGATATAACCCGATCATTGACATCTCCCAGCAACCGGGCCGACAGCATCACAAGAATAGGACGTATCTGCTTTCCCTTTACCTTAAGATAATTATCAATCACAGTGTTCATTAGCTCGTTCGACGAACGCAGACGAACGGCTATGCGCTCGTTCAGCCTCGCGAGATCAGGCTCTATCGTTGACTGTATGGCTTTAAGATGGTTCATATTCAAGTCGCGAAATTACAAAAATATTTTTAAAACTTGGTTAAAAACCTACAGCTGTTACGATATTTAACAAAAAAGCTGTACATTTGCTTACAAAATACCAATAGACAATTTTTCTAAAGTTACCCGTCATGACCAAGAAACTCAAAGAGATGGCACTGGACTACCACCAGTACCCGGTGCCCGGCAAAATCGAAGTCGTCCCAACCAAGCCCTATTCATCCCAACAGGACCTCGCTCTTGCCTACTCGCCAGGCGTCGCATTCCCTTGCCTTGAGATAAAGGATAACAATGCCGACGTTTACAAATATACCGACAAAGGCAACCTTGTCGCCGTCATATCAAACGGTACCGCAGTACTCGGACTCGGTGACATAGGCCCGCTTGCAGGCAAACCGGTCATGGAGGGCAAAGCCCTGCTTTTCAAGATATTCGCCGGCCTCGACTGCTACGATATTGAGGTAGATGAGAAAGATCCCGAAAAATTCATACAGATCGTAAAGGCTATCTCTCCAACATTCGGCGGTATAAACCTCGAGGATATCAAGGCTCCCGAGTGTTTTGAGATCGAACGCCGGCTCAAGGAAGAATGCGACATCCCGGTGATGCACGACGACCAGCACGGCACGGCCATAATCTCTGCGGCCGGACTCCTCAATGCCCTCGAACTACAGAATAAGAAAATCGATGAGGTTAAACTCGTTGTCAACGGCGCCGGTGCGGCGGCCGTATCCTGCACACGCCTGTACATAGCCCTCGGACTACGCCGCGAGAACATCGTCATGTGCGACAGCAAGGGTGTCATCACCACAGAGCGCAAGGATCTTAACGAGCAGAAACGCGAGTTTGCCACCAAACGCAATATCTCGACACTGGCCGAGGCTATGGTCGGTGCCGATGTATTTCTCGGTCTGTCGGTAAAGGATGTCGTGACCACCGAGATGGTACAGTCGATGGCTCCACGGCCCATTGTATTCGCCCTTGCCAATCCCGATCCCGAGATAGCCTACGACACAGCCATGGCATCACGTCCCGACCTGATCTTCGCCACCGGACGATCCGACTATCCCAACCAGATCAACAATGTCCTGGGATTCCCCTACATATTCCGCGGAGCCCTCGACTGCGGCGCGACGGTCATCAACGAAGAGATGAAACTGTCGGCCGTAAAAGCCATCGCCGCACTGGCCAAGCTACCGGTACCGTCGGTTGTCAATACCGCCTACGGCATGACCAACCTGCACTTCGGACGCGAATACATACTTCCCACCCCTCTCGATCCACGACTGTTGCTCACCGTAGCTCCGGCCGTGGCACACGGAGCCATGGAAAGCGGCGTCGCACAACGTCCTATATCCAACTGGGAGGAATACGAGATAAAACTCAAAGCCCTTATGGGCAACGACAGCAAGACCATGCGCCAGATCACATCGGTGGCCCGACAGACACCCAAGCGTGTCGTCTTCACCGAGGGAAACACCGACTCCATGCTGCGTGCCGCCGTACAAGCCCGCAACGCCGGCATCTGCTTCCCCATCCTGCTCGGCAACGACGAGATGATAGCGAAACGCGCCAAACGCCTGGGTGTCTCGCTCGAAGGCATCGAGATTGTAAACCCGCGTCACGACAACGAGGCCGACCGCCGCAAACGCTTCGCCTCCATCCTATCAGAGCGCGCCGCACGACAGGGCATAACCTATCCCGAAGCCAAGGAACGCATGTTTGACCGTTATCACTTCGGCATGATGATGGTAGACCAGAAAGACGCCGACGCTGTCATCGCCGGAACATACAGCGACAGCCACGCCCCCATCAACATAGCTCTCGATGTAGTAGGCATAAAGCCCGGATTCAAGCATATCGCATCAATGCATATCATGGACACCAAGCAAGGCACCTTCTACCTGTCCGATACAATGGCCAACCAGAGCGTCGACGAAGACACACTCTTCGACATAGCTCGACTCACACGCCTTGGCGTCGAGTATTTTGCCTGCGATCCGGTAATGGCGATGGTATCATACAGCAACTTCGGCTCCAGCGACACACCCGAGAGCACAATGGTACACAACGTCGTATCACGCCTCCACGATATGTATCCCGGCCTGGCCATCGACGGTGAGATGCAGCTCAACTACGTGTTCAACAAAGAATTGCGTGACAAGAACTACCCATTCACACGCATCAAGGGACGCGATGTCAACACACTTGTATTCCCCAACCTCAGCGCCGCTACCACCGCCTACCGCATGCTCCTGCAGATGGGTGGATGCGAGGCTGTAGGACCTATCCAGATAGGCCTCAACAAACCCGTCCATTTCATCAACGTAGACAACCCTGTGCGCGATATCATCAATCTCACAACCATTGCAGTGCTTGATGCCGTGGTTGCCGAGAAAATCGACAAAGCCAAGGCTCTGGCTGCCGCTGATATTATCGACACCGACAAATATTGACAAACCCAGGTCATAGTCATGCGGCGGACAAGCCCTCCTCTGCATGACTATGACCGCCCTATATCAAGACATACCTGACAATGGGAAAAAACAAGCTATATAAATTTGCCGAGATGGAAAAGATTCCACTCGTTTTCCAGTACCCGTTCGCACGGTTGCAGACCGAAGAATTTCCTCTCAAAGGAAAATGGAACAGTTCATTCTTCAGGAATGACAATCCCATAGTCCTTGAACTCGGCTGTGGCAAGGGCGAGTACACCGTAGGACTCGCCCGACGGTTCCCCGGCAAGAACTTCATAGGTATTGACATCAAAGGCGCGCGAATGTACACCGGGGCCTCCGATGCCAACAACTCGGGGCTGACCAATGTGGCATTCCTGCGCACATCCATCGAGCTGTTGCAATCATTCTTCAACCCAGGCGAAGTTTCAGAGATATGGATCACCTTCCCCGACCCGCAGATGAAGAAAGTCAACAAACGACTCACATCAACCCGATTCAACGGCATATACCGTGGCGTACTCGTCAACGGCGGCATGGTACATCTCAAGACCGACAGTCCTTTCCTCTACACCTACACACGACTTATGGTAGAGCTCAATAACCTGACCAAGGTCACCGACACCGATGACCTCTACAACAGCGGTCTCGTCACAGACATCCTCGACATCAAGACCCACTATGAACGCCAGTGGCTCTCACGAGGACTGACAATCAAATACCTGAGCTACCGCCTCGACCACACCATCCAGCTCGAGGAACCCACCGACGAGATTGAATACGACAACTACCGCAGTTACCACATGAGAACCCAGAACCCATAAAGCCCCCATTCCAGCCGTCATCACTGAAAACACCAAGTCAGCCCCCGTGCCTACAGGCACATATCATTGCCAATATTACCTACTGGATACAGATGGACAAAACACCTGAATGTCACACAAAAAAATTTGCATTCCAGTAATTATTTCACTACATTTGCCATTGAGCCTCACTGCTTTTCACGGCGGTATGACATCGTCACTACATAAAATCCAATTACTCACTCCTAATTTTTAATCTCCATGGAAATACCTCCAATTCCCAACAGGCAACCCGAGACAGCATCTTCAAAGGCAAGTACCCAATCCGGCAACATGCGCATCGGTCTCAAGATCCTCTTCATGGCCCTGATAACCCTCGGCCTGATGATACCCGACCTCATTATCTACAACATGTCAAGCGATCGCGAAGACAACCAGGAGGAGACCGTCAATACCATATCCAAGTCATGGAGCGGCCCACAACTTATATCAGGACCGATCATCTCAATCCCCTACCGCTACAAAAGCGATAACGAGATCGTACGCGGCACCGTACGCATTCTGCCGTCAAACCTTGACGCCAAGGCAAATATCGACGCCCGCACACTCTCACGCAGTATCTACGAAGCCACAGTCTACTCCGGCTCCATATCACTCGACGGTGACATCTCTATATGGAATGAACTCCAGACCCTCAGCATACCCAACACAGCCTATATGCTCGACAAGGCCAAAGTCACTATCGGAATCGGCGATCTCAAAGGGCTCGAATCGGTGTCGGTACTCACCCTGGGCAACGAGACTTTCACACTTAACGGCACCAACGACAACGACATATACCAGAACAATTCATACTACGACCAGGTATTCGTGTCAAGCGATACCGACGACTTCGCCGCCTCAGTCAACAGCCGCAATTCATGGCGCTACAACAATAACTCGAGCAACGGGTGCCTGCAGACCCCGGTCAATCTATCCGCGCTCGCCGACTCGACATCAGCACCGATACCGTTCAAGGTCGAGATGCAGATAAAAGGATCCCAGTCCATAGCATTCGCCCCCGTAGGACGAGAGAATACAATCAGCGTCAACGGCAAGTGTAAATCCCCGTCGTTCGGAGGCATGTTTCTGCCAAGCGACCGCAAAGTCAATGCCGACAACTTCGAGGCCATATGGCATCTTAACTCCAACAACCGCGACTATCCGCAGGCCTTCAACGACAACATGTCAGGCGAGATCGCCCAAAGCGCGGTAGTAGTCAAGATGCTTGTACCGGTTGACCGCTATCAGAAAGTTGACCGCACGCTCAAATATGCGTTCCTGGTCATCATGCTCACATTCGTCACCATACTCTTCTGTGAGATCGTAGCGCGTACCCCCATGTACATGTTCCAGTACCTGCTCATAGGTCTCGCACTCATATTGTTCTACTCGCTATTGTTGTCGCTTGTTGAACATATGTCATTCGGTATCAGCTACCTCATAGCCACAGTCATGACCCTCGGCATGGTCACGGTGTATGTGAGGGCAGTACTGAAGAACGCCCGCATGGCACTATTGACCTGTACCGTACTCGCGCTCATGTACGCCTTCATCTATGTGCTCATGTGCCTTGAGACCTACGCCCTGCTCACAGGCAGCATAGGCCTGTTCCTGGCACTCGCCGCTGTAATGTACGTATCAATGAAAGTAAAACTCGTCTACACCGACTGATTCAAGACAACATCATTCATCAATCGCGTCAGCGATTCTCTACAAGCATGATGCCCCCCAAGTATGATGGCTCGGGGGGCATCATTTCTGTCAAACAGGCTCTATTTCCGCAACATACACATGAAACTTCAACAAGCCATAACGACATAGCTATGGCAACATCACTGTGAACTATACTCCATGTGGCAATACCCCGTTCAGAGACACCAATCCTTTGGCTTAAACCCGTTATTATGCCGTAGAAACACTTATCTCACGTTCATCGGCCGCACAAGTATCAGCATTGACGTCACATGCCGGTGAGGCAGTAACGCTTTACTGCAACACACCTGTCGACATCTACACCCTGTCAGGCATATGCATCAAACGCACTGCCTCGAAGACGGATATAGATAATCTCACCCCGGGCCGGTATATAATAAACGGCCTAAAAGTTGCAATCAAGAAGAAATAACCGGTTGTCTGACAGAGTAAAGCCTTAATCGACACACAATTAAAGGGCTACAAGTCGTACACTTAGAGTGTAGTCGTTACTCTAATTTACCACTTCACGTATTGTGGTTGGAGACTTGCTTTGCTACCAGCCGCCTGAGGCTCCGCCGCCACCGGTCATGCCGCCGCCGAAACTGCCGCCTGAGAAACCACCGCCGCCGCCTCGACCTCCGAAGCCACCGCCACCTATTATAACCGGAGGCTGTGCCACCTTGGCGATCGTATATGGTATATTGCTGGTGTTCCCGCAGTTACGACACCTGTAGATGCGCACTCCCTGACCTTCGTAACGGGTAGACGGCTGACGCAGGATACGGTTGGCCTGAAGAGCCATAGCCCTGGCTCCGCACTGTTGACATACCGTATAGCTTGACCTACGGTTGACATAGGGTATTATATCGGTCTCGTGACAACGCGGGCACAGCCACACGTCATAGTCGACCGAGTTGAGTTTCTCCTCCATATCCTGGGCCGGTGTAAGATAGTCATTGTCATGCACTTCATCGACGCGCCCCATGCGTGTACCGCAATTGGGGCAATCGTGACGGTGCAGACGGGTGTGCCTCATGAGCAGCCACAATGGCAACCATGCTATAACCGCCATACCGAGCGTCAACGGCAATGCCATTAAAACAGGCAGTTTTATGTGTTCAAGACGACCATAACGCTGCTGGTCGGTAAGTCCTGATGATGAGACATATGCAATTATTATCCATACCAGCAGTGCCAATGTGGCAATAATGGCCACCATGCCATATCCCTTTATAAATTCCTTGAATTCCTCCTCGTCCGAGAGACGACCCGACTTCTGGTCGCTATGAAGATAATCGGCAGCCTCAGGATCAGACACGTACAATGATATGGCTTTCACGGCATCAATCACAGCCCGGTCGGGATCACCGGCTTTCATATTAGGCGCTATATCGTTACGGATTATGCGACCGGCACGACCGTCATTGATGACGCCCTCCATGCCATATCCGGTGCGTATAGCCGCACGGCGGTCGTCACGTGATATAAGCAGCAGAAGACCGTTGTCGCGGTCTCGCTTGCCTATACCCCACAGGCCGAACAGCTCGGTGGCATACGAGTCGATATCCTGGCCATCAAGATCGGCAACAACAGCGACCGTCACCTCGGTCGTGCGTGACGTGTTCAAAGCATCAAGCAACGAGTCGGCGCGTGCTATGGCGTCCCGTGACAGGACGCCGTCCGGATCACTTACCCACGATGTGGCACGCGCCACATGCACGTTAGGTACTTCGCCGGGCTTACGGGCGACGACCGACAGTGTAACCAAGACAACTGTCATGATGACAAGGATATATCTGTTCATACGGCAGGGAGTGTTTGTCCGTTAAGTTTACGATAAAGGTCAAGGGCATAGACATCGGTCATGGCCGACAGGTGGTCGAGCACGGCCTGTATACGCCCGTAAAGGGTGGGTGCGTTGACATCATACTGCTGCGGCACCTTGGCAAGCAGGAGTCTTGAATAATTGAGTTCAGGAAATCGCACGGCATGTATGTGCTTCTGCAACAGGAAAGTTATGATACGGTTACCGGCCAGCTCGATATCAACGACTTCTCCGGCACAGTATATCTTATTCCAGGACAAAGTATTGCAGGCCTCATATGCCTCACGTTCAGGCCCCTGAAGCGAACGTAGCAACGATCCCGCGAATGTGCCGCGCATGATATCGGGCTCGTTGGCCACAAATGCCTCGGCACAGCATGTCACCAGACGGTTTATCACGGCCGAACGCAGATATGCGACCTTCTCATTGGGATCACTGATGGCCTCAACCGCCTCACTGTGACGTTCCAGAGCCTCACCGGTGAAATACCCAAGTAACAAGGGTATAACCTCGGCCGAAGACAGGATCATGAGCTTGTGGGCATCCTCTATATCCATTATCTCATAACAGATGTCGTCGGCTGCCTCCACTATATACACAAGAGGGTGACGTGCATACTCCAGAGCCCCGTCTTCTCGGTCACGGCGTATAAGACCAAGCTCGCCGGCTATCCTCTCGAACGTCTCGCGCTCACTGTCAAAAAAACCGAACTTACCGGTATCACCGGCAATAGACGATTCATACGGATACTTGACTATTGATGCCAGCGTGGCATAGGTCATGCCGAAGCCACCGTTACGACGTCCGTTGAAACTATGGGTCAACACCCTGAGAGCGTTGGCGTTTCCCTCGAAATGTACCAGATCGCTCCACTCGTTGTCGGTGAGACTGTCACGCAACACGGCACCATCACCCTCCGAGAAAAATGTCGAGATAGCCTTCTCGCCCGAATGGCCGAAAGGGGGATTGCCCAGATCATGGGCCAGACAGGCCGCGGCCACGATCTCTCCTATCGAATCGAGAGCCGCGGCATCGGGCGTCTCCATGTACCGAGGCTTGAGAGCCGTAAGCACCTCGCTGGCGATAGAACGCCCCACCGACGAGACTTCAAGACTGTGGGTCAAACGGTTGTGCACAAATACACTGCCTCCTGGAAGCGGAAACACCTGGGTCTTGTTCTGCAGCCGACGGAAGGGTGAAGAGAAAACCATGCGGTCATAGTCACGCCTGAAGTCACTGCGCACCCCAGCCCGCCCGGGAACAGAGTCCTCAAGACCAAAGCGCTTGTCGCTGACCAGACGGGTCCAGGACATCCCATGTATGCCTGTCCCGGCCGCCATAGTGATATTACCTGTCGATGTCATCATACTTCTGGAACAGGAAATCATTATACGGGAAACGGGCTATGTGTATCTCGCGTGCCTTGTCATAGAGTAGCTTCTTTAGCTCGTCAATGTTACGTCCGGTCTTGGCCGATATGAACACACAGTTTTCATGCAGGCGGTTCATCCACGTAGCCTTAAGCTCGTCAAGAGAAACATTCTCACGTGTACGCGGTGTGAGGTCATCCTCATCCTTAGGTTTATAGGTAAATGCATCGATCTTATTGAACACCATGATCATAGGCTTCTCCTGATCACCGCATATATCTCGGAGAGTCTTGTTGACGACCTCGACCTGCTCCTCAAAATGAGGATGGCTTATGTCGACTACATGCACCAGAAGATCGGCGTCACGTACCTCGTCAAGCGTCGACTTGAAAGAGTCGACAAGATGAGTGGGCAATTTGCGTATGAAGCCAACGGTGTCGGTGAGCAGGAACGGGAGATTGTCGATAATCACCTTCCTGACAGTGGTGTCGAGAGTGGCGAACAGCTTGTTCTCGGCAAACACATCACTCTTACTAAGAAGGTTCATAAGCGTTGACTTGCCCACGTTGGTATACCCGACGAGAGCCACACGTGTAAGCTTGCCACGGTTCTTGCGCTGTATCGACTTCTGCTTGTCGATGGCGCGGAGTTCCTCCTTGAGGCGCAAGATCTTGTCAAGAATAATACGGCGGTCGGTCTCGATCTGGGTCTCACCGGGGCCGCGCATACCAATACCGCCTCGCTGACGCTCAAGGTGAGTCCACAGACGTGTGAGTCGCGGGAGCATATACTGGTACTGGGCCAGCTCGACCTGGGCACGGGCATTGGCAGTCTGCGCTCTGAGCGCGAAGATATCGAGGATAAGGCTCGTGCGGTCAAGAATCTTGACCTGCAGCTCTTTCTCGATATTGGATATCTGCTTGGTGGAGAGGTCATCGTCAAATATCACCATACCCACCTCATTTTCCTCGATATATAGTCTTATCTCCTCGAGTTTGCCTTTTCCAACGAATGTGCGAGGATTGGGATAGTCGAGTTTCTGTATGAAACGCTTGACAGTCACAGCACCGGCCGTATCGGCCAGGAACTCCAGCTCGTCAAGGTACTCGTTGACCTTATCCTCATTCTGCTCGCGGGTAACAAGCCCCACAAGCACGGCATTCTCGGTTGTTTCTTTGCTTATTACAAATTCTTTCATAATATATTAACGCCTTGTCAGGCTTTTTGATTGAACAGTAGAGGCTCGGACGATATGGTGGCTGTAAACGCCCCCCTGTCATATGCCTCGTGGCCGTTGACCCATGTGGTCACCACGCCATATGCGACCCTGGAACCGGCGTACGGAGTCCAGCCGCAAAGGCTCACGACATCGTCGTCGGTAATAGCATGTGGCTCGGCGAGACGCTTCACCCTTACTATATCGGCCTTATATCCGGGACGCAGGAAACCTCGCTTTACAATCCCGAACAGAGTTGCCGGGTTATGGGCAGTGAGCCTGGCCGTCAACTGAGGCGTGAAACCCATCGTCAGCATCAGCGGCAGAGAGAACTGTACCCCGGGCATCCCGGAGGCCGCATGCAGGAGATCCCCCTCCTTGTCGGCCGGCAGATGTGGAGCGTGATCGGTGGCGATGGTATCTATGACCCCCTCACGCACAGCCTTGACGAGAGCGAGACGGTCGGCTTCGGTCTTGATAGCCGGGTTACATTTTACACGCGCCCCACGAGACTCGATATCAGCGGCTGTGAAAAGCAGATAATGGGGGCATGTCTCGGCTGTTATTGTCTTGCCGGCAACGTTACCGGGGCTGAAAAATTCAAGTTCGGCGGCTGTCGATACATGAGCCACATGGAGCCGGGCACCATGCTTACGAGCCAGGGCGACCGCATGGCGCGTAGCCTTTACGCATGCCTCGGATGAACGCATCTCCACATGCAGAGAGAGCGGTGCCCCACCCTGAGGATAACGGGCCTCGATATCAGCGCGACCGGCACGTATGACACTCTCGTCCTCGGCGTGCACCATAATCAGAGCAGGCAAAGAAGCAAAGAGCCGATCAAGCATAGACTCACTGTCTACCAACATGTTGCCGGTAGATGATCCCATAAACAGCTTTACTCCGGGCACACGGGTATAGTCGGCCGCAAGCAGAGTCTCAAGATTATCATTGGTGGCTCCGATGAAGAACGAGTAATTGGCCAGCGAAACCCCTGCGGCACGCTCCATCTTGTCGTTCCAGGACTCGAGTGTCACAGTCGCCGGCTTGGTATTTGGCATCTCCATATAGGAAGTCACTCCGCCGGCCACAGCGGCACGGCTCTCGGTAGCGATATCACCCTTGGCCGTGAGACCAGGATCACGGAAATGTACATGCGAGTCGACAGCGCCCGGCATAAGCATGTCACCCTCACAGTCCACAAGCTTAAAGTCACCCGAGCCAACCAGCTCATTGTCAGGCTCTCCACGACCTACAAGGGCTATTTCGTCACCATTTATGACCATATAGCCCCAAAAAGCCTCTTCCTCATTGACAATCAAGGCATTATACAACAGTTTATTCATCACTCGACTATTTTTGGATATTTACGGAACCAACTGGAAAGCTTAAGACGTATCACACCGAATACCGCTTCACCGAAAATGCCGCTACTCATCTTGCTGGTGCCAAGCACACGATTGACAAATATGATCGGAACCTCGACGATCCTGAAACCGCACTTATGGGCCGTGAATTTCATCTCGATCTGGAAAGCATACCCCTTGAAGCGTATCTTGTCAAGCTCGAGTGTCTTAAGCACCCTCCGGCGGTAGCACACGAATCCGGCCGTAGTATCGCGTATCTTCATGCCTGTCACCATACGTACATACCATGACGCGTAGTAACTCATCAACACACGTCCCATAGGCCAGTTGACGACATTGACCCCTGTAATATAACGGGATCCAACAGCTACATCGGCACCACGCACTGCACACGCCTCATACAGAGCCATAAGATCGTCAGGGTTGTGAGAGAAGTCGGCATCCATCTCGAAGATATACTCATACCGATCCTCGAGTGCCCGTTTGAAACCGGCGATATAGGCGGTACCGAGTCCCTGTTTGCCCTGGCGCTCGATAATATTTATACGTCCGGCCGGATACTCGGCCATCTTTTCCTTGACAATAGCCGCAGTGCCGTCGGGCGAGCCGTCATCTATCACCAGAACGTCCATAGGGTGAGGACGGGCCATGACAGCATCGATTATAGCGGCGGCATTCTCACGCTCGTTGTACATGGGAATGATCACGACCGAGTCTGAGCGCTGTTCGGCGCGCGTATTGGTAGTACTCATGACAATATTCTTCTAAGTTAAAGCAATGCCGGGGCAAGATAGCGGGCAAGAAGATATCCGCCGCCAAGAAGCCATACATATATAATAAACGCCAGCACAAACGGTTTGGCACCGGCTTTCTTGAATTTATCAATCGATGTCTCGGCTCCAAGGGCCACCATAGCCATCGTGAGCATGAATGTGTCGACATAGTTTATAAGATCGACCACACCGGCCGGCAGTCCCATCGGTGTCTCGAAGGTATTAAGCCATACCGACAGCGAGTTGAGAGCTATGACAAGCAGAAATCCGAACGCAAACCACGGTATGGCCACGCGCCCCTTTTCACCGGGTGACGCCGAGCCTGCACATGACCGGCGGGCCACCCATACTCCAAGCACAAGAAGCACCGGTACAAGCATCATCACTCGTATCATCTTGACAATGACCGTAGTAGCGGCTATATCGTCGCCCATAGCATTGCCAGCACCGACGGCGTGAGCCACCTCATGAAGGGTAGATCCTCCATAAATACCCATCTGCTGTGGGTCGAGTCCAAGTATACCCGTACGATAGGCTATCGGATATATGAACATAGATATCGTGCCGAATATCACCACCGTAGCTACAGCCACGGCTGTCTTGTAAGGCTTGGTGCGCATGGTTGCCTCGGCGCCAAGCACAGCCGCTGCACCACATATTCCGCTACCGATGGATGTAAGCATAGCCGTATCACTGTCCATTTTCAACAACTTGCATCCTATCAGATATCCACCTATCACAGTAACAGCCACAATGATGGCATCGATTGTGATGCCCGGCACACCGACGGCGGCAATATCCTGGAATGTAAGACGAAAGCCATACAGAATGATTCCCACCCTGAGCAGACGCTTGGAGCAGAACTGTATGCCCGGCACCCAGGTATCGGGCAAGTGATTACGCAACGAGTTGGCATACAACATACCCAGCACGATGCCTATAATCATCGGGCTGAGCGAAAGGTCCACAAAAATCCTGGCACTCCCGATATAGAAAGCCGCGCAGGCAAAGAGTCCTATGAGAAGGATTCCGTGGAACATACTTGAACGTTCTTCAGTCAGTTTCACAACATTATTATTTTAAGTTTCATAAGCAAGGCCCTTGACAGGGACTCCAGCTCACCTTAATAGTTTAATTCTCATTATTAATACACTCCGGCGCCGTAAGTTGTTTACCTGTCGTGAGAGTTATTCCCGGC
The DNA here is from genome assembly GCA_964018905.1 of uncultured Muribaculaceae bacterium. Lineage (GTDB taxonomy): Bacteria > Bacteroidota > Bacteroidia > Bacteroidales > Muribaculaceae > JAAVFS01. The sequence goes on from CAXHRO010000024.1 coordinate 39,831, forward strand.
ATCCTCACGACAGTAAAATCCAGAGGCTGTGTCACAACATATTGCAACCCTCCACGTAGCCATGCCCTGACCGTATAACAACCATCCGGTACAGGATCACCCTCATTATCATCAAGATTCCATGTATACGGGAATGTCACGCCCAACCGGCTGAAGACAGCCTCGCCAGTCTCGTTCTCGATCACTATCCGCCCCGAGAGATCATATGCGAGATTGTGCCTCAACGAGAAAGTTGCCTCGGTAGTAGCAGTCTTGCTGTCTGACTCGATAATGACATCATTGACTGTAGTCACGACAGTGAAGTTTACAGCATGTGACGATTTGTTACCGGCATTGTCAAAGACCGTCAGCACAGCGGTGTGGGCACCGTCAGAGAGACCCGACAGCGGGTAATCGATGTTGTAGACACCATCATCGTCCATGGTCATGTATGACACTACGTCACCGTAACAGGTGCCGTCAACACTCAACGATATCGTGCGGCCAATCGTCTTGGTAAGACTAAGGCCGGATGGTGACGGAATAATGCGTCCGCAGACATTGACCGCCGGACCCACAATGTCACCGTCGGCAAACCGCCGGCTGTTGATCCACATGCCGTCAATACCCGGCGGGACAGAAGTATCGATTCCCGGATTATCGGGCAAACCGGCCACAGTGATTCCCCCCGACATGGCCAAAGCACGCTGTGAGGCATCATCGGACAACGCATGTACCGTCATGACATATCCATCGCCAGGCTTAACAACCTCGGGGCAGTGTAACTGTATCTCAAAGCGTCCGTTCTCAATACGGCCTTCAACAAACGACACCAGCGTCTCGCGCCGTGTCACATCCATTGGAACCGCATCCTTCGATGGATCGTATATACTCTTGTCGACTCGTTCGGGCTCATACAGTCTGACGGTGACACGTCCGTTGAATCCTGTCGACAAATCACCATTGCCATCTACAATACAGCCGCTGACAGTATTTACCGACAGTGGTGTCACACCAAAATCCTCAGGAAGCTCCATCCTGATGTCGTGGGTATACGGATACAACGGCAGGGCCGGATCCCCGACATAGTTAAAACAAGCAGTATTGACAGTAACCTCGGAATTATTTCCGAGACCGACGGTCATATTGCGGGCTACACGATAGACATCACCCATCATACTGCTTGACGAGAGTGTAAAATATTCACGGGCCATTTTCATGCTCAGATGATGGTTGTATGACATCTGTACAGCACGACCCGACCCGACAAGCGCCAAGGCACCACCGCCGGGATTGAACAGGAACTGTTCGGCCACACCGTCCTCGCTACGGTCAAAGCCGAGTGAATAGCATGTAGCAAGCATCACCAGCGGGCAGTGGGTATTGTCAAGAGCCAGGACATCGGCCCGCTTCATGAAACGGTCACTTCCTATGGCTCCGGGGTTGCCATGGCCGGCATAGACCATGTACCCGACACCATCGGCAAGTGTCTCACTGACCTTTGTGAGCAATGGCCGGCGATTGCCTGTAGCGCGCTGATACAGACCCGATATTCCCTTGACCACGATGGTGGCAGGGGCCCAGCGCCCGACAATCGAGTCACTAAGCTCTACGCCCTGCTTGAGATGGCCGTTGTTGTCGCCATAGTCACACACAACGAGTGCTCGTGACCTGACATCCACCCCGGGAGGTGACATCAGATAACGTTCGACCTTATCTATATAAGCCACAGCCTGAGCACGTGTGACGGCAGGAATGCGTCCAACATTGATCGACATACGTGCAGGAACCACATCATCAGGGAGGAGATCGTCATCAAGAAAACCATAGAATGCATCGGTACAATAGCATGTCGACGCGTATCCCTGCTTGAAAAGGTTCTCCACCTCATAGGTAAGGACATGGGTATCATCGACCGGTTCACCCGAAATATGTCCGGCAGGATCAAATGTAGAGGCACCCATTATCAACAGACTGAAAGGAGCGCTTCCCGATCTATCATAAAGAGACTTCATGAAACGGCGTACGGCATATGGTGAACGGCATCCCGACCCGAACTCGTCGAACACCTCGCGCGGTTCTACAACCGCTACATCCATGCCCTGGTAACGTCGATGTACCGATGCGAGCCTGTCGGCCTCGGCTCGCAGAGCCGGTGCTGTCAATATAACCATGTCGGGGACCGACATTGAAGACAGGCGCCCGTTCGCGGTCACCGGCCCCTCAAGGCTTACCGACGGTTGGTCGTGTGACGGCTTGAATGCAACAAGATGACTCACACCATTGTCAGTGCCCTGGAGCGAGACCGTGAGCGAGGTCCCGTCGGCCACACAGCCAAGTTGCCGTGGCACATCCGGGCGTGTCACGTCCCACACTATTGTCCCGGCGGCGTTTTCAATCGCGAGAACATCTCCGGGGGATGTATCACGCAGCAGCATCGACAGTCCGGTACCGTCACCGGGCATCAAATTAAGACGCGTATAGGCAAAAGCCACGGTCTCAAAGGCAGCATACCCCACGCGTCCGGCCACGCTGAGATCGGCCTTGAATGTTACCGAGGCCGGACGGTCGGCGGGGGTGACCGAAGATATCTCGTATTTGTCGGTAGCGGCGAAATATGTCTCGCTGTCACTATATCCGTTGCGTGTGGAGATGGCACGCAATGTACCTGCCGCCCCTCCAAACGAGATCCTGAATACCGGATTCTCGGCTTTGACGGCACCTACCGCCCGGGCCGACATCAGTCCTGACTCAGGAAGATCGGGGGTCGGAAAAGCAATCGCTATCATACGTTCGGCCGATCCCGAAAAGTCCTCTCCCAAGAAGAAAGCACCGGCGCGGGCCGGATTGGTGGTCATCGGATGATAGACACAATATGACCAGTGGGTAGTGTGAACACGCCCCGCGTCAGATACAGGCAACGATACCGGCCTTGACGGATCGGTCCTGGCACCGACAAAATAATAACCTTTGGCATCGGCCGTATTACACACCGGTCTAACATACAGATAACGACCCGTAAGAGTATATCCTTCGACCGACTCCGGACCCTGCCCATAGAAGAGTATACGCCCGTCGTCAGTCACCATTGATGGCACTTCAGGAAGGTCTTCAAGAGACGCAACCGACAGACCGGACCGCCACCCGGCCGCGCCTCCATAGCCATATACCGCCACCCGGCCGGGATCATCAAAGCCCATCATGGCAAGCTGGCGGGGGGTAATCTGCACGATACCGGTCGAGTCGACGCCAATCCTGTATAACGGTCCTGCAAAGACACCGCAGGCCAAGCCACAGAAGCATACCGCCGTCAACATCGGCAGTATGACACGCAGTATCTGCATCAATCCATGAAACCTGACCATCTGCTATATTATTTTATCTTGAAATCAAGACAGTCCATATTGTTGACCGTCACTTTTATCATATCATCAATCCCGACCTGAAAATCCCCGGGGATATCACCGGGCACGATCACATCGCCATGCTTTATCATGAAATATGAACTGAGCCAGGCCAGGGTGTCATCAACAACATCAAGATCCAGAGTGATATCACCACAGACTTTACCATCAAGCGATAGACTCAGCCTCGGGCCGCTGTCAGCCTGGATATCAAGCCAGTCGCCCACAACCACCGACGAGTCAAAGGCTGTATCTATGGCCGATGCCGGCAACCGTACAGGATCGGCAGGACGCAGGCGTGCCACAATTGCCATGGCGTCATAATAGCGGCGGGCAAACCGTGGCGCAACAAACTTGCCGAGACGCGACACCCTCACGGCCGGAGCAAATGTCATGACCCATCTGTCGCGATGAGGCGGCAGGAACAGCGGGCGGTGATTGCGCGACATCGAGGAGTCGGCAAGCAGAGTCACCGGCATGTCCTTTGACAAGGAACCGAGTTCCCGTTCACAATGAAGGATCTTCATCGGGCTCTACAACAGGTTATCAAGACGGTTATACATAACGGCGAGGTGAGCGTAGATCGATGTATTGGCAATAACAATACCATCGGCTACACGGATTCTCACCGGGGTGAAGTTCCACAGACCCTTGACCCCGGCCGATATAAGCATATCGGCGGCATCCTGGGCATGATCCACCGGGACGGTTATTATACCTATCTCGGCGTGCAGACGCCGACATCGTGAGTCGAGTTCGTCTATGCTATAGACCGGTACGCCACACACCGACGACCCTATCAGCTTGGGATTGATGTCGAATCCGGCCACTACATTCAGGCCATAATTGGACAGTCCTGAATCCTGCATCAGAGCGGCACCGAGGCTACCGGCACCGAAAATCACGGCATTGTGAGACCGGGAGAATCCCAAAAAGTCGCTGAGTTCCTCTTCGAGGCTTGCCACATCGTAGCCTATACGTGTCTTCCCCTTGATGTTAAGGAATGACAGATCTTTGGCAATCTGAGATGCATCGACATTGAGTTCACGCGAGATATTGGTCGAGGAGACATTCTCGACATTCTTGTCTCGCAGCATATTGACATAGGCCAGATACCAAGGCAGACGCCTCAGCACCGGTTCGGGTATGAATTCGCGCGGATTGTTCTCTTTCATTTCAGTACGCATATTGTGAAGTTTTAAACCCATATCAACCAGTTTAAATCGCTTCTAAACACGCAAAGTTACAAATTCCCGCGCGACCGCACAACAGAGAATCAACTTTATCCCCGCAAAATACTATAGAACATAGAAACTTACAGTGAGAACGTACCGGTTACAACTGATGTGCAACACCTGCACCAGGGTTATTCATTCAGAGCTATCGCGGTTAAGATCAACATCATAACATCGCATCTTTCCCCCCAGGTTACGCCTCGCTTCACCCGGGGTTACCGACCACCTCGCGCCGCCGGCGCTTCGCTATCGACTTTTCCTCAGGGAGATCGGGACGGGGCGACCTTCAGGCTAAGCTTCGCTTCACCCGGGGTTACTGACCACCTCGCGCCTCCGGTGCTTCGCTATCGACTTTTCCTCAGGGAGATCCCCCAGCCGTCAAGGAGAGCCTGAGGTGACGGAGTAGTACTGATCCGATGGTCTGCTATAAGGAAGCGCCGGAGGCGTGAGGTCGTCGGTAACCCCGGGTGAAGCGAAGCGGAACCTGGGGCTGAGTAAGACCTCAGCTGTGGGATAGCATCGGAGATGCGATGTTGTGGTATGAATCACAGATAGTCATAAGCGGAGATTATGTTGATGATCACACATATAGCTATAACGACGATATTGCAGATATGAGTATAAAAACTTCTTTGATATATTAGGTCTATAACACAATGTATTATTGTCAAATAATGCAATATCAGAGTGTTTAGTTACGTTGTACTTAATATCCAGGGGCTTTCTATGGATATTTATCAAGAAAGCTCCTGCTTTTATAAAAAGCAAAAAAGTTCATTATTATGAGAATGTATCTTTTTATTGTTTCTGTTATTATCAGCCAAACGATCTTTGGACAGACATCCAATACAGCCTCTGTGGATATATCATCTACGATTGTCAATACAGACAGTGTTTCTAGGTATAGAGGTCTGAGACATCAGATAGTTGAAATAATACGTCATGATATTTACGATGTTTGTTCATCTATGAAATTCTGTTATGAATATGAGGCCGATAAATTCATGGAACAACAAGACAAGGTCAATATGTTTCTATCGCTGGGCGAAGCAATTAAACAGCAAATGAGACCGGAGATACTTGCCGGTTTCTATGAAAAAGAAGGTACCTTGTTGTGTGAAATGTTGGCGTCCACTAACGATGGAATAGTCCGGAAAGTAACTTTCTTTGCGTTAAAAAATACAATTGCTGATATGATGACCGATGATGACTTCAGGGAAATCGGAAATGTTGTATACGGCACAAAATTGCGACCTGATACCAGTATAAGTCACGGTCTGGTCAAGATGATGGGAGTTGTTATGTGGGTTCGTAAAAACAAAACTCAGAATCAATAAGTCGCTTAAAAGCTCCCAGTCGGCATGTGTCGACTCAGAGAACAGAGCAATAAAAATTTACCATGAATAAGTTACTTGGCGTTTGTTTGATGTGTCTGATCGGGGTGTCATGTGTTGTTGACGCTATTGGTCAGTCGGGATTGGATTTAAAAAATGAGAAAGACCTCTATTATGTATATGCGTCCTTTAACGGGCATGATGATACCAGGATGATGGTCGAGACCGACTGGCTTGGTATGGTTGTCAATACCGAGCAGTTCAACCGTATGCTTTGGGATGTTGACTTCAAGGAGGCTGTGTCGTAATTAAGGTTTACGGCGCAGCTTCTCATTTTTAGAGCTCTGAGGTTTCGGTATTTTTCAGG
>CAXHRO010000025.1:0-44117 GCA_964018905.1 uncultured Muribaculaceae bacterium
TTGCCTTGGAAGGATTCGAACCCTCACAGGCGGAACCAGAATCCGACGTGCTACCATTACACCACAAGGCAATTTTCTTTTGTCAATCGGTGTTTCTCCGTTTTGACAGTGCAAAGGTAGGGAGTATTTTTGAGATGGCCAAATATTTTTGGATTTTTTTTCGAAAAAAGTTTTAGTTACCTTTGTGTCACTAATTTAAATCAATGTAGTGTAATGAGCAATACAATAGAGGAGTTTGACTCGTCTATAAAGATGTGTCGTGACTTGTATATCAAGAAGTTGAATGATTATGGTGCGTCTTGGCGGCTGATGAGGCCGTGTTCAATCACCGATCAGATTCTGATAAAAGCAACCCGTATACGTTCTCTGGAGACCAAGGGGCATGCTATGGTTGATGAAGGGATAATGCCTGAGTTTATGGGGATTGTGAATTATGGTATAATCGGGCTTATACAACTCACACTGGGCGTGAGCGATGCGAAGGATATCACGGTGGATCAGGCGGTGAAAATGTATGACAGCTGGATGTCGAAGACAAGGACTCTGATGCTTGCCAAGAATCATGACTATGATGAGGCCTGGCGGTTGATGAGGGTCTCGAGTTATACCGATCTTATACTTACCAAGCTTATGCGCACAAAGGAGATTGAGGATAATAATGGGGCTACTGTGGTGTCGGAGGGTATTGATGCCAACTATATGGATATGATAAATTATGCGATCTTCGGAATTATCAAGCTTACCGAGCAAGGGGAAGTGGAGTGAGTCTGTGAAGGATGTGGGGATGAGTACCCGTATCCTGGTATTGTCAATGAGGGTAATCGTGGGTGCTGTATTCATTATGTCAGGGATTACAAAGCTTATTGATCTGTGGGGTACGGTATTCAAGATAGAGGATTATGTGGCTGTATGGGGCATTGATGTGCCGCGTACGGTTATAATGATGGGAGGACTTGCATTATCGACATTCGAGTTCTCGGCCGGATTGTTGCTTCTCGGTGGATGTTACCGAAGGGTGGTGACGTGGGGGCTGATGGCATGCATGTCGTTCATGTTGCCATTGACGTTATATATATGGATTGCCGATCCTGTGAGTGACTGTGGTTGTTTTGGTGACTTTCTTGTCATAAGTAACGGGGCGACTTTTTTCAAGAATGTTGTGCTGACAGCGATGGTTGTATACCTTATTAAGCACAACAAGAGGGTAGGAGGGCTTTTCAGCGCTCCCATACAATGGATTGTCGGCACGGTGATTCTGTTTTATTGTATCTCGGTGGCATTGATTGGTTATAATGTTCAGCCTATGGTTGACTTCAGGCCTTTCAAGGTGGGAGAGCCATTGGTTGATGATGTGTCGTATGATTTGGATGAGGGAGTTGTGTTCAGGTACAGTCGAGATGGTATTATAAAGGATTATGGGGTTGATGAATTGCCTGATGAGTCGGATGGATGGACGTTTGTAGAGCGGGTTGAACCGGAGCGGCGGGAGGCCCGTCAGCTTGCTGTTTATGATCCGTTGACCGGTGATGATGTGACCTCGGACTATCTCGTTGGGGTGGATTCGTTGTTGTTGCTGGTGATTCCTGAGCCTGCTCGAGCCGATCTGTCATATACGTATACGATAAATGAATTTGCCGACAGGGTGATGATGGATGGGGGTGGTTTTGTTGCCCTGCTTGCTACCGGTGACCGTGGCATAGAGCGTTGGAAAGATCACTCGATGGCGTCATATCCGTGTCTTGAGGTGGATGACACCCAGCTCAAGGAGTTGTCGCGTGGTGTTATGTCAATGGTGTGGGTGACCGACGATACTATAAGATGGAAGCGTACGGTGGCATCGATAAGCCTTGATAAAACCGAAGCTATCTCGGCCGGAAAGCTGGCGGTGAGTCAGCTTGGTTTTGACGGGGGTGGTTATATGATGAAGCTTACGTTAGCTTTGGCTATCGTTTTGATCTTGATGTATATATTCCAGACAGCGGTCGTCAAATTGGTGAAGCTTGTTGTGAAAGACGTTGCACAGATGGAAAATGTTCATTAACTTTGTGCCTTGAAAATATAGATTAAACCTAATTAATTATATAGAAATGAGAAAGAATATTGTAGCCGGCAACTGGAAGATGAATACAACTCTCCAGGAGGGTGTGGCCCTTGCCAAGGAAGTCAATGCGGCGCTTGAGGGTGTTGAGCCTAAATGTGACGTTGTAATTTGTGTGCCTTTCACTCACCTCGCATCGGTAAATGCTGTAATTGACAGCAATAAACTTGGCCTTGGTGCGGAGAACTGTGCCGATCATGCAAGTGGAGCGTATACTGGCGAGATCTCGGCATCAATGGTGGCTTCGACCGGTGCCAAATATGTTATCCTGGGACACTCGGAGCGTCGCCAGTACTATGGTGAGACCAGCGAGACACTTAAGGAGAAGGTTGCCTTGGCATTCGAGAACGGGCTTACTCCCATATTCTGTATCGGTGAGGTTCTTGAGGAGCGTGAAAACGGCACATTCTTTGATGTCGTGAAAGCGCAGATCGAGAGCGCGCTATTCCATCTTTCGGCAGAGGACTTTGGCCGTATAATACTGGCATATGAGCCTGTGTGGGCTATTGGCACCGGCAAGACCGCTACTGATGACCAGGCTCAGGAGATGCACGCATTCATACGCGGTGTTATTGCTGACAAGTATGGTAAGGGTGTGGCTGAGGATACTTCAATTCTTTATGGCGGTAGTTGCAAGCCCAGTAATGCAGCCGCATTGTTTGCAAAGCCCGATGTTGATGGTGGTTTGATCGGTGGTGCCGCTCTTAAGGCCGACTCGTTCATGGGCATTGTTACTGCTTTTTAAATTATTTATCAGGGAAGATAAACAAGATGACAATTTCACGACACGCACTCATAACAGTTGTTGCCGTGATGGCTATAGGCCCATTGGTCGCACGTGATGCGGCCAATGTGGCTCATGCCATCAATACGGATTCGATGTCGACCATCAGTATCATACAGCCTTCGGCTCTTGATGCTGTGATAGAGCGTGTGCAGTCAGTGACCGAGCCGGTTGTTGAGGCTGAGCAACCGGAATCTTTTGACAATGATCCGGGTGGCCAGACCCGTGTTGCGGGTTATCGTGTTCAGGTATTCTCTGACAACAATCAACGTACGGCAAAAGGGGAGGCTCGTTCCAAGGAGCGTCAGCTAAGGGGGGCTTTTCCCGAATTAGGTACATATGTTGTATATAATAGTCCATTCTGGCGATTGAAAGTCGGTGATTTTCGCACTCAGCATGAGGCGGAGGCTATTGCCGATGAGATCAAAGGCCGCTTCCCGTCGTTTGCACGAGAAGTGAGAGTAGTGCGTGACCGTGTCAATGTGCGTCGTTGACGCGACGGTTGACGGTCTTAATTTTGTATCATGATGAATCAAGAACTTACGCCCGAAGAGGAGGTCATTACAGCAATAGCTGATCATTACAAGGCTATAATAGAACTGCTCGGAGAGGATCCGGATCGGGAGGGGTTGAAAAAGACTCCCATGAGAGCTGCCAAGGCTATGTACTATGCCACCAAGGGGTATCGTGAGGATGCTGACGATGTTATGCGTCAGGCTATATTCGAATATGCCGGGTCGAAGGTTATTATAGTGAAGGATATAGAGTTCTATTCGCTATGTGAGCATCATATTCTTCCTTTCTTTGGCAAGGTCTCGGTGGGTTATATACCGAATGGCAACATGATTGGTTTGAGTAAGCTTGCCAGGGTCGTCAATGTCTTTGCCCGCCGATTGCAGGTTCAGGAGCGCTTGACTTCTCAGATATGTGAGGCCATAGCCAAATCGCTATCGGCTCATGGTGTGATCGTTGCATGTCGTGCGGAGCATTTATGTATGAAAATGAGGGGGGTTGAGAAGCAGGATTCAAGTACTGTGACTATCGAGTATTCGGGACGTTTTGCTGAGGATCCTATGTTGAGGCAGGAATTCTTCAATATGCTTTGACCTAAGTATTAATGTGGTTATAAAGTAATAATGGCCGCCTTTGAGCAGGATGCTCATGAGCGACCATATTTTTGTATTCTTTCAGGTCATTACCCCGTGGTGTAGGTGGTTAATCGTCGTCGTCATCAAAGTCAAAATCCCACCCGATGGACTCGTCGGTGAATTGTTGGAGCTGTCGCCCCTCTTTCTTGGTGGGGCGGCCAAGGCCTTTGCGTCGGTCTATGAAACCGTTGATTTTGACTACATCAAGCAGGTCGTATTGACTTTGAGGTGTGATGTTCTCAAGATATTCCGGAACGAGTTTTGCGCCAAGACGATTTTCTGATAAACGCACTACTCTGAAGCTATATGTTACCGGAGGCTTGCGCACGTTTATGATGTCGCCGGGTTTTATTGTACGTGATGGCTTGGCGATTGTCTCTTTGCCTTCCGGTCCTATGGTGATGCGGCCCTTCTTGCATGCATCGGTCGCTATGGTGCGAGTCTTGAATATTCGCATGGCCCACATCCATTTGTCTATGCGTTCTTCGTTAGATGCCATTGCATTGCTATTTGTTGTTGAACTTGCACATTGCGTTGCCGATCCCCTCGAGTACGAATGACTTTAATGCATCTACTGCGACATCGATTCTCCCCGGCAATAGTGCTTGTTGTTCTCGGGTGAATGTGCCGAGCACATAGTCTATCTGCATTCCTTGATTAAAGTCGTGGCCTATGCCGAAGCGTAGGCGAGGATAGGCTTGGGATCCCATGAGCTGGGCTATACTTTTAAGTCCGTTGTGGCCTGCGTCGCTTCCTGATGGCTTGATGCGTATCGCTCCGAATGGCAATGCAAGGTCGTCGACCAGTATGAGAATATGGTCGATAGGGATATTTTCTTTCTGTGCCCAGTATCTCACGGCGTTGCCGCTGAGATTCATGAATGTCGATGGCTTGAGCAGAACGAGTTGTTTGTTCTTGAGACGGCTGTGTGCGATGTCGCCATAACGTTCGGTCTTAAAAGAGATATTGGATGCCTCGGCAAAGGCATCCAATATCATAAAGCCTATATTGTGACGAGTATCGCTGTATTCGTAGCCCGGATTTCCGAGCCCTACGATTAGATACTTCATGACAATCAGCGGGATTGTTTATTTTCCGGCGTTGGCCTGGGCTCCGCGTGCAGCACGTGTGAGCTGTACAGCACATACGACAGCGTTCTTGGCGTTGACGAGCTCAAGACCTTCGAAGTGGAGGTCACCTACCTGCATGGTCTTGCCGAGACCGAGGCTGTCAACGTTGATGACGAGACGCTCGGGTATGTCGGTGTAAACGGCTTTGACTTTGAGCTTCTTCATGGAGAGGTTGAGTTTACCACCGGCCTTTACGCCCTCAGCGTGACCTTCAAGAGCAACGGGAACTTCCATTACCACGGGCTTGGTGTCGTTTACTTCGAGGAAGTCGAGATGAAGGATTGAGTCCTTGACTGGGTGGAACTGGATCTCTTTGAGAACGGCCATTTTATGCTGGCCGTTGTATTCGAGCTCTATGGCGAAGATGTCGGGGGTGTAGATTAGTTTGCGTACAGCTTCGTTTGTAACGGTGAGGTCGGTGGTGATCATACCTTTTCCATCGCCGATTTCAACGATTTTCTCTCCAGCCTGGAGGGTGCCGCTGTAGGGGAGGGTGAAAATCTCACCTCCGTTCAGGACTACGGGTATTTTACCTTCGCTACGGAGTGCCTTGGCGGCTTTCTTGCCGAGGTCGGTACGGGGCTCGGCTGATAATTTGAATGATTTCATTTTGTTTTGTTTAAATTGTGTTACTCAAAATTAAGATGCTTCCTAATTTCCCATCACACGGGAGTGCTAAAAAGCGGTGCAAAGTTAGTTGTTTTTTCTGTAATATGCAAGTTTTGGATGGGGTTAAAACAGGTGCCGGAATACAGACTGCGACAGCCTTGTCGCGGGCTGTCGCAGTTATAGATGATTGCTATAGGGATGTTATCAGATCCAACGGGTGTAGGCGAAGTCCTGACGGTGGGGCAGTGCGGGGTTCTTGGGATATAGGCGGATGCCATAGCGGAACACACCTGCGTCCTTGAGTTTGCCGCGGAGCTCATATGTGAGTACGTTGCCTTCCTCGTTTACAATTTCAAACTGCATTGTCTCCCATAGGTTTTCTTCTCCGTTCTCTACTTTATACACAACCTGTTCTACACCGAGGTCACGTCCTATGCCGTTGGTATCAATAATGACACGTGTGGAGTAGTCGTTGCCGGCGATGGCGTTGTTGTGCTCGGATGTGACAATATCAAATACCTTAATGCCATCCCACTCTGATGCAACTTTCTCTTTCCAGGCGACGATGTCTTTAGCCAGTGCATAGTTGTCGGCGCCGAGCCGAGCCGACCGCTCGGCTTCGGGTTTGTAGAAGCGTGTGATGTAATCGTCGATCATGCGCTTCATGGTGAAGTGGGGTGCTATGTCGCCGATCGATCCTTTTATGTACTGGATCCACTCGGGAGAGTAACCTTTGGAATTCTTGGCAAAATAAAGGGGTATAATCTCGTTTTCGAGCATCGAGTATATTGTGGCGGCATCGAGCTTGTCTTGCTGGGACTGGTCGGTGAATGTGCGTTTTTCAGTAAGAGCCCAGCCGGCCTTCTCATTGAATTTATAGCCTTCATACCACCATCCGTCAAGTACCGAGAAGTTGAGAACGCCGTTCATCTCGGCCTTCTCACCTGATGTTCCGGAGGCCTCGAGGGGACGTGTTGGGGTATTGAGCCAGATGTCGACTCCGGTTACGAGACGTTTTGCCACTACCATGTTGTAGTCCTCAAGGAAGATGATCTTGCCGAGGAACTGAGGCATGCGCGAAATCTCCATTATGCGCTTGATAAGGCCCTGGCCGGCTCCGTCGGCAGGGTGTGCCTTTCCTGAGAATACAAACTGTACGGGGAATTGCTCGTTGTTCACGATCTTGGCCAGGCGGTCAAGGTCGGTGAACAGGAGGTGAGCACGCTTGTAGGTGGCGAAGCGGCGAGCAAAGCCAATGATCAAGGCGTTGGGGTTGATCTTGTCGACAATCTTCATGACTGCCGAAGGGTCGCCTTGGTTGGCAAGCCATTTGGCTTTGAAGTCGCGCTTTACGAAGTTTATAAACTTGTTCTTGAGACGCGTGCGCATCTCCCAGATCTCCTCATCGCTTACCTTGAAGATCCCTTTCCAGGCCTCGGGGTCACTCTGGTTGTCGAATACCTGTTCGCCAAGTTTCTCGGCGTAGAATTCCTTCCATTCGCTTGCGGCCCATGTGGGCATGTGGACACCGTTGGTGACATAGCCTACGTGGGATTCTTGCCAGCTGTATCCTTTCCATATGCCGGCAAACATTTTCTTGGAGACCTCTCCGTGGAGCCAGCTTACGCCGTTTGCCTCCTGGCAGGTGTTGAGAGCGAATACGCTCATTGAGAAGCGTTCGTTGGTATTGGGGTTTTCTCGGCCCATATTCATCAGGTCGTTCCAGCTTATGCCGAGTTTTGCAGGGTACTCGCCCATGTACTTGCCGAATAGCCCCTCGTCAAAGTAGTCGTGTCCGGCGGGTACCGGTGTGTGGACGGTATACAGTGAGGATGCGCGCACCATCTCGAGCGAGGTGTTGAAGTCAAGACCGTTTTCCTTGACGTAGTCGACCAGGCGCTGGAGATTGAGGAGCGCGGCATGGCCCTCGTTGCAGTGATACAGTTGGGTCTTGATGCCGAGTTTCTTGAGCATGAGTATACCACCGATACCGAGGAGATACTCCTGTTTGATACGGTTTTCCCAGTCGCCACCGTAAAGCTGGTGGGTGATTACACGGTCAAACTCGCTGTTCATATCAAAGTCGGTATCCATGAGATACAATTTCATGCGTCCGACATTGACGCGCCAGACGTGAGAATATATTGTGCGACCCGGATAGGGTACCTCAAGAATCATCGGGTGTCCGTTCTTGTCGAGTACCTGCTCTATGGGGAGCTGATTGAAATTCTGTGGCTCATAGTTGGCTATCTGTTGGCCATCGACGCTGAGAGTCTGTGTGAAATATCCATAACGGTACAGGAAGCCGACAGCTGTCATGTCGACGCAACTGTCAGACGCTTCTTTGATATAGTCGCCGGCGAGTACACCCAAGCCTCCTGAGTATATTTTCAAGCAATTGCAGAGACCATACTCCATTGAGAAATAAGAAACCGAGGGAATGTCTTTTCTCATTGGCTTATTCATGTATTCCTTGAAAAGTGTGTATACTTTGTCAAGGCGGCCCATAAGCTCGGCATCTGCCAGAATTTCTTGCTGACGTTCGAAACTTAGCTGTTGCAGAACCATAACCGGGTTCTCGCCGGTGTTGCGCCATAGATCTGAGTTAAGATCGCGGAACAGAGCCTTGGCGTCGCTGTTCCATACCCACCATAGATTTTTGGCGATTTCCTCAAGTGGTTTGAGTTTGGCCGGTAGCTCGGCTTTGACTGTGACATCGCGCCACTGAGGAGAATTGGTGTTGCTTACTTGTAATTTCATAGGGTATAAAAGTGTTGTTACATTATTTTATTAAGTATGGAGGGGGGAGGGGAGAGGTAGGCTATTTGTTGCGTAATGCGCTGTTGTTTAAAGCAATGGCGAAGGCTTGTTCATATGAGCCTATGAAGTGGGCCCAGTCGGCCATGGAGGCTGTATGCCGGGCGGCATTCGACAGCTTTTTTGAATCAAGTCTGTTATATGCTATTGTTGCCAAAGTCTCGCTGATTGTATTCGAGACCTGGTCATAGTTTGAATCGGTGCGGTCGATAACTTCAACACCGGTCTTCTCGAAAGAGTCTCCTGCCTCTTTCAAGACCCATTGGCCAAAGCCGGCGAGTGTTGTTGTCACGGTAGGAACTCCGAATGCGACACTTTCAAGCGGTGTATATCCCCATGGCTCGTAGTAGCTGGGGAATACGGTCACATCCATGGCTGGCAACAACTCATAATAGGTCATATTGACTATGCCGTCATTGCCATTTAGATAGCATGGAATATATATGACTGTTAGGTTATCTTCAGGGATTGTATTGAAGTCAAGTTGGTGTATGCGGCCGATTATGGGGTCGCTGTCGGGATTGTTCAAGTTGTGTGTAATAACCGGGTTGGTAATCTTGACGTCTGAAGTTTTATTTTCAAGTGCATGAACGAGGTCCTGACGGGCGTCACGGCTCCATGCCGGGACGAGAACGAGGGCGAGGATGTGTTTGTCGTATGCGACTGCACGTAACTGGTTTATGGCGTCAAGATATAGATCGATACCCTTGTTGCGGTATTCACAGCGGCCTGATGTCGCTACGATCATTGTTTCGTCTGGCAAGTTGTTTCCTGTCAAGCCACGGGCTATGTCAAGCAGACGCTTGCGGGCTGCTTTGCGGGCTACCGGCATGCGTGTTCTGGATGGTACGAATCGGGGTTCGAAGCCATTGGGGGTCACAATGTCTGGAGCCTTTTCCAAAAGTTGCGCGCATTCGGTTGCGGTAACATCGCTCACTGTTGTGAAGCAGTCGGCCTGGTGGGCTGCGGCTTTCTCAAGAGAGTGCTTTGACTCCATGTTGAGTTCATGTGCCATCTGGTCGCCATTGTAGCCCGACATGTAATCATAGAGGGGCTTGCCATTGCCACATATGCTACGGCCTATGCTGGTTGCATGGGTGGTGAACACGGTGGCGGCTTTGGGTAATTTCCATTTGACATGAAGCAGTCCCATTCCGGTAGTCCATTCGTTGAAGTGGGCTAAAAGACCTTTACCTTGGTCGAGATTACGGTATCCAGACAGGCTTTCTATTACAATGGCGGCGGCATGGGAGAATGCGCATGCCTCATCGTAGTCTCCATAAGCATGGAGGGAGTCAACGCCATAGCGATTCCACATTTCGCTATACAAAGAGTTTTTGTATTCGTAGAGCGAGTTGAATGATACGAGTATTACTATCGGTTTTCCGGGTATATCCCAGCGTCCGACGCGGACGTTTACTCCATCCGGCAACAACGCTTTGGCCTTCCAGTCCTTTAGTATGGTTTTTGATTCGATAAAATATGGAGAGGGAGTCTGGTCGGACCACACATCGGGTCCTATGAATATAAGGTTGTCCTTATAAAGGTCGTGTAGCGATTTTGCTTTGGTCGACAATACGGTATAAATGCCACCTATTTTGTTGCACACCTCCCAGCTTGTTTCTATGATAAGTTCAGCTTGAACAGGTTGGATATCCATTGGGTCTTATATAAAAAATTCTTTTCAAGCCACAAAGGTAGATTTTTTTTCCAAAAAAAGCAAATTAAATCAAGGTGTTGCGGCTAATGTTGTGGTTCACTAATGTTGTGGTTGAATCAAAAAGCATCCGCTTTGCCGGATGCTTTTTGATTTGATCGATTCGATGTTACTCGAATATGTGTCTCAGTTTGCTGAATATGCGGTTCTTCACGCTGTCGGTAGCCTTGATATTGGGCTCGTCCTTTATTGATTCGAAAGCGGCCCGCTCCTTTTCATTCAGGGTCTCCGGTACATATACCATTATATTGATCAGTTCGTCGCCCTTACCGCCTCCCTGTGTGGATGGAAGTCCTTTTCCGCGCATGCGCAGTACTTTGCCCGGCTGTGTTCCGGGGGCAATCTTAAGACGGGCCCGGCCTCCGATTGTGGGCACTTCTACCGAGCCTCCGAGTGCGGCCGTAGAGATATCGAGCATTAGGTTGTAGATGACATCTTGTCCGTCGCGTATCAGCTCGGGGTCTTTGATCTCTTCTATTACAACAAGCAGGTCTCCGTTTATCCCTCCGCGACGCGCGGCATTGCCGCGGCCAGAGATGGTAAGAGTCATTCCGTCTTCTACTCCGGCCGGAATATGGAAGGATATCGTGGTATCTTCCTTAATCACTCCTTCACCGTGACAATGGGGACATGTGCTTGTGATAACTTTGCCGTCACCCTGACAGTCGGGGCATACTGATGAAACCTGTTGTATGCCGAATATTGTCTGTTGGGTATGTATTATTGAGCCCGTTCCGTGGCAGGTGTTGCATGTTGAGAATGCTGTGCCGTCTTTGGCTCCGGTGCCGTTACACTGAGGGCACTTTACCATTGTTGGAATCTTTAATGTCTTGTCGACTCCGCTGGCGATATCGGCAAGGGTCATCTTTACTTTAATACGAAGGTCGCTACCCTTGCGCTGTTGGCGCCGACGCTGTCGTCCGCCACCGGTGGCGCCTCCGAATCCGGTGCCGCCATAACGACCTCCAAAGATATCGCCGAACTGTTCGAAGATATCCTCCATGGTGAAGCCTCCGGATGAGAATCCTCCGAATCCTCCATATGAACCACCGCCGGGGAATCCTTGTGGGCCCATGTTGTGGCCGAATTGGTCATATTTGGCGCGCTTGTCCTGATTGCTGAGCACGTCATATGCTTCGGCGGCCTCTTTGAATTTTTCCTCAGCCTCTTTATCTCCCGGATTCTTGTCGGGGTGATATTTGAGGGCGAGTTTCCTATAAGCCTTTTTGATATCAGCGGCCGATGCGTCTTTGGCTACGCCAAGTACTTCATAATAGTCTCTCTTTTTGTCCATGACGTATTGATATTATTGTCCCACGGCAACTTTGGCGTGTCGTATAACCTTGTCGTTGAGCGTGTATCCTTTCTCTACTGTATCGACAACCCTTCCTCGTAGATCTTCGGTTGGTGCAGGGATCATAGCTATGGCCTCGTGCATATCGGGGTCAAACTGTGCTCCGGTCGACTCGATGGGTTTGACGCCGTTCGATACAAGGTATTTGATAAGTTTGTTGTAGATCAGTTGCATTCCTTCTTTTACCGCCGAAGCATCGCTTGAATCTTTTATAGCATCAAGTCCGCGTTCGAAGTCGTCGACTATGGGTAATAATCCTTTGAGTGTGGATTCGGCGGCATTCTTGAGAAGCTCTCTTTTTTCCTTAAGGGTCCGTTTCTTGAAATTGTCGAATTCGGCCATGAGGAACATATAATCCTTTTTCATGGCTTCATTGGTCTTGATAGCCTCGTCGAGTTGTGCTTCAAGTGACTTGTCGCCGGATTCTTCGTTGTCAGGCTGGACTGGAGCATTATCATCGGTGGAGATATCATCGATCTCGACCTCGGTGGAATTGATGTCGTTTTCTATATCTTGAGCGTCACGCTCAGCCTTTTTATTGCTCATAGTGTGTATATTTGTTTATGTTTTATCAATTGTTATGAATGATGCCATGCAAAAAGCATACCAATAATGAATCGTACATATAAAATGATAACATATTCCGATTAAATCGGTTCAGATCGCATGGCAAATTCGGGAGATGCATCCTTCGGGAGATGTCTCGGCGGCATGTATGGCATCGGCCTCGGATTTGAATAGTCCGAATATGGCAGATCCAGAACCCGACATCGAGGCATAGACAGCATCGTTCTCAATAAGTGTCTGCTTGATGCGGGCAAGTATTGGATGGGTCGGGAATACACTGTCTTCAAAGTCGTTGTGTGGACAGTTTGCTATAAAATCGGGGCCGATCATGCATTCAAGCGGCTGTGGCCAAGGGGAAGGGATGATTCCGCTATAGGCCTCGCGCGTCGATATTTTCATTGGCGGCTTTACTATCAATATGTGATAATGTGACATATCTAAGTCGATAGGTGTGAGTGTTGTGCCTGTACCTGTCGCGAGCATGGGACGGTTATATATAAATAATGGGCAGTCGGCACCAAGAGTAGCGGCTATGGAGGCCAGCCTGTCGAGACTGAGCCCCAGACCAAACATATTGTTTAGCGCTAACAACGTGAAGGATGCGTCGGCCGATCCGCCTCCAAGTCCGGCGCCGTCCGGCACTATCTTTTCAAGGAATATGTCGACCGGTGGCAACGGTTTGATCGAGTCTAAAGCACGGTAGGCACGCATTACGAGATTGTCCTCGGCGGGGCAGTCTACCCTTCGTCCGAGTACGGTCAGAGTCGTTTTGTCGCTACTGGCCGGGACGATCTCAAGGATATCACCCCAGTCGACCGGGATCATGATTGTCGACAGGTTGTGGTAGCCATCAGGTCGACGTGATATTATATTGAGACCCAGATTTATTTTGCAGGTTGTAAATATAATCATGACAATTCGTTTATAACTTAGGAGGTGCAAAATTAGCTAAAATCACTGGTATTACATACCTTTGCAGTCAATAAAACAGATAATGACAATGGAATTTACAGGAAATCGTAATAATACGGGTCGTCAGCAAGGCCGTCAGTCGCAGTATGATGCTCTTGGGCGTGTACCGCCAAGGGATAAAGAGCTTGAGGAGGCGGTGTTGGGAGCATTGATGCTGGAGCGTGACGCATATACCATTGTGTGTGATATTCTCAAGCCCGATAGTTTCTACGAGCCGGCCAACCAGAAGATTTATACTGCGATACAGTCGTTGGGAGCCGCTCAGAAGCCTATTGACATGCTTACCGTTACCGAGCAACTAAGGCTTAACGGGGACTTGGAGTCGGTGGGCGGTCCGGTATTTATTTCAGAATTGACCTCGCGCGTTGCTTCGGGTGCCAATGTGGAATATCATGCCCGTATCGTGGCACAGAAGTATCTTGCACGTGAACTTATCAACTTTGCTTCCAATATCGAGGGAAAAGCTTTTGATGAGAGCAATGATGTCGACGATCTGTTGCAGGAGGCAGAGGGTAAGCTATTCGAGATATCACAGCGTAACGTCAAGAAGGATGTCACGCAGATCGACCCTGTTATCAAGCAGGCGATCGAGCAGATACAGAATGCGGCCAACCGCACATCTGGTCTAAGTGGCCTTGAGTCGGGTTTTCATGATCTTGACCGTCTTACATCTGGATGGCAAAACAGTGATCTTGTAATTATCGCCGCACGTCCCGCCATGGGTAAGACTGCATTTGTATTATCGATGGCCAAGAACATGGCAGTCAATTATAATACACCGATAGCCATATTTTCTCTTGAGATGTCCAATCTCCAGCTTGTAAACCGTCTTATAAGCAATACATGTGAGATTGAAGGCGAGAAGATCAAGAGCGGACGGTTGAACGACCAGGAGTGGGATTCACTTATGTCTCGCATACGTAACCTGTACAGCTCGCCGTTGTATATCGACGACACTCCATCGCTGTCTATATTCGAATTGCGTACAAAGGCACGGCGTCTTGTAAGGGAGCATCAGGTCAAGATGATCATTATCGACTATCTGCAGTTGATGAATGCCTCGGGTATGAAATATGGAAGCCGAGAGCAGGAGGTGAGTATGATCTCACGTTCGCTCAAACAGCTTGCCAAGGAGTTGAATATCCCTATAGTTGCGCTTTCACAGCTCAACCGAAGCGTGGAATCACGAGGCGCCGAAGGTGGAGACAAGCGACCTCAGCTTAGTGACCTTCGTGAGTCAGGCGCCATCGAGCAGGATGCCGATATTGTCTGCTTCATTCATCGTCCCGAGTATTATCTGCATAGTGACACGGATGCCGAGGGCAGGGATATACGTGGTCTCGCACTGTTCATTGTGGCCAAGCACCGTAGTGGTTCGGTCGATGATGTGAAGATGAGGTTCAGACATCACTTTGCTCGATTTGAGAACTGGACCGATTCGACTTCGTCGGTCTCTACAGGTAAGGTCGGCTCCAGGCTTAATGCCGGTGTCGATCAGCAGGATGTGAATATGCCACAGGAAGTAAATACGGCCGATCCTTTTGCCGGTCAGGGGCCGGAGTTGCCCAAGGACGAGACGCCATTCTGACGAATGGCGCCCAAGATAAATTTGCACAATTCCCGTTTTAAGCGTCTTTATGGCAATTAAAACGGGAATTGTTTTTTTGTTGACTGTAGCAAACCTTTTTTTGTCTTCTTTTGTTTAGAAGATACAAACAATAAAAAACAGCGTTAAACACACACTGAAAAACACAATTTATTCAACAACTATTTATTTTACGATTATGAAAAAAGCTGTATTTATGATTGCTCTCGCGCTCGGATGCACGACCGCTTTCGCTCAGAAAATCGACAAACAGGAAATGAAGCAGTTGAAGGCGTTTTTACAGCAACCGGCCGAGAAAGACGCGACCAATGCCCAGGCCCTTAAAATTGTTGACATCAACTCTCCGGCCACATGGGAGGGGGTTACAGTTGTAGCCGGCCATGTCACCGCTATAGAGTGGAAAGATAAAAAACTTGCTGGCGACCTCGATCTTTCGGGCTTTGACCAACTGTCAAAAGTTGATGTCTCACGTAACAAGTTGACATCTCTTTCCGTTGCCCAGGATGTAGCCTTGACTAATCTCAATGCGTCACGCAATCAGTTGAAGAGTATAGATCTTTCTGGCGCCGGCGCCCTTGAAACGGTCAATATATATCGTAACCGTCTGTCGGAGTTCTCGCTTGACGGGGCGCCTGCCGTACAGCAGTTGAATGTGTCAAACAACTATCTTGTGGGGCTTAATGTGGCAAATGCCACTGCTCTTAAGACTCTAAACTGTCAGGGCAACCATCTTGAGCAACTTGTAGTAAGCGGATGTACATCGTTGAAGAATCTGTATGCCGGTTATAACAAGCTTACAAGCATAAACCTCTTCGGTGTAGAGAATCTGACCAACTTCAATATCGATGACAATGATATTACATCGCTCATAATCTCGGGTCTTCCCTCGCTCAGTACGTTTATATGCAGTGACAATAATATGCAGACTCTTGCCCTGCGCAACTGCAATGCGCTCCTTGATCTCGTATGCTCATACAACGATCTTACAACTCTGTCGGTGGAGACCTGTCCTAATCTGCTTTTTGTCGACTGCTCATATAATGACCTTACCAACCTTACACTCAGTAACCAGACATTCCTGCAGCGTCTGCTTTGCAACAACAACCAGCTCACTATGCTTGATGTCTCATTTGACCAGGCTCTTACCTATGTCAACTGCCGATATAACATGATTACCGATTTCCGTACTATCGGATGCGACAACCTGCATATGGTAGCCTGTCAGTGGAATTATTGATAAATAAGGTATCGTAGTTTCTGGATCGACTGTAATTGCTCTGCAAGTTAAGCCTACAGCTTATACATCATAATACCCGAAGAACCCCGGTGTCACTGCCTTTGAAGTGATATCGGGGTTTGATGCTGTGTTCGGGAGACAGTCCGTTAGGTATTGTGATGATATTTTCGTACTTTTGTATTGAATTTTATCGGACGAAATATTGAAAACGACAATAACGTGTGATATGTTGCCACCGGGACGGTAGATATGTCGGTATTGATGTACGGTGATGGCGTAGTTGCTCATTATAATGAGATACGGGTATATGTCGGTTATGTCGATACGTTCGATACGCCCGGTACGTTAAACGGTGGAGGCAAGGTCTCAATAGAGCCGTGTTCCGCTAAAATCATTAAACAATGAAAAAATATATAATATCGATTGTTGCCTATGGTATAGTTCTTAGTGCATCGGCACAGGTGGAGACTGATGCCGATACCATCTCTTGCAATAATACCCTTGAAGAGGTCGTGGTCAGTGCCCGGGGGCGCGGTCTCAAAGGTAGTGTCGCCGCCAATACATCGCTTATCAGCGCACGAGAGCTGACGCGAGCGGCATGTTGCAATCTTGGCGAGAGTTTTACGACCAACCCGTCGGTGGATGTCAGCTATAGCGATGCAGCGACCGGTGCGCGTCAAATCAGGCTGTTGGGACTCTCCGGATCATATGTACAGATGCTGACCGAAAATATCCCGGTTGCAAGAGGGGCCTCGGCTCCATACTATCTCGGCTATATAGCAGGCCCATGGATGCAGTCGATCCAGGTCTCAAAAGGAGCCAGTTCGGTCAAAAACGGATATGAATCGATTACAGGACAGATCAATATCGAGATGCTCAAGCCTCAGCTTGATCCATCCTTGACGCTCAATGCATATGTCGACCATTTGGGTAAGGCAGAGTTAAACGCATTAGGAAACGTGCATATTGGCGATAGATGGTCGACCGGACTACTTGGGCATTTAGAAAACAGCTTTGCATCCCATGACAAGAACAGGGATGGATTTGCCGATATGCCACGTGTAAAACAGGGTACTGTTATGAACCGCTGGGCATATCTTGGAACAAACTATGTGTTTCAGGCATCGGTCAAGGGGCTGCTTGAGGATAGGCATAGCGGACAGATAGGGCATGCAGCACATGATATTGCCAACCCGTATGTCATAGACATTGACACCCGTCGTATAGAGGGGTTTACCAAAAATGCTTATATATTTGATCGCGAGAACGAGGGGAATGTTGCATTGATCCTGTCGGGAAATATCCACAGGCTTGAAGCCGACTACGGGGAGAAAATGTATGATGTCACGCAGCGCGAACTCTATGCGTCACTAATGTTCGAGCGCAAGTGGAGCGGGGGATTACATGCGGTTTCAACCGGACTGTCATGGAATCATGATGACTATGACCGTAGCTACAGGCTCACATCCGACCCTTTGTTGAGTCCGGTGACAGGCCGTGATATCGAGAATGTCGCAGGTGCCTATGCTCAGTATACGCTTAATGTCAACGGAAAGTTTATTGCGATGGCCGGTATGAGATATGACTATAACAATGTATATGGCAGTCTCGTGACCCCAAGGCTTCATCTGAGGTGGAACACCGGGTTCGGCGGGTCCATTCATGCCTCGGCCGGTCGGGGCCGTCATTCGCCGCATCCGCTTGAGGAATACAATTATCTGCTTGCTTCATCGCGAACAATACATCTTCCTGAAAAGCTTGAAATGGAGTATGCCGATAATATGGGTGGAGGATTTCAGTGGGAAGGCAATCTGGGTGAGCGACATGTCTCGGCTGGTGTTGAATATTATTATACTGCTTTCAGACATCAGCTTGTTGCAGATCTTGACCGTGATCCACACGCTGTATATATATCATGTAGCGACCTGAGGTCACGATCTCATGCATTCCAGATAGAGACCACCTTTGATATCATACCTGATATGAGCATGACTGCGGCATATAGGCTTACGGATGTAAGGGTTGACTATGGTGGCGGTCTTGTTACAAAGCCATTGACATCGAGATCTAAGGGCTTGTTAAGTCTTGATTATCGTCCTATGATGGGATTATGGCAGTTTGATGTCACTTGTTCGATTACCGGTGGCGGAAAAATGCCTCGAAGTTATATGACGGCCGATGGTTCTTTATCATGGTCAGACCGATACAATGCATATACGACACTGAATGCCCAGATAACCCGAAACTTTGCCGGCTGGTCGTTCTATGTAGGCGGTGAGAATTTGACAGGATATCGCCAGCATGATCCTATTATTGATTCGCATGATCCGAGGGGTGTGAATTTTGATGCGACAATGATATATGGTCCGTTGCACGGCGCAGTCATATATGCCGGGTTCAGATATAATATAACAAAATATTTATAAGACAACTGCAATATTTACTTAGAGATTGAAGTCAATCCCTAAAAGCTTTAGATTAGATTAACATGAGAAAATGTATGATATTGATATCAGCCGTATTTGTTTCGTGCTGTGTCATGACTGCAAAAGAGCCACGTGTAGGTAAAGTATCCAATGACACGATTATAGTAGTGTCGGTCAATCCGCCTATGCACTGTGCCAACTGCGAGAAAAAGATCAAAAGTAATATACGCTTTGTCAAGGGTGTAAAGAAAATCGAGACCGATCTTGACAAGCAGACGGTAACAATTACAGCCGATAAAACCAAAGTGAAGACAACTGAACTTGATAAGGCATTTTCAAAGATAGGCTATAGGCCGAAAGCTGTTTTGGCAGACGATAATAAGTAAGCACGGTTTTCGTGGTGTATATTAGGGAGTATTCAAAAGCCGGATTGATAGTAAAATATTTGGCCGTTAAGGACAATTGTGGTAACTTTGTCGCCAAGTAATACCCGAATATTTTTTGAATACGATTAATACCTGATTCCTATGAACACTCACGAGAACTATCGGCATCTTACGCCTGCCGAAATAGATGCTTTGACCAAGACCGGATGCACATCAACCGACTGGTCTAAGGTCACGGTCAAAGACGGTTTTGATCCGTCGCGTTGTCGCCGTGTCGCTTTTAGCGGCGAGGTGAGACTCGGTATCTTTGATTATACGTTTGAATGCACTGGCGGCATACGGTTGCCGGCTTCAATTTCGCGTGTTAAGCTGCACAATTGCAGTGTCGGGGATAACGTGTATATTGACAACGTCGCCAATTATATCGCCAATTATGACATCAGGCCCATGGCTTTCATCGAGAATGTCAACCGCATAGTATCGACACTCGATAAAACGTATGGCATAGGAACCGAGGTCTCGGTGTTAAATGAGACCGGTGGCCGGGAAGTCCCCGTTTATGAGCGGCTATCGGCCCAGCTGGCCTATCTGATAGCCATGTTCAGGCATGACCCCCGCCTGGTTACAGCTTTAAGTGGTATGATAAAAGAGAGGGCGATGCAACAGATCGGCAAGCGTGGTGTCATAGGGCGCAGTGCCCGTGTGACCAATACCGGAGAGATACTGAATGTCATTGTAGGTGACCATTCCCGTATAGATGGCGCCTCCAGGCTTTCAAACGGAACAATTGCATCGTCAGAGTCCGATCCTGTCTATGTGGGTACTAATGTGATGGCCAGTAACTTTATACTGTCATCGGGTGCGCGTGTAGAGGATGGTGTTGTACTGCTTGACAGTTTTGTCGGGCAAGCATGTCATCTGTCACATCTGTTCTCGGCACACGATTCGTTGTTCTTTGCCAACTGTTCTTGCGAGAACGGAGAGGCTGCGGCTATCTTTGCAGGCCCCTATACAGTGACGATGCACAAATCCAGTCTGCTGATAGCCGGTATGTTCTCATTCCTTAATGCCGGCTCTGGTTCAAACCAGAGCAATCATATGTATAAACTTGGCCCTATTCACCAGGGAGTGGTCGAGCGTGGATCCAAGACCACAAGCGACAGTTATATACTGTGGCCGGCCCGCATAGGTGCGTTCTCGCTTGTTATGGGACGTCATGTTAACCATCCCGACACGAGTCTCCTGCCATTCTCGTATCTGATTGAGAACTATGGCCGCAGTTATCTTGTGCCTGGCGTGAACATCAAGAGTGTGGGTACGATACGCGATGCCCGCAAGTGGCCATTGCGTGACAATCGCCGGGATGAGGACAGACTGGATCATATAAACTTTAATCTTCTCAGTCCTTATACTGCATCAAAAATGTTTCATGCCCTTGACCTGCTGGATAATATCGAGCAGACCGGCGGGCTGACGGCCGACCGTTATACATACCGGTCGATGACCATCGAGGCCAAAGCCTTGAGGCAGGGCCGTACCTATTATAATATGGCTCTTGACAAGTTCATGGGAAACTCGGTGATACATCGCCTTGAGGGGATAGATTTCAAGTCGGCCGACCAGATCACCGAGGCTCTCAGGCCCACGACAGTCTATGGTGCGGGGGATTGGATCGATATTGCAGGTATGATTGTGCCGGCCAGTGAGATCAACCGTCTGTGTGACGATGTTGTGAACCGCCGTATAACTGATCTTGATGAAATCAATTCCCGTATATCTACTTTGGCCTCCGAATATTACGACATGGAGTGGACATGGGTTGCCGGGATGATGACAAGATGGTATGGCAAAAGCTGTGATGAGTTGACCCCGGGTGATATCGCGGCCATAGCCCGCAGATGGCAGGGAAGCGTAGTGCAGTTGGACAATATGCTTTATGAAGATGCCCGTAAGGAGTTCTCGCTGGTGTCGCGCATAGGCTTTGGTGCAGATGGCAGCGAGGAGATGGCGACTGCCGATTTTGAGCAGGTGAGAGGAGACTTCGAGAGCGATTCGTTTGTCAGGATGGTCAAGGAGCATATCGAGACAAAGAGTGCCCTGGCCCGTGATCTCCTGGATCGTCTTGAGCCGCTCTTGTAGGGCGCGGCACGTCAGGGCATTCTTGCAGATTCGCAGGAAATGTCGTAACTTTGCGGTATAGAAACGAATCATACGATATGAAGAATATTCGCAACTTTTGCATCATAGCCCATATAGACCATGGCAAGTCGACGCTTGCCGACCGCCTTCTTGAATATACCAACACCGTGGATGCCAAGGATCTCCAGGCTCAGGTTCTTGACGATATGGATCTCGAGCGGGAGCGTGGCATAACGATCAAGAGTCACGCCATACAGATGGAATATGCTCTTGACGGGCAAAAGTATGTGTTGAATCTTATCGATACGCCCGGGCATGTCGATTTTTCGTATGAGGTGTCTCGTTCGATAGCTGCATGCGAAGGCGCATTGCTGATAGTCGACGCCTCGCAGGGTATACAGGCTCAGACCATTTCCAACCTGTATATGGCCATAGATAATGACCTTGAGATCATACCGGTCATAAATAAGGTTGATCTTGACAGTGCAAAACCCGATGAGGTCGAGGATCAGATCGTTGAACTCTTAGGCTGTAGCCGGGATGAGATTATCAGGGCCAGTGGCAAGACTGGCGTAGGAGTTCCAGAGATCCTCAGGGCTATCGTGGAACGTATCCCCGCTCCGGTGGGGGACCCTGAGGCACCATTGCAGGCACTCATCTTTGATTCGGTTTTCAATCCGTTCCGTGGCATAATCGCGTACTTCAAGATTCAGAATGGTACAATTCGTAAAGGTGACTTTGTGAAGTTCGTTGCAACCGGAAAGGAATATAACGCAGATGAAATAGGTGTGCTTAAGCTCGACCTGTCGCCACGACAGCAGCTGTCGGCCGGAAATGTAGGGTATATCATATCCGGTATCAAGACATCCCGAGAGGTGAAGGTTGGAGATACGATAACCCATGTGAATGCCCCGTGTGATAAGGCAATCGAGGGGTTTGAGGAGGTGAAACCTATGGTGTTTGCGGGAGTTTATCCTATTGAAACAGAAGATTTCGAGAACCTGCGCTCCTCGCTTGAGAAGCTACAGCTTAACGATGCTTCGCTTACGTTTCAGCCGGAGTCGTCGGCTGCGCTCGGATTCGGTTTCAGATGTGGCTTTCTTGGATTGCTTCACATGGAGATAATACAGGAGAGACTCGGACGAGAGTTTGACATGGATGTTATAACCACGGTTCCGAATGTATCGTATCGTGTACATGACAAGAAAGGAAATGTGACAGAGGTCCATAATCCTTCAGGTCTTCCGGAGGCTACCTTGATTGATCATATAGAGGAACCTTATATAAGAGCATCGGTGATTACCGCCGCTGACTATATTGGATCGATAATGACGTTGTGCCTTGGCAAGCGAGGCGAGCTTGTCAAGCAGGAATATATATCAGGCAACCGTATAGAGCTTATCTTTGATATGCCGCTCGGAGAGATCGTCATTGATTTCTATGACCGACTTAAATCCATATCAAAAGGTTATGCCTCATTTGATTACCATCTTCATGATTTCAGAGAGTCCAGGCTTGTAAAACTCGATATATTATTGAACGGTGAGAGCGTCGACGCGTTGTCAACCCTCACACATGCCGACAATGCGGTTGCTTTTGGTCGCAAGATGTGTGAGAAACTGAAGGAGCTGATTCCTCGACAACAATTCGATATCGCCATTCAGGCCGCTATCGGAGCCAAGATAATAGCCCGTGAGACAATAAAAGCGGTTCGTAAGGATGTTACAGCCAAGTGTTACGGTGGTGACATATCTCGTAAACGCAAGTTGCTTGAGAAGCAGAAAAAAGGAAAGAAGAGGATGAAGCAGATCGGATCGGTCGAAGTTCCACAGAAGGCTTTCCTTGCGGTACTCAAGCTTGATTGATAACGACATCTTGAATGGAATGCGGCATGTGTATGTTGTCGCATTCCATAATTTTGTGCGCCAAACGGTTTCCATACAACAATATAAGATTCACTTTTGTTAATATTCCAAATAGGTATTTAAGATGACACACATAACAATTCAGGAGGATCAGACAGGGCATAATGTGTTTTATGCCGCACGTCAGGCATTGCGCCGTCATGCATCTGGTGGAAATGTCTTGATCGCCGCTACGGTACTTGCTCTTGTAGTGGCTAATATTCCATCGATAAACAGTTACTATTTTGACTTCTGGAACCAGGAGGTGAGGTTGCAGATAGGGTCATTTAACCTTTTCAGTCACAATGGTCATCCTATGACAATGCTACAGTTCATCAACGATGCTCTGATGGCAATATTCTTTTTCAGCATAGGTCTTGAGATCAAGCGTGAGGTACTGGTAGGAGAGCTGTCTTCATTCAAGCAGGCATTACTTCCTATTGTAGCCGCTGTCGGTGGTATGGTTGTTCCTGTTGTGATATTTTTCTTTTTAAGCTCAGGAACCGATTATACCAATGGTGCCGCAATACCGATGGCTACAGATATCGCATTCTCTTTGGGTGTTCTTGCGATGCTCGGCTCAAGGGTACCGATATCCTTGAAGATTTTTCTTACGACACTGGCTGTTGTGGATGATATCGGCGGAATAATAGTTATCGCTGCGTTTTACTCGACCCATATAGAAGCCATGTTGCTTGTATATGCGGCATGTCTGCTGGGTGTGTTGTTACTGGGGTCTCTGATGAGGATACAGAGCAAGATATTTTATCTTACAATCGGTACGGCAGTGTGGTTCCTGTTTCTTAACAGTGGAATACATCCTACCATAGCAGGTGTCCTTGTCGCATTCTGTATTCCTGCCACTCCTGTTTTTGCTCCCAAGAAATATATCAAGAAGATACGTTCGTCAATCTCCAAATTCCGTGCCGAGGATGATGAACTGCTCAGTCGCAGGTCGATACTCACAAAAGAACAGATGAACTATCTTAAGGAGGTGGAGTCGGCTTCGGATAAAGTAATCTCGCCGTTACAGGAACTCGAGGATTCGTTACATCCGATAGTCAACTTCTTCATTGTTCCTCTTTTTGCCTTTGCCAATGCCGGTATATTCCTGCTGGATATGGATGCCACAACCGTAATCGAGGGGATATCTCTTGCGGTTATACTCGGACTTGTTGTAGGTAAATTTGTCGGCATATTCGTTTTCTCGTGGCTCACTATCAAGTTCAGGCTTGCGCCTATGCCGGTGCGTAGCAACTGGAAGATGCTTGGCGCAGTGTCTATGCTCGGTGGAATAGGGTTCACGGTGTCTTTGTTCATTGCCAACCTTTCTTTCGGGTCGATGGGAGAGCATGGGGCTTATCTGCTTGATCATGCCAAGCTTGGTATCGTGGTGGGTTCGGTAGTTGCCGGTGTGCTTGGCTTCATATCGCTTCGTCATACATTGCCCAAAGGGGTGGCCGATCCCGAAACTGAGGAGTAGAACCCTGAGAATTTTGAAACTATTTAAAGAGGCAGATCATGTGATTTGCCTCTTTTGCGTCGGTATACTTTGATTTTGAGGTTAAAACGGTTTTATTATTGATAAAATTTGCTGTGATTGTTGTTTGTTTTAAATTTAAGTGTTAATTTTGCATCGATGTGCTAATTAACAATACAAGTGTTAAATTTAACAGTTTATTCACAAACGCAGCATGTATGATGAGGTTGGAGATAAACCAAATTTAACCTTAATTGTTAATAAAGAAAACAAAGGGCTTGTTTAAAAATAAATGAGAATACTCGATGGTGTTCTTTTGGCAATTTAGCAAAAGATATACTAAGGCGAGGGTAACTTTAAAAAGATTAAACTATGGATACTTCAAAAGAAAAGAATATAATACCGAATTACTCGAAAATCTTGGGCGTATTTCGCTCTTCATCTCAGGATCTTCGGCTGGGTAATCACATTTATTTTTAAACAAGCTCTAAGTCAAGTATAATAGACCGGATATGAAAAAATCAACGATATGGCTTCTGACAATTATCATGGCGATTGTGTTTGCCGGACTCCTGTATATGCAGATCATGTATATGGAGAGTATGATAAAAATGCGCGAGGATCAGTTTAGCGAGGGTGTCCATCGCGGCCTTCACAGTGTGGCTATGAGGCTTGAACAGGACGAAATAAAATACTATCTTGAGGAGGATGTATCTTTGATAGAAACCTCATCGGTATACTCTCAGTATCCGGATGGAACGTTGCCTCACCTTGGAGGAGTGAAATACAAATTCAGTACGGTCAGTGGTCTTGATGCCGATATTACGATAAAGGCTGATCCCAAAAAGATATTTCAGTTACAGAACGATCAGCGAGACTTTGCCAAGCGTTACCGTTCAATGCAACAGGATGCTTTCAAGGATCAGGTCAGGCATCAGCGTGGACTTATCAATGGAGTGATTCTTAATATCATGAGTCAGGCCGATAGCCGTCCTATCAAGGAGCGTGTTGACTCGACGGCTACCATAGGCTATCTGATGGCCGAGTTTGGAAACAACGGTATTGATATTCCGTTTGAAGTTGCGCTGGTGAACAGAGACAATGTGCCTGTATTCAAGACGGTAGGTTATTCGTCAACTCCCGATGTCCAGGGTAGCATGTTTGTCAAACCATTGTTTGCAAATGACGCGCCCGATAAAACATTTTACCTGAAGGTTTATTTTCCCCGTAAGAGCGACTATATCCACAAATCGCTTGGTTTCATGGTTCCGGTACTGGCCATGACAATAATACTGCTGATTATTTTCATATATATTATTGTAGTGGCATTCAAACAAAAGAAGCTCACCGAGATGAAAAATGACTTCATTAACAATATGACCCATGAGTTCAAAACTCCGATATCGACTATCTCGTTGGCTGCTCAGATGCTTAATGATGACTCGGTGCGTAAGTCACCGTCTATGTTGCAGCACTCGGCATCAATTATTAATGACGAGACCAAACGTCTGAGATTTCAGGTGGAGAAAGTCCTTCAGATGTCGATGTTCGATAAGAAAAAAGCGACTGTCAGGCTTCAGGAAGTTGATGCAAATTCGTCAATATATAACATCATAAATACTTTCAAACTTAAGGTAGAGCGTTACGGCGGCTCTATCTCGGCTAATCTTGATGCAAGTGACGCTATTGTGATGGTTGATGAAATGCATTTTACCAATGTGATTTTCAATTTGCTTGATAATGCGGTCAAATACCGTCGCGAGGAAGTTCCATTGAAGTTGCTTGTGACAACCCGCGATCTTGACAGCGGCAAGCTTGAAATCACCGTACAGGACAATGGAATAGGAATAAAACGAGAGGATCTTAAGAAGATCTTTGACCGGTTCTACCGTGTTCATACCGGCAATCTGCATGATGTCAAGGGATTCGGACTGGGATTGGCCTATGTTAAGAAGATGATCGAGGTGCTCGGTGGCGAAATAAAAGCAGAAAGCGAGCTTAATGTCGGAACAAAATTTATAATTATATTACCGCTAACTAAAAATTAAAGATTATGGAAGAAAGAATGAGGATTCTTCTTTGCGAAGATGATGAAAATCTGGGCATGTTGCTCAGAGAATATCTCATGGCCAAGGGCTTCAATGCCGACCTCTTCGCTGACGGTGAAAGTGGCTACAAAGCCTTCTTAAAGGGCAAGTATGATATATGTGTCCTTGATGTCATGATGCCTAAGAAGGATGGCTTTACGCTTGCCCAGGAGATTAGGGCTGTCAATAGCGAGGCCCCTGTGGTTTTCCTTACCGCCAAGTCGCTTAAGGAGGATATTTGTGACGGTTTCAAGATCGGAGCCGATGATTATATCACCAAGCCATTCTCTATGGAGGAGCTGGTATTCCGTATTGAGGCTATTCTGCGTCGTGTGAAAGGTAAGAAAGGTCCTGCGATCACAATGTACAAGATCGGCAAGTTTACCTTTGACACAATGAAGCAGGTGTTGATGCTCGGCGACAAGATAACAAAGCTCACTACCAAAGAGTCGGAACTACTGAGTCTGCTCTGCGCTCATGTCAATGAGATACTGGAGCGCAACTTTGCCTTGAAGACAATCTGGATTGATGACAACTACTTCAATGCCCGTTCAATGGATGTTTATATTACCAAGTTGCGTAAGCACCTCAAGGATGATCCGGGAATCGAGATCATAAACATTCACGGCAAGGGCTATAAACTCATCGCCCCTGAGGCAGAAGAGTAAAAAACTCAGCTCGATAACATGTAATGCTAAAGGCCGGCAGTTGATTCTGTCGGCCTCTTTGTTAATGTTACCGCCTTTCTCGGTTGTTTTTGAGGCAAAGGTATGTGTAGTAGGCTGGTTGTTACTGCTTTGTAAAAGCCGAATCGGTGAATGCCTTGTGGAATTCTCGGGCGTACTCGATTCCTACCTCGTGTGCTATACGTGTCTCCCGTGATTTGACATCCAGTAGAAAGTCCTGTCTCACCATGTCACCGGTCGATGGCCGAATGGCTCGGTAGCGAGTTGCATATTCATATCCGATTTCACGTATGTAAGTCGTGTCGTCAATGTTTTTGCCCTCTTTGGTTCCACAGCTGTAATATAATAACGCTGTAGCGGATATTATGAAAAGTCGTAGCCTGTTCATAGATGGGAATAGTGTATTGCGCATTCTTTTACACGTTCCATTAGCCATCGCGGGGTAGAGGTGGCTCCACATACCCCCACACTATTGACATTGTTGAACCATGTGGGGTCGACATCATGTTCGTTTGAAACCATGTGTGTATTGGGATTCACATCCAGGCACTCGTTGTACAGGACGCGCCCGTTACTGCTTTTTGCTCCGCTCACAAAAAGTACGAGATCATGCCCTGAAGCATATTCGCGCAGTCTGGCAACGCGGTTTGCGACCTGGCGGCATATAGTGTCGTAAAATGTGAGTTTTGCACCGGGTGACAAGCGTTGTGATATGGCATTACGCATGGCGCTGAATCCTTCTATCGATTTGGTTGTCTGAGAGAACAGATATATGTCGCGACTGAAATCAAGGACACCTATCTCCTCAACATTCTCAATGACGGTTGCATGGCCGTCGGTTTGTCCGACGAGACCATTGACCTCGGCGTGGCCTTTTTTCCCATAAATCACTATCTGTACAGCTATGCCGTGTTCCTGGTAGCACTCTTTAACTCTACGTTGAAGCTGCAGGACGACAGGACATGTAGCATCGATGATCTCTATACCGTTGTTACGGGCGACAGAGTAGGTGGATGGGGGTTCGCCGTGGGCTCTCAGCAATACTCTCGCATTATAAAGCGATTTCAGATCGGCGTGTGTGATTGTCTCCATTCCAAGATTGTGCAGACGGTCTACTTCCTCGCTGTTATGGACTATATCGCCAAGGCAGTATAGCTGTCCACCGCGAGACAGTTCCTCTTCGGCCTTGTTTATGGCGGTTGTGACGCCAAAGCAAAATCCCGATCCTGGATCGATTGTGACTGCAGTCATGATATTGTATCGTTGTACAGTTTGAGCAGTGCTTTGTTCTGTTCGTCAATTGTCATGTCTGAGTTGTCGAAGCCGATGGCGTCATTGGCGCGTCTGAGCGGGCTTTCTGTGCGTGTCTCGTCAATATGGTCACGATGTTGGACGTTGGCAAGTATCTCGTCATAGGTCACGGTCTCACCTTTTTCAAGCAACTCCTTAAGTCGGCGGGTGGCTCGGGTCTCGGCAGGAGCGTTTACAAAGATCTTGAGTTCGGCATCAGGAAAAACGGTTGTGCCTATATCGCGTCCGTCCATTACTATGCCGCGTGAGTGTCCGAAGTTCTGCTGGATGGCGACGAGACGGTGGCGTACGGCCGGAATTGCGGCGACCGACGATACGTTGTTGGATACAGGGAGTTGTCTGATTTCATTCTCAACGTTCTCATTGTTGAGCATGGTTGACTGGCGGTCACCATCGATATCGAAGTCAATGTGTATGGAAGGTAAGGCCGATGTCAGTGCATCTGTATTCACGGTGCCGTCGGGAGCAATCATGCCGTGCCGCATGGCGTATAGAGTGACAGCGCGATACATGGCGCCTGAATCAATGTATCTGTATCCTATTGTGCGGGCGAGCGCACGTGCCATACTGCTTTTGCCTGATGATGAATATCCGTCGATGGCGATTATGATTTTTTTATTATTGGTACACATTGTCAATTTATTAGATCGTTAATGTTCAATGTTAGGTTTAACATGATTGTTGTGGCGCCGGTATGTGGCTGGGCCATTGCGAGCGACAGATTGAACCTACGGGCGTTAAGTCCGGCTCCAATCGAGAAGCCCGAGATAAAACTGCGTGAATAGGTCGACATGTCAGAGCGGGTCTTGTAATTGTATCCGAGCGACAGATAGAATCGCTCGCTTGATATGAGTTCGGCCCCGAATATCAAGTGTCTGAACAGGTTGCTTGAGAATGTGTCTTTTATACGTGGGCCATCATCGCTGTTATTGTTTCCGTCGCCAGTCTCTACGAATGGAAGGTGCCACTTTGTAAGGTTCCATGCTGTTACCGAGAACCTTATCGGAAACTCACCGAATGACTGGGACCATCCCAGTCTCAGATCAATAGGCAACCGGTCGCTCTTGTTGGCGAATCGTTTTACCTGGCCTCCGATATTGGTTCCTACGATGGAGAATGACAGATCCCGGTCCGGATCATAGTAGTTGAGACCGAGATCAGTGGCTACTGCCATGGCCGAGTATTGCTCGTAGCTACTGTAAAGAAGTTTTAAGGCTATGCCGCCTCTCCAGTTCCCGTATATATCGTAGGAGAATGCTCCGGAGAACGATACATCCTTTGGTGAGAATTTTCCTGTGATCAAGCCTGTCTCGTCGGCCATAGTTATCGCCCCGTAGCCGAAATATTGGATACCGGCGCTCCATGCTCCGTGTTCACCGGTCGCGTTGGCATATTTTACTCCGGCGAAGTTGCTTTCTCCTACATACCGCATGTAATTGACACCTATCTGGCCCGTCATCTCGGCACCCAAAAGAGCGGGATTCTGGTCGGTGGTCATTATGTCATCATCGATCGTGGTAAGATTAATGCCTCCCAGTCCGTATATGCGGGCTGATGTGGTGACATTCAGGAAGCTATATGCGCTTGATCCGTCCTGAGACGACATGGCGACATGTGATCCGAGGCAAAGGGCGATTGTTACGGCGACAAATATGAACATTTTTTGTTTCATTAATAATGTAACGACCGGGTCGGGCGCTCTATTGTTGCAATCCATATATTTTTTAATGCAGTGGTAATTTTTTTTGCATACGTTTGCTCGAAATCCCAATAAATACCGTACCTTTGCCGGCGTAAAAAGTAACACCAATCTCCAATAGATGGAAACAATTTTATTCACCAAGATGCAGGGCATTGGCAATGACTATATTTATATGGATTGCCTCGCTTCGTGCCCCGACAATCTTGCCTCCCTGTCGCGAGAGATGAGCGACCGGCACATAGGAGTGGGAGGCGACGGCATTATTCTCATCCTGCCGTCGAGTGAGGCCGACTTTAGAATGCGTATTTTCAATGCCGACGGTACGGAAGCCCGTATGTGCGGCAATGGCGCCCGTTGTGTCGCTAAATACGTCTACGACAATCAACTCACTGACAAACTGCATCTGACGCTCGAAACTGTTTCGGGCGTTAAACATTTATTCCTGAAGCCGGGAGATGACGGTCTTGTCGAGTCGGTTACTGTCGACATGGGGTTACCCTCACTCTTGACCAAAGAGATTCCTGTAGAATGTACAAGTGATACATTCGTCAACGAACCGTTAGTGCTTGACAATGGTGATAGTGTCGTCATCACAGCTGTGTCGATGGGAAATCCACACGCAGTGATTTTTGTTGACGATATTGATGCCATTGACATAGAGTCGACAGGTTCATTAATAGAGAAACATAGTATGTTCCCGGAAAGGGCCAATGTGGAGTTCGCGCACGTCAATTCTCCGTCCGATATAAGTATGAGGGTGTGGGAGCGTGGAAGCGGCATTACAATGGCGTGTGGTACGGGGGCCTGTGCCACGCTTGTGGCTGCTTATCATACGGGGCGAGCCAACAATAAGGCTGTTGTCCATCTTGATGGCGGGGATTTGTATATCGAGATCGATCCCGCCTCAGGTCACGTATTGATGACAGGGCCTGCAAAAACTGTGTTTACAGGAACTTATAGACGTCAAGACAAAGGGTAAACCGATATGTATAAAGTAAATGACAATTTCAAGAATGTGAGCGAGAGCTATCTGTTCTCGACTGTCGCGCACCGGGTCAATGAATTCTGCGAGTCAAATCAAGGTGTTGATATCATTCGTCTCGGTATTGGCGATGTCACACGTCCGGTGTGCGAGGCGGCTGTCGCCGAGTTGGTCAAAGCCTCGGCCGAGCAGGGCATCGCTGAGTCTTTCAAAGGTTATGGTCCTGAGCAAGGGCACCGGTTTCTTATAGATCTTATTGTAGATCATGACTATCGATCTCGTGGCGTGGAGATATCGCCCGATGAGGTTTTTGTAAGTGACGGTGCCAAGAGTGATCTGGGTAATATAGGCGACATACTGTCTATTGACAATGTCGTTGCTATCACCGACCCTGTATACCCGGTGTATCTCGATACAAACATCATGGCCGGCCGACGTATTGTGACTTTACCGTGCAATGCATCTAATGACTTTATTCCGGTGCCACCTGCTGATATTGTTCCGGATGTGATCTATCTGTGTTATCCCAATAATCCGACCGGAATGTCGCTTACCCGCGAGCAACTGGCGGTATGGGTTGACTATGCCCGCTCGCATGGATCTCTTATCCTGTTTGACTCGGCTTATGAGGCATACATACAGCGTGCCGATGTGCCGCATAGTATTTACGAGATAGATGGGGCCAGAGAGTGTGCTATAGAATTCAGAAGTTATTCGAAGACAGCCGGTTTTACTGGTCTGAGACTTGGATATACCGTAATTCCGCGGGATCTTGTCACACCGGATGGTGTTCGGCTCAATGACATTTGGCGTAGACGTCAGACTACAAAGTTCAACGGTGCATCATATGTTGTCCAGCGCGCGGCTACGGCTCTCTATACTCCCGAGGGTAAAGAGCAGGTTAAAGCTAATATCGGATATTATATGACAAATGCCCGGCTTTTGATCCAGGGGCTTGCCGATGCATCGCTTACAGTCTATGGCGGTATTGACTCGCCGTATGTATGGGCCAAGGCTCCGGCCGGTATGGATTCATGGTCGTTCTTCGATATCCTGTTGGAACGGTGCCATATAGTTGCCACTCCGGGAGTGGGATTCGGCCGGTGTGGAGAAGGGTATGTGAGATTCTCTGCGTTCAATTCGCGCACCAATACAATAGAAGCTGCACGTCGTATCAAATTGTTAAACCGTATATAATTAATATTAACCATGTCACAGTTAAGATTTAAAGTAGTTGAAGAAGCTTATGACCGCAAGGCCGTTCCGGTGAATATTCCTGCCGAGCGCCCCGAACAATATTACGGAAAGTATGTGTTCAATCGTGCCAGGATGTACCAGTACCTGCCTAAGAAGACATATGACGCCCTCGTGTATGCCATTGATAACAAGGCTCCGCTTTCACGCGAGGTCGCAGACAGTGTGGCTGCCGGCATGAAGCAGTGGGCGATCGATAACGGTGCGCGTCACTATACGCACTGGTTTCATCCGCTTACTGATGGTACTGCCGAGAAGCATGACGCGTTTATCGAGCATGACGGCAAAGGTGGTGTAGTGGAGGAATTCTCAGGGAAACTTCTTGTCCAGCAGGAGCCTGACGCTTCAAGCTTCCCTAACGGAGGTATACGAAATACCTTCGAGGCCCGTGGATACTCGGCCTGGGATATATCTTCGCCGGCATTCATTCTTGACAATACATTGTGTATTCCAACAATATTCATTTCTTATACCGGAGAGTCGCTTGACTACAAGACGCCATTGTTGCGGGCTCTAAATGCTGTAGACAAGGCCGCGACAGGTGTCGCACGCTATTTTGATCCAGATGTGAACCATGTCACAAGCTATCTCGGATGGGAGCAGGAATATTTTCTTGTTGACGAGGCTCTCTTCTCGGCACGTCCCGATCTTGTCATGACCGGACGTACCCTGATGGGGCACGAGAGCGCAAAGAACCAGCAACTTGAAGATCACTACTTTGGAGCCATACCGTCTCGTGTGG
This sequence comes from uncultured Muribaculaceae bacterium, assembly GCA_964018905.1. Taxonomy (GTDB): domain Bacteria; phylum Bacteroidota; class Bacteroidia; order Bacteroidales; family Muribaculaceae; genus JAAVFS01. Next base: position 33,139 of record CAXHRO010000025.1, read on the forward strand.
AGGCGTTCATGCTTGATCTTGAGATTGAATGCCATCGTCTTGGTATTCCTGCCCGTACCCGCCACAACGAGGTGGCGCCCAACCAGTTTGAGCTTGCTCCTATCTTTGAGGAAACCAATCTGGCCAACGATCACAATCTATTGCTGATGACTCTGATGTCGGAGGTGGCCCGACGTCATAACTTCAGGGTACTGCTTCATGAGAAACCGTTTGCCGGAGTAAATGGTTCGGGAAAACATAATAACTGGAGTCTTGGCACCGACAAGGGTGTTCTGCTTTTCGCTCCAGGCAAAACTCCAGCCGCCAACCTGCAGTTCATTACATTCGTAGCCAATGTGATGGCGGCTGTAAACAAGCATAACGCTCTCCTCAAGGCATCTATAGCATCGGCTACAAATGCCCATCGTCTTGGCGCCAATGAAGCTCCTCCGGCTATCATCTCGATATTTACAGGCTCGCAACTGGCCGATATCTTTGATAGGCTCGAGAACAGCACCCAGGATGAACTCATCGCGTTTGCCGATAAGCAGGGTGTCAGTGTCGGCGCATCCCAGATACCCGAGATCCTTATTGACAATACCGATCGCAACCGCACATCTCCGTTTGCATTTACCGGTAACCGTTTTGAATTCCGTGCCGTCGGATCTTCGGCCAACTGCGCCTCTGCGATGATAGCGCTTAATGCCGCTGTGGCCGACCAGCTCACGCTTTTCAAAGAAAGCGTAGACCGACGTCTGGCCAATGGCGAGCCACTCAATCATGCCATTCTTGAAGAGGTCAAGAAGCTGATTATCGAATCCAAACCGATTCACTTCGATGGCAACGGATACAGTGACGAGTGGAAAGAAGAGGCCGAGCGTCGCGGGCTTGACTGTGAGACAAGCGTCCCGAAGATAATCGATGCCTATCTGCGCCCGTCTTCGATCGAGATGTTCGCCCGCACCAATGTCTTCAATGAGATTGAGCTCCATGCCCGTAATGAAGTGAAATGGGAGATGTATACCAAAAAGATTCAGATCGAGGCACGCGTTCTTGGTGATCTTGCCATTAATCATATCATTCCTGTCGCAACACGTTACCAGTCGTTCCTGGTCGACAATCTTGTGAAGATCAAATCGCTTTTTGATGCCGACAAGAGTAATGTCATAGTAGCTCAGGATCTATCGACAATAGAAAAGATCTCTAAACATATGTCGGTTATCAAGGATACGGTGGAAGCCATGGTGGATGCACGTCGTCAGGCCAATCGTATCAGGAATGAGAGAGAGAAAGCGATAGCCTATCATGACAATGTGGCGCCATGCATGGAGACCATACGCTATCATATTGACAAGCTTGAGCTAATGGTCGATAATGAGATATGGCCTCTGCCCAAGTATCGCGAGCTCTTATTCATCAGATAGTAATTGACCCGTTTAAGTTTACATGATGGAACAGTTGAAACACGAATGCGGTATCGCGATGATACGACTTTTGAAGCCGCTGGAGTATTACCGTGAGAAATATGGCTCGGTCACTTATGCGCTCAATAAGTTGTATCTGCTTATGGAGAAGCAACATAACCGAGGACAGGAGGGGGCTGGTGTCGGAGTCGTCAAGCTTCATACCCGTCCCGGTAACGAGTATGTCTTCAGGGAACGTGCTCTCGGGCCCAATGCTATCAGTGAGATATTTGCCGGTATAGGCAGTAAGCTCACGGCAAGCGATATTGACCGGATGTCGGTCGAAGAGGCTGATGCTGCGGCTCCGTTTATCGGCCAGATATACATGGGACATCTCCGGTATAGTACTACGGGACGTAGCGGATTGTCATATGTGCATCCGTTCCTGCGCCGTAACAACTGGCCGTCACGTAATCTGCTGTTGTGTGGCAATTTCAATATGACCAATGTCGATGATATATTTGAGTCGATAGTGGCCCGCGGACAGCATCCACGCATCTTCAGTGATACCATAGTTCTTCTTGAGCAACTCGGTTATGCGCTTGATAAGGAGAATCACCGTCTGTACAGAGAGTTCAGGGACCGATATCAGGACCCAGAGCTAAGTCTTCGTATCGAGGATAACATGGATATGGTGAGAGTGTTGTCAAACAGTGCTCCACAGTGGGATGGCGGCTATGTGATATGTGGCGCAACAGGATCGGGCGACATGTTCGCGTTACGTGACCCTAACGGGATAAGACCTGCGTTTTATTACTATGATGATGAGATCGTCATAGTCGCGTCAGAGCGCCCTGTTATTCAGACGGTCTTTGACCGGCGTAGGGTAGAAGTAAAGGAACTGAAGCCCGGCAGTGCGATCATTGTATCCAAAAGTGGACGGGTTAAGGTTAATGATATACTTGGAGAGCGGGAGAACAGACGCTGTTCGTTTGAGCGTATATATTTCTCGCGAGGAAGTGATGCCGATATATATCGTGAGAGAAAAGCACTCGGTGCCAATCTTGTGCCGGATATAATGAAAGCTATTGATTATGATCTTGACAATGCGGTGTTTTCATTTATCCCAAACACGGCCGAAGTTGCATTCCTCGGAATGTGTGAGGGACTGGAGCAACGTCTGGACCAGGTCAAGGCCGATGAGATCGTAAGGCTTGTAAAAAGCGGGCAAGGCTGTGATTATAATGCCATACGCTCGATTATGGATCGTCGTCTGAGAGTCGAGAAGGTCGCTGTTAAGGATATAAAACTACGCACATTCATAGCCGAGGGAAATTCGAGAAATGATCTTGCCGCACATGTCTATGATGTCACATACGGATGTGTGCGTAATGATATCGATACTCTTGTGGTTATAGATGACTCCATCGTGAGGGGTACCACTCTGAGACAGTCGATCATTACAATGCTTGATCGTCTGCACCCACGTCATATTGTTGTCGTCTCTTCTTCGCCTCAGGTCAGATATCCCGACTATTATGGCATTGATATGTCAAGGATGGCCGAATTTATCGCTTTCAGGGCTGCTGTTTCCCTGTTACAGCGGTCGGGTAGGGAGGATGTATTGGCCCGTGTTTATGAAAACGCTCTCATGGAGATCGAAAAACCTGCCGCAAGTCAGCGTAACTGCGTCAAGGACATATATATTCATTTTACACCCGAGGAGATATCGGGAGAGATTGCAAGACTCTTGACACCAAAGGGTACTCATGCGACAGTAAGTCTTGTTTATCAGACGGTAGACGGGTTGCATAAGGCAATACCATCATGCCCCGGAGACTGGTATTTTACAGGAGATTATCCGACTCCCGGCGGAACAAGACTCGTCAATATGGCCTATATAAATTACTACGAAGGAAATTACGATAAGAGATAAAAATAACTGACATAAAAGAATAAATCATATATTTATGGGAGGATTTTTTGGAGTAGCATCAAAACGTCAGTGTTCGACTGATCTGTTTTACGGAACTGATTATAACTCACATCTGGGTACACGTCGTGCAGGCATGGTGACTTTTGATGACGAGAAAAGACGCTTCTGTCGTTCGATACACTCACTTGAGAGTACATATTTCCGTACAAAGTTTGAGGCAGAACTGCCTAAGTTTATCGGACATAACGGTATCGGTGTGATAAGTGATACCGATCCGCAACCTATTATAATCAATTCTCATCTCGGCAAGTATGCTATTGTGACTGTCGCAAAGATATGCAATATCGACAGGCTTGAAAAAAAACTGCTTGACAGTGGAGTACATTTCGCCGAACTGAGTTCGGGCGAGACTAACCAGACCGAGCTTGTTGCTCTTCTGATCAATCAGGGCAAGACATTTGTCGAGGGTATTCAGAATGTATACGACAACATCGAGGGATCATGTTCGATGCTCTTACTTACTGAGAATGGATTCATTGCCGCACGTGATCGTCTGGGGCGCACTCCGGTATCGCTTGCACGCAAGGATGGTGCTTATGCAGTGAGTTCCGAGTCTACAGCTTTTCCTAATCTCGACTATGAGGTCATACGTGATCTTGGACCGGGTGAGATTGTAGAGGTTACAGCCGACGGAATAAGACGACTGCATGCTCCCGGCGAGGAAATGCAGGTCTGCTCGTTCCTGTGGGTATATTATGGGTTCCCGACATCGACCTATGAAGGTAAAAATGTCGAGCAGATGAGGTTCGATACTGGCTATTGTATGGGCAAGGACGACAATACCGAGGTCGACTGTGTGTGCGGAATACCCGACTCGGGTGTCGGAATGGCTCTTGGATATGCCGCCGGACATCATGTGCCGTATCATCGCTGTATATGTAAATACACCCCCACATGGCCAAGAAGTTTCACCCCCCGCGAGCAGTCGATGAGATCGCTTGTTGCAAAGATGAAACTGGTGCCCAACCGTGCAATGCTGTCGGGCAAGAGGGCACTCTTCTGCGATGACTCGATCGTGCGTGGTACCCAGCTTAATGATAATGTGAAGGTGCTGTTTGACTATGGTGCACGCGAGGTGCATATGCGTATTGCTTCGCCGCCCCTTATCTATGGTTGTAAGTACATTGGTTTTACTTCGTCCAAGGGTGATATGGAGTTGCTTACCAGGCGCATAATCCAGGAACTTGAAGGGGATCCAAACGCACATCTTGAAGAGTATGCCACAGCCGGCACCCCCCGCTATGAGGCAATGGTAGAGAAAATAAGGGAGCGGTATGGACTTACCACACTTAAATTCAGCAAAGTTGATACCATTGTCAAAGCCATAGGTTTGCCCAAGTGTAAGGTATGTACCCATTGCTTTGACGGTACCAGCCGCTTTTAGTGCCGCTTTGTATTGAACATTCTTCTTTGTAATGTTGTTTTTAATGACAGATTAAGTTACTTAAACATAATACTGTTATGAACAACACTACAAAGAAGAAAAGCATCAGGGGCACCAAGACCGAGCAGAATATCGTCAATTCTTATCTTGCAGAGTCACAGGCGTTTGCCCGTTATACATTCTATGCTTCCATAGCCGATAAGGAGTTGTACTTCCCGGTCGGTGTGGTCTTTCGTGAGACTGCCGACAATGAGTTGCGTCACGCCAAGGTCTTTCTGAAGATGCTTGAGAACACGCCTTTCGAGACCAGTACCGGGGTTGATGCCGGATTCCTTGGCAAAACGGCCGATAATCTCGAGACATCACTAAAGGAGGAAAGCGTGGACGGTTATGAGTTCTATTATAAGTCTGCACGGATAGCCCGTGAGGAGGGCTTCCCGGATATCGCCACGCACTTTGATGCGATTGCTGCTGTGGAGAAAAGTCACTATGACCGTTTCCGGTTGTTGCTTGACCATATTAGGAAAGGTACGCTTTGGAAACGTGAAAAACCGGTAACATGGAAGTGTCTCGTATGTGGATATACATCGGTAGGCACCGAGCCGCCGGCCAAATGTCCCGGCTGTGATCATCCCTATCAGCATTATATTGCACTTGAAGACGGATATGCCCCGGTTGTAAGGTGATAGAATTTGTATCAAATTAGTTATTATATGTTTCATCACGCAGAATGCATTGAGTATTCTGCGTTTTTTATTTGTATAAATATATGTCATATTTTTTACCTTTGTGAGCAAATAAAAAACAATACAAACCAAATTTAATGATCTCATGTATATATTAGGGTATGATATAGGCAGCTCTTCGGTCAAGGCGGCCATTGTCGAGGCAGAGTCTGGACGCTGTATATCGTCCGGTTTCTTCCCTAAGTCCGAAGCTCCGATCAAGTCTGTTTCTCATGGCATGGCCGAGCAGTCTCCGGACGACTGGTGGAGCTATGTCAAGGCTGTCACATCGTCGGTTCTTGAAACATCGGGTATTGATCCTACATTAATAAAGGCTATAGGTATAAGCTATCAGATGCATGGTCTTGTTACTCTCGACAAGGACATGAAACCGTTGCGAGATGCTGTCATATGGTGTGATTCGCGTGGTGTACCGTATGGAAAAAAGGCTATTGCCGATATGGGAGACAATGCATGTATGCCCCGTTTGCTAAACAAGCCCGGAAATTTCACCGCCACAAAACTTGCATGGATCAAAGAGCATGAGCCTGAAAACTTCAGGCGTATTTCTAAAATATGTCTGCCGGGCGATTATATCGCTTATCGGTTGACCGGTACGCTTGCAACCACAGTGTCTGGTCTGAGCGAGATGATGCTTTGGGATTTCAGCAGGAATGCTCCCGCAGATTTCATGCTTGAATATTTCGGATTCCCTCAGTCGATATTGCCTCCGCTTGTACCCACATTCGGAGAAGCCGGGACTGTGACCGCCGATGTGGCGGCCGAACTTGGCCTGGCCGAGGGAACTCCTGTTACATACCGTGCCGGCGACCAGCCTAACAATGCGCTTTCGCTTGGCGTGCTTGAGGCCGGTCAGATCGCCGCTACAGCCGGGACGTCGGGTGTCGTATACGGTGTCATTGACAAGGCTAATTATGACCCTCAGTCACGTGTTAATAATTTTGCTCATGTCAATCATTCGGCCGAAGATCCACGCATTGGCATCCTGCTGTGCATAAACGGTACCGGAATACTCAACAGCTGGGTTAAACGCAATATATGTGCTCCCGATCTCGATTATGTCAAAATGAATGATCTTGCCTCACAGGTCCCCGTGGGATCGGAAGGGGTGACTGTGCTTCCATTCGGCAATGGAGCTGAGCGCGTGATGTGTAATGAGTCTATCGGGTGCTCGTTCAGTGGAATCGACTTTAATACTCATGGACGCGCCCACCTGTTGCGTGCCGCTCAGGAGGGAATTGTATTCTCGTTTATGTATGGTATCGAGGTAATGCAGTCTATGGGCATGGATGTTGACACGATTCATGCCGGCAATGCCAATATGTTCTTGAGCCCGGTTTTCCGCGAAACTCTTGCGTCTGTTTCCGGGGCTTCGATCAGGCTGTACGATACAGATGGAGCAGCGGGTGCCGCCAAGGGTGCCGGTATAGGTGCCGGTATATATGATACGCCAGCCGAGGCTTTCGGGACACTTAGACTTATCGATGTCGTTGAGCCGGCGGCCGACCGTACCCCTTATCTTGAGGCTTATGCCCGATGGAAGGATTTGCTTGCCAGACACATCTCAAAATAATTAAAAACCCAAATATTCACTTAATTACTTATTATGTCACAGAAAGAATACTTCCCCGCGGTTGGGAAAATCAAGTTTGAAGGTATTGAGAGTCATAATCCGATGGCTTATCGCTACTATGACGCCGAGCGTGTTGTTCTTGGCAAGCCTATGAAGGAATGGCTCAAGTTTGCCATGGCATGGTGGCATACCCTTTGTGCCGAGGGTGGCGATCAATTTGGTGGAGGCACACGTAAATTCCCTTGGAATGAAGGTCCTGATGCCATGACCATCGCAAAGCAGAAGGCTGATGCCGGCTTCGAGATCATGGAAAAACTCGGTATAGAATATTTTTGTTTCCACGATACTGACCTTATCGGTGATCTGGACGATATCGCCGATTACGAGTCGCGCATGCAGGAGATCACTGCCTATCTGAAGGATAAGATGGATGCTACCGGCATCAAAAACCTCTGGGGCACGGCAAATGTTTTTGGAAATGCCCGTTACATGAATGGTGCCGCCACCAACCCCGACTTTGATGTCGTGGCACGTGCCGCAGTACAGATAAAGAATGCCATTGACGCCACTATCGCGCTCGGTGGTCAGAACTATGTGTTCTGGGGCGGTCGTGAAGGCTATATGAGCCTGCTCAATACCGATCAGAAGCGTGAGAAAGAGCATCTGGCCATGATGCTGACCAAGGCCCGTGACTATGCCCGTGCTAAAGGCTTTACAGGCACATTCCTTATCGAGCCTAAGCCCATGGAGCCGTCCAAGCATCAGTATGATGTGGATACAGAGACCGTGATTGGCTTCCTTAAGGCCCATGGCCTTGACAAGGACTTCAAGGTCAATATCGAGGTGAACCACGCCACTCTCGCCGGCCACACCTTCGAGCATGAACTCGCTGTCGCTGTCGACAACGGCATGCTTGGATCGATCGATGCAAACCGTGGCGATTATCAGAACGGCTGGGATACCGACCAGTTCCCCATTGACAACTATGAGCTCACCCAGGCAATGATGCAGATCATACGTAACGGTGGCCTTGGCAATGGCGGTACTAATTTCGATGCTAAGACACGTCGCAATTCGACAGATCCCGAGGATATATTCATCGCACACATCGCCGGTATGGATGCTATGGCGCGTGCGCTTCTCAGTGCAGCTGAGCTTCTTGAGAAGTCGCCTTACAAGAAAATGCTTGCCGACCGCTACTCTTCGTTTGACGGTGGCAAGGGTAAGGAATTCGAGGAGGGTAAATTGTCGTTGGAGCAGATTGTGGAGTATGCCAAGGCTCAGCCCGAACCCGCTGTGACATCAGGCAAGCAGGAACTCTACGAGGCAATCCTCAACATGTACTGCTAACGTAAATTTTAAACAGATCCTTAGACGTCGGTCGGTGATGCGTCAGCATCCGGGCCGACGTTCTTTGTCTGTCTCAGACGTGGATTGCCGGGAAACCATCCGCGCTCCACACGTAGCTTCTGTTCGTTCACCTCCTTGATGCTCCAAAAACAGCTGAAGGCGGTTACTCCAAGAAGAACCGAGGCAATTGTGCCTGATACAATAGCGCATAATGTCAAAGAGATGAGTCCGGCTATAAGGAATGCAACGCGACAGCGCAGACCGAAGTAGTAATATCCTTTGATCACAAGCGGATGAAATATTCCGATTATGAGAAATGTAGACAGTCCGATGATGATTCCTGTCCAGTTTATCTGATCAATAATATCTGTCATATTGTATATGTGTGCTAAGTTGTCGATAATTTGGGATTAATCGGAGCTTTCTCAAGTTGTACTTGAATAAATGTGTCATAATTTGACCTCTGACAAGTCAATGAGTTTGTGTAGGATGGCGAATATTGTCAATCCCGATGTCGAGTGTATCTGCAACTTGGCGCAGACATTGCGACGGTGTGTGGCTACGGTATGAACCGACAGGAAGAGCTTGTCGGCGATTTCCTTGTTCGACAGGCCGCGGGCTACACAGGCTATGATCTCGCGTTCACGTTCGGTAAGGTCATTCAGAGCCTCGTCACATTTCTCTTCCTGGCTTGTCGAGGAAGCTGTGATTCCTTTAGCCAGATTGTTCTCAAGTTCGAGAACCGCCGGTACAAATATCTTGTCCTCGACCTCACAGTGGCTCATCAGGTCACGTTCGCAAATTATGATATCCATAAGTGCCGAGTTGATTATATTTACGCGATTGCCATCTCCCACATAGTGGCATATTATGATCTCTTTGAGTTCGTGTAGCTTGTAGGCGATCGGTTTGTGATTGGCAAGAAAACCGGATATCGTGTATCCGGTGGTCTGTATGCCGTCAAGTAGTTTCTCGACATATGTAAATACATGATCGTTCTCGTAATTCATGTGTTTGTAGACCTCTTCCTGATAGTCGTCAAAGAACTTGAGTATGAGTAACGGCACATCATTGTTGTCGGCGTTGCTTAATGCGTCGATAAGACGACGTCTTATTGACGGAAGCAGAAAGTCAAGAAAGTATGTGTGAGCATTCTTAAGATACTGTATGATCGAGTTGATGTCGACATGGTGTGGAGAGTAATTCTTGCCGCTTATAAGATTTGCCACCGCGAGGAATGTCTCCGTGTCCACTCCCGTACGCTTGCACACCTCCCGTATTGACGCGTCTCCGAATCCAAGTGCTATGTCAAAACGGCTCAGAGCCGATAACAGCAGTGTGTTGTCGGCTATGATGTCACGCATGCGGTCGGTATTGCGGTATTCCCTTGACTTGATATTGTTTGCCATATTATACAGATAAACAGAATTTTGCGAATGTAAAATTAATCACATTTTCGCGATTGCGCAATACTATAAAAACGGTATCGCATGTCTATTGAGATAAACGACGTTATAAGTATAGTTGTTCATTATACTTGATTCAAGGTATTGCAGGCCCGGCGATAACCATATAACTTTGCATCATCAACCACTACAGGAGATGATACTCTAAATAGTGAGACGTAAGCTTATAGATTATTATAAAGGGTCGTGCCGTGAGGTATGACTCTTTTTATATTGCGGCGTGTGAAGATATGACGAGCAAGGAAATTGACCAGAAATCCGGTGCATAGTGCGGCTACTACTGTTCCTTCCCTCACTCCTTCTATATGGCCGCAGAAGGCGAGAGACAACAACATTGCTCCGGTTACAAGCGAGATGTCAAACACAACCTTTGTGTGTCCGAAATCCTTGCCATAGCGTCTGCAGAAATATTTTACAAAACCCTCGGCACTCATTATGGCTACATTTGGTTTTAGTTCCATGACCACACCTATGGCCTGACATATGCAACCGGTTGCCAGCAGTAACAGTGAGACTGCATATCCAGTTACAGGTATATGGATGATCCACATCATATTGAGGTCAATGAAAACACTGAATAGGAGAGAAAACGGTATCTGCAACATTATCTCGACATAATCCTTGCGGGATCCCAATCCCCTCACCAGCCATAATTGTCCTGCAATGACAAGCATATTGAATGCGAAGGTTGCCACTCCGAGTGTCATGGGCGTGTTGAGCGACAGTACATAGTTGATACTTGAGATAGGTGTTGTACCTAAGGCCGATGTGACGATGAAATCGATGCCTAACGACAGGAAAAACAATCCGATAATAAAACAGCAGTAACGAAAAACGATTGACTTCATATGTATAACTTCTCTTTTTGTACTGCAAAGGTACAAATAAATCAAGTCCGGTGCCAAATTTATCTGAGTTCTGCCCATGACGAGGTATCTCCATCCTCATGCCATGGAAGAATCAGGGTGTGAAGCGGTAGTAAAAAAAAGAAAACCCCGATATGCAGGAAGAGAATTATTCATATAGAAGCTCGTATTAACTATATTTAACAAACGGGGGGGGGTAAGAGGCTGTGTCGTAAT
>CAXHRO010000026.1:0-41607 GCA_964018905.1 uncultured Muribaculaceae bacterium
GGTGACAGGATTCGAACCTGCGACCACCTGGTCCCAAACCAGGTGCGCTACCGGACTGCGCTACGCCCCGATTGCCTTAAGCATCGGCAAAGGTACGACATGTTTTTCAAATATCCAAATCATTTTAATCTGAACATGTAGCCGAGTGTCACCATTATTGCATTGCCTCGCGATGCATTGAAGTAGTCTTTCTTGGCCGACGGGAATATGTTGCCCAGGCCATAGTAGTATCTTCCCTCCAGTGTGACGCTGTGCTTTCGTTTGATTATCAATTCTATACCAGCTCCGGCACAGATGCCGTAGTCAAACCTGTTTGTGACCTCCATAGACATCTGCTCGGTCGTACGGTTGATTGTAGGGAATCCATCGATGCCGGATATATCGTTGACATTAAAGTTGGCGTCGATTTTGTCTCCGATCATGTAGCATAGCTGTGGACCAAGGTTGAAGAATCCTTTGACATGTCGTCCGCCAAAGAATATATGGGTCATGATGGGCAGTTCGATGTAGGTGAGCGTGTGTGAGTAGCTGAACTGGGGTGTCTCGGTAAAATCCTCTTTCCATCCGCGTTGCGTCAGGTTAAGTTCGGCCCTTAGGCCGACATGACGCTCCTCGGCCCACATGGCCGATACTCCCATTGTGATCCCTTGATGAAATTTCTGCTCGATCGATGGGTTGAACGATTGCTGTGACAGCACCGCGCCGGCATGTGCTCCCATGTGGAAATGGGGCTTGTATAGAGTTTGTGCCCTCATTGTCATGATACCGGTGAGCAGTATGGCCAACAGTGGTAACAGGCGTTTCATTCGAGTACGGTTTTAATTGATCTTTCTTGACGGAATGTGACTGTCATAAGAGCTTCGTTGACAGTGCCGTGCGAGTTGTCTTGCTTGAAGTGCATCGCACTTTGCAGGCCGGTATATGGCTGCATGTGGTCGGCGTATTCGTGACCGTGATCCTTGAACAGCGACAGAAGGAACATGCCTGTGTCGAAGCCTAACAGGCCCTGTACCGGAGCGGCATCCAGCATTTCGGTGCCATATGCGGTCTGGAACTTGTGTGTGAATGCCTCGGTGTCAGGATCCTTCATGTCGGCATGGAAGCGGGTGTATATTGTAGCTTCCAGCTCATTCAGGCGGTTGAGGTATTCGCCTCTGAATGTGATCCACTCGGGATAGCCGAATATGCGTATGGAGCGTTCGGGACGGGACTGTCCGATACGGTATATCGCTTCAGACAGTTTCGCAAACTCGGCACGTGAGCCGGATACCGGTACAAATACATAGTTGCGCTCCATGTCAAGGGTGTCTATGTCGTGATGGGTCAGGAGGTTCTTGAATGTTATGTCGCGATATGCCGTGGAGTCGGCCTGAAGTCGCTGTTTGAGCTGGGATGTGAATGCATCTTTGTCGGCCGCACCGTCTATGCGTGCAAGGAATACGGGTGTATAGCCACGGTACATCTCGGCGAACGCGTCCACGGCCTTTGCGAGCATAGGAGAATGTGGTATGTTGGCCTGAATCACATTAGGGTTATCGATATATAGGTTGCTTCTTACATTAAATGTATTGTAGAGGTGTGTGTCTGATCCCATTCTGTCGGCTATCAGTTGTAGATGCGCCTCGTTGTCAGGTCCTATTATCATGTCCATGCCAGTCATCTCGGGGCGGTTCATGATGGCCGATATCGTGTCGGCCGATGCCGAAGTGTCGAAGGCATGGATGTTGACATGATGGCCTGGACGGTTCTTAAGAGAGTCTGCGGCCAGTAGCAGTCCTTTGTAGAACTCAATGAAGAGCTGGGCATTCTTGCCTGGCTCGCTCTCATGGAGCATGAACGGGAGCAAGACTGCCATATTTACTGTATCGGGAGACTGCTGTATATCGGGCACGATGGGATCGTCTACTCTTGCTACATATTCATGTGAGATACGTTTCTCGCTTGGTATGAGCGAATATTTATCGAGATCTTCGTATTTGGTCTCGGCCTCGGTCTCTGTGACTATAGCATGCCCGTATGGATGAGTTGATCCGGGGCGTGTCGTCTGACGGTCATGATTGGTGGTTGTGCTCTCGCCGGCTTTTACGACAAGAATGTCACCCTCCTTTACGCCATACTCGGCCGCGGGGTTGAGTGATATCAGCTGATCGGTCGTCATGCCGTGTTTGTGACTGATGCCGTAGAGTGATTCTCCGCGTTTTACCGTGTAGGTAGTATTGTCGGTTACGTTGTCGTTATTGTCATTCCTGGCGGCCGGTACGGTCACTACGGGCTGTGTGGTCACTACTGAGCCGGTGTTGCTTCCAATGGCTCGGGGGTGTCCCTTATCGACAATTGCGCACGGGATGTACAGGCGCATGCCTGTCCTTAGGCCGTCGGCGGCCGTCGGGTTATAGCGTGTGATTTCGACAGGCGGTATCCCGAGCTCCCGTGATACGTCATAGATGCTCTCACCTTTCTTTACATCGTATATATAGCACTGGCGGTCACCTACCGTGGTGACACGCAGATTGTCTCGTGAGAATGCCGCCAAAGGGGTTAATACGCCTATAATCAGCGCTATTGCTAAATATCTGGCTTTTCGTGTCATAATTATATTCATCTTGGAGCTACAAAAATACGCAAAATATCGCAGTTTTTGAGTAACTTTGCGCCTTGAAAATTTAAACAGCCTGTAAGTATGCAGAACATCCGAAATATTGCCATCATTGCCCACGTAGACCATGGCAAGACGACGCTCGTCGACAAGATGCTGTTGGCCGGTCACCTCTTCCGTGACAATCAGTCAACCGGAGAATTGATCCTCGATAACAATGATCTTGAGCGGGAACGCGGTATAACAATTCTTTCTAAGAATGTATCGATCAACTATAAGGACACGAAGATAAACATCATCGACACGCCGGGACACGCCGACTTTGGCGGTGAGGTAGAGCGTGTGCTTAATATGGCCGACGGCTGTCTGTTGCTGGTCGATGCCTTTGAAGGCCCTATGCCACAGACCCGCTTTGTATTGCAGAAGGCTATCCAGATGGGGCTCAAGCCGGTTGTTGTGATCAACAAGGTCGACAAGCCCAACTGCCGTCCCGATGAGGTGCAGGAGATGGTATTTGACTTGATGTTCAGCCTTGATGCTACCGAGGATCAGCTTGACTTCCCGACGATTTACGGATCGGCCAAGAATGGCTGGATGTCGACCGACTGGAATAAGCCGTCCGACAATATCCTGCCGGTTCTTGATGCCATTATCGACTACATTCCGGCTCCGGCGACTCTTGACGGAGATGCCCAGATGCTCATCACATCGCTTGACTTCTCGAGCTATGTGGGACGTATTGCAGTGGGGCGTGTCCACCGTGGTACACTGCGTGAGGGGCAAGATATAGCACTGTGCAAGAAAGATGGTTCGGTCACACGCCAGCGCATCAAGGAGTTGCATGTATTCGAAGGAATGGGACGCAAGCGTGTCGAGAGCGTGTCAAGCGGAGATATCTGTGCTTTGGTAGGTATCGATGGCTTCGAGATAGGCGATACGGTTGCCGATTTCAATAATCCCGAGCCTCTTCCACGTATAGCCATTGACGAGCCCACCATGTCGATGACATTCACAATCAACGACAGTCCGTTCTTCGGCAGGGATGGCAAATATGTGACATCAAGACACATCGGTGATCGTCTTACACGAGAACTTGACCGCAATCTGGCTCTGCGTGTTGTCAAGGACGACCATCAGGACGTATGGACTGTTTATGGTCGCGGAGTCCTTCATCTATCGGTGCTTATCGAGACCATGCGTCGCGAGGGTTACGAACTGCAGGTTGGCCAGCCACAGGTGCTTGTCAAGGAAATAGACGGCGTAAAGTGCGAGCCGGTCGAGTTGCTTACCATCAATGTGACCGAAGAGTATGCCTCGAAGATGATTGATATGGTGACGCGTCGAAAAGGAGACCTTCTGTCAATGTCTTCACAGGGTGACCGCTCGCATATGGAGTTCCAGATTCCATCGCGCGGTATCATAGGCTTGCGCAACAATGTTCTTACCGCATCGGCCGGCGAGGCCATCATGGCCCACCGTTTCCTTGAGTATCAGCCATGGAAAGGTGATATCGAACGCCGCACAAACGGTTCTCTCATAGCCATGGAGTCGGGTACGGCATATGCTTATGCGATTGACAAACTACAGGATCGCGGACGCTTCTTTATATTCCCGCAGGAGGAGGTCTATGCCGGTCAGGTAGTGGGTGAGAACGCAAAGGACAATGACATTGTGGTAAATGTCACTAAGTCCAAGAAACTCACCAATATGCGTGCGTCGGGTGCTGATGACAAGGCTCGTATAGTTCCCCCTGTGGTATTTAGCCTTGAGGAGGCTCTCGAGTACATCAAGGAGGACGAGTATGTTGAGGTAACACCCCATCATATACGTCTTCGTAAGATTCTTCTCGATGAGCTTGAGCGCAAGCGCGCCGGCCGTTGATATTTTACTCTCTCCGCGTCAATATTTAAACAGCTTTCACGCTCCACATAGCGCGGTGCCAGGCCGGCTAAGTGGAGCGTGAACTTTTATATGGGCCCTGATGTTAATTATTATTATCGAACCGGCTTTAAAATTCATCACTATGTCAAGATTTTGCCTCGTTGCGTTCGTTTTATTGGTTTCAATGGTCGGTCGTGCTGCTGACACTGTGTCGGTCGCGTGTGCTGCCGACCCGCTACCTCCCCATCAGTCGGTAGGGCTCGTGCTTAGTGGTGGCGGTGCCAAGGGTATTGCCCATATAGGCGTGATACAGGCACTTGAGGAGAACGACATCCCTATCGATTATATCGCCGGCACATCGATGGGGGCCATCGTTGGCGGTCTCTATGCGATGGGCTATACTCCTGCCGAGATGATGGAACTCCTTATGTCGCGAGAGTTCGGCTACTGGTCGACCGGGCGTATTGACGAGAACCTTGTCTATTATTTTGCCAAAGACGAGCCTACGCCGGCATTGTTCTCGATTCCGGTCGCATCGCGCGATTCAGCATCGGTCACACGATTCCCGGCGAGTCTTATATCGCCGCTCCCTATGAATTTCGGTTTTTTTGATTTGTTCACGGCATGCAGTGCGCAGTGTGGAGGCGACTTTGACAAGCTGTTTGTCCCTTTCAGATGTGTGGCCTCGGATGTCAGAAACAAGCATAAAGTCGTATGTTCGCGCGGACAGCTTGGCGATGCGGTAAGGGCTTCCATGAGTTTTCCTGTTGTCTTCCAGCCTATCGAGATGGACAGTGTCCTCCTATATGACGGCGGTATATATGACAACTTTCCTGTAGATGTGATGCGTAGCGAGTTTGCGCCATCGGTTATGATCGGTGTCGATGTGCATGGTACCACCGATCCGGCCAAGGCCCGTGATCTCGTCAATCAGATCGAGGAAATGGTAATACAGAACAACGACTATGATCTGCCGGCCGATGAAGGTATCAAGATACGGCTCGATCTGAATAGGTTTTCATTACTTGATTTTCAGGCAGCCCCCGAGATATATCATATAGGATATGACCGTACCGTGTCAATGATGGATTCCATTAGGGCGCGTATAAATACGAGAGTTCCGGCCGGAACCCGGCGCCTGCGTCGTGAGGTATTCAGGTCAGCCTCACCCTATGTCAGGTTTGACTCGGTGAATGTCTCTGGCGGGACACCTTGCCAGAATGAATTTATAAAATATCTTTTCACCCACAACCGGCCTGATACCTTCGGTATCGAATCGGCCCGCTACTCCTATTATCGTGCCATAACCCCGGGCAAACTGCGCGATCTGCGGCCTACGGCTCGTTACAATCCCGCCACAGGCTATTTCAGCCTCGATCTTGATGCCGATGTGCAGAACGATCTTACAGTCGGTGTCGGCGGTTATCTTACCTCCTCGGTTAACAGCATGCTCTTTGTCACCGGTCGCTACAAGTCAATGTCACTGCGCAGTATGGATGCGTCTCTTGATGCCTGGATAGGACAGAGCTATATGGCGGCTTCGTTCAACACACGTCTGGTTCTTCCTACTCGTATACCTAAGGCCCTATGTTTTCAGGCTGTAATATCACGACGTAAGTATTACGAAAGCGATAAACTGTTTTTCGATGCCGCTGTACCCACATTTATTACAGGCATGGAGGCTTTCGGACGTCTGCGCTATTCGATGGCCGTAGGGCGTAAGGCAAAGGCCACCGTTGATATAGGCGGAGGAACAGGGGTAAGCCGTTTCTATCGTACCGATGCCATAAAGTATAACCAAATAGACCGAGACCGCACATGTTATAATATAGCCCAGGGGCGTCTCCTGTTCGACAGCTCGACACTGGATAATCTCACCGCTCCCACCACCGGCTTCTATAGCCATTTTATGGGCGCGTGGAATGTAGGCCGCTATCATTATACTCCAGGACTTGACGGATTCGCGTCCCACGATCGTCCGACAAACTGGCTACGTTTTGATCTTGATCTTAAAGGGTACAGAAAGATGTCACGACATTTCAGTCTGGGGGGAGAACTGAGTGTAGTCTATACCAATCGTGGTCTTCTGGATAATTATAACGCCACCATAGTCAATGCTCCGGCATTTACCCCCACACCGGCGGCCGACAATGCTTTTAATCCGGCATTCAGAGCCAATTCGTATATCGCCTTAGGTGCTGTGCCGGTATGGATGATCAATGACAGCTTCCAGCTCAGGGGAAATTTCCACCTGTTCCAGCCAATGCGTCGCATTCTGCTCGATCATACCGATGGTACGGCCTGTTATGGCCGCTGGTTCAGCAAGCGCTTTGCCTACTGTGAGGTGTCGGCCGCTTATACACTGCGCACAGCCACACTCAGACTGTATGGAAACTATCAGAGCTATCCGGCACGCAACTGGAACGTAGGCGTATCATTCGGTCTGTACTTTCTTGCCCCGAAACTCAACTGAAAATTTTCCAAATTTGAAAGTCCCGGAACAGAGACTATTGACAATAAAGAAATAAGAATTGTAAAAGCATCGGATTGGCTTGCGGAACTTGACTAAGAGCCGGTTGATGTGAGGTCATCCGGCGAGCCTTATGCGCGGAATGCCGAGAGTCTCGACAGTACGCAGGGTGAATGATGTCTCTCCCGAGAGGTAATCTATCTTCTCATCGAGAGTCATTTGCGCCACAAGCTCACAGGCACGCGCCTTGTGCTCCTGGCTTATTGTCTCAGCATGCAACGACAGCGATGTGGTCGAAAGCACACTACTGTAGTAATGATGATTCTAATATGTGGGGGAGTCGGTGATGTATGGAGTCAGCAGTTCGGCCCATTTCAGGTATCCGTCGGCCAACAGGTGGAGACCGTCGTTGGTGTATTGCGGAGCCATTTTGCCGGTGGCAGGGTCGACGAGAGCGCTGTAGATGTCGATAAACGGAACCTGCATTGTGTCGGCAACCTCACGCAGGGCGGCATTCAGTGCAGGGATTTCATGCCAGCGGGAAGTGTGTCCGTGGAATTGCAGAAACTCGTCGTTGACCGGCAGTATGCTCTGTAGGTATAACCGGGTTGACGGAGAGTTCTGCCTGATTCTGGCTATTATCTGTGTCACGCCCGATGCAATGCTGTCGATGGAGTGTCCGCCGCCGAAATTGTTTATGCCTATGAGCAGGAATATTTTGGCAGGCTGTCCTTGTGTTATCGGGGCCAGGCGCATAAGCACTCCCTGATATGTATCCCCGCTGATGCCACGATTCTTGATATTCGGATTGTTGAACAGTTCGTGCCATTCACAGTAGTGGGTGATGCTGTTGCCTAAGAACACTATGTCATCGCTGTCGCACGGGAGAGATTCGAACAGTGAAGCACGCTGATCATAAAGTCCGAAGTGACGGCGTGTTATGTTGTTGCGGTCGAGACGCTCGAATGTGACAGGGGGTGCGAGGAGGTCCTTGACCGGTGTCGTTTTGCGGTTGACATTGATGCAGACACTTCCTTTTATATCTCGGCTCGAAGATCCTGCCGACAGCGTGTAGTATCCTGTCGGAGTTACCCAAGCCGATTTTTTCTCGTCAAAGTAGGCAAGGTCATCGGGCGATATTTCAAGGTTAAGTGTTTGTGATCTGCCTGGTTGCAGTAACGCGGTCTTGGCGTATGCGACGAGTTCGCTTGTGGGGCGGTCGATATTGCGCGGACAGGCAGCGTAGACCTGTACAACCTCTTTGCCGGGGCGGGAGCCGGTGTTGGTGACTGTCACCGACAGGGTATGGTTACCCGACGGTCTGCTTGCTGTTGTGATATCGGAGTATCGGAATGTTGTGTATGACAGACCGTAACCAAATGGGAATGATACCTCGCGGTTAAAAGAGTCGAAGTATCGGTACCCCACATACACATCCTCACCGTAGATTGTATGGTCGATGTTGGAGCGTACACGCTGATGCTCGATTGTGTTGGCCTTGAAGATAATGTCGACTAAGCTGTCAACCGGGAAGTTGGCGTTTGAGGCGTGGTCGCGGTAGCTTATCGGGAAAGTCACAGGCAGTCGGCCGGCGGGTGTTGCCTTGCCCGACAGTACATCGGCTATGGCATTGCCGCCTTCCTGTCCCGATTGCCATGCAAGCAGAATTGCATCGGGTAGTTCCTTCCAGGACTGAGTTTCGATAACGCCGCCTATGTTCAGTATGACAACTACGCGTTTGCCCCGGGCATGAAATGCCTCGCAGGCCGCCTCAAGGTTTTGACGGGCAATGGGATCAAGCTCGAAACTTTTCGATGAACGGTCGGCAAACTCGCCTGCGGCAAACCCTACGGTGAGTATCGCCATGTCATTGTCGAGCGCTGCTTTTTCAATTTCCCGACGGCTTAGTTTCATCTCCACAGGCTGTTGACGGGCCGCCATGTGGAAGGTCTTGTCTTCGCGTCTGAGGCGCTGACGCTCGCGGTCGATGTGTTTCTTGTATTTGTCGCGAAGCCGGTTGTCGATAACACATCCGGCATTTTCTAGACCCTTGTCGAGGTCTATGCTGTAGGCGCGGTTTACATCGCCAGATCCGCTTCCGCCCACAATGAGATTGTAGGAGTTGTTGCCTAAAAGGGCAATGCGGGCGCCATCAATGTTGAAGGGCAGGGCCGCGTTACGGTTGGTGAGCAGAACCATGCCCTCGGCGGCGGCGCGGCGTGCGAGAGCGGCATGAGTCGTGAGGTCGGGTGATGCGTTGCCACGGTAACCGTTGAAGCGGGGAGTGCGAACGATGAGACGTAATACACGTGTTATTATGCTGTCGAGTGCCGCCTCTTCAAGCGTGCCGTTTTCAAGTCCGGCCATCAGCTCGTCATATTCCCGTGCATAACCTGGCTGCATCAGGTCGTTGCCGGCTTTTACTTGCTCTACGGCATTGTTGCCGGCATACCAGTCGGTGACCACCACACCGTCAAATCCCCATTCGCCGCGCAGTAGTGAGTCGGTAAGCTCCGGTGACTGCGAAGTATAACAGCCGTTGAGGTAGTTATAGGCTGTCATCAGCGTCCAGGGATGTGAATTCTTTACAACCTGTTCAAATCCTCTGAGGTAAATCTCTCTTAAAGCGCGTTGCGACACTATCGATTCGTTGGCCTTTCGGTAGGTTTCCTGGTTGTTGGCCGCAAAGTGTTTCACGCAGGCTCCCACACCGCGTGACTGCATGCCGTTGACGTAGGCCGATGCCGTGCGTCCGCTCACAAGGGGATCTTCCGAGTAGTATTCGTAGTTGCGGCCGCAAAGCGGGTGACGCTGAATGTTGAGCGCCGGGCCAAGCATCACGTCTACGCCATACTGCCGTGCTTCCTCTCCGATGGCAGCCGCCACTTCGGTTACTATCGAATCGTTCCATGTGGCTCCTAACAGTGTTGCCATGGGGAAGTGGGTACAGTCATATCGCAGACTGTCACCGGGACGGGATGAATCGATACGTACGCCCGCCGGTCCGTCGGCGAAGACGATGGCCGGTATGCCGAGACGCTCGATGGGGTAGGTTGTGCCTGCGGCTCCGGGTACTATGAGCTGTGTGTTGCCTACGACGGTCGAGGGGGAGCCGTCGGGGTTCTCGGTCATGCCTGAGCCTATCACGAAGCGGGCTTTCTCCTCGCGGGTCATGGCATTGACTATGTCTTTGATCGGGGCCTGTCCCAGACGCGGGATGACAGCACCGGCTGTGGCGGCAGAGATGACAGTCACTGCCGCTATTGATATTTTAAAAAATTTCACGTTTGGTTTACAATGGGATTACAGAAATAATTTTTTTGTCGTCATCTTTGTTGCTGACATAATGCAGAGGTGTGGACCGTCGTATGAGTGACAGTATCTGATCAAACGAGGCATTATCGAACGTAGCGTAAAAAATAATATTCTCAAGACGCGGATCTACTTCAAAGGTCACATCATAGATCTGTCCGAGACGTTTGTAGACATCCTTGAGCGGCTCGTTCTTGAATGCCAGACATCCATGTCTCCATGATATGATCTTTTCAGTGTTGCCGAGATACAGGCTGTTGTTTCCTGTCGACGAGTTGAATACCATGGAATTATTGGGAAACAGACGGGATGCGTCTCCTTCGGGACCTACAGCCACCTGACCTTCTATAAGGGTAACTGATACTTCATGCCGGCGGTGACAATACTCCGGCGGCCGAGATGACAGTAAAAGGAAATATCAGTGATGCCGACGGAGAACCTCTGATGGGCGCTTCGGTCCTGGTAAAAGGCACCGCTACGCGTGTGGTGGCCGACTTTGACGGCAACTATTCAATTGCTGCCCACAGTGGAGATGTACTTGTGTTCACATATATAGGATGTGAGCCTAAGGAGATAAAAGTCGGCAGTCAGAGTGTCGTCGACGTGGTGCTGGAATCTTCGGAGACTCTGCTCAATGAGGTGGTTGTCATAGGTTATGGTACGGTGAAGAAGCAGGACCTTACCGGCTCGGTGAGTTCCATCAGCAGTGCGACGATCACCGACCGTAAGCAGTCGATGCTCTCCAATGCATTGCAGGGTGCGATGTCGGGTGTCACTGTGACACGGTCGGGCAGTGGTCCGGGATCATCGGCCGATGTGCTGATACGCGGTATAACCACTATCGGAGACAGCAGCCCGCTGATAATAGTGGACGGCGTGCCTGCCGACAATCTCAATGATATCAATCCCCAGGATGTCGAGAGCCTGACAGTGCTCAAGGATGGGGCTTCAGCGGCTATCTATGGATCGCGAGCCGCCGCCGGTGTGATTCTTATCACCACCAAGCGTGCCAGTGACGGTAAGGTGTCGATGTCCTACTCCTACGAGTATGGATATGAGAAGCCCACTACACAGCCCGACTATGTGGATGTGAAACGTTATATGGCTATGACAAATGAGTTGCGCTGGAACGACAGCGGTAATGGTTCTGAACATTTCCCCACTTACATCCAGGCGGTTATCGACAACTACGATGAGTTGCATGCCAATGCTCCCGACAGTTATCCCGATACAGACTGGCGTGGCATGCTGATGAAGAATCATTCCAACAGGCAGTCTCATAATTTCCGCATATCGGGAGGTACGGCCCGTATACGCACAAATGCATCCATAGGCTATGATTATGCAGACGGACTATATGCCCATAAGGACTATGCACGCTTTACCGCCCGCATGAACAATGATATCAGAATCAATGACTGGATATCGGCCGCATTTGATGTAAATGTCAAGCGCAGTACCGGAAACGACCCTGCCTATAATCCTATGTATGCCAGCTATATCATGCCGAAGGTGTATGCTGCGAGATGGGCCGACGGAACAAATTATATCAGAATCCCGGTCAATACCCCCCGCTTTACCGTGAGTGCCGCAAAAGACTATAAACTCGTATCAGTGAAAACAGGTGACAGGGATCTTACTATAACCGACAATGAGGCAGTAGTGGAATGTACCCCGACTTCGGTAATAACGATTACCAGCATGCATATAAATACAGGTATCGGCGAGATTGCCGCTGACGGGATTGCAGAGCCTGTATACTATAACCTTACAGGCAATCGTGTATTTAATCCGGTCAAAGGTTCTCTTTATATAGTAGTCACCGGCAATCAGGTCCGTAAAATAATTCTATAAGTAAGTCATGAATATCAGTTTATACCAGGACTGGAAGCTGATATGGATGAGATCCCGGCTTACGACAAGGGCGCATAGCCGTAGCTCTGTAACTGCGGAGTAAGACGGAATATCGCCATAGCGACGACAGGATCGGTATAAACTGATATTCATGACTTACTTAATGGTTTCCATAAGGTAGATCTCAATATATGTGAGATTGGGTATATACCGCAAATTTGATCAACTTTGCGGTATATTTTTTTTAGTATTTGTTAAGATTCATTACCTTTGCACCATCTATATATTAAGCGGCTTTTATTATGATTTCAAAAGATAAAGTCTGGATTAGCGCAAAGGATTATATTTTCATAACCTTCGGTCTGTGTTTGTATGCATTTGCTTTCTCGGCATTTATAGCGCCCGAGAATGTGGTGATAGGCGGTATGGCAGGTATCGGTCAGCTGATATATTTTATTACCGAGAAGATCTTTGACCATGGCTTGCCTATAGCCATTTCAATCTATGCCCTCAATGTTGTATTGCTCATTATCGCCTATAAGACGGTGAGCAGGACCTTTGTGGTGCGTACTATATTCGGTGTGTCGGTACTGGCTTTACTGATTGGTGTGTTACAGCCGCTTTTCAAGGAGCCGATCGTACAGCAGGAAACATTCATGAATGTGATCATAGGCGGTATGCTGTGTGGCCTGGGCATTGGTATTGCTTTTGTGCATAACGGCAGTTCGGGCGGTGTTGATATTATAGCGGCTATGGTGTCAAAACACAGTAATATCTCGATAGGACGCACGATGCAGATATGTGACTTCTGTATCGTTACATCGTCTATTCTGTTGCCTCGTTCCGAGGGTGAAGTGATTGCCAGCCCGGTATATGGATACATTGTCTTGCTTATAGTGCCGTTTATGGCCGATATGATGATAAACTCCAACCGTCAGGCTGTCCAGTTCACTATCTTTTCCCGTTACTGGCAGGAGATCGCCACTACTATCAACAACGAGGCTCATCGCGGATGCACAGTCCTCTCGGGAATGGGGTGGTACAGCAAGCAGGAAGTCAAGGTTCTTATAGTGATATGTCGCAAGTATGAGGCTATGACAGTGTTCCGTATCATACGTGCCATCGACAAGGATGCCTTTATAACGCAGGCCAATGTGAACGGTGTGTATGGCCAGGGATTTGACGAGCTGAAACTCAAGATGAAATCTCCGTCCCATCATGAACAAGGCGATGCCCCACATCATCCGGCTTAGGGCGATACCGTCACGGCAAAAGAATGATATTAATTAGTTACAACACATACTTATAAAATTTGATATGAAATATATTTCGATCGCATTGATGTCTGTCCTGGCATTGTTATCGTCGTTGCAGGCATCGGCCTGGGGACAGAAAGGTCATGACGTAGTGGCATATATAGCCGAGCGTCATCTTACCCCGGTCACAAAGGCTGTCGTTGACTCGTTGCTTGAGGGCAAGTCGATGGTTTACTGGGCCAACTGGCTCGACAATGCCAGTCATACACGCGACTATGCATATACCAAGACCTGGCATTACAAGAATATTGATGCAGGAGAGAGGTATGAGGAGGCTAAGGCCAATCCGTCGGGAGATGCGGTCACGGCTATCAAGTCGCGCCTTGAGATACTGCGGGACGCACATTCGTCGTTTGCCGACAAGCAACTGGCAATGAAGATTCTGGTGCATGTTGTGGGAGACCTGCACCAGCCCATGCATCTGGGGCATGCGACCGATCTGGGTGGCAATCGTGTCAAGGTCAAGTTTCATGGACGTGACGCCAACCTGCATGGAATCTGGGACACAAATATTCCCGAGGCCGCACACAAATGGAGCTTTACCGAGTGGCAGATGATGATTGACCGTGAGACCCCCGACTATGAGCGGACCATTGTTCTCGGCACGGTCGATGACTGGGCGAAACAGACTGCCGACATCGCCACCGCTGTCTATAACGAGACCCCCGAGGGCACAAACGTATCGTATAACGAGATAGCCCGCTGGACACCGGTCATAGAGCGACAACTTCTGAACGGAGGTCTGCGTCTGGCCCACTTGCTCAACTCACTCTACGATCCGGCCTACACAGTCCGATAACCCTGGCATGCCGTCTCACCTCTTCGGAGACTACGCTCTCCTACGTCTCCTTCATTGAACCAGAAAACCGACATCAACGTAGCCCTGCTGATGCAGGGCTACGTTGATGTTATATATAATTGGTCCATACGCATTATAAATGGATTGGGCAAACCGATTTAAATGAAAGATCCGTGATCTTGACGGCAATTAGGTTCACGACTCATGGCAACATATAACAGGCTTTCATCCTCAGTTAACCCCTTTCCTTTAATGATGAGAAAGATTCCCGCATTGGCAAAATTTATTTGCGGCATCTTTTTTCTAATAGTTTTGCCAACCGTATATTCGTGGGGTTTGTCTCCGCCAGTGCAACTTTTTTTTTGTGCGATTGCCCTGCATGTCGTTGGGTAAGTGTTGTGTGATTGGAAGAAATGTATTAACTTTGCACCCGGTTTCGTAATCTCTGGCGGGACAAGTGGCCCGTGAATATTGCGAGTAATGTTAACATTTTAAACTACAAGAAAATGGATTTAATTAAAGTTGCTGAAGAGGCTTTTGCTACCGGCAAACAGCATCCCGACTTCGCTCCCGGTGACACCATCACTGTCGCTTACCGTATTAAAGAGGGTAACAAGGAGCGTATCCAGCAGTACCGTGGTGTGGTTATCCGCATCTCGGGCGAGGGCACAAAGAAGCGTTTCACCGTTCGCAAGATCAGCGATAACATCGGTGTTGAGCGTATCTTCCCCATCGAGTCGCCTTTTATCGATTCGATCACCGTTAACAAGTATGGTAAGGTGCGTCGTGCCAAGTTGTACTACCTGCGTGCACTCACCGGTAAGAAGGCCCGCATCAAAGAGCGTCGCGTTGTAAAGTAAGCGATTGCTTTTCAATCCGGAAAATAACAAGACCCTGTCGAGACAATCGGCAGGGTCTTGTTATTTAAGAGCCGGTTAGATGAGCTATACCGGTGTCACAAGCGATTCGCTTAAGACCGTTATAGCGAGAATGTACCGGTGATGTTACTTCTTTGCGTAGCGGGCGGCTTGCTCGGCTATGAGAGCCGGGTCGTCAAAGTAGTTGATCTTCATGGCACGGCGCACTTCGTCAAGGGTGGCTCCGGCAACACGGCGTGCTTCCTCGCTACCTTGGCGCAGTATCTCGTAGACCTGTGGGATATTCTGCTCGTAATGGGCGCGACGCTCGCGTAGTGGCTCGAGTTCTTCCTGCAGGATATTGATAAGTAGTTTCTTGACGGTGCCATCCCCTACACCGCCTCGTGTATAGTGTTCTTTAAGGGCGTCAAGCGATTCGTACTCGGGAAGGTATTTGGCGAAATGGTCAGGACGGCTGAATGCGTCGAGATATATGAACGGGCAATTGCCTTCAAGGTGTCCGGGATCATCGATGTTGAGGTGCAGGGGGTCGGTGTACATGCTCTTCACTTTCTTGGCAACCTCCTTGGGGGTATCACTGAGATAGATGCAGTTGCCTAGCGACTTTGACATCTTGGCCTTGCCGTCGGTGCCGGGCAATCGCATGCAGGCGGTATTGTCGGGGAGCATGATGTCCGGCTCCACCAGTGTGGGACCGTAGATGTTGTTGAAGCGCGCAACGATCTCGCGTGTAAGCTCGATCATGGGAGCCTGGTCTTCGCCTACGGGTACTGTGGTGGCCTTGAATGCGGTGATGTCGCTGGCCTGGCTCACGGGGTAGCAAAAGAAACCTACCGGTATGGACTGCTCGAAATTACGCATCTTGATCTCGGTTTTCACAGTGGGATTGCGCTGTACGCGCGACACTGTTACGAGATTCATGTAATAGAAGGCAAGCTCGGCAAGCTCGGGAACCTGGGATTGTATGAAGATGGTGGTCTTGCTCGGATCGATACCGGCCGAGAGGTAGTCGAGTGCCACTTCGATGACATTCTGGCGCACTTTCTCCGGGTTGTCGGCGTTGTCGGTCAGGGCCTGGGCATCAGCGATCATTACAAATATCTTGTCAAACTGTCCCGAGTTCTGAAGTTCTACACGACGGCGTAGTGAGCCTACATAGTGGCCGAGGTGGAGTTTTCCGGTTGGGCGGTCGCCCGTTAAAATGATTTTTTCCATTTTATATAAGTGTTGATTTGTTACGTGTATGTAAGTGGTTTCAGCTTATGAACGAGTCTTTGTAGCCAAGGAAATACAATACTCCGTCGAGGCCTATGGTCGATAGCGACTGTCTGGCCTCGCGTTTGACCTTTGGCTTGGCGTGGAAGGCTATTCCCAGACCCGCTGTAGCCAACATGGGCAGATCGTTGGCTCCGTCACCGACGGCTATGGTCTGGGCGATGTCGACATTCTCGACCTGGGCTATGAGTTTGAGCAGTTCGGCTTTGCGTCGACCGTCTACCACGTCTCCCACATAGCGTCCGGTGAGCTTGCCGTCGATAATCTCAAGTTCGTTGGCATATACGTAGTCGATGCCGAGACGCTGTTTGAGATAGTTGCCGAAGTAGGTGAATCCGCCTGACAGGATTGCTATCTTGTAGCCCATCCGTTTAAGCGTCTTGAGGGTGCGTTCACATCCCTCGGTGAGCGGCAGGTTTACGGCTATGTCATGCATGACGCTCTCGTCGAGCCCCTTGAGAAGGGCTACACGCTCTTTGAAACTCTCGGTGAAGTCGATCTCGCCACGCATTGCCCTCTCGGTTATGGCTTTTACCTGGTCGCCAACACCTGCTTTCATTGCGAGTTCGTCAATGACCTCTGTCTCGATGAGGGTCGAGTCCATATCGAAGCATATGAGCCGACGGCTACGGCGGAATATGTTGTCCTGTTGTAACGATATGTCGAATTCTTCTTCGGCCGATATTTCCAGGAAACGGCTCTGTAGTTTCTCGTAGTCGCTGGGGTCTCCGCGTACCGAGAACTCGACGCAGGCTTTGGATTTCTCAAGTTCGGTATCTCTTAATGGCATGCGACCGGTGAGACGCTGTATGCCATCGATATTAAGTCCTTGTGATGCCAGTTCCTCGCTCACGAGTGCAATGTGGCGTGCAGTGAGGCGGCGTCCGAGCAAGGTGATGATCCAGCGTGCTTTTCCCTGACGGTCGACCCAGCTCTGGTAGTCCTCTGGAGATATTGGTGAGAAACGTATCTTGACTTTAAGTTCGTAGGCGGTGAACAGCAGATCCTTGAGCAGATCGCCTGAAACCTTGCTGTTGGTACTGAACAATATCCCGAGGGAGAGATTATGATGTATATCGGCCTGGCCGATGTCAAGAATCATTGCATCGTATCGGGCCAGTACTCCGGTAAGAGATGCGGTGAGTCCTGGGTGGTCGGTGCCTGTTATTGTAATCAGTATCAGTTCTATATCATTGTCTTGAACCGTAGGGTTGAGATTTTCGGCATTCATGACGCGGTGATTTTATTTGACGGGGATGGTGAATATGAATCGGGAGCCGTGCCCTTTGTGGCGGGTATCGACCTTGAGTTCGCCTCCAAGGAGTGTCGCGAGCATACGTCCTACGGCAAGACCGAGTCCGATGCCTTGTGAATAGCGGTTGATTTTCTCAAAGCGGTTGAATATTATCTCTTCCTTGCCAGGCGGGATACCTATGCCGGTATCGGTCACCGAGAACTCGTAGAAGTTGCCGTCGGCAATAACTTGTCCGTCAAGAGTTATTGACCCCTCGGTGGTGAACTTGGCGGCATTGTCAAGCAGGTTGTAAAGTACCTGTGTCACACGCTTGGGATCGGTGTTGAGTATTAGGTTGTAATCAGACTCGATGTTGTTGATGAGCTGTACACCGGGCTGGAGCAGGTTCTTGACCGTGTCAATTGTGACCTCGGCGAGACTGCATGCCACGACCGGATGTTTTTCGATCTTGAGTGTTTTCTTGTCGTATGAAGCGAGATCGAGTACGTCGTTTACCAGTGTGAGTACCAGCTCGGAGTTGAGGGTGACAATACGTGCAAAGCGCGACAGATATGGTTTCTTGTCTTCATCGATACAGTCGACAATAAGCTGTGAATACTCGACTACGGCATTGAGAGGAGTGGAGACCTCATGGCTTATGTTGTTGATGAATTCCTCGCGTTGGCGATCGGCTATCTTTGCTCTTTCTCCGGTACTGATGAGATCGGCCTGTATGCGTTGCAGAGTGTCACGCTCGTCGACGAGCTTGGCGTTTACACGCTTTAGATCCTTGTTGAGTAGCTTTGAGCGTCGCCACAGCAGGACTATTATGATCAGAGCGATTACAACGATAGTGAGCGATATACCTCCGATGACGTAGATTGTCCGGTGGTTGGCACGCATGGCCTCTTTCTTGCGTGCGTCGATTTTAAGCTGGTCGACCTTATGTGACGCACGTTCGTATTGCAGTTGCAACTCTTTGTAGCGAGCCGTATTCTGTCTCGTCATGTCGTTGTCATCAAGGTTACGGCTCAGTAGCAGTGCGTCAAGCAGAGTCTCGTGGTCACCGGTTTCTCTGGCGGCTTCTATAAGGCAGTTTACCAGTAGGCGGCGCACGTAAAGAAGTTGGGGACGTTCTGTCTGGTGAGCCTCGTATTTGAGCAATGGCAGGGCCTTGCTGTACTCCTTGCGTTTCATGTAATAGTACATGTCGGGACGTCGTATGCGGGTGAAGTCGTCATATGCCAGCGGGTCGAGTCGTGCGATACGGCCGGCTGCCGAGTGATACTCATCGACTTCCTGTAGCGTGAGGGCTTCATAATTGCCCAGCAACCGGCGGTATATGATATAGCGTTCGTAGGATAAGTCTTTGAATGGCCTGCCGTTGTCATGGTATGACTTTTCGATTTGATCCAGGACGTCGAGCAAGCGCTTGTCGGCTTTTATGGCTTTGTCAAGCAACCTCATGGATGTGTATGTCAAGGATGACTGTGTAAGATACAGGACCGTGAGGGCATCAAGTTTCTCTGGCATGGTATCGATGATGTCTCCAATGGCCTGAAGGTGGTCGGTGAGTAGTTCTCCGTTTGATATCTGTTCAAGGTAAGAGCACAGGGAGAATAGTATTTCCAGGCGTGTGAGAACATCAATATCCTCCGGACTCTCAAGACGGTCCATTATCTCCTTGACCTGTTCGCGGCTACTCTCTGTATTGGTGTTGCGGGCTGCTTCGATGTTTTGTCTTATCTTGACATACAGGCGGGTAAGTTGTTGTTCGGGCGATGCTTCCTCTTCGTCAAGGCTCGACAGATAGAAGTTGAACAGCGAATCGTTGGTGTTGAGGTTGGCGAGGCTGTGAAGCATGTTAAGCTTAAGCGAGGTATTGCCGGCGCGTTGTGCAAGGTCAAAAGCCAAGCTGGCGCGTTCGAATTGACGTTCGCGCGATGATGCGTCAAACAAGTTGATGGCAATGGCGAGACTGTCGTTGATATTGCTGGCAACAGTCATCTCGCGTTCAAGACTGTCGATGACCGCGCGGTTGAATGCCTGTGACCTGATGGCTACGGCAAGTAATATGACGAGAATTGTAGTTATCTTCTTCATTGTATTTTCAGTGGTCGAACCGGCTCTTAGATCCAACCGACTACAAAAGTAATAAAAATCCCCAGTAATGTTGAAAAAATATGAGCAGGGGTCGGTGAAATCGGCATCAGAAGGTTGAAGGAGTTGATTGCGCGTTGTGTTTATGATCCGGGTAATAGGTTCTTATCGTGTAGGCCGTCTGTAATGATTTCTCTTCGTGGGATCAGAACTGGAAGTAGATGAACGGGGCTACGTCCTCTCCTTTGAATTCGAGTACTAACTGTACGACTGTCAGGAATATAAGTAGCTTTATTATCCATGGTGACCTTACAAACAGTGTGCCTGCATGGTTGACCGTGCGGGTGGGCAGGGCGTGGACTGTAATGATTGCCGTCATCATTATTACCCATGTGAGTCTGACATCAATGAACGGAGGCAGGAAGTCAAGAGAGAAGTTGGTAAATATATTTTTGATTATAAGCCAGGAATCAAGCCAGGAGTCGGCTCTGAAAAAGACCCACAGCAACGAGACATAGAGCATCGTGATGCTCCAGCCCAGTGCTTTTACCCACCATCGGTCGGGAAGCCGGCGTGTGAGCGGCATGGTGGCTTTGTGCACAGCAAGGCCAAGACCGTGCATCGCTCCCCAGAAGACGAATTTCCATGCTGCGCCATGCCACAGGCCACCTATGAGCATAGTGAGGAAGTTGTTGGCATATGTGCGTATTGTGCCGCGGCGGTTGCCTCCGAGCGGGATATAGACATAGTCGCGTAGCCATGAGGAGAGTGAGATGTGCCATCGGCGCCAGAACTCGGTGAGATTCTTTGATTTGTAGGGGAAGTCGAAATTGGGGCTTAGCTTGAATCCCATTATGAGGGCGAGTCCGATGGCCATGTCGCTGTATCCCGAGAAGTCGCAGTATATCTGCATGGTATAGCCTATCACTCCCATCAGCGATTCAAAGCCTGAATATCCGGTAGGGTTGGCGAATATCAGGTCGTTGTACTGGGCTATGTAGTCGGCGATCACCGCTTTCTTGATGATGCCGAGAAGTATCATCCACAGTGCGGCATAGAGTTCGTCACGTGTGGCATGGTAGGCGGTCCGTATCTGGGGTATGAAATAGTCGGCTCTTACTATCGGGCCTGCGACAAGGGCTGGAAAAAATGACAGGAAGAATACATATTCGAGCCAGGTCGCAGTGGGGGCAACGCGTCCCTTGTAAACGTCGACCACGTAGCTTATTGACTGGAATGTATAGAATGAGATGCCTACCGGCAGTATGATGTCAAGGGGCTGAAAGTTGCCCTGTACCATCATGTTCCAGTTCCACATGAAGAAGTTGGCGTATTTGAAAAATCCCAGTACGCTTAGCGACAGTATGATAGAGGTTGTCACAAGGGCTTTGCGTTTCCATCGGGTTTGGGTGCGGGATACAATACGTGACAATGTCCAGTCAATGAGCGACGTGGCGCCAAGCAACAGTACAAACCATCCGCTTGACTTATAATAGAAGTAGAAACTGAAGGCGACGACAAAGGTAAGCATGTACCACAGCCTGTCGCGCAATAGCGCATATACGGGCATGAACACCAGGAACAGAGCCCAGAATGTGCCCGATGAGAAGAGCATCGGCTCGGATGGGGTGTAGTCGAGTAGCCGACCTATGTTGTGGAGGATGTTCCCGAGGTCATTCATAGGGGTTGCAGCAGTGTTACGCGGGCGGGGCGTCCCTTGGGTTTGAGTGGTGTTTCCAGTCTTATAGGATGAGCGCAGTGCTCGGGCATCCAACGTGCTACGCTGTCCATCCACAACGAGGCGCTTGCCTGGGTGGGATGTGCGCCGTCGCTTTTGCGATCGAATGTCATGCCGTTGGAAAGAAAGAACTCCCCTTCGTCAAGATTTGACGAGATGAAGTCGTTTATGCCGGTGTCTTCTTTCCAGTTGGGAGGGCCTATCCATAGTAGTGGACGGTCGCCTATCTGTGACTTGATGTGGGCGAACGGTTTTTTGCGTTTGGTGGGTATGTCTTTGACGAATAGTTCGTTAGCTCCGAGACATGCAATGACATAGTCGGGCTTGTAGCGCCTGATGAATACCGACAGAGTGTCACAATCTCCCCACACCTGGGTTGTCGAACTATACCATATCACAGTATATAACTTGTGCCCGCTCGCCTCGCAGTAAGCGGCCAGACGTGGAGACAGCCCCTCCAGCATCGAGTCACCGAAAAACAGTATTGTCTTGGAAGCGGTATCGACAGGTACCGGAAACCGAGGCACTGGCTCGGTATATGCCGGAGTGGAGTCGGGCCTGAATACGGGATCGGTATTGAATACAATAGGATCACGGTGAGTGAGTTCGGCCTTGAATGAGGCTGTTTTGAATTGGTGACCGTAGAGATTCACTTCATCAAGCCATGACGCTCCTGCCACGACGCCAAAGGCGACGAGCAACAATAACCATAGTGATATATAACTACGTTTCATTTATTTGAATTGATAAAGTGCAAAGTTACAAACTTCCGTGCATACTTCAATCATCATGTATGGCACTTCTTTGTTCAGTATAGTTGGGATATGGTGGAGTTGGGAAAATAGTGGTGCAGGATTTCATCGGGGGTATAGCCCTGTGCTCCCATCACAGCTGCTCCTATCTGACACAGGCCTACACCGTGCCCCCATCCGGCACCGTTAAGTCTGATAACGGCCCCGGGACCTTCGCCATCGATCTTGACGGTAAAAGCCGAACTGTAGAGATGGCTTGGTGAGAGCGCCCGCCTTATCTCGAGTTCCTTGCCTACGGTCAATGTGTCGTCCGAGCCTTCGATCGAAAGTCGGTATATGCGTCCGGATGTGCCTCGGGCCAGTGGCCTGAGGTTCTTTATATATCCAAGATCGCGGCCGGTCTTGGCGGCTACCAGGCGTCCAAGTGAATCGGCTCGGCAGGTCACAGTCCAGCGGTAATAGTCGGTGGTGGCCCGGTCATAGCTGTTGAGTACTGATGCGAGCACGTCTCGGGGAGGGTCGGCACAGAATGCATCTGGACGGGTCTCGATCCATTGGCCGGCAATGACGCTGTCGGTAAGGTCGGGGGCCGTAATCCCGTCGGGAGCATCATGACGAGCTGTGAGATAGTCGTGATGTTCGGGTTCCCAGCAGTTTTCGAATAGTTCGGTCATGCCGCCGCAACACTTTGAGAAGCGGGCATCACATACGTTCCCGTCATAGGTTAGGACCTGTCCTCGGGTCGCCTGTACGGCCTTGGCTACGGCAGGGGTTGTGCGCCTGGTTACTCCCTGGTATCTCTGGCAATGATCGTCGGCACATACGTCAAAGCGTGAGTGGTCGTCACGGTCATACCAGACGGTTATCTCGTCGGGGGTCTCGTTGCGTGTCTCGCGTGAGTGGGGGCTTGCAAGCTGGCTCAGTAGCCACGATCTTGATATGATGGCGTGGGTCTCGAGAAGTGCCTGTGAGGCGTTGGCGCTCATCTCTGATGAGATCACGCTTTCAAGGTATCGTTCGATATCGATGTCGTTTATAACAAGCAGGCGGCCGTTGTCTTTTACCAGTCGCAGTGTACCTTCAAACTGTTGTGGTTCCTGTTGTTGCCAGTGAAATCCTACACCTATGGTAACGTCGGCGACCTCAAGAACCGATGACCGGGTATGTGGCTTGACTGTCAATGAACTGTCGATCTGTGCGGTTGTGAAACGGTAGGTCTTTAGTGGAGTCCCGAGATGGTCGCGTTCAATGATGTTGACCGAGTCGGCTGTCATTATGCCGACCGATATCATTGGAACTCGGTCGGTGTCGGCCGTGTTGTGCCGGCATGATACGGTTATGGCCGACAGTATTAGAATAAGGGTTATATATTTCATGATAAGTAGATGGTGTGACTTTTATGTGATAAAACAACGGGATTGCACACGTGTCATTGTGTGCAATCCCGTTATAGATCGAATTGATTCGTAGGAGAGATCAATTATTTTTTCTTGACGTTGCCATAACGGCTCATGAACTTGTCGACACGACCGGCGGTGTCTACGAGCTTCTGCTTACCGGTGAAGAAGGGGTGAGAGGCGCTGGTGATTTCAAGCTTGACCAGGGGGTAGGTCACTCCGTCGATCTCGATTGTCTCTTTAGAAGCTACGGTTGAGCGGGTGATGAATATCTCCTCGTTCGACATGTCTTTGAACACAACCTCGCGGTAATTGGAGGGATGGATGTCTTTTTTCATTTCTATTACGTCTATTTATCTATGATTCAATGAATTGTACAGAGTGCTGGTAAGGCGCTCGGTTCGTAATGGCGTGCAAATTTAGTGATTATTGCTTAGTCCACAAAATTTTAATGCTATTTTTTCTCTTCAAACTCTACCAGCGGGGCATCGGTGCCTACTATCTCGCCGGGCTCGACAAAGACCTGCTTGATTGTTACTTCCTTCTCGGCCTCGACGTCATTCTCCATTTTCATTGCTTCATAGACGAGCATTATGTCGCCTTTCTTGAGGTGGTCGCCTTTCTTTACATTGACCGATATGATTTTTCCTCCCATGGGGGCGTGGTAAACCTCACCGGTTATGGGTTCGAAGCGGGCGCGACGTGCTTCTTCCTCGGCGGCCTTGGCCGCTGCGATAGCCGCAGCCTTGGCGGCGAATTCGGCATCGCGACGACGACGCAGGAACGGATTGGCTACGTTGGGGAGCAACTCAAGCAATAATTCCTCCTCGCGGTTGGATGCGAGAGGTGTGTTCTCGTATTCGGCGATCTTGGGATTGACAGGCTTTTTGTAGCTTGATACGTCATAGTCGCGCTCCTCGGGGCTTCCGGTGATGAGCTCGCGGAATGATGGATCGACGGGGACCGGAGTCTTGCCGTATTCTCCCTTGACGAGAGCGATGAACTCGTTGCTCTTTGTCGTGTAGTCGGGATTGCCCTTGCGACGGTCGATGGCAAGGTTTACAGCCTGTGAGCCTACAATCTGGCTTGTGGGTGTCACCAGCGGGATCAGACCGGCGTCGCGGCGTACCTTGGGAATCAGGCGCATGGCGTCGTCAAGCAGATCCTCGGCTTTGAGGGTTTTGAGCTGAGCCACCATGTTGGAGTACATACCGCCTGGCACCTCGGCGTTCTTGACCAGTTCGTTGGGCTTGGGGAAGTTGAAGTATGCCTCGATGGCATGGCAAGCCTCGAGCATCCCCTCTTCATCACCTGCGCGACCACACTCGATGGCGCGGTCGAAGAGTGCGTCGATGTCGGCGGGTAGTTTGTCTGTGAGTGGGTCGAAGTCGTTGGGGAATGACTTGGCCAGATCGAAGTCGGCAAGCGACTTGCGCACGTCCTTGAGCTCAGTGCGAATCTTGGCCACCTGTTTCATGTCGGCCTCGAGTTCTATACCCAGCTTTTGGCAGAAGATGTATATCAACTCTATTGCAGGAGCTGCCGAACCACCGCCAAACCACCATATGTTGGTGTCAAGAATGTCAACGCCGTTCATTATCGCCATCACCGATGATGCAAGGCCATAGCCCGGAGTGCAGTGGGTGTGGAAGTCGACAGGAACCTTGACACTGGACTTCAGCTTGCCGATGATCGACGCGGCGCGCAGAGGATTGACCAGTCCGGCCATGTCCTTCAGTGTTATGATCTTGGCACCGAGACGTTCCATCTCAAGGGCTTTGTTCACAAAGTATTCATCGGTGAATATCTTCTCGGGTTCATGGGGCTTCTTGCCCATGAGCCGGCCAAAGAATCCTATCTTCTGAGGCTCGGTCTTGGGGTCGACGGTATAGCATACGGCCCCGTCGGCGATTCCTCCGAGGTCGTTGATAAGTTTAATGGACTCCTTGACGTTGTTTATGTCGTTCAGAGCATCGAAGATACGCATTACGTTGAGACCATTGGCGATGGCCTCCTTGTAGAAGCCTTCGAGAACCTCAGTGGGGTAGGGCTTGTAACCGAAGAGGTTACGTCCGCGAGAGAGCGCGGAGAGTAGAGATTTGCCTTTCATTACTCGGCTTACCGAGCGCAGACGGTCCCAGGGAGACTCATTGAGATATCGCATCACTGAGTCGGGGACGGCTCCTCCCCATACTTCCATAATGTAGAATCCGGCGTTCTCGTAGAAGGGAAGCAACCGGTCTATGTCCTTCTGGGGCATGCGTGTTGCAAATAGTGACTGCTGGCCGTCGCGCAGCGTCAAGTCTCTGATTTGTAGCTTTTTTTGTGCCATAATAATAAATTATGCTGGTTATCGGGAGCAAAGGTACAAAAAATGTTTAATTATTTTACACAACAGTTGTGTAAGCTCATGAAATTGACAATGCTCCGGTTTGTATTTCTGCAAAGTTATATGTGTAAACGCAGATCTGTTACCATGTGTTCTGAATGCACGTAGAGCCGTCCTCTCGGGCGGCTCTACCGTGTGACTCATACAGGATTCAAACCTGTAACCTTCTGATCCGTAGTCAGATGCTCTATTCAGTTGAGCTAATGAGCCAAATGATAATGATTAGCTGTATTTATCTTGCGTTAATTATTCTCTTTAACACCTCGCAGTGTGTCTCATGAAATATCTATTTCTTACAAAGATGTGACTCATACAGGATTCAAACCTGTAACCTTCTGATCCGTAGTCAGATGCTCTATTCAGTTGAGCTAATGAGCCTCGTGCATTCCTTTCGTTTGCGAGTGCAAAGTTAATACATATTCCTGAAACCGCCAAATTTTTTATCGAAAAAAAATAGATTGCAGAATTTTTTCGTTAATTGTTGTAAAGGCGGGATATTAATATTAATTTTGTGGCCAAGTGTAGGCTTGACTTCCAGGTTTATAGGGATGTCGAAGCCTTTGCGCGCGTCTCTGCTATACATTATTAATATACACAATTTCAAATATATCAATCAATAACATTAATCTCTTATGTGGTTAACTAACTCATCTTTAGGAAGGAAGCTCGTGATGGCTATCACCGGAGTGTGCCTCGTCCTATTTGTTACGTTTCACTGTCTGATGAACAGCGTGGCTATCCTGTGGCCCGCAGCCTACAACCAGATCTGTCTGTTCCTGGGCGCCAACTGGTATGCCCTGGTGGCATCGGCCGGTCTGGCTTTGTTGTTCATCATTCACATCCTCTATGCTCTGTGGCTCACAGTCCAGAACCGCAAAGCCCGCGGCAATGACCGTTATGCCGTAGTTTCCAAACCCAAGCAGGTAGAGTGGGCTTCGCAGAACATGCTCGTGCTCGGAATCGTGGTGCTGGCTTTCCTTGCCTTGCACATGGTTCAGTTCTGGGGACGCATGCAGCTTGCCGAGATCCTTGGCCAGCATGAGCCCGATCCGGCTAACGGTATCTACTTTATCAACCAGGCTTTCGGATGCTGGTTGACCCCCGTATGCTATGTGATCGGTTTCATCGCTCTGTGGTTCCATATGACCCACGGTTTTTGGTCGATGTTCCAGTCGGCAGGCTGGGATAATGACACCTGGCTGCCTCGTCTCAAGAAGGCCGGCAATTGGTGGACATCGATCGTGATCTTCCTGTTCATTGCCCAGGCCGCTGTGTTCACACTGCGTGCCAACCAGGCCTGTGACTGTGAGGTTTCCAAGGAATGGAACGCTCTTGCCGGCGGTTGTTGCATGGGCGCCTGCGAGATCCAGCCGGCACAGGAGTGTGGCGACTGCTGCGTGATGGAGGCAAATGCCTGTGGCAAGGAGTCGGCCTGTTGCAAGGACGGCGAGTGCTGTGGCAAGGCTGAGTGTGGCGACTGTTGCAAGGACGGCGAGTGCTGTGGCAAGGCTGTGTGCGGCGACTGTTGCAAGGACGGCGAGTGCTGCAAGAAAGCCGCTTGTGAGAATAATGATAATAACAACGAATAATCTATTTTTCAGACAATGGCAGACATTAAAAATCTCGAAGGGATGATTGATTCAACTCCCATCATGAAGGATTTTGCCGATATCGAATCGTCGAAACTACCTGAATACCAGATTGACAGCAAGATCCCCGAAGGTCCCGTCGCTGAAAAGTGGACCAATTATAAGGCTCATCAGAAGCTCGTTAACCCCGCCAACAAGCGTAACCTCGATATCATAGTCGTAGGTACCGGTCTGGCAGGTGCATCGGCTGCGTCGACCCTCGGCGAGCTCGGCTTCAATGTGCTCAACTTCTGTATACAGGATTCACCCCGTCGCGCTCACTCTATCGCAGCCCAGGGTGGTATCAATGCCGCCAAGGATTACCAGAATGACGGAGACTCTGTTTACCGCCTTTTCTATGATACGGTGAAAGGTGGCGACTTCCGTTCGCGTGAGGCTAACGTATATCGTCTTGCCGAGGTGTCGAACAACATCATCGACCAGTGTGTACAGCAGGGTGTTCCGTTTGCCCGCGAGTATGGCGGTCTGCTGGCCAACCGCTCGTTCGGTGGCGCGCAGGTATCCCGTACTTTCTATGCCAAGGGCCAGACCGGCCAGCAGCTCCTGCTCGGTGCCTATGCATCGCTTAACCGTCAGATCCAGAAGGGCACCGTCAAGTCGTTCAACCGTCGCGAGATGCTCGATATCGTCATGATTGACGGCCGTGCACGCGGTATCATCGTGCGTAATCTTGTCACCGGCGAGCTTGAGCGCTATGCCGCCCATGCCGTGGTACTCGCTACCGGTGGTTATGGCCGTACATTCTTCCTGTCGACCAACGCTATGGGGTGTAACGGATCGGCTGCCGTACAGGCGTTCAAGAAGGGTGCTTACCTGTCAAACCTCGCGTTCACTCAGATCCACCCCACCTGTATACCCGTTCATGGCGAGGATCAGTCCAAGCTCACCCTTATGAGCGAGTCGTTGCGTAACGACGGCCGTATCTGGGTGCCCAAGAAGAAAGAGGATGCCGAGGCTATACGTGCCGGCAAGAAGAAACCTACCGATATACCCGACGAGGACCGCGACTTCTACCTGGAGCGCCGTTATCCCGCCTTCGGTAACCTCTGCCCCCGTGATATCGCCAGCCGTGCCGCCAAGGAGCGTTGTGACGCAGGATTTGGTGTAGGTACCGGCAATGCCGTATATCTCGACTTCAAGTACGCCATCGAGCGTCTTGGCAAGGATGCGGTCAAGGACCGTTACGGCAACCTCTTCGACATGTATCAGATGATCTCAGACGATAATCCCTATGAGACTCCGATGATGATATTCCCCGCCAGTCACTACACTATGGGCGGAATTTGGGTTGACTATGAGCTCCAGACATCGATCAAGGGTCTCTTCGCTATCGGTGAGTGTAACTTCAG
Source organism: uncultured Muribaculaceae bacterium (assembly GCA_964018905.1). Classification (GTDB taxonomy): domain Bacteria; phylum Bacteroidota; class Bacteroidia; order Bacteroidales; family Muribaculaceae; genus JAAVFS01. Next base: position 28,990 of record CAXHRO010000026.1, read on the forward strand.
CGACCACGGTGCAAACCGTCTCGGTGCTTCGGCTCTGATGCAGGGTCTCGCCGACGGTTACTTTGTGCTCCCCTACACGATGCAGAACTATCTGAGCGACCAGATCAAGGTTCCTCACTTCAAGACCGACGCTCCCGAGTTTGACGCCGCCGAGAAGGGTGTCAGGGACCGTATCCAGAAGCTCATGAACATCAAGGGTACCAAGTCGCCCGACCAGATCCACAAGCGTCTTGGTCATGTGATGTGGAACCTCGTGGGCATGGGCCGTACACTGCAGAGTCTCGTAAAGGCTACCGCCGAGATCGAGGAGGTACGCAAGGAGTTCTACAGCGACCTGCGCATCGTGGGCAAGGCCGACGATCTCAACACCGAGCTTGAGAAGGCTCTGCGCCTGGAAGACTTCCTGGTTATAGCCAGGATGATGGCTATCGACGCCCTTAACCGTAACGAGTCGTGTGGAGCCCACTTCCGTGAGGAGTACCAGACCGCCGACGGCGAGGCTGCACGTAACGATGACGACTACATGTATGTAAGCTGCTGGAAGTATACCGGTGACAACGAGAAGCCCATCCTGCTTAAGGAGCCGCTCAAGTATGAGGCCATCAAGGTACAGACCCGCAACTATAAATCGTAATCCCACACTAACGTCCAAATAACCCGAAAAGAAAATGGAAAATACAATAACCGTAAACCTGAAGATTTGGCGTCAGCGCGGGCCTAAGGAGAAAGGCAGCTTCGCCAATTATACTGTAGCCAACGTTTCGACCGGCAGCAGCTTCCTTGAGATGCTTGATATGCTCAACCAGCAGCTCGTCGAAAAGGGTGAGGAGCCCGTTGTCTTTGACAGTGACTGCCGAGAGGGTATCTGTGGCATGTGCTCGCTCTATATCAATGGTCATCCCCATGGTCCTGTACAGGGTATCACTACCTGTCAGTTGCATATGCGCAAGTTCAATGACGGCGATACCATCACTATCGAGCCCTGGCGCTCGGCCGCATTCCCCGTTGTACGTGACCTTATGGTTGACCGCAACGCCTTCGATAAGATCCAGCAGGCTGGCGGATATGTGTCGTTCAACTGTGGCGGCGCTCCGGATGCCAACGCTACTCCTATCTCTAAGGAGGTTGCCGATGTTGCCATGGACTCGGCCACATGTATAGGTTGTGGTGCCTGTGTGGCTGCTTGTAAGAACGGCTCGGCCATGCTCTTCGTTTCGGCCAAGGTGAGCCAGTTCGCTCTTCTGCCCCAGGGCAAGGTAGAGCGCGCCCGTCGTGCCCGCGCCATGGTCAAGAAGATGGACGAGCTTGGATTCGGCAACTGCACCAACACCGGTGCCTGCGCCGCCGAGTGTCCCAAGAGCATTCCTCTGAGCAATATCGCCCGTCTCAACCGCGAGTTTATCAAGGCTAAGATTAAGGATTGATCATAGCCGTAGACAATACGTTGACAAGCCCTGCCGGACTGGCTCCGACGGGGCTTGTTTGCGTAATAATATAAGATGAGCCAAATAGAATGGTCGCTTTTTAGCTTGTGCCACCCGCCAATCGGTCGCTAATCGCAAGGCTTATGCACGGGGCCGTACCTAAACGTCAGAATTAAGCACTCGCCATAGGTGTAGCTCCAGGCAATATCGATCCAACGGGGGAAGTTGCCTGGAAAGGGCACCCCGGAGAGGGTGCCGGCACTAATAGCCGTGGGTTAAGCGACCGAAAGGTCGCGCAACCCGCGGAAAATCCAATCAAATTCAAAAAAGGAACGACAGATGTGAGCCCCCCTGAGCCATAGGCTCATGGGCAGCGCACATCTGTCGTAATTGTAACGCACACACCGTAGCGATTGGGTTTAGCGAATCTCTCGGCCACCTCTCCGCACGTCTGTGCTCCGATGCGGTCTCGCTCATCGCTTTTGTGGAGTGGGGAGGGCGTCGGATAACCGCGGGTTGCGCGCCCTAACGGTCGCTTAACGCCACGGCTATTAGTGCTGGCACCCTCTCCGGGGTGCCTTTTGTAGACGCCCCCGGCCATTTTGTCGCTACCCGCAAAGCTTTTGCACAGGGCCGTACCCAAACGTCAGAATTAAGCACTCGTCATAATGGTTGCTCCAGGCAATATCGATCCAACGGGGAGATGTCGCCGGGAAAAGGCACCCTCTCCGGGGTGCCTTTTGTAGATGCCCCGGCTATTCGGTCGCTACCCGCAAGGCTTTTGCACAAGGCGGTCCCCAACGTCAAAATTAAGCATATGCCATAATGGTAGCACACAGGCAATATCGATCCAACGGAGTGGAAGCCGCCGGTAAAAGGCACCCCGGAGAGGGTGCCGGCACAAATAGCCGTGGGTTAAGCGACCGTTAGGGCGCGCAACCCGCGGAAAATCCAATCAAATTCAAAAAAAGGAACGACAGATGTGAGCCCCCCGGAGCCGCAGGCTCCTGGGCAGCGCACATCTGTCGTAATTGTAACGCACACACCGTAGCGATTGGGTTTAGCGAATCTCTCGGCCACCTCTCCGCACGTCTGTGCTCCGATGCGGTCTCGCTCATCGCTTTTGTGGAGTGGGGAGGGCGTCGGATAACCGCGGGTTGCGCGCCCTAACGGTCGCTTAACGCCACGGCTATTAGTGCTGGCACCCTCTCCGGGGTGCCTTTTGTAGACGCCCCCGGCCATTTTGTCGCTACCCGCAAAGCTTTTGCACAGGGCCGTACCCAAACGTCAGAATTAAGCACTCGTCATAATGGTTGCTCCAGGCAATATCGATCCAACGGGGAGATGTCGCCGGGAAAAGGCACCCTCTCCGGGGTGCCTTTTGTAGATGCCCCGGCTATTCGGTCGCTACCCGCAAGGCTTTTGCACAAGGCGGTCCCCAACGTCAAAATTAAGCATATGCCATAATGGTAGCACACAGGCAATATCGATCCAACGGAGTGGAAGCCGCCGGTAAAAGGCACCCCGGAGAGGGTGCCGGCACCAATAGCCGTGGGTTAAGCGACCGAAAGGTCGCGCAACCCGCGGAAAATCCAATCAAATTCAAAAAAAGGAACGACAGATGTGAGCCCCCCTGAGCCGTAGGTTCATGGCAGCGCACATCTGTCGTAATTGTAACGCACAAGGTCTCTGGTTAGTGAATCTCTCGGCCACCTCTCCGCACGTTTGTGCTCCGATGCGGCCTCGCTCATCGCTTATGTGGAGGGAAGGGGGCGTCGGAGATCCGCGGGTTGCGCGCCCTAACGGTCGCTTAACGCCACGGCTATTAGTGCTAGCACCCTCTCCGGGGTGCCTTTTTGTAGACGCCCCCATCCACCGGTTGCTAAGCGCAAGGCTTTTACACGGGCCGTCCCCCAACGTCAGAAATAAGCATATGCCATAATGGTAGCATACAGGCAATATCGATCCTACGGAGGGGAATCCGCCGGGAAAGGGCACCCCGGAGAGGGTGCCGGCACTAATAGCCGTGGGTTAAGCGACCGAAAGGTCGCGCAACCCGCGGAAAATCCAATCAAATTCAAAAAAGGAACGACAGATGTGAGCCCCCCTGAGCCATAGGCTCATGGGCAGCGCACATCTGTCGTAATTGTAACGCACACACCGTAGCGATTGGGTTTAGCGAATCTCTCGGCCACCTCTCCGCACGTCTGTGCTCCGATGCGGTCTCGCTCATCGCTTTTGTGGAGTGGGGAGGGCGTCGGATAACCGCGGGTTGCGCGCCCTAACGGTCGCTTAACGCCACGGCTATTAGTGCTGGCACCCTCTCCGGGGTGCCTTTTGTAGACGTCCCCAGCCATTCGGTCGCTATCCGCAAAGCTATTTGCACAAGGCAGTACCCAAACAACAGAATTAAGCACTTGCCGTAATGGTTGCTCCAGGCAATATCGATTCAACGGGGTAAGGCACCCTCTCCGGGGTGCCTTTTTGTTGTCGTCCCCAGCCATTCGGTCGCTACCCGCAAGGCTTTTGCACAAGGCGGTCCCCAACGTCAAAATTAAGCATATGCCATAATGGTAGCACACAGGCAATATCGATCCAACGGAGTGGAAGCCGCCGGTAAAAGGCACCCCGGAGAGGGTGCCGGCACCAATAGCCGTGGGTTAAGCGACCGAAAGGTCGCGCAACCCGCGGAAAATCCAATCAAATTCAAAAAAAGGAACGACAGATGTGAGCCCCCCTGAGCCGTAGGTTCATGGCAGCGCACATCTGTCGTAATTGTAACGCACAAGGTCTCTGGTTAGTGAATCTCTCGGCCACCTCTCCGCACGTTTGTGCTCCGATGCGGCCTCGCTCATCGCTTATGTGGAGGGAAGGGGGCGTCGGAGATCCGCGGGTTGCGCGCCCTAACGGTCGCTTAACGCCACGGCTATTAGTGCTAGCACCCTCTCCGGGGTGCCTTTTTGTAGACGCCCCCATCCACCGGTTGCTAAGCGCAAGGCTTTTACACGGGCCGTCCCCCAACGTCAGAAATAAGCATATGCCATAATGGTAGCATACAGGCAATATCGATCCTACGGAGGGGAATCCGCCGGGAAAGGGCACCCCGGAGAGGGTGCCGGCACTAATAGCCGTGGGTTAAGCGACCGAAAGGTCGCGCAACCCGCGGAAAATCCAATCAAATTCAAAAAAGGAACGACAGATGTGAGCCCCCCTGAGCCATAGGCTCATGGGCAGCGCACATCTGTCGTAATTGTAACGCACACACCGTAGCGATTGGGTTTAGCGAATCTCTCGGCCACCTCTCCGCACGTCTGTGCTCCGATGCGGTCTCGCTCATCGCTTTTGTGGAGTGGGGAGGGCGTCGGATAACCGCGGGTTGCGCGCCCTAACGGTCGCTTAACGCCACGGCTATTAGTGCTGGCACCCTCTCCGGGGTGCCTTTTGTAGACGTCCCCAGCCATTCGGTCGCTATCCGCAAAGCTATTTGCACAAGGCAGTACCCAAACAACAGAATTAAGCACTTGCCGTAATGGTTGCTCCAGGCAATATCGATTCAACGGGGTAAGGCACCCTCTCCGGGGTGCCTTTTTGTTGTCGTCCCCAGCCATTCGGTCGCTACCCGCAAGGCTTTTGCACAAGGCGGTCCCCAACGTCAAAATTAAGCATATGCCATAATGGTAGCACACAGGCAATATCGATCCAACGGAGTGGAAGCCGCCGGTAAAAGGCACCCCGGAGAGGGTGCCGGCACAAATAGCCGTGGGTTAAGCGACCGTTAGGGCGCGCAACCCGCGGAAAATCCAATCAAATTCAAAAAAAGGAACGACAGATGTGAGCCCCCCGGAGCCGCAGGCTCCTGGGCAGCGCACATCTGTCGTAATTGTAACGCACACACCGTAGCGATTGGGTTTAGCGAATCTCTCGGCCACCTCTCCGCACGTCTGTGCTCCGATGCGGTCTCGCTCATCGCTTTTGTGGAGTGGGGAGGGCGTCGGATAACCGCGGGTTGCGCGCCCTAACGGTCGCTTAACGCCACGGCTATTAGTGCTGGCACCCTCTCCGGGGTGCCTTTTTGTGTGTGGATGAGCGATTCGACTCCGTATCGGCTGTAGAACAAGCCGCGCTCTTGTGCCCGTTCCTTGCGCGAGGCAACTTTCCGGCAGGAAAGTTGAACGTTATGGAATTAATGCTTACATTTGCGTTATTAATACATACAAATATGAGAAAGAAGACATTGCCTGTCATAAAAAATGATCCCTGGCTCAAACCTTTTGCCGGGGCTATCGAGGGACGCCACCGGGATGCCCTGATGAAGGAAGACGAGCTTACCGCACAATGTGGTTCGCTTGTAGATCTGGCCAACGCCCACAAGTTCTATGGCCTGCATCGCTCCCGCGACGGATGGACATTCAGGGAATGGGCTCCCAATGCCACGTCTGTAACTTTGATAGGTGATTTCTCGGGGTGGCAACCTCGCGAGGAGTTTACTCTTACCCGCATGGCCGATGGTGTGTGGGAAGGACACTTCCCTCTCGAGGCCATTTCTCACGGTCAGTATTATAAGATGCTGGTGAAGTGGCCCGGTGGCGAAGGTGAGCGTATCCCGGCCTATGCCACACGCGTGGTGCAGGATCCCGATACCTATCTGTTCTCGGCCCAGGTGTGGAGTCCGCCACGTGCCTATCGCTGGAAGGTCAGGGACTTCAAGCCCGATACCTCTCCGCTTCTCATCTACGAGTGCCACATAGGTATGGCCCAGGAACGCGAAGGGGTAGGCAGCTACGAAGAGTTCAGGCTCAACGTGTTGCCGCGTATCGCCGCCGACGGCTACAAAGCCATACAGATAATGGCCATACAGGAGCACCCCTACTACGGGTCGTTTGGCTACCATGTGAGCAGTTTCTTCGCCGCATCAAGCCGATTCGGTACGCCCGAGGAGTTGAAGGCTCTCATTGACGATGCCCACCGTATGGGTATCGCCGTGATAATGGATATCGTGCACAGCCATGCCGTCAGGAACGCTAACGAGGGGCTTGGATTGCTTGACGGCAGCCCCGACCTGTATTTCTATGGCGACGGCCGCCGGGAGCATCCGGCATGGGACTCGCTGTGCTTCGACTACGGCAAGAACGAGGTGTTGCACTTCCTGTTGTCCAACTGTAAGTACTGGATGGAGGAATACCGGTTTGACGGGTTCAGGTTTGACGGTGTCACTTCGATGCTGTATCTCAATCATGGACTGGGGCAGGACTTCGGGTCGTATGCCGACTATTACAACGGCAATCAGGATACCAACGCCATCACCTATCTTACATTGGCCAACAAGCTGATACATACACTCAATCCCTACGCCATTACAATTGCCGAGGAGATGAGCGGCATGCCCGGGCTCGCTGTCCCTGTCGAGAAAGGTGGCATCGGCTTCGACTACCGCATGGCCATGGGAATCCCCGACTACTGGATCAAGACACTCAAGGAGCGTAAGGACGAGGACTGGCGGCCTACATCAATATACTGGGAGCTCACCAACCGTCGTGCCGATGAGAAGACCATAAGCTATGTCGAGAGTCATGACCAGGCGCTGGTGGGTGACAAGACCGTGATATTCAGGCTTATTGACGATAAGATGTACTGGCATATGACTATCGGCGACGACGACATGACCGTGGCGCGTGGCATAGCCCTGCACAAGATGATACGACTGGTGACCCTGGCCACCATCAACGGCGGCTATCTCAACTTCATGGGCAACGAGTGGGGCCACCCCGAATGGATCGATTTCCCGCGCGAAGGTAACGGCTGGAGCTACAAATATGCACGCCGCCAGTGGAGCCTCGTTGACAGGGACGACCTGCAGTACCAGCTGCTCAACGCCTTCGACAATGCCATGATAGGGTTGGTTGACAAAGTACGCAACTTCCAGAACCTGGCCATCGAGAAGCTGTGGGAGAAAGATGACGACCAGGTGCTGGCCTTCCGACGCGGCAACCTTGTATTTGTTTTCAACTTCAATCCGTTCAAGTCGTTCAGCGGCTACGGCATACTCGCCCCGGCAGGCAGTTACACCGTCGAACTGTCAAGCGACAACAAGTCATTCGGCGGATTCGGCAATATCGACGAGACAGTACGCCACTTGACCGAGCACGACCCGTTGTATGTCTCCGTCGGCAAGGAATGGCTCAGACTATACCTGCCGGCCCGGTCGGCACAGGTATTGCGCCTGCATCGTCCGCGTAAGAAGTAGTACCCCGACAGCTCTATGTGGATAACCCTTGCATTCCTGTCGGCCGCACTGCTCGGCTTTTACGACACGTTCAAGAAACACTCACTGCGTGACAACGCGGTGATACCCATACTATTCCTTAACACGCTCTTTTGCGCGCTCATATTCACACCGCTCATAATCGCTTCGGCGGCCGGTGGTGTCGATACGTCATCGGGGTGGTATATCCCGGCTCCACAGTGGCACACCCACCGCTATATACTGGTAAAGGCACTGATCGTGCTGTCATCGTGGATATTAGGTTACTACGCCATGAAGCAGTTGCCGCTCACCATCGTCGGGCCCATCAACGCCACCAGGCCGGTGATGACCATCGTGGGAGCGTTGCTCATATTCGGCGAGCAACTCAATGCCTGGCAGTGGGCCGGCGTGGCTATAGCCGTGGTGTCATTCTATTTCATGAGCCGTAGCGGCAAGCGGGAGGGCATCAGATTCGGCCACAACCGCTGGATCTTTTTCCTGGTTGGAGCGGCCATACTCGGAGCGGCCAGCGGACTCTACGACAAGTATCTGATGAGTCCGGTAGGGGCGGGAGGCGTCGGTCTCAATAAGATGGCTGTGCAGAGCTGGTACAACATCTACCAGTGTATCATGATGGGGGTGGTGCTGGCTGTGATATGGTGGCCCCGGCGGGCCGAGTCAGCCCCCTTCGAGTGGCGATGGTCGATACTGTTTATCAGCCTGTTCCTGACGGCGGCCGACTTCGTTTACTTCTATGCCCTGACATTCCCCGATGCCATGATAGCCGTCGTGTCGATGGTGAGGCGCGGCAGTGTGGTGGTGTCATTCCTGTGTGGCGCCCTTATGTTCAGGGAGAAGAACCTCAGGTCAAAGACCGTCGACCTGTTACTTGTGCTCGCCGGTCTGGCATGCCTTTGGATCGGGACACACTAAACCAAGCCGCTACCGCTGGCGTTTAAATTTACTGTAATTGATTTTCAACCAACTTAACATAATCATGAACAAATCACTATTGATCGGCGGCGCGATAGCCGCCTTTGCCGCAGTCTCATGCAGCACTGTACGCAACATGCCCGTCAACGACCTGTCGGGCGAATGGAATGTCGTGGAAATCGAGGGTAAGGCCATATCGGTTCCCGATGGATGTGACCGGCCCTACATGGCCTTTGACGCAGTTAACAACCGCCTCTTCGGCAGTGTCGGTTGCAACCGCATAATGGGTGTTCTCAGCGCCACCGATGCAGGCTCCATCGACCTGTCGGGAATGGGATCGACCCGAATGATGTGCCCTGATATGACAATTGAAGACCGGTTGCTCTCAGCCTTCAACCAGGTAAAGGAGTTTGGTATCGACAAGAAGGGTCAGCTGGTGCTGATGGACGGACAGCAGCACCGAATGGTGACGCTTGCCAAGCGCATCAATGAAATCGATCCCGAATCGCTCGTCGGATCGTTCAAGGTAAACCTCCTGGGCGATCTTGACCTCAGTGACAACGCCGAGGGGGACTATACCATCGAGTTCATGGCCGACGGAACATTCTCGATGACCACAGGTTGCAATAACATAGGAGGCAAATACACAGGCAAGTATGTCGACATCACCTTCGGTCGGCTAATGTCCACCCGCATGATGTGCCCCAATATGGAGGTAGAGCAGACCGCACAGAAACTCCTGCCCACCGTGGTATCCTTCGGCCGGCTGGCCGAGGAGGGCACCTACGGCTTCTACGACGCCCAGAACAACCTGCTGATGACCATCTCCAGACTCTAAATCGCTTTTTGAATCGCAATTACGAGTTTTTTTGAATCGCAAATTACGCGGATTTCGCAAAAAAAATATAGGCATGTTCGTTTTGTGCTATATTTTCCCTAAAAGGAAATATCCGAAATCCGCGTAATTTGCGTTTAAAATACCCACCGGATGGCCTTTTGCGAAATCCGCGTAATTTGCGATTCAAAAAGCACACGAATCAGATCCAGGCATTCTGGCGCTCGCGCACAGCCATCGACTCGCTCAGTAAACGCAGAAACTCCTGCATCGACCGTTTGCGATAGCAGTCTCTGAGGGTGTGTACACACCCGGCCATCTCATTGTCGGGCAGATCGAGCGGAATGGCTTTTACACCGGTCTCGTTGTGGGTTGTAGCCTCGGCGAGAACCGATACCAGCTGACTCTGTCTCAGTAATTTGAGCAGTATATTTACCTCATTAAGCTCCACTCTTACACGCAGGCGTGTGCCTGCCGGAATGATACTCTCAAATGCATTGCGTGCCTGCAGGCCGGGCGACGGCAGAGCCAGGTCATATCTGGCCAGATCGTCCAGACCCACGCGGTCACGTGACGCCAGCGCGTGGTGCGATCCCACGATAGCCGACAGGCAGTTCTGGAACAGAATATGTGACTCCACGCCCTCGATGTGATGCAGTGGCTTGAATGCCAATACGAAGTCCACCTGTCGATCACGCAGCATATCCATGAGTTCGGCCATCGGCTTGTACAGGACGTTGAGCTTTATCTTGGGATAGAGCTTCATGAAAGTCACCAGCGTCTCGGTAAGAATAGGGCTGAACGAGTAAGTCACACCGATATTGAGAGATCCCGTCTGCATATTGTTGAGATCATTGATACGTTGCAGACAGGCATCGGCCTCATGAAGTGTGTCGAGAGCGTGTGGCAACAACTCGGTACCGGCCTCGGTAAGCATCACCGAGCGGCTCGTGCGTGTGAGCAGAGGCACCCCCATCTCCTCCTCGAGTTGTTTTACCTGCTGGGAAAGAGTGCTCTGGGTTATGTACAGAGCCTTGGCCGCCTCCGAGAAATTCAGGGTCTCGGCCACCTTGGCGAAGTATCTAAGTTGTCGTAGTTCCATATTGTTGCAAAGGTACGAATAAGTCGAGAGCAAAGCCAAATTTATTTGAGCGTTGCCGAGCGGAAGTACCTTGGACGCAGTCAAAGGTACGAATAATTATCGAGTGGCACTAAAAGACACACGCTTGAACATGAAGACAGGTATGGTAGCGCCAACTACCATCACAAGCAGTATACACAGGCATGTGAGCCCGTTGTGGGCGAACAGCGAGTAATAACGGTCAAAATCGGCCGGATTGTCATGAAGCACACACATGGCCAGACCGGCCACCGACCTGTAGGCATAGATGCCGGGAATCATAGGCAACAGCGACGGGAATAGACAGGTCTCGGCCGGACACTTTACATATGGCGACATAAAGACCGCCATCACTCCTGTTGCCGTGGCGGCCAGGAGAGTGGCAGGCACGATGTGCATCCCGGGGTACGGCCCCTCGACAAGTATATAACGGGCCGAGTGGCCTATGGCGGCGATGAGCGCGCAACACCAGTAGGCACGCGACGGCGGCTTGCTGATGCATGCAAAACCGATAGCGGCTATCGCTGCAAACAATGCATCCTGAAATAATCCTGCGAGTGACATGGCAATAAAATTTTCAACATATACATATAATTTAAGTTTCGCAAACTAAACATAGACTTTATAAACTTTGCAACAAAGTCGCAGGCATACTTAAAACTTTGCGACAAAGTCAAAACATCCCCTGGTTCATCAACAGCATCCCGGCACATAGGCCCGTGGACAGGCATGCCGTGAGCACAGCCGCATCGACAAGACGGCTGAAGGCACATATATAGTGGCGGTAGATCATGTCGCTGAACGAGTTGAGGAACGGTACCCCGGGCACAAGATACAGCACGCTCGTAGCGAGAGCGATATCGGGAGTCCCCCCAATCCCCAGCAACGAGTCGCCAGCCGCGAGAACTGCCGATACAAAAGCACTTGCCATCACCGCTACGCGAAGATCGGCATGACGCCGTAGCATACTCGCTTTCAGATAATACCCGGCCATCGTGGCAACAGCCACAATGGCCATCGCCACCGGGTCACCGCCAAAGAGCCGGCAGAACGAGGCATTGGCACACGCCACGAGCAACAGTTCTTGACCGAACGTCAGTCCTCCGGGTCCCGCATTCATTATATTATCGAACCGCGATACAGTATCGTCATATCCCAGCCGGCAGTCAGCCACCTCCCAGCTCAGGCGGCTCAGGCGCGTATTGAGACTGAAGCTGACCGGACTATGCGGCACAGCGTCGATCGCCGTAAAAAGATCATCCCCCTCAGGGTCAGAGACCGATATATGGAGATGACGGGGCATTATGGTGACATTTACAGCCACACCCCATGCGCTTGCGATACGGTCGATATTCTTCTGCAGTCTGATGCAGGTGGCGCCGCATCCCAGCAGTACCGCCCCGTAGCGTCCTAAGAACACACACGCCTCGCGGGCCGTGGGGCGTCCCGGCTCACAGGTCGTCGAAGTCATCGAGGTCATGGTCATCGATAGCGAGACGGTCACCGGGTATAAACATCTCCTCTCTCTCGGTACCTATCTCGAAGATACGTCCGGGACGATTGAGGCACAGGCTTGCGCGTCGTGCCAGCCTTACAACAAGAATAACAACAAACAGGCCTGCAATACAGCACCATGTAATAAGCGGAACATTCATGATTCAAAAAAATTTATTTGCATGCAAAGGAACAAACATCCCGCCGCAAAAAATCCCATAATCATAAGATAGTTTCGATAGCAGCTATAGAGAGTTTTTTTAATCGCAAATTACGCGAATTACGCAAAAAGCCATCCGGTGGTTATTTTTAATCGCAAATTACGCGTATTGCTTATATTTTTTGCGTAATTCGCGTAATTTGCGATTCAAAAAAACATCCACCTTGCTCCCTCTTGTCTTATTATAATGAATATTAGTTGTGTTTTTGATTTGATTTTTGGCGATATTTAAGCTAATTTGGAAATTAAAACCTGAAATATTTCGATTTTATTTTGGAGGCGCCGCAAATAATAGCTAACTTTGCCATATCAAAGCCACATATAATGATACAAGAGCTGAAAATAAAA
>CAXHRO010000027.1:0-38640 GCA_964018905.1 uncultured Muribaculaceae bacterium
CAGAGGAGGATATAACCAATATTGTGACATGGCAAATTTGCAGTCCATGATGGATGATTTACTGAAAGAATAAAAAAACGAAAACAAGAAAAGATGCGGAGCCAACCGGTTCCGCATCTTTTCTTGTTTTCCTTACCGGCGCATACCGCCACCGTATTCAGCCTCTTGTAGTTCTGCCCGATACTCTTCCAGTTCGTTCAGCTTCTCGTTCACGGCTTGCAAGTTAGCATCCAACCCGATATTGTGGTCGTAAGGGAAACGATGCTGCGCGACCAGCCCGGCATTGGTGGGCTGCCCGACATCAAGCGTATCGGATTCCTTGTTATATTCGACATACAGCACGTCGCCGTTCGGCATCTCGAAGGTCGGAATCTTTTGATGCGCCAAAGCGGAGAACTGTTCCACCGCCATCTCCCTGGCAACCTCTTTTATCGTCTCTCCGGCAATATCGACACCGTAACGCCGGATATGGTCTCGGATTTCATGCTCCGTGAATTTCAACATCACCTCGTAGGTTCCCCCGACACTCCCGTTGTACACGACAGCAAAATTCCCGTCATCGACAATAAGGCTGTCACCCTTGTTGTTCGTAGCCGACGGATAAGTATATTTCTCGTTGATACCGTTGCCGTCATAATACTCCTTGGCAAGCGTAAGCAACCCCTCATAATCACCTTTGTCCCTAAGTTCGTCAAGCTGCCTCGTATCATCCGAGGACTGGAGATAAACGACAGAGGAATAATAAATCTTCTCCTTTGCCGCCACTCCATTCTCCTGCTTCTCACCGACATTCTGTTCCAACTCCTGCGCTATCTTATCCACCCTTTGGGTAATCATTGAAGTCGCTTTCTTTACATCCAGAAGCGTCGTCTTAATGAACTGCGGCGATTCCTTCAGCTCATCAAGCCAACTTTTGAGATACGCGCAACTGTCCTCCTTGATATGCTTGGTCATGCCATAACGCTGTGCGACCAATGCGCTGCCCAATTCCGCCACCAGTTCCTCACGGGCATACTCCGGGGAACCGAAGGCAGTCGGCTTGAATCGGTCGAGAACACCCTCCGCACCGGTCGAGTGTGTCATTTCGTGGAACAGCGTCCCATAGAACGACTCTCCCGATTTGAATTGTTCCTTTTCCGGCACGATGATTTCATTGTTCGAGATTGAATAGTAGGCTTTATCCTGATATTGCGGTGTAATCGGGCAAATCCACAGATTGTCCCGTATCATCGTATCGACAGGTGCGAAACTGAAATGCTCGCCGTTCTCAATGGCCGGACGCGAGTTTTCCCGCTCCAGCTTTTCCCATAGCTCCGGCCTCGCTTCCTGCAAATTGGTCTGCGCGACATTGAAGACACGGAACACCTGCATCTTCGGATAGACATTGTACTGATTCTTTTCTTCATCGGACAACTTCTTGTAATCGTCATACTTGATTTTCTCCCTGGTTTCCTTATGGATGCAAGTGAACGTGGTGAGCATGACCGGAAAGGACTTCTCGCCACGAAGCACGGAGACACGGGGCAGTTCCTCCCCATCCTTGCCGGGCTTGTTGAGCCGCTGCACACAGTCGAACGTACAGAAACGGGGAATCTTGTACCCCTCTTTCTCACAGTGAAGGAGCAACATAAAGGCATTCATCCCGTTGTACTCGCGCCCGTGAAGGTTGCGGGGCCACTGCAACGCACCCTCCGTAAACCAAGGCTTTTTCCAGTCCTTGTGGATGCCCTCGATTTTCTCGATCATCATTTCGGCGAACAGGTCGAGTGCCTTGTCCTCGCTGTTCGGCCCGTCGGCATTTCTTTTTCTGTAACCGGCCATAACCCTTACTGATTATAGTTAGACGAATCCGCCACATATTGCGCCAGTTCCTCCACCTTGCAGGAGAGGTTGACCTTCCCGTTGTGCGCCGACAGGTTCATTTCACCTCTGGCATCCACCTTTACACCCGGCTGCAGCCACTCATCGCGCTCCTTGCCGAAACAGAAGAAGCGCACCCACTGGTACTCGAAGCCGTCATCGACCTTCTCCGCGCTGAACGCCGAGAATACCGTGTACGGCTGGTCTTTCTTATCCCTTTTTTCTTCGATGTTCTGGCCGGTCTTGCCACGAAACACCAGTTCGCCCTTGACGGAATCCGCATTATCCGTAGCGGCATGGCAGATTTCATCGGCGAACAGGTTGAAATAGAGCTTGTCGCCCCGACGTTTGAGATACATCGTACCCCTCACTTCCACACGGGAGCCGTTCCGATAACCGGCGGCTTCTTCCTGGTTGCCCTCCCTGCGGACATCCACCTCGATAGTGTGCTGGCCACCAGTCGCCGGAATCTGTACCCGGAGTGGAAATGCCAGAAACTCTTTATCTTCTTTGTTCTTGCGAACCGACGCATCGCGGCCGATAACGCCGCATACCGTAACATTACATTTAATCATTTGTTTTTCTGTCTTTAATGATACATGGATCATCCGACAAGTGATACATGGGTTGATTGATGTTGAACTGTTGGAGGGTACAGTCAGTCAGGTGCGCGTATCATCGCCCAGACAATCCATCCGGCGATGACTAATTGCACGCCCACGACAACGAACGTCCCGATCCACCCCAACAGCAGGTAGCAGAACCGGACGTGCAAAGCAAGGATGGAAACTCCCGCCAGACACTTGCATAGCTGTATCATCACGCATTTTATCATATCGCCATGCTTTTATCTTCGCAGGTTTTCCGTCTGTCCCTGTTGCCGGGACATCCCTTGCTCGAAATTCTGAGAGGCCGCTTCCGACAGGATAACCGTATTCAGCATACCGGTTACACGCATCCGCTTGGCCTCTTCCGTGAGTGTGCCGTTGTTCAACGTGGCAGACAACCGGCTCAGCTCGGAAGCGGTCAGCTCCCGTGAGACACGCAGTTCGCCATTGTCCGCATTCAAGACAGCCTTGCCGTTCTCGCCGATAGTCAGGTCGCAGTTCTTCATATTCGGCAACAACGGCTTCAGGTCAATGGCACGAAGATCCATCATAGCAGATATGGCCGCCTTCTGTTCCTCTTCGTTCCGGTTGTCAATCTGTGTGGCCAGCAGCATCAGGGAGGCGAAAGCGGTCATCGCCATCTCCACAATCGGGTCGTTGCAACCCGACATTCCCACACCGCTGTCCTCCGACGAAAGGAGCTTCTTCATCCATCCGTCAGGCGAAAGGTTCTTTTCAGGCACGGTCTCTTCCGCCACCTTGTATTTGGCGAGCAGGTCATTACCGTTGTGCAGCATTTGCAGCTTGATATGTCCTTTCTGTGCGATTTCAGCCAGATACGCCGCAGGGTCTATGTCCCGCATCGTTCCGTCGGCATAGATATTCTTCACACCGAAATGCAGATGCTCCCCGGTCGTCCGTGTCCCCGTATTGCCCGATGTGCCGAGCCGTCCGCCGGCCTGTACCGTATCGCCGACCTTGACGGAAATCTCCTTGAGGTGCATATAGGTACATTGTACCTTGCTGCCGTCCGTCCGGGCATATTCCACCGTCAGCGACCTGCCGCCGGGCGTGTTCCTGTTTTGGTTTACCGCCACGACCTTGCCGCCGTTTTCCGTAGCCAGTACCGCGTCGCCTTTACAACGGATATCCACCCCCTTGTGCATCTGCTGCTTTGTGCCGTCCATCGGGTCTTGCCGTGTTCCGAACGGCGAGGTGACGAATAGAAATTCCTCCCGTTCCACCGGAAACGAATACCCCGTTCCATGTTCCGCACCCTCGGATGTTTGGAGCGGATTGTGTTCCACCCCGAACTGCCTGCCCTGTGCCGCCATCTCCTGCATCACCTGCCTGTCATACTGCTGCAAGCCGTTCTGTTCGATGATTCTTTGCAGGTTCTCGGCATACTTGCCTCCTGTGGCGTAACCGGCTTTCTCAATACTTTGTGCCCAGCCCTTGTAATCGTCCGGGGAGAGCTTGAAGCAACTGGCATAGCGGCTGTTCTCCTTCAAAAAGCGGGAGTGATGCTCGTATGAATCACCCACGCTGTCATAGCTGCAGAACTTTTCATTCGGCTTGTCGTCCGTATAGGTTCCGTACCTGCCGCCCCCGGCAATCCACGAGGGGGTTGCCTTGATACCGAAATGGTTGTTCTCGTTTCTTGCCAGACGGCTTTGTCCGTTGCTGCTTTCCAGTATGCCTTGCGCCAATGTGACGGAAGCCGGAATGCCATACCTGCGCATCTGTTCCATCGCATACTCCGCGTACTGTTGTGCATATTCCTGATTCTTGCCCATAATCTTCCTCCTTATCTGTGAATACCACTGTGCGTTTCCTGTTCGGCCTGCTGCTTCTCTTGCGCCTCCATGTCACTGATAGCAACCCGCTCACCGGCACGGACAAGTTTCGGCAGGTAGCTGTCAAGCTGATTCATCGGGAACTCCGCATAAGATGTGAAGCCCCGTTCCCGGTTCCCCGCATACTCATTCAGTCCGATACCCAGTATTTTCGCACTCTTTACGGCGTCCTCGTCATAGAGCCGATACACCTCTCCGGTACGGATCAGGTGCAAGGCATCGGGGTACTTTTCCTTGACCTTGTCCCAAAACTGCCGTTGTGGGGAAACATTTTCATCATTTTTCGCTTCCGGCCGGTTCTTTGCCACCGCCTCGTTCTGTTGCCGCACCTGTTCTTCCTGCTTCTGTTCCCCGACGGATTGCCCCTTTTGCAGCACATCGGCAAACAGCGTGGCCGCCAGATGCCGCTTGTAGCCTTCACGGTCTTCCGCCACCCACATCCGTTGCCATTGTTGCGGCGTGACGCTCCGGGGCTGCAATTTTTGCCCGTCGATGGTCGCCACGCACTGAATGCCGTCCTGCCTGGTCTTGAAGACAGACACACGCTGAATACGGTTCAGGTCAATCTCCGGCGTCTCGCTGCTGAACAAATCCACTTTCAGGTCAGGCTTGACTTCCGCCAGTGTATAATATTTGTGCGCCAGCTCCATGCGTACCTTGTCGATGTTGTCCATCGCCTGCTTGAGCGTGGAGAAAAAGCGGTTCACATCCTCCTTGTCGGGATAGACACTGTACCCCTCCTTGTTCTCCGGCTTGATATAGAGTGCCCATCGGTTCTTGTCATCCTGAATCATCTGTACGGCATCGAACCCGACCTCGTTCGCCCGCCTGACCGCATCCGACACGTCCAGTGTGGAAAGCCTTTCCAATGTGTAGTTCCTTAGCCTGGCCAATGTCACCAGTTTCTCGTTGAAATAGCTGTCGTCAGGTCTGTAGCCCAGCGCACCGTCGGTATTATAGAAGCGTACCTGTTCGATGCCCTCCTTATTCAAGGCACGTTCGATACGCCCCTTGTTCATGCCGGGAATCTCGTTGTTCACTTCGGTCGAAGCCCCAGCCGGCAAAATGACATCCGCCGATTTCGCTTCCCGGTCAATAACGAGGACAATACTTTTCGCCGCCTTGTCCGGGTGTTGGCGGATTTCGTTCGCCACGAAGTAATGCTTGGGCATCTGCTCCTGCATGGTCGTGGTCTGCCGCCTGTTGCGCAGGGTGGCGTACTCTATTTTCTCGCCCCGTTCCGCCTTGCGGATAACGTCAAGCGCATTGTTCACGTCGCTTTCGAGTGCATCCATCATGCAAGGATTCTCCTTGAACTCCCGACACCAGTAATCCACCGTCTTCAGACTTTCATCGGACAGACGCGCAGGCAGCCCCAGTTCCAGCATCTTGATTCCCGAAGCCAGTTCCACAATCAGCCGTTCATATTTTACCGCATCCTCCGACGGGGCCACGCCGTTCTTCATGACCATGCCCTCACGGGCAAGCCGCTGTTGGTGTCCTGTGGCACTCACAATCTGCCGCAAGGTTTCCTGCACATAGTCGTGGTAATGCTCAAAGTCCTTTTGACGCGGCATATAGACCGCATCCTTGTCCGTCTCGTAATGGGGTAATCCGCAGCCGTCCGAACGCACGGGGACGAGGTTGTCCCGCATTTTCAGCAGGAAATCGTTGAACCGGGTGCGCAACTTGCGGTTGTCCGCTTCGGTATATCCTTTCTCCTGAACACCGCCGTCCTGTCTTACCGCATCCTCGTAAGCCGGCTTGTCCACGTAGGGCAGCGTCGTCTGGTCGATGTTGAAGATAGTGCGTATCTCCCGGTTGTGGACACCCTTGAACTGTGCCTTCTGCCCTTCGTCCAACTGGAGATAGGCGGTGCGGTCGATGGTTTCATTCGGGTTGTTCCGGTTGACATACTTGTTCCAGTTATAGAACAGGAACGGTACGCCCTGCTCATGCTCCCGTACCGCAGCACCCCGTGCCTTGGTCTCGCTGTAAAGCGTGAACAGGTTGGTCTTGCATCCGTTATTGTCCGAATGCAAGGCCATAAAGAGGGCATTGAACGGACTGGCCGAGACACCCTGCGGATAGAGCCGGGGAAATCCCTTGCCCGATACGTTGAGCCAATGGCCGCCGGCGTTCGATGCCCCGCCCAGTGCGGCAGACAGCAGCTCCGCCTGCCTTGCTTCGGCTTTCTTTTCGATTTGCGACTTTTCTTTCATATCATCATGCTTTTATTGTTCATGGAATTATTGGATGCCCCGTGTGCGCACGACCGTCTCCCGCTGTCCGTCGTCGTAATTCTGCGAGGCGATATGGCGCAACTGGTCGCTTTTGGCAAGCACGGCGTTCGCCAGCGTGTTCAGCGGCAATGCCCCTGCACGGTAAGCCTCTCCGACAGTCGGCGTGAGCTGGATAGTACAGGGAACACGGTCTATCGTGGCGATGAGCGTGCTGCCTTGCAGTACCGGGTTCACGATACGGGGATTGAGCGGCTCGTCGGGATAACGGCGGTACTGTTTCTCCGTCTGTTCGGCAGCGGACGGCATGGGTCGCCCCAAAGCCTCGTGTCCAGCCTTGTTCAGCAGGTTCGCGCCGCCCAGACCGACAAGGAGCATCTTCAGCAACGGGTTACGCACGAACAGACCGGCCACGATACTCGCTATCGGCAGCAGGTTGTCCCCCAGGCGCAACGATTGTGTCTTGCCGGTAAACGCCCCCAGCAGGATGTCGGGCAGCATGGCCATGACATATCCGAGGTTGCCCGTGACGTCTCCCATACCGTCCAGCCCCAGCATACCGAGCAATCCGTTCCAACCGTTCGTGTTGTTCTGTACGGCCTGTTCCTCTTGCATTTCTTCCTTGTGGGGAACAACCGCCTGCCGTTCCTCTTTTTCTTCTTTTTCCCTCTGTTCCGTCTCCGGCTGCGCTGACTCCTTTTTGGCAGTTACAGCCGTTGCATTCTTATATTTCTCCAAATGCTTCAGATAGGCTTCTTCCTGTCCGGGAGCGACGACCAGCGGCACATCCTTGTACCGTTCGGCACGTTCATTCTTCTTTTCAGGGTGTCCGGGCAGTTCGGGCATTTGGAAAGGGGTAAACTTCGGCGTCTGCATCCACTTCAAAAAATTAAAGTCCATCACCGGTATTTTCTTTTTCAATCGCTCGTTGGCCGCCATGATAAGCGGACTCTCGCCGGTCTGTACCGTTGCAGCCTCTTTGCGGAAGTCCGCAAACACGTTCCGTTCGCTGCCGAACACCCCTTTGCTGATGCACTGTTCCACAGAAAGCGTATCAGGCTTTTTCGGCTCGAAACGGGAGGCGACTGCCGAGATAGCCACATCTGCCCCGACAAACTTCGCCAGTGTTGCCCACGAACCCACGCCGCCCATCATCACGGTATCTGCCGTTGCGCCCAGTACCCGACCCGCGCCTTTTTCCCATCCTTTCGGACGGTAGGCCGCTTCGCCCCGTGCCTCGATTTCCTCGGCAAGCGGCGAGCGGTTCAAGGTCTGCGAGAGTCCGAGCAGGCTCGATTCGGCGGCCTTGCGGATGATGTAGTCGGCTGACGATTTCGGCATACGCTCCTTGACCAGCCGGTCAATCATCAGTTCCTCCACCCGGTAGTCCATATAGGCATAGGCAAGGTCACCGCCTAATTGTTCCGACAGTTCATCGTAACGCTTGCGTCCGATTTCCTGCACGACGGTATCACGCCACTGCCCGGCCATGTATGCGAGGTCTTGCTGTATCTCCTTGGAGCCGGTAATCTCCGCCTTGCACATTCCGATATAGTCCTCCGTTGTCTTCGAGTTCCATTCGCCCGTGACCTTGAGTACCTGGTATGGGTCGCCCATCGGTTGTGCCGCAGACGCCATCGCGCTGAGTATGCCGCCCAAGGAGGTGGAATATTCCCTCATTTCCTCGCCCTGTTTCTTCGTGAGGTAAGCCTGCGTTTTTGACATGACGGGCGCAAGGTGGCAATGGAAATAGTCGCTCACGAGGCGTTCCATTTCCGCGAATTGCCGGCTATGTTTGATTCCATCCATATTGTGTACTATATATTTATCTGTTTCAATAACTGTTCTTTCGTCTGCTCGATGGCGTTGTGGTAAACCTCCATCTGCCGGGGAAAGAACTCTTCCAGCCATGCGTCCTTCTCGATGTTGTCCTGCATGAACCGTATCGCCTGCTCCCGTTCGATTTCGACGGATGTCTCGCCCTCTTCCCGGTTGTTGAACCATGCCTTCGTCCACCAGCGCACACCCGCCCGGTCGGGATAGACCGTGACAAGCCTCGGTATGTCGAAGCTCTGGATGTCGATGTCCAGTTCCGCCAACGGGTCGATGACACCGTTATATGTCAGGGCTTCGTCATGGAGTTTTTTTTTACGTCGCCGTCCGCTGTGGAGAGGTACACGTCATGCCGCAGGGCGAGGTAATGCAGGAAATCCGCAATCAGGAGGTTCTGTACCTTGCAGGCCAGCGGCAGGGCTTTGTGTCCCAGTCCGAGCGGATTGGCCATGCTCGGCATATTCTCGTAGAAATACTCCTTCATCGCGCCCACCGTGAAGATGTGGCGTAGCGACTGCTCCGTATTTCGGGGCAAGGTGTATGTCCCATGCCGCAAATCCTCCATGTAATGCGGCAGGAAGCGCAGCATCAGTTCCTCTATCTCCCTCTTGTCGTGTTCGTAATCGGTTTTCAGTTCCAGACCGGAGAAATAGTCAGTCTCGTGTCCGCCAGCCTGACGCATCGCCTGAATATTCCCGTACAGCATCGTCAGGAACTCCAGCGGGTTCAGTTCCTCTCCCTTGAAGCGGACGGCGATATGCAGCTTGTCGCCGCTCAGGGCTACCGTCTGCCCGGCCTTGACACGCTGGCCGAATTGGGCGAACACATTGGACAGGTTTCCGTAGGTCACCTCATACTCCCCGTAGCGGATGGTCTGGCAGATGCCGTGTCCGCTATCGTTGCCCACGCCCGACACGATGCCGCTGGCAAGGGCGGAAAGCGTATAGCACCGCACGTTGAAGTCGATGCCGTGATGAAAGAATTTCTCGCCCGTCGCCGGGTCGGTCTGTTCGCCGTAGCCGAGCGACAGCTCCACATCCTTGCCCTGCTGTTCCTCGAAAGGCATACAATAGCCGCTCTCGGATTGCAGGATCATTTCTTCTGTATATTTCATGCTGTTTCCATTTTGATTCATATTCCTATCTTCTCATCCCTCCGCTGTGCGTCTGTTTCTCGGCCGGAAGGTCAGGTGTCCGGCTACGCTGCACGTTTCCCGTTTCCTGCGTTCGGAGGACACCCGCGTTATTACCGATAAGCATCATGCCGAGGAACGCCCCCGCGATTTTTCCTAACCAGCCGAAGCGTCCGAATATGAGGAACGCCGCCGCGACCAGTCCGGCGATGCCCAACCCCGACACGTTGCCGCTGCCGAGGTTGCGGAAAAAGTTGCCGAACATATCCATGACACCGCCACCAGAGGCTTGGCGCAGAAAGTTCGACACGCCGTTCAGCTTGTTGTCGATACCGGTCACCGCACCGCTGACCGAGCCGATGGCTTCCCCGGCCTTGCCCGTCAGTTCACGCACACCGTCAGCCGTCTCCGCGAGGGTATTCGTCGCCAGTTCGCCGATGACCGCATCGCTCACGATGCGCACCACGCTTTTGTCGGTGGTCAGCTTCTCCCAGCCCACATAACCGACTGCGCCGCCGACAGTCGCCGTCTTGACGGCCTGACCCGCACCACGCAAGGTTTGCGAGGGGTGCAAAGCCGCATTGCCCATTTTCTTGCCGGTAGCCGCCGTAGCCGTCCCGACACCTTTCATGGCCTTGCCGCCATATTTCAATATTGAATCCCAAACTCCCATACGTTATCTGTTTTTAAGGTCTTACATTTTTTCCTATCTGCCGCCAGCGTCGCTTGGCAGCTTCCACGATGTCCCGCTTGTCGGCCGTCGGACGTGCCCCTTCGTTGATTTCACGCCAGATGTCGCCCATCGTCGTGTACTTCACCGCCTTGGTCAGCCGTTGCAGCTTCTTGTTCATCAGCTTGAGCTTCGGACGGATGCCGAAGACGATTTCCATGCGCTCCTTCTCCGTCATCTTGTTGTCCGAAAGGCACGCCATGCGGATGTCATTCACAATCTCCACGCTGTTCATGATCAGTTCCCGGTAAATCCGGTTCCGTTGCGTGGAGAGGGCGACGGCCAGCGCATTGGGACTGTTACGGCTCACCTGTCTGGTAAAGTCACCCATATTGTCCGTCAGCTTCGATATTTCGTGGTAGAAACCGTATATCTGCGCCGCGTAGCAGACTATCGACCGGAAAGAGTCCAGATAGTTGTTGAACTCCCGTTGCAGGTCGGTCGTGGCTTTCACTTCCTCTTTCGTCCACAGGTGTCCGGTGGTCTGCAGCAGCATGACCTTCTCCTGGTTCTTCAGCTCCTTTTCCGCCTTGTCGGTATAGAGCAGAATCATCCCGGCAAGCACGGGGTCGTTCTGCGCCCATGTCTTGTTAATACCGATGCACAACAATAAGATGCCTATCCAAATCGTCCGTTTCATTGTCAGTTCCGTTTTTATCGTGCGAGGACGGCAGCCCTGCGCCAACGGGTCATGGCCATCCGTGCCGCCTCCCCGTTGTTGCGGTCGAGCATCCCGGCCGTCACATTGTTCCACACATCATTGAGGGTATAGTACCGTATGCTCAGGTAGAGCAGGTGCAGCTTCCGGCTGAAAGCCGAAAGTTTGTCGTTCAATGCCCACAGGGTCTTGCTGCGTTCCGCTCCCGTGAGCATATTCTCATGGCCGCCCTTGGCTACCGCGTCATTCAGGAGCGTGAAGACCGATACCAGTTCCGTTGCCGTCTCGATATACAGGTTGTTCATGCTCATGGAGGCGACGATGCCCTGCGGATTGTTCCTGATAGCCTTGCCTAATTTCCCCAACGTAAGGAAGATTCTCACCCCGTCGTTATAGAGGTGGGTGCAGGCTTTCAGTGATGAAGCATAGCCGCTTGCCGTCTTGAGATAGCTGTTATATTGCTTCTCCCATTTGTGAATGCGGTTGAACTCGGCGGCGATGCTGTTCTGCAGCATCGCTGTCTTCGTTTGGCCGTTTATCTGTTTCTCTATCTGGTCATTGATGACTTCGTTGCCCTCGGCCAACGCCATCCATTCCAACGGATTGGATGCCGTGATTTGTGCTTTCGCCCAGTGTGGCATCATGCAGACGGCAAAAATGACCAGACTAATGATTCGTGATTTCATATATTCCCTTTTTTCGTTTGTTATACTCGACCCGTTCCCGGATAAGCGTTACCGCATCGAAGTCGTATTCAATACCTACCAAATCAAGCCGGGGTGTATTCCTGTCCGTCGAGAAGATGCGTACCGTCTTCAATCCGCAAAGCTGTTGCATGAGGCTTTGGTGTTCCACAAAGTCCACGATGCGGTATTGCTCCATGTAGTCCGTCTTCCGGGACAGCACCCCATGCTGGCTGATAAGCTGCTCGCAACCGATATGGTAGCGTGTCCGGCGCAGATAGATGAAACGGTACAGCAATGCCAAAGAGAGCAAGGTGGCGACCGGTACGGCAAGAGCCGTCAGAGGCAGCCCCTCCATACCTCCGTACACCCATGCCGCACAACACAGCACGATTGCGGGCAGCTCGTCGATAAAGAACTGTCCGGCGTGCGGTTGCAGCACGATACTTTGGAAATGTCCTGTAGGTGCATCGGTCATCATCGGCGAAAGTGTGTTTGTTGTTCCTCTTCCGGTGACTGTTCTCTCGCCTGTGTCTCATCGACCGTCTCTTCCCGTTTCAGCTCGGCCAAAAGCTGTTCGTTCCAGTCCTTGCTGGGATAGGTCGGCTGTTCACGGACAAAAGAGGTATCGTTTTCCCTGTCCAAGCCGAGGAACTCCCGCAGCCCTTCCCGAAATTCCCGGTAATGACCGTTCATGATATCCGTCTGCTCCCGTATGTCGTCCGGGTGGCACAAACCGCTCGACCGCATCGACATGGCTTCTTCCCACGCGGATTCATATTTGCCGTAACTCGACCGCAAAGCGTCGGGCAACAGTTCAATGTCGCCTTCATCGAGATTCTTGCCGTCAGCGACGGAATCCAGATATGCCTTCCGCTCCGGCGTCTGCTCGATGGTGGAGCGGACAACCCGGTACATCTCCTGTTGCAGATTCTTGGCAAACTCGATTCCCGCAAGGTCGGTATCAAAACAGATATGCTGCCGGGCAGGAAGTGTAAGTGCGAGAACACCCCGCATCTGTTCCACCGTCGGGTTGCCGCCGGTAGATACGAAGACCGCTTTCCGCAAATCCTTGTTGTTTACCTGATGAAGCTGGTAATAGGCCATCGCATCGTAGGCACTCTCGAACCAGTAGATATGCCTGGCATTCGCAAGAGGCGTTTGGGCTGGGCTGGCAATCCATAGCCCTTGGCTCGAATTGCTCCCTTCCGCCTTTCCTTTATAACTGCCGCTGCCGTCCATGCGGGGGCGGCCTCGCTCTTCCAGACCGACAACCTGCCCCGTATCTTTCGGAACGGTCAGCGGAAAGGCGAGGTTGGTGTATTTCATGCCGTCCTCACGATGCTTTGTCGCCAGACAGAAATTCCGGTGGAAGGCGTATTGCGTGTAAAGGTCGATTCCACGATGCTTGAAAAACGGATAGAACTTCTTTTGTGTCGCCCGATCCTGCGGATTGAACTGGTGAATGTCGTAATCCGC
The DNA here is from genome assembly GCA_964018905.1 of uncultured Muribaculaceae bacterium. GTDB lineage: Bacteria > Bacteroidota > Bacteroidia > Bacteroidales > Muribaculaceae > JAAVFS01. The sequence continues at coordinate 13,080 of CAXHRO010000027.1, forward strand.
CATATCAAACGGCTTCACCTCCCGTTTAGGCTGGATAATCCGGGTATCCCGGTCAGCGACGGGTTGGTTCAGCAACCGGTTGCAGACAAGGTTTACCAGTCGGTCGGAAGACACGCCTGCACGGTATTCCGCAAAAAAATGCGGATGCTCCTTGATAAAGGAAATGATGTTATACGACTTCTGCTGTTGCGGTTTGAAACAGCATTTCCCTTGCTGCGTGACAATGAACTTGTCGTTGCGGATGCGCCGCCCCTCGCTGTCCAACCGGACATACGAGGGATAGCGCAGGCCGTCGCGCCGGTTCAGGTGATAGCCCGCATCGATAAGCACGTCCTGAATGTTCAGCCTGCGCAGAAAATCGTCATAAGTCAGTTCGCCCTCTCTCATGGTTTACCTCCCCATTCTCATATCATTGATTTCACGGTTCATCTCTGCCTCGAAACAACGGATGGCCACATCCCTCGGCGTATCGACACCCGGCTTGAAGTACGGGCGTGGCGGACCGCCGAAACGCTCGCCGTAGAACTCCGGGGCATGGCAGTGATGGTGGATGCCGTGCGCGACACCCGCCGCGACTACCGTACCTGCGGTGAGGGCGGCAAAGATTTTCGTACCGAGCGCCCGTTGTGCTTCCGGGCGTGTTTTCATGTCCACTTCGCTGAAAATCTTGGAAAAGAGCTTCATCCGGTGATAATCATCCACAGCAAGGAACTTGTCGTAGTCCCGTTGAGTGATTTCGTGGCTGATAGCCTGACCGTCGATAACGGCGGTCATCCTGTATTTCCCCTCGGTCTGTGCCGGTTGAACGGCTATCTGGCTCACTTCGACTTCCCGTCCGTGCTTCTCTTCCCGATACCATCCCTTGTTTTCATTCAGAAACTGGAGGTCACGCCCGTCCACTGACGCACCGATCTCTCCCTGTATGGATTCCTCTTGCTGTTGCAGCGAGGTTTCCACCGGCATGAAAGCCTCCTGCTCCTGCCGTTGGCGTTGTTCCAAATCCTGCTGTACTTCGGGATGCAGACCGATAGCGATGCGTTGATCGCTGTTGAGAGCCTCCATCGTCACTTTGTCGGAAAAGTCAGCCCCGATAATGCCGTTCAGCAGTTCCAGACGTTTTTCTACGGGTTGTTCCTCGATGGGTGTGGCAACCAGTGTCCTCACTTCCTCTTCCGTCAGGTCATAGACCATATCGGCTTGGACGCTTTCCGACTGCACGGTTAGCGTCCGCCTTTCCGCATCCACGACAAGACCGTGCGAGGCAAGGCACTCCGCCCATTTCTCGTTGGAAAAATAGACCGGAGAGGCTATAAGCTCCTTGTACGGCCGTGCCGGTTCTCCGCTGCGCGGACGGCTGACAATCGGCGTGATGACCGCCTGCAAGTCCTGCAGAACGTCCCGTTGCTGTACGGGTTGCGCTTGTTGATGCCCCTTGTAATAGAATCCGTAACCGCCCGATTGCAACTCGCCGGGCTTCATGCGCCCGTCGGGACGTTCGGGTACGATGGACGGCCCCGGAAAGAACAGTTGGCCGCCGACCCTGCGCAGGTGGAAGCCCCACTGGTTGCGTGGCGTCCAGCCGAGGAACGGCGGGGGCATTCCCATCCGTCCCATGCGACCGTACTCGCCGATGCCGATGCGGTAGCCGTGCAGCCCCATAGCCACACGCCCGTTGGCATTGCGGGCATGGACGAAGTTCTTGGGCATGTAGAAGTCTTTGCCCACGATGCTCGTGAGCACGTTGTAGGCTTTCTTGTTGGCCGTATTGGTTCCCCAGTCCGTGAGTGCCAACATCTGACGTTCGCTTATCGGATAGACCAGCAGCGGAGAATCATGCCCCTGCACAATCAGCCGATACCCTGAACCATCAAGCGCAACATGGGCTTGCAGGCCGTTACGCATCAGCATATTGCGCATTTCGGGCTGCAAGTCCATCTGCCGGGGATTGGTATTCGTTCGTATCGCCATAGTCGGATTGTTTTCGTTATGCGTCGCCGCGTTCCATTGCCGCCTCCAACTGTTCGTCCTTGAAGCGGACAAACTCGGCAGCGGATTCGTTGCCGACAGCAAGCCCCTTTTCCTCGCAGTAACGGGCGTATTCCTCCTGCCAGTCGGCGGAGAAATGATTGACGTAATCGAGCCAGCCGTATTCGCCGCTCTGCATCTTCCCGACAAGCACCTCTTCGGGATAATATTCGTTTTGTGCCATAATCTACGGATTGATTGTTTTTACTTGTGAAGGGCTGCCGCACGGTTGCGCTCGCCGCTCTTCTTCTGTTCGTTCCACAACTCCTCGGTGTAGTCCTCTTCCGAAACGTAGTCAAGGTTGCCGTCATCGTCCATGACCCAGCAACCGTAGCACCCGAAGGTGTATTTGTCCCACTCTCGCTTGGGTTGGTTGCGCCATTGCTGCGCGTCGCCCGAACAGATGCGGATGCCGGTCTTGGCATGAAGGTCTATGCCCACTGTGGCAGGCTCGCCGTCCACGACGACCGTCAGCGGCTCGCCGTGCTGCATCCCGTTTACCTCCACTGCACCGAGGCGCATGACCTCGGCCAGCACTTTCAGGTTGCGTGCGATGATGGGCGTGGGGACATACATCACCTGTTTCGTCTCGGTGTCAATCTGCACGAAAGCCTTGCTGTTCCGGCCGTCCGCCATTTCCACGTCGGCGACAATCGCCTTGCCGTCGAGCAACTGTTTCTGCTGCGCTTCGTCATACCGTTCCAACGGAGAGGATTTCAGTGCCGGATAGAAGACCACATCCACCTGACCGTTGTCCATGCGGATAAAGGCAAAGCGGCTACGGCTCTCTATTTGCCCGCCATGCTCGTCCGTAACACGCACGGGAAGCACGGGAGAATGCCGACCATTGCAGATGTCGTCCAACACACGCATCGGCAAATCCTCGATCATCTCCCGTGTGAGACCGAATCGTTCCAGTGCCGGGAAGGGTAATTCATCAAATTCAATCTGAACTTTTTTCATACTATATTTATATTATAAAATTGTACTATACAAAGATAGAGACATCTTATTGTGACGAACAAAAATACAGCTATATAAACGGTTGTAATATGCTGTTTTTATCTTCATTAGTACAATTATCTAATCAAAATCGTACTAATAGACGCAAAATATCAAACCAATACAAGAAATGACGGCTGTTTGTTTCCGACATGAAAACTCCCGTTATAACTTTGCCGAATGAGAAAAATTTTACTGATAGCAATATCGGGTATTTCATTCTGCACGATGCCCGTTCAGGCGCAGTTCAACACGATTGCCAAGACACCAGAAAGATACAAGGTAGAAGCCTTGCAGGAGGGTATGAAAAAGCAGGAGCCGACACCCGAAAGCATGGCTCCTGCACAGGAGGCTTCAACAAAACCTGCCGATGAAAGTAAGAAGTTGTGGATTGACCGTTATCTCAGCGTGTCTTATCCATTGCAGCGCATCAGAATTACATCGCCATACGGCTACCGGAAAGACCCGTTTACCGGGAAGAGGAAGTTTCACGGCGGTATCGACCTGCACGCACGGGGCGAGCAGGTATTGGCCATGATGGAGGGGGTGGTCATCAAAGTGGGACAGGACAAGACTTCCGGCAAGTATGTGACCCTGCGGCACGGAAATTACACCGTCAGCTATTGCCACCTTTCACGGGTGCTGGCCGCCAAGGGTACGGTAGTCCGTCCCCGTGATGCCGTCGGTATAACCGGCTCGACTGGACGAAGTACAGGCGAACACCTGCACATAACCTGCAAGCTAAATGGCAAGAGTGTCGATCCGTCGGTCGTTTTCGATTACATCAGGACTACACAGCAGGAGTGCATTTCAGCTTTGAGCAGACTGTTGTAAGAGTGTTTATGTCGCCAAACGCTAATCGAAAAGAGTGTCATTAGGTGATGTGGTTTTCGATTAAAACAGGGGACTTTTCATTTTGGAACTTATCGTAATTTTTTATTTGAATGATTGTGAAACCAAGACCGAGTAGGGAGATCGGACTCTAACGGTCTATCCCGTTGCGGGAGAGGACGCCTTCCGTGTAATAATGTTTGACTTCTCGCATCTCCGTGACCAAGTCGGCTATGTCGATCAATTCTGCCGGAGCGTACCGTCCCGTGATTACCAACTCTGTCCCGGAATGTCGTCGAGAAATCGCCGTCAATACCTCCTCAATAGAAAGCAACTCGTAATACAGGGCAATGGTTAGTTCATCGAGCACGACCAGATTATACTCTCCCGAAGCGAGAATTTGTTTGCAGCTTTCCAATCCCGCATAAGCTGCGTCAATATCTTCTTGTGCCGGCTTCTTTTCAATAAAGCACCCCCGACCGAATTGCTGGATGCGGACGTTGTTAAACAGATGTTCGATCTTGGTTTCATTATATTTCATGTTCTTTACGAATTGTCCGATGAAGACGCTTCCTCCGGCACACAAAACTCGAATGGCAAGCCCAAATGCGGCCGTTGTCTTTCCTTTCCCGTTGCCAGTATAGACATGTATATATCCTTTGTTTTCCATATTGTTGATTTATGATTGCAAATGTAATCCGTGTTATGGTTCGGCGGAAAGATGGGCAAAACAATAAGTATAGGTTTGAATCGTGCCATCCTCAAGCCGGATGTCATAACTTTGGCTAAAGGGAGTTCCCAGTCGGAAAAGTACGGGTGAAGAGAATATCGGTCCGTCGTAGCAGAACGTGTGGTATTCTCCGTTTTCTCCGTTGGGGTCCATTTCCTTGGGGAGAGAGGCAATAAAGTCGGCATCTACCTCGCGACCGATGGCATCCATTCCCAAGCCATCGGCTTGCGTGGTCACGATGACCGTCTTCAGTCCGGAAGCGAGGTATTGCTGCATGACGATTTCCGAGGAGACTACTCCCCATAACGGCTCCACAACCTCTATTCCGAGTGGAGCGAGTTGTCGCTCCCGGTAGGCACGGACATCGTGCAAGTAAATATCCCCGAAAATAAAATGGGTTACTCCTTGCTCCTTGAAATGTAGGGCTGCGCAAGTCATGGCCTCTGCGTAATTTTCAAGGTTCCCCTGGGGTGTGAGATTCACGATATGCAGGGGAATACCGATACTGTCTGCTTGTGCCTGAAGCAAGGGGAGTGGGATACCGTGCATGGTGGAGCGTTGCGAGTCACGATTGATTGTGGTGAGCAGGGCAACGATGTCGTATAGCTCCGATTGACGAGCTCGCCAAAGGGCATGCGCGGAGTCTTTTCCCCCGCTCCAGTTGAATACGGCTTTTATCTTTTCCATTCGATGTTCGTAAAACTTCATGCTTCCAATAACTCACTCGTTTTTGCCCAATAATAGTAGGCTTCCGGTAGGTTGCTTCTCAGCTTATTCAGTTTGTTGGGCAGCGAAGGTCGGATGACCATATCCTTTATATCGGCAGGGTTGTTGGAATAAGATTCTATTTCATTGATTCCCTTTTCAATTAACGTGGCTAAATAAGCCGCCCTTGCTGCATCAATAATGGCATGGTCTATCAGATAACGCTGATTGTACATGAATGATTTGACACGGATGATTCCGTCTTGTATCAGGTCGAAGTCTCCTTCTCCGGCTTTTCCCCGTGTGGAGATACAAAGTGCCGTTTGGCGGATGTCATTGAAAACTTGCCCTATGTCCGTTCCGAAAGACCGGTATGAAAGTTCGACCACCGCAATCTTACGGAACGCTTCTTTGGTAATCTGCAAGTCTGAAACATTTTCAAACAGCCGCCCCACATCATAAAGCTGTTTGGCTATCTCCATCGAACAGGACCTTCCATTCTTGTAATAAGGTATTCCAGTTGTGTTGGGAGCGAAAGCCGTCAGTTTATCGCCCAAAATATCTTCTGCGGACGGGACTGTTACCATCAATGGTTTTCCTTCCAACCGTATGAACGGGCAGTCGATAGCTATTTGTTGGGTACGGAAATAATGAATGTCCTCGTAGAGTACATCCAGCAGGATATAGGATTGTGCATCGGTGTCATTTCGGTAGGCAATCTGATAGAAAAACTTGGAATGGCTCTTGGGAATATCCGCATCATCCCGTTGCTTGCGTTCCACAAGTTCCAGATTGATGAAGCCGAAATCGGCAAATGATTTCAGATAGTCTTCAATGTTGGTTCCAGGGGGACAGATAACATCAATGTCGATTGACAGACGATGAGCAGATTTCCCAAGTATGAGCATAAGTGCCGTTCCTCCCTTAAAAACCAGTGGACACCCGGCTTTAACCAGCATTTCAAGCAGGGACAGGGCACGGATTACTTTCTCTATCAGATTTTTATCATTATAGTGCAATTCGGATGAAACCTGTTCGATCCATTCTGCCGTAAAACACTCCTTCTTTATCATTTTATGTTCAGATTTTCTAATATGGACAATATTTCTTCTTTTGCCTTACGTCTGCCGGCATACCTGAATAGCCGATTTCGATTGACAGCGTACAGGTTAAAGGCATTTTCAAAGATATGCTCGCTTTCACTACCTTGTAGGTAGAAGAAATCCGCATCCCTCAATATATCCACCAACAGCTTTTCCAGTGTAGGCATCGGTACATCTGATACTTTCTGCAAAGGAGCTTCCGAGACCAAATTTTTCACAAAAAAGACACGGCTGTCCATATCTACATATCGGTAAATCATATCTTTGTCCGGTCGCAGATAGACGTCACGGTTCCCGTCTTTCAAAAAGTTGAAAACCGTTTCTGCCGAATCCCTGTCTGTTTCCACATAGACAACACGGTTGGAAGAAAGGTGATGCTGCAAGGGTGCGATAATATCCCCCTGATAGACGCAGAACTTCGCAAATGGGAAATTGACCAGCAACGAATCGTAAATTTCTCTTACTTCACCTATGAGTTTAGGAACAAAGGGCTGTTTCATGACTTTAGCATACATTCCGCGTCCGGTTCTGACCAGTGCATTTTCATTCACGAGCTTGAACAGATACCATGACAAGGAAGACTTGCTTATACCAACCTTTTCGTGAAGATAGGCAAACAAGTCATCCATGCTGAAATCACGGTGTACTTCAGCGTATTCAAGTATGGATGTCGTTGTTTTATTACTCATATTATATCCTGTTTTTGCCTGCAAATATAGCAAATTTTCGGCACTATTCAGAAATAGTGCCGAAAATTTGTATTTATTTAAAACAATCTATATGTAAATAACCTTTTGTCATCATCTACTAAATATCGGCACTAAATTAAAATTGTGCCGATATTTAGTGGTTGTTCAATATTGTACAATGACAATTTACCAAATCGTATTTTCCTGTTTTATTGTTGTCACATCTCGTTTATCGGCAGGTCATTCTTTACTCTTTTCGTCGGCGAATGTAGGACGAAGCGCATAATCGCCAAGCCGCATTGCATTCGGATGACGAAAACAGACTGTTGCACGGTCGGTTTTCTATCCGGGTTTGGCTTATGATGCCACAGCTTCATCCTCTGGCTGCCTCAAAAAGCTGAAAACAAACCTGCACGGCAAACGAAAGCAGGGAAAAAGAAAAAATCAGCAGAAAAGTTCAACCAATTAAAAGTAAACAAGTATGGTAGAAGAAATTAGACAAGACGGCAAAGTGATATTGTCGAGCGAAGACGTTTTTTCCGTCCCTATGATTTTCAACAACCTTTGTGGAAAGAATTTCATTGGCAAAGAATACAAGGACTATATCAGGCATATAGCCTTTGAGGAAATGGGACTTAAGCCGGGCATCGTGTCCCATTATCGGGACGGTGTTCTATATAAGAACGGCACAATCCCGGAACTTTGAACAGGTAAACCCAAATAGGAACAGCAAAAATCAAAATTCATATAGATATGGAAACAACAACTATCCATCCGGCAGAAGCCTATCTCCGAAACGAGCAGAATCCCGCCTCTTTATATGTAAGGATTGCAGGCCAACGCAGGCGATTATTCATCAACCGCAATGAAAATGTTATCGGCATTATTGCGCCCAAAAAACGAAAAAGCGGGTACATCTTCACAGATTGGGCAAGCATTGAGAAGATATACTATCCGTCATCCTCTCCCGAAGATGCAGCGGACATAGAAAAGAAACTGGTCTTGAAATACCAGAAACTTGCCCGGCTTGCCACGCATACAAACGACTGGCTTCGCAAAATCGCTAATGCCGATTTGGATAAATCCCTTTACGAGAACCGCATCACGACCGGCACACGCATCGACGGCAAGTGTATCGGACTTGCCACCATCGAGAAGTATTGCGGCAGTTGGGATATGGCTCGTTTCAGAACGGCACTGAAGCAAGGCGAAAAGTTTTCCACCGGACGTTTCGACTTTTGTGGCTATGACGGTACGTTATGGTGTGAGCCGCGCGAAAACGGCGATATGGCGGCTGGATTCAGCAAAGAATACCGGAATTGCGGTAACGGCTACTATTATCTGCTTATCAACGATGAATACATGATAGGCTATGACATAGACTGAGTTATATGCAGGGTAAGGACAGACCGTATCGGGCAAAGTCTCGGTACGGTCTGATGTTCCCGTCCGCCAACGACCTTTTATAGAACTCCTGTTCTCCCTCTTATAGCCTTACATCCTGCGGCCAGTTTGCTTCAAGCAGCCTCACGCATTTTGTGTAACACCTTACATAAAGTGCGTGAAGCCCCTTTTTGCAAAAGGACGGACACGGACAGACTTGGCATTACAGGGGGCGGGATAAATCCTGCCCTCTGTAGTCCCAAGACAGTCCGTCGAAAAGTCCGTCCCGGCTGGCCGCCTTATTCTTTTACCCATAATCTTTCCTTTTTCTAACGGATTCCCATTAAACCCAAGTCCGCTGCCGTGCGACCTACGGGATAGAATTTTCCGCAAAGGTAACCGGCCGCTCCAATCTTGCCAAGGCCGGCGTGCCGCTGCGAGTGACACGTAAAAATCTTCCTCTCCGTCTGTCGAGCGTATTTTTTCGGATCAGCCTTGTCCGATTGTCCCTCACCACCTTCTGAAAGCAGAAAAATCTTCCCGGCGGTCGCAAACAGACCGAACAAAGGGAAATAAAAAGAAAGGTTAAATATGAGTTACAACAAATTGAAATCATTGGTGGCAAACGTGGAAGCGATAAAGACAGCGTTACAAATCCACATTCAAGGCAGACAAGCCACAACAGAGGAAAAAGAGATTTTATCCCTATATTCGGGGTTTGGCGGTATCAAAGAAGTATTGAACATCGGCACGGAAAAGCCTGTAAGTGGCGACATGGTAGAACCGATACAAAGATTGCAGGAGCTTATCGACACCTACCCACATTTCACAGAACCCATGCGCCACAACGTCATGGAGGGTATCAAAGCCTCCGTCCTGACAGCGTTCTACACCCCGAAATTCCTTGTTCAAGCGGTAACAAAACAAATACACACTACATTCAAGGATAACGGACTGCAAATGCGCTCATTCCTCGAACCGAGTGCAGGCATTGGCGGTTTCCTCCCGGTAGCCATGTCCGACACCTGCGGCTATGCTATTGAAAAAGACCCGGTTTCGGGTCTGATACTCTCCCTGCTGAATGACAACACGATTACACGGACAGCCGGGTTTGAAACGATAGACGAACAGGGTTTTAAACATACGAAATTCGATGTCATAGCCTCCAACATACCTTTCGGTAACTTCCGTGTGTTCGATGCGGAACTCTGGAAGAAAGGCGGCATATACGAGCAGGCTACCAAGACCATACACAATTACTTTTTCGTCAAGGCTATGGAACTTTTGAACGAGGGCGGTCTGTTGGCTTTCGTCACATCAAGGGGCGTGGCCGACACACCAAGCAACAAATTCGTGCGTGATTACCTTGTGAGCCATGCTGATTTGATAAGTGCCATTCGTCTGCCCGACATGCTTTTCATGCAAACAAGCGGTATCGAGGTAGGCAGTGACTTACTTGTATTTCAAAAACATACACACAAGGCATCACTTTCACAAAGGGAACAGCTCTTTTTGCAGGTCGGCAGGGAAAAGGCAGATACGACAGGCACAATGACCGAATACGCCAACAAACTTTTCACATTGTCGAAAACCACCCTTGCAACAGGCAGCCGCATTGCGATGAACCAGTACGGCAAGTATGTACGCAAATACCAGTGGCAGGGTGATGAAAACGCCATGTCGCAGTACCTCGCCGCATTGCTCAAACTCGACTTTGGCCGCTATTTCCGCAAAAGCCTTTTCACAAGTGAGGGACAGGACGGCATACACACGCAAATGTCCCTTTTCGGTAGTGTGGCCGTTAAGCAACCACCAAAAGGCAGACGAGCCTATACGGACGAGCCGGAAGCGTGGATGAAAGAGGGCGCAATGGTACTGTTCGAGGGGCAGGTGGGCGTTATCCAATACCGCAAATCCGACCTCTACCAAGAGACGGCCACCGATTTTGTCCCGGTGGACGAGGGCAAGGTGAACACCGACAGGGCAAACGACTATTTCGCTATCCGCAAGGCATACTTTGAACTTGCAATCAAAGAGCAGGAGAAACAGATGGAACAGCCGCAACTGCGTGAACGACTGAACGCTTGCTATGATGCTTTTGTCGCCAAATGGGGCTTTTTCCACGAGAACGACAACAAGGAATTTATCATGCTTGACAGCCTTGGCGTGGAAGTCTTTACAATAGAAATGCAGGTCAAGGGCAACATATTCAAAGCCGACATCATGCGTGAGCCTGTAGCGTTCAAAAAGATAGACACGACCGTGCAACTCACACCGGCCGAAGCGTTGGCAAGCAGTCTGAACTTTTACGGCTGTGTGGATATGGGCTATCTGACACAGACCACAGGCAAAGACGAGGACGAAGTTATCGACGACCTCAAAGGCGAGATATTCTACAACCCAGCCACCGGAGAATGGGAACACAAAGGCAAGTTCATAGCCAGAAACGTCATTGCCAAAAGCAAGGAAACAGGCTCTTATCTTCCCGACCTCACAGGCAAGGAAAAGGACTGGGCGGAAACCGCTGTAAAGGCATTGGAGGAAGCCATGCCCGAAGCGATACCTTACGAGGAACTCGACATCAACATGGGCGAGCGTTGGATTGACACGAAGCTGTACGCCGATTTTGCCACAGAGCTTTTCGGAACGGAAACCGATGTGATGTATTTTGACGTGAACGACACCTATCTGGTACGTCTGCAAGGATATTCCCCTATAGTCTATAACACCTATTCCGTAAAGAATTACAACGGAGAGGACTTGTTTGTACACGCATTGCAGGACACCGTTCCCGAAATAACCAAAGAGATAGAGCGGAACGGCGAAACGGTACGAGTGCCGGACGAGGAAGCCATACAGGAAGCGGCCACCAAGATACAGGAGATAAGAAACCGTTTCAACCAGTGGCTCGACTGTCAACCGATAGAGGTAAGGGACGAATTGGTAAGGGTGTACAACGAGCGGTTTAACTGCTATGTCCGTCCGCATTATGACGGCTCGGCACAGACCTTTCCGCAGCTCTCTTTCGAGAATTTCCCATACGACAGCCTCTATCCCTCACAGAAAGACGCTATCTGTATGATTAAGCAGAACGGCGGCGGTATCTGTTGGCACGAGGTAGGCACAGGCAAGACGATGATAATGTGCGTTTCAGCTTACGAAATGAAACGCCTCGGATTAGTGCAGAAACCACTCATTATCGGCTTGAAAGCCAATGTTCACGAGATTGCCGACACGTTCCGCAAGGCTTACCCCTCGGCAAAGGTGCTTTATCCGGGCAAGGAGGATTTCACCCCTGCCAACCGCAAAGAGGTATTCTCGAAAATCAAGAACAACAACTGGGACTGTATCATTCTGACGCACGACCAGTTCGCCAAAATACCGCAGTCGGAACAGACCATGATAGATATATTCACGGAAGAACTGGCCGATGTGGAGCGCAATTTGGAAGTATTGGAACAATCCACCATGCGCTACCGCAGCGGAAAGATGCAGGACGGTCTGGAGAAGCGCAAACAGAACCTCACGGCCAAACTTAAGGAGTTGCGAATGAAAATCAACGACCGGAAAGACGATACAGTCGATTTTCACTCGATGGGCATAGACCACATATTTGTCGATGAATGCCACATTTTCAAGAACTTAATGTTTCAGACACGCCACACGAGGGTTGCCGGTATAGGCAATACCAAAGGCTCGCAAAGGGCGATGAACCTGCTGTTTGCCATCCGTGACATTCAGCACCGGACAGGACGTGACCTCGGCGCAACATTCCTTTCGGGCACGGTAGTAGTTAACGCACTCACCGAGCTATATGTGATGTTCAAGTATCTTAGACCAAGAGAATTGCAACGTCAACAGATTTCTTGCTTCGATGCGTGGGCGGCGATATTTACGCAGAAGACAGCCGACTATGAACTGAACGTGACAGGTGCAATCAAGCGTAAAGAGCGTTTCCGCACCTACATCAAAGTGCCGGAACTGGCAATGTTCCTGCGTGAGATTACCGACTACCGCACCGCCGACATGATAAACCTCGATGTACCGGATAAAAACGTGCGCTTTCTTTCTCATGCGCCCACTATCCAGCAGGAGGAAATGATAGGCCGTCTGGTTTCCTTTGCACACAGCGGACAGTGGGAGGATTTGGGACTTGATACGCCCGAACCCGACAATCTCGATAAGGCTAAAATGTTGGTCGCTACCAACGTGGCACGGAAAATGGCTCTCGATATGCGTTTGTTGGGCGACAAGTTCAGCGACGATGCCGACAACAAGGCTTCAATCTGCGCAAGAACAATCTATGACTATTATGTGAAATCGAACGCCAACCGGGGTACGCAGTTCGTGTTCAGCGACCTCGGCACATACAAGCCGAATGAGTGGAACGTATATACTGACATTAAAAAGAAGTTGGTGAACCTCGGCATTCCGGCCGATGAAGTGCAGTTTATCCAGTGCGCCACCACCGAAAGGGCAAGAAAACGCCTGTTCGAGGACATGAACAACGGCAAGGTGCGTGTGCTTTTCGGCAGTACCACCATGTTAGGCACAGGGGTAAACGCCCAACAGCGGGCGGTAGCGGTGCATCATTTGGAGATTCCCTGGCGACCGGCCGACATGGAGCAGCGCAACGGCAGGGCGGTACGCAAGGGCAACACCGTGAAGCTGTGGGGCGGCAATGTGGTGGATGTGGTGATATACGGCACGGAAAAGACACTTGACGCCTACAAATTCAATTTGCTGAAAAACAAGCAGATGTTCATCAACCAAATCAATAACGGCACAATAGCCGTGCGCCGTATCGACGAGGGCGGCATGGACGAGGACAACGGCATGAACTTCGCCGAGTTCGTGGCTGTCCTTTCCGGCAATACAGATTTGCTGAACAAGGCAAAACTTGACAACAAGATTATGCAGTTGGAAAAGGAACAGGCCATTTTCAAGAAAGAACGCGTCCGTGCCGAGCGCAAAATAGCTTCCAATCGTGAAGAGGTTGAAAAGGCACGGCGTACAAAGGCCGGTTTCATCAATGATTGGGAATACTTCAACTCTTACGAGGGCACAAAGGTAACGCAGCTTCTCAACCTGCCACAAGCCACAACCGAGGAAACAGGCCGGGAATTACACCGCATCGCTAAAACCTACCGTAGCGGAGCGTATGGCACGATTGGTACGTTTGCAGGACTGAACCTGTTGGTACGCAGCGAGTACAGTATAACAGGGGTATTTGACCGCAACACGTTCTTTGTCGAGGGGACAAGCGGGCTTAAATACCGTTGTGGACTGACAGGTGCGTTACCGCTTGGCTTCGTGGAATCTGCTCAATATCCGCAGGCTACACTAAACAAATTGCCCTCACTTATTGAGAAGCAACAAAAGGCGGTGGAGCGGATTGAAAGCGAAATCCCCATATTGCAGGACATCGTTGACCGCCAGTGGAGCAAAGCCGATGAATTGGTAAAACTCAAACTGGAGTGCAAGGAGCTGCAGCGGAAGATTGACGAAAGTCTCAAGGATGCGGAACGCTCTCTAACCCCACCCGAAACACCGGCTACCGAATACGAACCTACAACCAAAGCCGCTTAAACCATACTCATATCTTAGCCTTTTCCCTCTGTTTGGTTGTGAGAACCCGGCAGAGGGATTTTTCTTGTGTTCCCCGATCTGACAGCGGCAATATCCGTTTATATGCTCCAAGAGGCTACTTTACTGTTATACAACCGATACTAAATGTAGTATATACTAAGGTTAGTAAAGTAGGATATTAGGAAATATCACATCGGAAATGATAGAATGCAACTACATTTAGTCAATCAGTATTTTAGTATAGTAGTAGATACTACAATACTAAAATATAAATAAGTAGTAAAATAGTATGCACTAATCGTAGTAAATACTAAAAATAGTAGTATCTTTGTATCAGATATAAAGATATGAAATTATGACAAAAATAATCGCAGTTTTGAACCACAAGGGTGGTGTCGGAAAAACGACTACTACCATCAATCTTGCTGCCGCATTGCAGCAGAAAAAAAAGCGAGTGTTGCTCATCGACATGGACGGTCAGGCGAACCTCACGGAATCCTGCGGTCTCTCCATCGAAGAGGAACAGACGGTGTACGGAGCGATGAAAGGCGAATATCCCTTACCGGCATTCGAGCTGGGAAATGGTCTTTCCGTTGTTCCGTCCTGCCTTGATTTGTCAGCGGCGGAATCCGAGCTTATCAACGAGCCGGGACGGGAACTGATACTGAAAGGCCTGATTGCAAAATTGCTTGAGAGCCGGAAATTCGACTATATCCTGATTGACTGTCCGCCCTCGCTGGGTTTGCTGACGCTGAACGCCCTCACATCGGCGGACTTTCTGATTATTCCGGTACAAGCACAGTTCCTCGCCATGCGCGGAATGGCGAAGATTACAAATGTGATCGAGATTGTCAAAACCCGTTTGAACCCGAATCTGAACATCGGCGGAATTGTCATCACACAGTTTGACAAGCGCAAGACGCTCAACAAGAGTGTAGCGGAACTCATCAGCGAATCGTTCTGCGACAAAGTGTTCAAGACCGTCATCCGGGACAATGTGGCATTGGCCGAAGCTCCGATAAAGGGTCTGAACATCTTTGAATACAACAAGAACAGCAACGGGGCAAAGGACTACATGGAGTTAGCAAAAGAAGTGTTGAAATTAAAGTAAAAACGATATGAGCAAAAGTGATTCATTGAAAAACGGCATGAGAAGCGGACTGGACGGCTTGCTGTCATCCACCGGGAAGTCCACGCAAAAGAAAGAACCTGCACCGGTCAAAACGGAAAAAGAGCCTGCTGTGCATTGCAATTTTGTTATCGACAAAAGCATCCATACCCGGATGAAATACCTCGCTATCGAAAAGAATATGTCGCTCCGAAATATTGTGAACGAGGCGATGAAGGAATATCTGGAGAAGCACGAGAAATAACCAGGGCGGCTTGCCGCCCAATCGACTTTTATACCAAATACCGCTATCTTATGACACACGTCCACAAGGTAGCGGTTTTCCCATTTATATCCCCTGACAGTTTACCTGTTCTATTCGCCTCTTATAGCTGCAAGGCTGCATTTCCCTTTCTATCCATTCCGCTTACCGCTTGTCCGGTCTCGTTCCTGCCATCGCCGGTTGGTTTTCCAGACGCAAATTTGGACTGCCGCGCTTGATTTCACCGCTTTGAAGTGCATTTCTCGTAAAATTCTTCCTTTCCTTGAAAGAGTAATTTTCCGGAAAAAGCGTTGAAAATAGCTTGTTCGTCAGTCCCTTGAAGCATCTGTAAATCCCAAGCGGTTCAGGCAGAAAAAAGAACCGAAAAGAGGGATAAAAAAGAAAATCAATTCAATAACAATTAAATTTTATGATTATGGCAACAACAGCAGCAGCCCAAGCAGTAGAGAAGAACATCACATCGGTAGCATTGGCAAACATTCAGCCAAGTAACTACAACCCACGCAAGAACTTTGACGAGACAAGCCTTGCGGAACTTGCCGAGAGTATCCGTCAGCAGGGAGTGCTTCAGCCTATCGGTGTGCGCCCCATTGCGGACAACCGTTTCGAGATTGTCTTTGGAGAACGCAGATACCGTGCTTCCCTCATGGCTGAATTGACGGAAATTCCGGCTACCGTCATGGAAATTTCCGACGAGACAGCCGAGGAAATGGCAATCACCGAGAACCTGCATCGCAAGGATGTTACCCCGATTGAGGAAGCCAACGCCTACCAAAAACTCATAGACAGCGGTCGCCACGATGTCCAATCCTTGACCGTGCAGTTCGGCAAGACGGAAGCGTATATCCGTACACGACTTAAATTCGTTTCCTTGATACCCGAAATCGCCTTGCTGTTGGAGCAGGACGAAATCACAATCAGTGTGGCAAGTGAAATCTGCCGTTATGGGGAAGAGATACAGCGTGAGGTGTACGACCAACATCTGAAAGAGGGAGTGCAGTACAATAGTTGGCGAGGCATGAAAGCCTCCGAGGTGGCACAGAGCATCGAACGGCAATATACCGCAGACCTCAATCGCTATTCATTTGACAAAACCCTTTGTCTTTCATGTCCCCACAATACCAATAACATGATGTTATTCTGTGAGGGTAGTTGCGGAAATTGCGCCAACCGTGCTTGCTTGGTGGAAATGAACACATCGCACCTTACCGAAAAGGCTATGCGGCTCATGGAACAGCACCCTGCCGTTCCCCTCTGCCACGAAAGCTACAATTACAATGAAGCCGTCATCGACCGACTTACCGCTATGGGCTACGAGGTGGAAAGCCTTAAAACCTATGCAACGAAATACCCCGAATGCCCCCAAGCTCCTCAAAAAGAGGATTACGATACCACCGAGGAATACGAGGAAGCAGAAAAGGATTACGAGCAGAAATTGAACGGCTACACCGAGAAATGCGAAGCAATCCGCACCCGAAGCGAAGCAGGAGAAATCTCCCTCTATCTCCGTATCGAGAGCAACGACATTACACTGTGCTATGTTGCAAATACCGCTACCACCGCAAACGGTACGGCAACCGAAATGCCGCTTTCACCTATCGAGAAGTTGGAAAAGCAGGACAAACGCAACAAGGAGATTGCCCTCGAAAAGACCGTTGAAGACACCAAAAAGCGGATTTTAGAGGTCGATATGTCAGAACGCAAATTTGGACAGGACGAGGAGAAAATGGTGTATTTCTTCCTGCTCTCCTCACTCCGCAAAGAGCATTTCAATGAGGTAGGCATTGAAGATAAAGGCTCTTATTACTACCTTACGAGCGAGGACAAAATGCGCATCATCGAGAACCTTACCGCCAAGCAGAAAGCCGTTATCCGCAGGGATTATCTGATTGCCAATTTCAAAGACGCATTCGGCAACAACGTCACTGCCTCCCTGTTGCTTGACTTCGCCCAAAAGCATATGCCCGAAGAACTTGCCAATATCCAAGACGGATATAATGGAGTGTACGAAAAGCGACACCAACGCATCGAGGAAAAGAAAGCCGCTTTGCAGGAACAAGCCACGCAGGAAGCGGAACAACCCGATGAACCGCAACCCGAAGCGGAAGCACAGACCGAACCGCAAGCGGAAGAAATAGCTGCCTGACAAATGTTGTCATAACGGATAGGGGGAGGGAGAAATCCGCCCTCTATTCATTTTTGTATGCTCCGGACAAAGGACCCAAGTACCTCTTTTAACTTTCTGACGAACCCGTCACCACCCGCCCTTCCTCCATTCATAACGTCCGTTCCCTCTCTTTTTTACCATTTTCAACTTCCCTTTTATAACGTTTCCCCGGCTTCATTCCCTGTCAGTCCGTCCCGGTTTGGTTTTATCAGATGCAAAGGTCGGCCGTCGCGCTTGATCCGGCGGCTTAAAGTGAATTTCCTGCAAATTCTTCCTTTCCTCAGAAAGAGTAATTGACAGGAAAAGCATTCCGTATGAAGCTGTACCGACAACCGTGTACCGCATCCATAAAATCCCAAAGCGGTTCCGACAGAAAGGAATCGAACGGAGGGAAGAAAAAAACAAATCATTAAAATTCAAGATTATGGACAATATCAAGGAAAGCAAGGAGTACCAGCTCGCCAAAGACTGGGAAAGAGCAGTGAACGATTACGGCTTCAACCCCAAACGGTTTGCAGCCGCTATCCCCGAAATGCACCCCACACTGCAGCAAAGCCTTTACCGACTGGTCAAGGAGTGTATCGTGGTCATGGCGGACGAGACACGCAACTACGATGACCGCAACCGTGCATCGCACGAGGAAGCGAAGTGCATCATGGAATACCTCAAGGTTCACGGGAAACACATCCCATTAAGATAACAGACGTATGAAAACGAAAGAACTACAATTTGACGGCAATATCTACATCTGCCGTATCGTGAAATCCAACGAAGGTGAAGAACTACTTATCGGCTCTACCGCTCTGCTCGATGCACTTCATCCGGGCAGTTTCGAGGACGAAAACGAAGGTTTTGCAAGTAAGGAAGCCGAACAAATATATGACGAGGTTTTCTTTTTTACCGATGCGAAGACCCTCAAATTACCGGACGATGAACTCATCACGGAATTAAAAGAGGATAACCCCGAATGGTTCAACTAAAACAAGTCAACAATCATCTAAACAACAAAATCATGAACAAAGAGTATGTAATGCACATTGCACAGACCATCAAAGAACAGTTGGTATCACTTACACCCATGCCCATTCTCATGTCGTGGGGAATCGGCGAGTTTGTCGCTACGGTATTCCGGGAATTGCCGGCACTGCGGATCAAAGTAAACGGACGGTTACACGCCGGATATGTCGTTATCGCTCTCAACGGCTCCGATTATTATGAAGTATATCTACTGAAAGAGAACGGTGCGGAGTGCGTCAATGAGGAAGTATGCTTCGACGAGTTGGGCGATGTCATTGACCGAGCCGTCGAAAGCGGTACAGACAAAGAGGAATACGATAAATTCTGCGACCGGCAACTTGCCGAACTTTTAAGCGGTACACGAGCCTAAATAAGTGAACTACCATATAAATAACACTGCCCTCATTTTCACGCGGGCAGTGTTGTTTGTATGAGGTTGGATGCGTCCAAGCCGCAATATCCTATTATAAACTTACTTTTGAAATTCTTGTTCCACTTTTACCGTTACATACATCTGGTTACGGCTTGTGGGATTGTCCGGCTCCGTCATTTCCAATATCCCCCTTGTAGTTCCTTCGGTAAATGTTGCCGCCCTTGCCACTTGGCAAAGACGAGTCTGATACGGACACCGGAATACGAAAAATACGGAATAATACCCACGCGGCACCATAATATGTTGACATTCCGTCCTGTATCTCCTGTATTTTTTCGTACCTTTGCGGCACAAAATATATATATATGGAACAACAGGTTATCCCATCGGATTATACACAATATGCAGAGGCAGTAGAGATAATCAAACATGCCATCGAACGCTGCCGGTATAGAAGTGCGGCTGCAGTCAACAAAGAAACTCTCTCGTTGTATTTTGGAGTGGGTAAATTCGTGTCTGAAAATTCCCGCATCGGCTGTTGGGGTACTAAAGCATTGCCTACCATATCAAAGCTCCTTCAACGGGAGTTGCCCGGTCTGCACGGCTTTTCTGAATCGGGGTTGAAACGGATGCGCTCATTCTATGAAGAATGGAGGACATTCTTAATTCGTCCAACAGTGTTGGGCGAATTGGAAAACCATTCGTCGAAAAAGGGTACGGATCTAATTCGTCCAACGCTGTTGGACGAATTAGATATTGACGAGCATCTCCTGCTGCAACTCATCGGGCAACCGTTCAATACCGAATTTACTTGGGACGATTTTGTCAAGATCAGCTTTTCGCATCATATCGAAATCCTGACCCGTTCAAAAGACATCGCGGAACGGTTGTTCTATATCCATTGTGCCGCTCAAAATGCGTGGTCATTGTCCTCTCTCAAAAATTACTTGAAAGAAGACATCTATTCAAATCGCGGCTCTTTGCCAAGCAACTTCCTTCAAGTGCTGCCCGAAGCCACTTATGCCGTAAAAGCGGCATTGGCGTTCAAGGATGAGTATATGCTCGAAATGGTTAATTTGGAGAATGTGGGAGAACGTGAACAGGACTGGAACGAAAAGGTCATCGAAAACCAAATCGTAGCCAACATCAAGCAATTCATCCTCCGTTTTGGAAACGACTTCACTTTTATCGACAGTCAGCATCGCCTGATAGTTGCCGGAGAGGAAATGTTTGCCGACCTTGTATTCTTCAACAGGGAGCTGAATGCCAGCGTAATCGTCGAGCTGAAACGGGGCAAGTTCCGTCCGAATTATCTCGGACAGCTTAGTGGCTATCTGACTGTATATGATATGACCGACAAGAAACCGCACGAGAACCCTTCAATCGGTATCGTCTTGTGTCAGGATGCTAACCGCCAATTTGTCGAAATCATGGTGCGCGACTATGATAAGCCTATGGGCGTGGCGACATATCGCACAGCCCAAGAAATGCCTGAAAATCTACGCAAGACTCTACCGGACATCGACAAATTACAGAATTTGCTGTCCGAAAATGATTCCCAATCGGAAACTGTCAGATAATTCATTTACGTCCGCAAAACCGGCTTTATGCCCACAAGATTTTGGGTAACTGAAATTGAATATAAAAATCCCTGCAATAACCACGAAATTATTGCAGGGATTTTGATTTATTTCGCCCCACGCTTGTTCAGTACATCCGCTATCATGTCTTTTACGTCCTGTCCGACTTGTATGAAATTTTTATACAAGATGCGTTCCCGTTCCTCCCTCGACTTGAAAGTGTAGAACTTCGGTAGAGGTACATAGGCCGCTTCCTCCGCTTTTATCTCCCTCATATCGAAATCCGTCTTGCAGAAGAACTTTGTAGTCTTGAACTCTTCCGATTCCTGAATGTTCATCGAGCCTCCCGTACCGGTTTTCGTCTTCACGAAATCCCTGGCCGTCTGTCCGCAAATCCATCCCGTCGCCATATCCGAAATTTTCGAGGCGGGTACAAGGCTGTCCATGTTCTCATTGAGATTGATACTCGTTTTGTCCCGGTCGATGGTTACACCTTTCTTAACTTGTACCACTTTACCGAAAATGTCATTCGACAGCCATTCCAATGTCTCTTTCGAGCGAGCCGAACCGCTCACCACGTTACCCACCGTCGTGATGATTTTTTGCATTCCCACTTTTCCGTAGTCAGCCTCCAACTGCGGCAACTCCTGAAAACCCAATGTCACGCTTACCTTGTTGCTTCTCGCCGTACCTATCAGTCGGTCTATCTTGTGGAAATACAGTGTCGGCAGCTCATCCACGATGATGCTGACCGGAATATTCTTCCCCTGCCCGGTGTTCACACGGGTAACGAGACGGTTCAATATCAGAGCGTTCAACGCTCCGATGATACTTTCCATTTCCGGATCGTTGGCTATCAGCAGATAACTGGGTGACTTGGGGTCACTAACTTTCAGGTCGAAGTCGTCCCCATCCTTGTGGAATATCCAGTAGGATTCTTTGGTGGCCAAACGGCTGGTATAGACACGCAGCGTACCTATCATACCTTCCAACTGCTCCATCGCCTTGTTCTTGAAGGCCGTCTGGAACGGGCCGAGCAACGGCGCGACCTCGTTGTCCGTCTCCAGTACCTCAAAAATAGTCTGGTAGCTCTCATTGAGAAATGAAAGGATATGCGGCATATCCGAGTATTTTCCCAGCCAATAGGCAGGTTCCACGATGCTGCCACCCTCACGGTCACGAACGACACCCGTCGGCTTCCAGAACTTCGTCTGCGGATCTTGCCGTTTCTCCGCATACAGTTTCTTTCCGTTTGCATCGTAGGGTTCCCGCTCGTAGTTCACGAAAAAGTAGATACAGGCGGCAAGAAAGTTCACGGCAGAAGTCTGAAAGAACTGGTCACTGCCTCCGCCTCCCTCTTTCTTGCCTTTCTGCAGGGATTCCAACAGGGTTTCCGCCGTTTCGCTTGCCGCCGCAAGATTATTGATGTACTTTGCCTGAATGGGGTTCACCCGTTTGCTGTACTCCACATCCACGAAGTTGATGATGTTGAACTTACATCCTTTTGGCACTTTGCCGAGCTTCTGGTTTTTCTTGTAATGATAGTAAAGTTTAGTGGCAAGTGTCGGAAATTTGTAGTCATAGACCACCATCGCAAAGCCCTTGGCACTATGTTGGCGGATGAACGGTTCTATGATGCTGAACGTCTTACCGCTGCCCGGAGTTCCGACTACCCATGTTCCTCTGAAACAGTTGCTTATCGACACCCATCCCTTGCGAAATTTACCTTTGTAATAGTACCGCATCGGTATATTCACGCTATACTGGTTCTCAACCTTCTCTTCGCTCTGCTCGAAACTTTCATTCTCGAAGTTGAACCGGTCTTTACCCAGTCCCTCCTTTATGAACTTCGAGATGTTATCCAGTGCGATATGTACCAATATCACACCGACAAGCGTGGTCGCCATGTAGAAGATGATATTTAGTGGCAACGTGTAGAGCCTCGTTTCCATCGGATGATGGTACAACCACACGGAGAACACAATCAGGAACAGTCCGCTGATTAGCGGATATAACACCTGTCTCCGGGCATCGAACTCCAGATGCTTCTTGTTCCTCGTGCCGATACAGGTGATGCAGATAAGCAGGAACGTCGCAATCTTGCTGTACACAAGATTACCGTCATTGTAAATCATCCACCGCTTGATGCGCCCGTGAATATCAATCAGTATGCCACCCCAGTGGTCGAGCATGGCAGGGTCGATGGCATACTCGAAGAACTCCATCAGCACGGAGATATAGATGACCGCACGGAATATCTTGTAGAACCCTTGTAATTCTTTGCTTTCTTCCATTGTCTTTGTACTTTCCCTCTTTTCGTTCCTACCTGTTCAGTGTGATAATCGGCCTCACCTTGTGTGCCTGTATCTTCGGGGTCTCCTGCATCGCACCGCTTCCTGTGGAGTAAAGCCATGCTTTCGCCGTCTCTTGTCCGGACACTTCCGTCGATGTCCAGTACCAGCAGTCGTTTTCATCCAACGGCAGCGGATGGCCGCCACACCGTTCGATGACAGGATTGACGGTTTCCCGGACGGCATACAGCAGCCGCATTTGTGCCACCGACGGGATATAGGCACTCTGTCCGTACCGCCACAGGTCGAAGACCGCTTCCGCCATAGGCGAAGCCGTCTCCCTTGTGTCGTACAGCGAAAAGGTGTTCATGTTCCCGTCCAATGCCCCGATGTCGGCCGACGTCCCTTGTGCGACACCGAGGCTGTCGGCGAATGCCACCGGAGCGATGTCCCACAGGTAAACCGCATAGCCGTTCCCTTCCGTACCTTCACGGCGTTCGGTATCAAAGACAACCGCTATTGCCCGCTTCCCCGATTGTTCATACTGCGCATAGGACAATGCCGTGCCGTCCTCGCAGAGAATATGCCCCGGACGTACCGCCGTATCGGGTACATCGATATGAGCGTCACAGGCAGCGCACAATACCGCCGCCACTGCCATTGCAAACCATTGAATCTTTCGTATCATGTCATTTCCGTTTTTTGTTTTTCCTTTATTTTATCGGCAGTTTTACACCCAGCACGATACCTGTCCGCAGCAAATCCGCCCCTTTTATCATCATGTCACTCTTGACCTGCCAGAACAGTGTGCATCCCGACCGCAGTACATAATTGTGCTCGTAACCCACATGGATTCCGGCAAGAAACTTGTTCGTGTCGCTTCCTGCCGAAGCTCCGATACGCAAGTTGCCGTAATGGTTGCGTCCACGCACCACACAAGGTTTGTACGCCACACCGAAACCATAAGTGCGGTAGTTGCGCCAGAAGGATTCCGGACAAATATGACCGCAAGATTTACATTCCGTCCATTTCAGATAGCCGTTGGCGAAGAACTCCCACGCATGACGGTAGTTCATTTCATGCTCGTAAGCAAGCGTTACGTCCATGCCGTTCTCATACAGCAATCCCACGCCGAGCGAGAGGCGGCCGCCGTTGCGTTGCGCATGGGCATTGGTGGCAAACCCTATGCAGACAAGCATCAGTAACAAAACTATTTTCAACGTCTTTTTCATCGTCATTCCTCCTCCAATAAAGCTGTGTTAAATGAATCAGCCGACAGCACATCCTCGTAGTCGATGTTAAGGCTGATATTGCGCCCGCTGATTTGTTGTTCCGTCATTTCGATGGTCAGCAGCTTGTCGTTCGGAAAGGTCATCTTTTTCACGACAATCACATTCCGGTAGCCGTGCTTGAACGTCTTGCCATGTTCCAATACCAGGGCAGGCGTCAGCTCGATGGTCTGCGCGTTAGTTGCCTTCGAAAGTTTCTTGTCCGACAGTTTCACCCGTATCTCGTCGATGTCGAAACGGATGTTCGTTTTGTTCTCGATGGAAAAGTCGATGAAGAAGTAGTCGCCCACCGAGTAAATGTTGTTCAGGCGCATTACCATTCGGTGCGCCTTGGTCGCCACGTTGCGGATTTTCGCGGGCGAGTTCCACACCCGTCTTGCAAAACGCACCATGTCGGCTGTGGACATCGAGACCGTAGGATTGTTGTAGGCATCCCGTTCCTGTAGCTGAATTTCCTTGTCTGCCACCGCCTCGCTTATCCGCGTGGTGTAGATGAGTGCATACTGCGTGCGATAGCGTTCCGTTACGATGGTGACGATGGCCAGCACTTCACCGTCCTCGTGTCCCGTCTCTTTGGGCTTCAACCGGATGATGTTTTCAATGGGTTGGTCGCCCGCCACCTTGTCGGTGGAAATGTCCACGAAGCGGACCGGCTCCGATGCTGTGATGACGGTCGTTACCTGTTCATTGACCGTCAGCCGTTCCATCTCTTCGTATGTACGCTGAGCCTGTGCGTCCCGTGCGGCAAAAAGTCCAGCCGCCAGAAGAAATGCCGTTACAATTATTTTCCTGTTCATATCGTTTCTGTTGATATTTTTTATTTCTTTATTTCCCTTATTTCGCTTTCTTTAATCCCATGACCACGTTCCAGTTCCTCCCGAATCCGTCGTCCGGCAATTTCGCAATACGTCGGCTCAATCTCGAATCCGATGTAATGCCGTCCCGTGCGGATGGCGGCAATGGCGGTCGTACCCGAACCGATGCAGTTGTCAAGCACCACATCGCCCTCGTTGGTATAGGTGCGTATCAGGTACTCTATCAAGGCTACCGGCTTCTGTGTCGGATGATAGAATGCTCCTGTCTTGTGTTCCTTGGGTATGGAAATGACAGAGGTCGGGTACTTGTCTTCGGCAACACGTACCGGAGCCAGTTTCATTTCACCGTAACAGCGGTTCGTGAAACCGTCCGTCTTGCGCCGTCCATGATTTTTCCGTTCCGGTGGACACGGCATCATCTGAGGATGATATACCGGCTGACGGTCGTAGAACACGATGATATCCTCATGCTGGCGTAGCGGCATCCGGTTGGCATTCAGGTGACCCGTTACCCGGTCTTTCCGCCACACGAGGTTATACCGCCACATCCGGGGTTGCGAGAGCATGAGCCGCGCCGAGAA
>CAXHRO010000028.1:0-37499 GCA_964018905.1 uncultured Muribaculaceae bacterium
CATCGCATTGATGAAGCTACTCATCGCAACCATCAATAGAGCCCGAAAAGCCGGTCTTACTGACTATACTCCCAATTTCCCCTACATGGACTATGCTCCTGTTGTCAACAAATTGTCTGAAAGGGCTTCTGATTTGAACAACAGCGGTGGAACAGTGAAGTCACTCAGCCCAGAACAATACGAGCAGTTTGTCAATTTTGATTTGGAGCTTATCAAACTACGCCATCCTCATCAGAACTATTACAAGGAACTGTATCGTGACTTCTGCATTCTCCTGTACGAGATGAAGTCCAGACCCATTGACATCATCAAACTGCACTGGGATAATCTTGCATTCAACGAGCGCTACCAGCGATGGACTTGTACTTACATTCCAAGCAAGAAAAAGAACTACGCATTCATGCGTGAGAACGATTCCAACCCATTGGTTGTACAATTCCTCACGCCTCGTGCGTTGGAAATCATAATGAAGTATAAGGACCGCTCTGTATCTGGCTATGTGTTGCCATTTTCATTCAACAAGCGCAAATGGGATTTAGAGAATCCTGAGCAGTACCACACATACTACACACAGCAGAATCGAATGCAAGGTCGTATCAACCGCTTTCTACATAAGGTTGGCGATAAACTTGGACTGCCATTTCAACTGACAACATACGCTTTCAGACGTACCGCAATCACGAAAGCTCTTATCGACAATGAAATGCCAATTACAATGATTGCCAAGATAGCTGGTACCTCTGTCGGAATGATTGAACATCATTACGTTAACTACCTTGACGCTTTAGCAGCATACCAATAAAAAGTGAAGAGGATGTATCAGTTACGGTACATCCTCTTCCTTCACATGGCTCTAACGCCGAACAACAAAAGTACAATATCTTAAATTTGCCAAGGATTCTTATTCGGGTCGTAATCTCTGGCAAATGTAGCAACTGCAAAGTCTGTCACAGGCTTTTTATCATCCCCTATTCTACGAGGTATTTGGGGATTTATTTTCAATCTGGACGCATCACGCAGCCAAAGAATTGATGTTTCATAGTCTGTGATTCGAGCTTGGCTCACATTGTTTGGTGAAATCAGCTTATGAAGCTCATATACTGCAAGCCTTAGAATATGCTTTTTGAGGTTTGGGTTTCGCGGATCGTGCTCTATAATGTTGTATTGTTCTTTCAGCTCATCTGCATTAGGATTGATGACCGGATAGAACACTTCGCCATCATATTCGACATACTCAGTAGAACTGAGCTCATACGCATTGATAGAGGGGTCATACGAGCCGATTAAGCCCCAATTATCGTTCTCATGGGGATTTGTATTCCAATCGGTGTTTTCTGCGCTCAGAAGGGCGTAAAATGCGCCATTATAGCTAACGACATCCCACGGCTCATATTCCAGATTGACAATCCAAGGAGTTGTCTCAACTTTTTCCCATCCGTTCACCCCCGGAACACGCACATTGTTATAATCAGCACCATTAAATTCGAGGCACTGGAAAAATGTGTTTGCGAACTTGACTATATCGCCCGGCATATAGCTCCCTCGTTGTGTATATGCTGGTATGGAATCTTCATCTTTTATAAACTCCATATACGGCATCCAATATTCAACTGTTGCCGGAGCCTTATATCCATTGATAGTACGAATGGCTTTATATATTTTTCCGTTGTGGCAGAAGTGTACACCAACAGGATATGTGACTTGTCGGTTATAAGGCAGTAAGTTTTTCCCTACTGCCAGCTCCTCTTCCACCAAATAGTTTTCCGTCAAGTATTCCAAGACGGACTCTTCAGCAGCTTCCTCAGCCTGAGCCAAACGGACTTCCTTGTCCCTTATAAGCTGACCAAGCGCTTCTTCAGTGACTATACCCAGATAGTCTGCGTTATTTAAGAATCTCTTGAACATTTGTGTTAATATCCGAATTCACCGTATATTGGAGCGTTAACTGTTGCGATACCGGTTCCTCCCTGACGCTGGAATTTCTTCCATTCCTTTGATAGCAACAAACAGATTGCATAATCGAGCGCATCTGAAAGGTGTCCGTATTTTTCATATTTGACCCCAAGTTTCGGGTCAGTTACCTTTGATTTATTCTTGGTACCATCTTCATTCTTCTTCTGGTATATCAGGTCTTCTGTCAATTTACGACATCTCATATCAATGAGAATTTCCCAACCTTCAAAGCCATTGAACAGATTGTTGATGAACTCCAATCTGGTAGTATGAGGTGGATGCTTGCTTAATAGCTGTTTTTTAGCCCTCAAAGATGGATGTAAGTTCGACAATATGATTGTATAATTGTTTACACCCTCTTCTGTCTGAGTGGAACGAGCCAAACCATTAGGGTCTCCAGTTATTAATAGACCTCCCATGTGTTTCTCGGTTAGGTACTTTTGACTTAACTTTTGAGCTAATTTAGGAGTGTTATTCTCTTTAGCATCAGGCTTGCCAAGTATCTCTTCCAGAACATATAATTTTTTTCTCTCATAATCTACTTGAATAGCCAAAGATGACATGAAAGGAGCCACGTTGAAGTCCCAGCTGATAATCAACGGTTTCAGTGGATCATAAACTTTCTCACGCAGACCGTCAACCAAATGTTTCTCACCGCTGAAGTTCCAATATGCTGCCGCATCGTTAGAGTCAACGAAATCCCAGTTGCCGTACAATAGACGTGCTTTAACGGCTGGGTCAGTAATCTTATTCAATGCCGCCTCATAAATCTGACGGAAAGCAACATCAGGGTTGTCAAATACACTGAACGGTACATAAGCCTCACCTTCCTTGCATTCTACTGGATTGCCTTCATCATCCTGAACGAATCTGGAACGAACCCAAGTGATACATGGGTTGGTAGTCATCAGGAGTCGGGGCACTTTGAATGTTTCGTGAGTTTTCCAACGCAGACGAGAAAACAATACTTCTATTGCTCGTTCTGAAATCTCAGATACCTCATCGACGAAACCGATTGTCCATTCAGATGAACCGAGACGTTCAAAGTTGCTATCCGAAGGAAGATCTTCCAACTCTTTCAGCAATATGGTAGAACCATTCCAAAATGTAACGATACCT
This sequence comes from uncultured Muribaculaceae bacterium, assembly GCA_964018905.1. Lineage (GTDB taxonomy): Bacteria > Bacteroidota > Bacteroidia > Bacteroidales > Muribaculaceae > JAAVFS01. The sequence goes on from CAXHRO010000028.1 coordinate 3,073, forward strand.
TCCAGATTGTTGATCTTGTAATTTTCGCCTTCTTTCAATCCCCACTGCTTCATCACAGCTTTGATAGTATTGAAAGTGGATTCCTTCAATGACTTGATAGTCTTTCGGGCAATTACAGCTCTCAAATCTGGGAACCTGATACAGCTGCTGATAATCCAACAACTACCTATGTATGACTTTCCACCTCCGGCGGCGCCGCCTCCGAGTATTAATTGTGGAAGATTTTGGGAACCGCAATTTTCACACTGCGGCTTGTACTGGGGGTTCCCATGAATATCATATCCTACTTGTACCTGAACTATATGACCTCCGCAATGAGGGCAAAAATCAGGCTGAAGGAGTTTCCATAGCTGATACTGTTTCGGAGATGGCTTGAAATCAATAACCAGATTTTTAGGTGGTTTCAAATTTCCGTTTGCCATTATTCTTCGTTTATGAAGAATAGCCAAAGTGGTGGCACGAAGATAAAAACCGCACAAGATTTGCTCTCATGCGGTTATCATTAAATCAAATCTTCTTTGCCACTGAATCTCTTGATGATAGTCTTATGATTCTTCAGAGCTTCCTCTCTGGACGGATATATCTCACTATCGGTCAAGCCTTCAAAATTGGCATTGGAAGTCCAACCTGAGATACTGCCTGTTTCGTCCATCGTGCGAGTAAACGAAAGTGTCTCTGGGAAATCTATCTCTTCTACTATTGTATTGTCGTTTATGAAAAAACCACGAGGCGCAACATATTGTTCGCCAGTTAATTCAGTGTATATATAAAAGATGTTAGGATTTATCGCTATGGCATTGATAAGACCGGCTACATTATTCATGTAGGACTCTTCTGCCGTTTTTCCTAACTTGTATGCGTTTGCATCTTCATAGATTTTCAGTTCACCAGATGCTCTCTCCTTAGTCACATCTTCAGATAGTGTGAAGAAGAAACTCATATTTCCGTCAGATGACACATCAATGCGTGTCACTATTCCCTCATAAAGCATTCTTCGTTCTGCATTGTCCTCACCAATATCTACAATATATGTGTGTGACAACTTGAACTACGGACATACCTTGTTTAATATCTTTGCCATATAACGTGTTTTATAAAGAATAGCAAAAGTCCACAAGCTAAGATAAAGAAGGCTGCACAAGACGTATCTCATGCAGCCTTACGCAGAAAGGAGTGTTATAATATAGCCATGATTGCCAATCTCGTCAGGAATCTGATACCATAACCGATGATTACACCGATTATTGTGAGAGCCCAGTCAATCCAGTCCCATTTGCCTCCCCATGCCTTATCTTTGAATTCAAGTGCTGAAGCGACTCCAACACCTACATAGGCTGCGCAATACGGACTGTCTGCACCAAGACCAATCAAAATGCCGTATTCCAAATGCTTGGAGCGGTTGCTTGATTTCAACCAGCTCCAGCATTTAGTAAAGAACTTTTTCATTCGCACCAGATGTTCTGGCATTTGACGTTATCGGGAAGATCGGTGAGATTCCAGTTTGCGTAAGAATCTGAGAACTCTACTTCATCATAATGTTCTGCCAGCGTGATGATGCCCTTGGGATTCACCATGTGGATGACATAGACTTTCAAATGAGCGTCAGGGGCGATTTTGCGAAGTTCCTGAGCGATTCCAGCGAATGTACCGCCACCATCGCAAAGGTCATCTACTACGCAAATCGTGCCGCCCTTGTAGATTTCAGGGTTGAGAATCTTGAAACCAGATAGCTTGCCGGTTTCCGGGTCACGCTCCTTATTGCAGAGGATGACGTTCTGGCGGTCTTCTTCAGAATCAAACTGGTGAGCATATCGAGCGATAGCGCCAGCATCAGGGAAGCAGAAGTATTCAGCGGTTGCAACGCCTTGAACATTGGCGAAACGATAGTCGCAGTTGTCAATAAGCTGTCGTACCTTTTCCGAATGAGGCTCAATGAGTGTGACACGCAAAGGCTTCATAGCGTTGATAGCGTCCGCTACTACTTTGAGGCTGAATGCTTCGTTGAACGAAATCACTCGGTCCATGCGCATTCCCATCAGATACGGAATATAGAGCGAGAATGTCACGGCATGACGGTTGATGATGTCTGCCAACTGCATCAGAATGAAGAGGTCATCTGCATTGGTGATACGAGTGAGGATGAGAACGTGCTTCTTGTGGTTAAGCTCGTCTTCAAGTACGATATGCTTTTCACCATCGGGAAAGTCCACGATATGATATTTCACGTCACTTTTCTCAGGGTTGAGAAGATTAATTGTCTGTGTGTACATATTACTGAAGTGTTTGATTTACATTGTTGCGGATTTCAGATAGCGTCCATTCTTTCAGGAGCCTGCCGTCTTCAAATACTGTCTGAAGTTCACCGGTAGCTTCAACCTCTGGAGCCACTTGGTCGATTGCGTAATATTTGCCCATCTGGTCTTTCTTCACGCAAATCAGACCTTTCAGCGATTTCTTTACGCCATCGTCAGTTTTGGGATCCTTGAAAATCTCACGGCTTTCACCATTCACTTGACACCAAGTAGCCTTCATTGCGAAACCAAGCGAATCGCGTGATTTGAACTGATAGGTGAATGAACCTACGCCAAGCACAAGGTTTGTGGCGGCAAAGCCTTTCTCTTCAAGGCGGCGATAGATTTCTTTCTGACGCTCAAGCGTGATAGAGTCACCGTATATCATGCCGACTTTAGAATTAAGCACCTTGTAACCGGCTGCGTTCACTGTGCCACCGAATATGTCCCAAAGTATCTCATAAGCGCCCTTCAGTTCAGCGTCGCTACGCATGGATTGTTCTTGGAAGTTCTCGAAGTCATCAGCGGTATAGCCACAAATGATGTGGACAGGATCACCACTGTCAGGACGAATAATCAAACGCCCATCACGAGCTTCGATAGTGTCTTTCAGTCTGGGGAGGTAATCGGTCATCACTTTCCAAAAATCCCAAGTATCGCTGACAATCGAGACAAAGCCGCTGGGATATACTTCGGTGATGAGTCTGCGGAATGTCTCCAGTTCATCTTCTTTTCCACCGGCACACATAACTGAATGCTCGGTAGCTGGCACTGTTCCGGCAATCAGTTCCTTTGAAGCATCAGCGTTATAATACTTCTCAATTGCAGCAATCGCTGGAATTGTTTCACTACCGGTAAAAGAAGTCATGTGACCCATTCCCGACATCACAGCAGCTTCGACACCGGCCATGCCTCTCATTGAAAAATCGTGGCACAAGAAATCCAGACCGGGCATAGTAACAAAGCCTGTCTTGATTGCGTGACGAACCAACTCTTGCTTGTATAAACGAGCAGAGGTGGCAGATGTCATCGGGAGCCACAAAGTTGTTGAGATGAGGGTTTCAAAGTAGTTGGTGAGCCAAAAAAATTCATCCTTAGTGTTGACGATTGTGAGAGCCGGAACACGAATTGGGCAAAGAGAACCTTCTGGAAGGGCTTTGATTCGTAGTGGAAGATAGCCTAAGTCGTGGAGAGCTGCTACATGCTCAGAGCCTACCTGATTGTCTGGACCTAAGAATGTGTTGATGCGTCGAGTCCATAAATCAATTACTTGGTCTTTGGGTTTTGCGAAGAATTCCTCATTTATTTGTTTAATGAGGTACTCCTTGATAAAATACTGGATGCCAAATACAACAGCACCATCTTTAGCCTCCGGATAATGGGTGTGGCTGCGAGGTGTCCAGTTGGCATACACTCTTTCAGTCCCTTTGGGGTACTGTCTTCGATGGTCTAACTTGTAGCCATCGGTAAGCAAAATTGCTTCTTGCGACATGTTTGTGATTCATGTAATGCTGTTTTGCGGTGAGATATACGAATTCAACTATATTGTCAAGTTTTGAATCAATCAGGGAGATTTACTACTCCCATATAGCTATTGATACGCAAACCTTGTTCTGTCATTTCAGTATGAAACTTTATCAATCCTCTGCTTAGGAACGTTTCGCTATATTTACGCGCCATATCACACATCGCCTGATTGATATATTGTGAGCGACTGTCTTCTGGAATGTTATAATATATACGAGAGCTAATAATTTGTTCCTGACAGAGTTTTTCAATCCGTGTCGAGTGTTCGGAATATATTCCCATTCTCATATTGGGGATAATCCAAGGGTTTGGAGATAGTTTATCAGCCCAATTTCTGAGAATATTTGCGATTTTTGTATTAAGTTTCATGCTGTTTATAATTTGTCGTCCTGTCCAGACTCGAACTGGAACCTTCAGAGCCAAAATCTGACGTGCTGACCAATTGACACCACAGGACAAGATTTATCGGTTAAAGACTTTAACAAACCCTCCGATTATGATACAAATGAATAGGATTGCCAATACGATGGCGAAAGGCCCCCAAAGTGGAGCAAGTACCCACCACCACGCCCAAGTAATGATATTACACAGTTTCAGTGTAATGAAAATCAAGCCAAGAATCGCGCAAAATGGGAAACTGCTTGAAGTGGTTTTTTGAAGTTGTGACATGTTTATTTAATTTAATGGTTTTGCGGAAGCGGTGAGACTCGAACTCACAAGCCGGTTATCCCGACTGGCACGTTAGCAGTGTGCTGGTTTCACCAATTCACCCACACTTCCAATTTGCAGCGCATACGGGATTTGAACCCGCGATCTTCGCCGTGACAGGGCGACGTCCACTCCAGACTGGACCGATGCGCTATGTTGTATGGGTGACAGGGCTCGAACCTGCGACATCTACATCCCAAATGTAGCACTCTACCAACTGAGCTACACCCATATATTGCAAGCCGTGAAGGAATCGAACCTCCGTAAGATGGTTTTGGAGACCATTGCCTGACCTCTCAGCCAACGACTTGTGTATTTGCGGGCATGGTGGGAATCGAACCCACGACCTGACGGTTAACAGCCGTCTGCTCTAACCAACTGAGCTACACACCTATCAATTGCGGATTTGGAAGGAATCGAACCTCCGTCTTGATGGCCAAGAAGCCAACTGCTCTAACCGTCTGAGCTACAAACCCATATTTGTGGACCGGACAAGAATCGAACTTGTGACCTTCGGCTTATGAGGCCGCTGCTCTAACCGTCTGAGCTACGAGTCCTAATTGTACCCCCACCGGGAATCGAACCCGGATTTCGAGATTGAAAATCTCGCGTCCTAACCGTTAGACGATGGGGACATGCTCAGCGACTTTCACAAGCCGCATTTGCTAAGTTGGATATTATAACTAAATGGTGGAAGCAGAAGGACTCGAACCTACGAACTCCTAAGAGACCAGATTTACAGTCTGGCGCCGTTGCCGCTTGGCTATGCTTCCAGATGCTCATAGGACTTGGGGTGAAAGATATTCTTTATAGTCGAACTGAAATTTGCCTATGAGCCGAGCGTCACTCTTGACAACTCTTTTGTCGGAAAGGCTGGGGTCGAACCAGCGACCTTCACATTATCAGTGTGATGCTCTAACCAACTGAGCTACCTTCCGGAAACCCTACTGTTCTCACGAATGGTAGGGGAATATAACTATGAAAAATTAATGGAGTCAAACAGGGAGGACTCGAACCTCCAACCTCCTCAGCCATCAGCCGAGGCGCTCTGTCCACTTGAGCTACTGTTTGTGCGCCCGCTACGCAACTGAAGCGTTTCACAACGACTCAGTACCTTTGACGCGCCTAAACAATCTTTTCAACCTTAAAACAAAACCACAAATAAACTAAAATGCTTGAGCCAAAGAACGGACTCGAACCGCCGACCCACCGCTTACAAGGCGGTTGCTCTACCAACTGAGCTACTATGGCTGACTGGGAGGCTGTTTACACCTCCTACGCTCCGATGACTGCCGCGCTCGGAACAACACTGCTGACCAACGATTCAGACTCATGGCTTTAAACCCTTCACCAGTTTTCTCTGGACCTCCACAAGACCGTTGCCGATAGTCGATTAAAACTAACCAGCCTTATGAGGACTGTTATGGAGGAGGCGCTGAGTGCTTTCGTTCCCTCAATCCTATTTCGTCGTAACCCTCAACGATAGGTGCGCACAAGGGATAATGGTGTTCCCAGCAAGACTCGAACTTGCGACCCACGGATTAAAAATCCGTTGCTCTAACCATCTGAGCTATGAGAACTGGTCCGTGGAGCCATCGGGAGTCGAACCCGAAACCCTCTGAGTGCAAATCAGATGTTCTGCCAATTAGAACTATGACCCCGAATCCGCAAAGGCTCAAAGGGTATTGCTCCTTTGCGGTTAATGTTAGTGTCTCCACATTTCATATCGCTTTCTGTATCGCAAATGAACAGGGCACCCATCAAAAAGATACGCTTCTTGTTCAAACGATATATTGCGATAAGCATTGCCGGGAAGAAAGAGGCGTACAAGCCATTCCAATACATATATGATGTAGAAGAAGATATAACCAAGCTCTTTCATTTGGGCTGTGTGGATTCTTTCGTGATTCAACAACCGCTCCGTAATCTGGACATCTTTGCGGACAAACAAAACTCCGAAGAGATTGATGGCCGCAAAACCGGGGAACGGTATGAATGAATTGCGGATTATTTTCATCGCTTAATATTCCACATGGTGCTGGAAGCGCCGCCATCAAAGAGAACGTCAATATTAGCTCCCTGCTTAGAGGCGATTACATCCCATGCTTTCAGACTGATGAACTGTTCCGCTGTTAGACCCATTTCTCGCTGATATGCCTTGTCAGACACAGCACGTTGTCGTTCCGCTTGCTCTCGTGCGACCTCAGTCTCGTATCGACGTTCCTGAGTCTGTTTTGCCTGAATCTGAGCAGCGGTGTTATTCATTTCCTTCAGCTGGGCGTCATTAGGAATCGCTCGACCGGTAATGACGTTCTCGACCACAATAGGGAATTCCTTCTCCAAAGATAATCGGTCAATGTAACGGATCATGTCGGCTTTCACGCAAGAGTCAATGTGAGCGACGACTTCTCGGTTACTGGTAAGGTCAAACGGAGAATACTGAGAGACATAGTGTCGAGTAAGATTGTTGTAAACTTCCTTGACGTTGTTCTCATACCAGTTCACGCCATAGTTCTGTAGCAGTACCGGACTCTTACCCTTCTTGATTCGCAAAATGATTTGCGTCTTGAAATCAAGCGGGGTGTTCTCATTGGAAATGATGTCGTCCAGAGTTTCCTCGTATCGTACAGGAGTGATCTTGAACGTTTCTGAAGATGTGCTCCAGAAACACCATGTAAGACCGGTTGTAACCGGCTCCAGATCGACACCGCCATGTCCGAAGAACCAAGGCTTAGTGATTAACACAGCTTCCTCATCAGCTTCAGGTCGTACACCATGACAGCTGGAGACAGCAACGCACATAATCAGTGCGAGAAACAGTTTAATGAAATGTTTCATAATTGTTTGGTTTGTTAAAAATGTCAATGTTCTCTTTTGTGGGCTAACCGGGAGTCGAACCCGGACATCAATGATACAGCATTTTGAGTGCTGCGCGTCTGCCAATTCCGCCATTAGCCCTTATCGTGCCTCGACCGGGAGTCGAACCCGGAAGGCCACAATGACCAAGGGATTTTAAGTCCCTCGTGTTTTCCATTTCACCACCGAGGCTGCCGAATTATTTGAGCCAACGGATTAACAGTGAAAGTAACCAACTGCCGGACATCTTAGTCTGCTTCAATTCTTTCTGCTGAAGTTTGAGCTTGGCGATTTCTGCCTTATGCTCTGCGATTCTTTTCTCGATGTCGGCATTCAGCATTGCGATTTCTGACTGATTCTCTTGTAGCGACTTTAGTACATAGCTACGCCGACCATTAAATGTTACTTCCATGATTCCATGATGATTTTGATGTTATTAATGTTTGTGGACCACGCAGGACTCGAACCTGCACCCCTTGCGAGACTTGATCCTAAATCAAGCGCGTCTGCCATTTCGCCAGTGATCCTAAATGTTGAGAGTGGTGAACCTCCCAACGAGCTCCCTATATTAGTGAGTGCTTAGTTGCGGGAGTAGGACTCGAACCTACGACCTCTGGGTAATGAGCCCAGCAAGCTACCACTGCTCTATCCCGCTATATTTCAAACAGCTTCTAAAGAAGCCACATAAGAGAATAGTCTCTTTAAGAGCTGTTTGGTTTACAGATAACCTATTTATTTCCAAAATCTGCTGGTGTTTCTCCCCAGCGTTTATTGTCCCAGTGACGAATTTCGATTGTGTCAATGTCCGCTGAAAGTGCTTTCAGAAATATTTCGGCTTTTTGAAGTTCACGATTATTCTTGTTTGAAGCAGTAGATTTGTTCTTGAACCAAGTCAAGGCTGTCATACTATCAGTGTAGATTACTCGTGGCTCAAAATCATTTTCGATGATGTATTTTGCCGCTTCAACTACCGCTAAGAACTCCCCAATGTTTACTGTTTGATTACCGAGGTTTCTATAAAAGATTTGTTCACCAGTCGCAAGGTTGATGCCTTGGTATTCTGTAACGCATCTTTTTGTTGAATGAGCGGCATCTGTTGCAATGCCATCAACCGGCCTTTTCATCACCAATATCGAGTTGCTTCGTTAACCACAAATGGCACACCTCGTATAATTCTTACATGCTGTCGAATGCTGGAATTAACCCAAAATTTACATCGCTTCTCTGCAATTCGCGGGTCATTCTGACTTATGTAGAAGAATTTGATGGTGTCGTAATACCATTTGCGACCTTGTGCCTTAATCGCCGCTTTCTTGCGTTTTCGTGGCAGTTTGGCTTTAGGCACCTTTCTTGACATAGAAGCCGTCATGGTCATACTTTTTAAGCATATCGTTGGCAGCATCCACAAAATCTTCGACCACCTGAGTGATGTTGCAAATATCAATTCGCTTTTCAAGCAAACCCTTTACAGCTGCGAGAGAGCGAGTTGTCTCTTTGCGACCATCCTTGGGGTCAAAGGTGATTGTTTTGTTGCCGAACTTCACATTTACAATGTAGCAGGCTTTGGGCACATAGCATACCTCAATTTCAGCCTTAAACTGATGTGGAGTGGCTTCAATAACAATAAACCCTTTCTTCTGATACATAGGAACGATAGCTGCATTGTACAGCGCTCCTATGATAATTTCGTGAGAAATGCTGGCATCGACCACGCAAACTTGCTTTGGGAATTCAGAGTCTTCACGGACACCTTTTACGCGACCGGTTTTAGGATTCTGAGAAACGAAGCCCACCAATAGTCCACTCTTTTCGGACTTCTTGAACTTGAGCTTAGTGAAGATAGTACCTTCAGGGTACTTCTTCTTACCATCAGGGCCGATGGTAATCTTTTTGTCTGGCCCATTTGACTGAGCCTTGTTCAACTGTTCCATGAGGTATATGATATTTTGATTGTTCTAATTTATAATGGCTGTAATGCCTTCTGACACCGCAAAGTTAATACTTACACAGTAATCAACAAAGTATATTTAACACTAATTGTTCACCTAAATAATTGTTAATCAGGCGTAAATATATAGTACAAGTTTACATAAAAAGGGTGTCTAATGTACTATTAGACACCCTAATGAATATAGACTAAATCAATTCAAAAATGATGGGTTGAAAAATTGAACGTCAGTAATCTATTTCTTCCTCTTCGCTTAGGATTTTAACATCTGGAACGGCATATTCACCACTGTCATCACGATATGAAATTCCTTTGACAGAAATCCCACACATCGTTAACAATTCAACCGCATCTAAAAATTCTGAACGTAATAGCTGTAAACAATCTACGCCTTCAGGATTGGTGATGATGTTTCTTTGAAGCACTTTAGCAGCACGTTCAGCATCAGCCTCAAATGCTACATAATGCTCATCCAAGCGATAGAAAATAAGTGAGCCGGGGTACTTCTGGTGATAGTACACCCCGGCTAAAATAATGCGGTTTGTCATATTGAGCATTTTAGTTTATATGTCTATTTCTAATGCTACACAATGATCGCATTTGCCATTGCCACGTTTCCTTTCTCTGTTGGTAATCTCCTTTGAACATTTGTCGCAATAGTAACGCTTCACCTTCTTAGCATATATTACACGCTCAACTCTTGAACGAGGCACTTTGTATTTTTCAACAACGGCCTCAATAATTTGCCCGACCTTGTATTGCTTTCTTCGTTTGATACGCTTGAAATCATACAAAATCAACACATCAAGAGCGCGACTCTCATCTATCAACCCCATAGTCAGTAATTTTTGTACTTGCATCGGGGTTAGTTCTGTTATCGCTGAGAGCTTTTGTATTTCAGGGTCATTAAGTTTTATCATTTCTTTTTATAATTCATTATGAGCCAATACCCTACGATAATCCAGCATAAGCCAATGAATTGCAATACCCCTCTAAGTGTCCAGCCATCGGTGTCCAGCCATAATGGAAGGAATATCAAGCTAATGCCAACGCCAACCCAAATCAGAATGAGCGCCAGCACAACTATGATATTATGCGTGACATTCTTGAGCTTAAATTCATCACACATATTTTTTAGACTCTTTCGATGATTCTGCGGTTCCCAGCAAATATAACATGATGTCAAAAAACTGAGGACCGACACGACAATAAGCGCACACAGCAATGTGCTACCGGAACTGAAAAGATTAGGACTCCATTCAGCTGCCAATAGCCCAATTATTGCTGGTGGTATGGCTGCGATTAATGCTGCCCACCATTTATATCGGAATTTATGTAATCTGTTGTCCATAAGCATTGGTTTTATATACAAAGTTACGAATTTTTCTTGGACTTTTTATTATTAGTAAGCGCATAAGTCTCAATCGTATCTTTGATTGCCTCAATTTCAGAGCTCCATTCGTCCATTGTGTCAATTGCCTCTTGCATAGTCTGACCGCGATTCCCACTTTGCAACCCTTCAGGCATATTGTCGAAGGCTTCTTGCTCTTCATCTCGAATTTCACTCAGCCGGTCCATAGCGTCAGCCAGTGATGAAGCCACATCGAGAAGTTGTTGTCTTCGTTCTCTGTTCATATTTCAAAGTTTACACAAACAATTTGTCTATTCTGCGTAAGTCCTCACCGTCAGGAACTGGGCAATCATCAAGCCATTCCATGTCTTTGATTTGCCATTTTGAGAGGTCGATGTCAGGAGGAAGCTGCTTCTTAACTTCTGGGAAGAGGTTAAGGCGGAAAGACTTGTCAGAATAATCTTTATGTCCACATGTTTGCCCCCATTCGATTTGCTTCACAAGTTCCACAAATTGAACTACATCGCGCTGATTGTGCGGAGAGGCGACAATGCCGTCGAGACAATCCAATAGATATGCTACAAATGTTGAACTATACACAGCTGTGTACATGTATATCTTGCGAGACTTGCCTGACGCAGCATCCAGTGTTCTAATGGATTCTACCAGTTCACGGACTCTATTCGAGAACAGACTTGGTTCGCCACCGGTTATCATCACTTCGTCATAATCCCAACGGTCAACTACTGGCAGTTGAGTCATGTCATAACGTTTATTACAGCACAACGGACATTGATTGTGGCAACAATCTGTCACCACAAGTCGAAGTTTCTTGTTCATTTTCTGTGATTCAATTTGTTATTTATTTTCACGATTGTTTTAGCTCTTTCTGGAGAATAGCCCAACGTATTGATTAGCACCTCTGCTTTAGCATTGTCCAGACATTTCCGACAATAGGGTTGTGCCGGAATGTCTGGATCAATCAGAGGCCAAAATGCTACCGCCTGTTTTCCACAGACTATACACTTACATTCTGACGCTTCCATTAAGGAGATATGAATTAGCCAACAATCATCCAATCATCAGAAAGCATATCAGTCTGTGATGCAAGCCAGCCAGAAAGAATCTGTTTCTGTGCGGTAAACATACAGATGGTGTCAAGCGCTTCAATTTCTCCCCCATTGGCTTCTGCGAGGTTTTTCAGCATTGGATCTTTGCACCATTCAGATTTAACAGTTGCAGCTGGTTTAAGCCAAAGGAACATCCCTTTACCGTTCCAGCCTTTGCGGGCCACTTTCTTCCCAGCTTTCAGAGCTGAGATTGCGCCTCCAAAATCAAGTGTTTCTGCTTTCATATCAATTTTGTTTAGGTATTGAGTTTTATTTGCCTCTTCCGGCAACAATTCTAATTCAGAAGGATAATATTCTGTGTTAGTAGCAGCGTCCAGCCAAGTAGCGTTGCCATGATAGTCCATATCCACACGCACTTCAATGATCTGGCCAGTAGATTTTAGTTTCGCTTTTCGGGTCATACTTCAATATCTTTAGACTCAAATTGCACATTGAATTGAAAACGAGCAGCAAACCGGCACAGTTTTCCAAGCAATAGTTCAAATCGTTGTACTTGGGAGGCTGGGAGCCAACAGAAGCACTGCGGCTCCCCATCTTTGAGTAAAGTAACTTGTTTTAATTTCATAATTCTTTGATTCTTTGTTTTGCCAGCTTAATGATTGTCTCTCTGCTATAATCGTCGGCAAATCCAAGACGAAGATATTTGGCAAAGAACATATCAGGCGGGTCGTTACATACTTTGACACCAACAAATAAGCCGATGTCGTATTTTTTCCCTTCTGACTGAGTTCTGTCGGGTGATTCAAACACAACTACGTCCCTATCGCGTAAGTCGCAATAAACATGATGATAACAAAAATGAGACCGAACCCCCGACAAATGGCCGTAAAGCCCATTTTGCCCCACGTTTATTGAATTGCCCCAACCTTGGTGTTCCCATTGTTTGAGGATCACGCTGTCAGATACATTCTCAAGAAATAGCTTGATGAACTTTTTGGTCTCACGCTTACGCCGAATATTTCTTAGCCAGTTAAACATAATCATTAGTTTTTGAATACATTTAGAAATGCTTTTATAGTTTCGCGCCTCTTATAGACACACTCAGGCACAATACCGTCCTCCGGTAATCGCCCATTACGGATAAGCTCACGCACCTCAGTTGCGGAAATGCCATCTTCGCAAGCGTTACGAGCCAGCAATGACAGCGATACATTGTTTCTCAGAAGGAAACCGGGAAACCACGAGGTGATTATCTCGAAGCCATCCGAATAGTAGATGGTGAAGTTAGGCTCCTTGGTCTGAGAAACAATGAACGAGTAGAGATAGAAACCCCAGTCGTGACTGTTGTCGGATTCGTCTGAGAGATCCGGCAATTCGACCACTGTGATTTTCTCTTTATTGCCTTGCACAAGAAACGTATCAGCAATGGCTTCCTCTACCATCTCTTTGCGGATTGTCCACGGTATTGGATTTCGAGCATTGAGCTTGTCGATTGAACCTATGATTACAAGAACTTGATCGTTCTCTGCTACAGCTTTATGAATCAGCTGAAGGTGTCCATTATGAATTGGCTGGAACCGGGCCAGTATTACTCCTGTTTTCATTATTTGATTATAGATAAGAACATACCATACAAGATTCCAATTATAATTGGGCCAAATACACCACAGAACAAAATAGCGTGAGCAGTGTCGTTATCATCTGTAATTAGCGCAAGAACAACCAGCACTGCTAAGTATGCAACAGCTAAAAGTGTCAATAGCGCCGCTATCAATTTTGGTTTATTGATTTTCATATCAGCTCCCAAAACGATAAGACATAAAGTAATCGCCCTCCATCTCTGGCTCTACTGGAGCGATGTATTGTTCTTCATCATCGCCATCATATTCGCTGGGAAAGAATCCCAATTGGTAGAGGGTAGTTTTGTCTTCTACCGATACTATGTCGGGGTTGACATTTACACACAGTTCATCATGTTCGCAGGATGTCGGGTATTTGTAAGCCAAATCATCTGGCTTGATATACTTCTGGAATATCAGAAGTGCTTTGATTAAATCTTCCATATCAATTTAGATGTTGAAATTATTTCACATTTAGTAATACTGAGAACTCGGACGAAAGTCCAGCGTAATTCTTTATCGAAGAAAGTTATACTTTTAGTATTAGTGGGAAATTTGGGACTTTTCTTCAATATAAGTGTATGTTCTCTGGTGAAGTCTATGCTTCCCCAGAGAATTTTTGATTGGAGCACCTCTTCCCAACTGTCATAATCTCCTAATGCAAGTGGTGCTTTTTTACTCCACCAATCCTCCCTTTCCCTGTATTCGGCAATATATTCTGTTTTCTTCATAATATGCGCATTGACTACAATATAGCTATCAAATTCTATTTACTAATGGTTCTTGAAATCTGGGACTGCGTCATGTTGTCCGCCAAAGTCTGTGATCATAATCATCAATTTCTTCAGGGGGCCATACTTTCAGTTCAGTCTCAAAGATGCCAGTAGAGTAAATTAGCTGTTTCATTTAGTAATGAATTTTTACTTCCGCTAATCTGTAATTATTTTTGATCACTTTTGATTTTTCTATATTGCTTGAATGGCTCATCACCAAATAGGCCCAAAAGAGTTACGATAGTGCCCTTGTTCAATCCATTATGAAATGTATGTAGTTCTACATCTACCGGTGAATGAGGCTCTTCAGAAACAATTCTGTGGTCATCAATGTCATTCAAAGCTGAAGCGTACATCTCTATTACATATTGGCGCTGCTCTTCCGTGAGTGCGCCCAGATCTATCTTATTTCCCAATGATTTCATCATCTATTCTTTCAATTGTGATTCTACATTTTATGCGACGATCGGCGTAATGATGTTCTCTGAGCCCCGGCAGGTAAAAGGCTGGGATCGAAACCAGACCCCATTGGCCATAGGGGTCTCCACAAAACATATCTACATCCTCACTATAACCATCATAATTAAAAATTTCAGCAATAAAATCGGTTTTGCGAAAATTCCAGTCCAGATTGTAATTGGTTGGAATTTCTTGATATTCGTTATCGGCCATATTTATTTAGGAATTAAATCATTTAACTTGTTTACTATTTTCGTTTTCAGTCGCTCCTGAAATTTCTTACAGTGCGACGTATGGAGACCTGTCGCCAACGCTCCACAAAAGCAAAACACAGGCGTCTGTTCATCCAGTTCGGTCAAAGCTTTCTCTCGTGCTCTGGCGTATGGCCCCGGAGCGTGTATCAGGAGCCAACGTATTTTTTCGTCTTTAGTCATTGTTTGATTTCGATTTGATTATGCTTTCGACTCTTCGCTGGATATAACTTAAATCAATGGCATCCCAGTTATCAGAAAGTCTCCAACTGAATGTCGGGACTGTAAGCCATTCCGGGTCTGGCGCCGCTTCTTTCCAAGTGAATACAGCTATTTTGTCAGCAAAGATTATTTGCCATATTGCTTTGAGTTTGTTCATATTTTAGTATTTTGAATGAAGTAGCGACAATAAGCCAAACTTTTTAGAATACATGGGCGATAGCATCTTTTACTACGACCGCATACACCACTCCGGTAGTGTTTACACACTCTCGGTTCTTGTTTCGACCTCTCAATTTCTTCAGATCCATTCTTCATAGCCCAAAATATTTTTCATTCCACCACACTCGTATGCCAATGCCTTAGCGTGTTGAGGTTCGTCCTCATGTGCGTGATACTCTTCGAGATCTAATACATATATTTCATTAGTACCAATGATGACCTTGACATCATCTGGCACTGATACAAGACATCGTTTTATCTTCTTTGCAAGCTTAATTGCTTCTGTTTCAGTCATTGCTATCACCTCCTTTCTGATGGCACAGACAGTCGGGGTCGTGGGCGATGCCGCCCACAGCGCTATTCATACCGTCGCTGATATAGCGGATATACCGATGTCCTTTGTAGTTGAACTCGGTGATGTGTGATGCCATTTCAGCGTCACGTTGTTCTTGTGTCTTCGGTCCGTCACACCCAGTCAGCGCGATTGCACATAGGGCAAGAAGGAGGATTGATTTAATTTTAGTCATTTCTTAAATCTTTGATTTGATGTTTCATATCGGCCTTGTTAATTTTATCTTTCCGATTCACGAGTAAGGCTCTATCAATGTCGTAATCAAAATTATGGCGCCAAACCTTCCTGATATAACTCCACCTAAGTTTGAATGGAACTTTGAGGTTTATTTTACCATTCTCATCGTAAAAGATATGGCGTACTTTATGTTTGAATGTATTGCTCATAGCTTACGTATATTTTACAGTACACTGAGCGTCAACCTCATCTTCAATAACACTGTTGTCACCCTTACCCCAGATGATTGCGTAATCGGCCTCCAGCGTTTTATTGCCATCAGCATCACACAACATCACGATTTCGACATCATGCTCATCATCAAAATCAGCAAAATACAGCGACCAACGACTCTCATCTCCGAAATTATCAATGAGGTCTGTAGCTTGATTCTGTTTGTTGTTGCTGAGAGTCACGTCGTTTTTCAGACAGGCTTTCAGTTTATGCTTTTTACCTTCGTAGTCAAAGGAAATGTTGAGAGTTATCATAATGCACTATGGTTAAGCGATGATGGTATATACAGTACCGTCGGATTATTCTTGTGTACGTCAATATTCGGGAACTTATCTTTGAATTTCTGAAGATTAAATGGTTTAGTGATGAGATGACAACCGTTCAGCGTCGGGATTTCTGCAAATAGATATACCGCGTCACGATGACACTCGTCCAAATATTCCTTTGATTCCGGATGAGTTTCCAGCCAAATGCCGTCCAGTTCTTCCAGCACCTCATACTTCGTGTCGAGGTCTTTGGAGTCTATATCTACCACCCAGCACTTACGTCTGCTTGTCTGCTCTCCACAGGCACTGTTGTATATGTGCCACGGATTGATGACGTTTCCAGTGAAGTTATTCTCTGCCAGCTTCTTTAATATAAGGGCATTGAGTCTGTCAAAGTCTTTTCCGGCAACATTGATATAAGCTCGCGCTTTATAGTGCTCGCAAAGAAACACAATCTCATCCTTTAACTTGTCAAGCTGCTCACGACTACGAACCAGCCATGACTGGATGAGTTTGTTTGCCGCTGGAAGCTCTGGATGGTCTTTACCTCGCCTCAGAATCTGACAGTGAAAGAACATATCGTTCCCTTCATTGAAGTAAAACAAGCTCTTTATGAGTTCAAAATTGTCGATCATTTCTTGCGATTATGTTTGATGTTGCTGATAGTAAGCAGAATGATTAGTATTATGCTCACCACTATTATCGTTATTGACATATTATCCAAGTTTACTTGCAACCAAACTGTAAACATTAGGCATACGCCTATCTTCCAGTGAGGCTAACGGATAGTTAAACATTAGCGTTAATTCTCTCGCTCCAAGAAAATTAACAATCTTCTCTGAGATATACATTCTCCATGCTATACGCTCCTTTTTGTTGGTAGGAGCGTCGATACGCTCGTATTCAACGAGCATATCGAGCTTCTTGATGATGTCCATTATTCGAGGTCAAGTTCAGGTGTGACACCTTTGAGTGTTTCTCCATTGCATTCCAGACGATACACGAATTGGTCCGGAAGGTCATCATTGGTAAGACGAAAGGCTTTCTTTATGATTGCCTTTTTACCGACATATTGTTTCTGGAGGTCATGGCGCAATACCGTAACGGTTGTTCCTACTCTGAATTTGGGTGTTGCCATCAGTTGTGTTTGAATTTAGTAAATGAACGATATAGATTGCATCCAAAGTAATTGCCAATCACTGTGACAGCATAAATACTAAGGAGCATCCAGATGTTGTTAAGAAGTAAGTCTGTGTTGCATGTTGTATAATAGAACACATCAGCGATACAGTGTGGGAATGCACAAACAATGAATGTTGGGATTCCAAATATTAGTGGCCATACGACACCTTTTTTGAAGGATTTAACCGAAAGCGTCATAATAAAGCCACATGGGATAGCTCGGAGTCCATTCATCAGCACTCCGTCTGATATACGATTGGCTACTATTGTGTCAGGAGAAATCTCGAAGGTCATTCCTCCCACAAGGAACGACACAAGCCAACAGCCTACGATATTGAGGCCAAGCATGGCTACAATCTGGCCGTAATTGTAGGAGTATCGAGGCATACGTTTGTCTTGCTTACCCCAAGCGAACTGAGCTTTGCCGGTAAACAGTTTGAGGTTGTGCCATACTACGGCCATTAGTCCGAAAGCGAACATGATAGAGCCGATTAATCCTCCAAGGAGGAGATACGTCATTGCCGCGATACCGATACAAACTCCGGCAATCAGTGAGGATGCGATAAATTTCATACGCGATTATTGGTTTATTGTGTTAGTGATTTATTGTATTTCGTGTTCTTCAACACAGCCGTCATAGCTGTAGTCATCGCAAGGTGTGAAGCCTTCGTAGGACATTTCGTCATCTGACTTATATTCTTCCCAATCTTTAGGGTCATCAAAGTCAATATTGGTCCAACTACGTTTGACATCTGCAATATCATCCTGAAGGATTTCTTTTGCCTTCTCCTTATCGGTATATACACCAAGTATGGAGTCAAACTTTTCACCGTCCATCTCTCCAGAGACGTGGGTAATATAAACTTTTTGAGGCATATTTAATTATATTCTAACTACTTGAGTTTTCTTTAATTCACCGGAATATCCTTTGGCTCTTAAAGCTGCAATTAGTGCGTCTTCAGTGAGCAGTGACCCCAAATCTTCTTGAGCTCTTGTGGAATTGAGACGAGAAAACAGTTTCCTGTAGTTACATTCTGCTTTGTTTTCCCTTGTGCATCGGATTCCGGAGGTGAGGTATGGGCACATGTGTTTGCACCCATAATCCTCAATGATTCCCACTGTCATACAACCTTGATGTCAGTTCTACGCAGTTCCCCATTGTAGCCTCGACGGCGAAGTTCTGCGAATATGTTGTCATCAGTAAAGTCTGCGAGGCTGAGAGTGGCCTTGCTGCCTTGTTGGGGCTGATAAACAGCCGGACGAGTCGTTGACTCTGCGGTTTGATTTTTCTTTTTTGGCATTTTAGTTTATTTGTTAGTAATTAAATCGGGATATATAGGGGTTAATTCATTCGGTGCCACCTCAGCTTCAGAATATTCTGTGCCAATTAGAATGATGGTGTCTAACGCAAAATTTTCTGGGTCGATTAAATGACCGCGCTCGTCAAATTCAAAGGGAACGCCAAACACTTCGTAAATTCCAGAAGTTTCTCCAGCTGGATCATTCCACCATACTTTTGCTCCGGGTTTGATAAAGCGATAATAATACGCAATGTCTTCAGCTTCATCCCACTCAAGCCAGTAAGTTTCAGGACAAGCCCATTTGCACCCATTGAAAAAATCATCGCATAATTCTCGATTGTAGTTGCACAAACACAGCAAATCGTTGTGGGTATATCCGCCATCAATTTGATAGAACCCATCTTTATCAAGTTCAATGTCGGCAAAACACGCTTCTGGGATATAGCAAACAGCATCCCAGTCTTTTTCGTAGACTTCTTCATCTTTGAAGATGCTGCCAAACGTGAGCCCATCATCATATAGACCACGTTTGACAAACATCTCTCCGTTGATATTTTTGATTTCGCCTATCTTGAGATATTCTTTGTGCGGCATATCATTTGCTTTTACGCCACCCGGCCATCTTTGCTTTTATGTCAATGCCATTGTCCTCAATGAATTTCTTCATCAAGCCGAACAGCTTCCAACCGTCAGTTTGGTATTCTGTGGCCTTGTCGTGGAGCTTTTTGATAGAGCCAATCTGAGATAAGACTCGGCCTTCAACGTACATACGACATCCGTGAAAGAGGATAAGATTCTTGAGTGTGAAGAACGCACCCGCTCCTTTGTATGCACCTTTGAAGATGCCGGCTTGTCTCATGCTTGACTTGACATAGCATTTCTTGACGGCTGTATAAAAGCCTTTCACTGCCAGATATAGCTCTGCGGTATTGTTAGCCTCATTGATATGGTCATGCCATCGCATCAGAGGCTCCCATACTTCTGCATCAATGTTGTCAACGAATACATTTCGATGACAAATATGAATATATTTACGGCCTTGACATCTACGCACACGACGGTCTTTGACGATTTCCTTGAGTTGAGCGAGATAGTCCTTAGCCATCCCAATTGCGACAGCCTTGTTGAACCAGCGATTACGCTCTGTAAAATTCTCAAGATCAGTTACCTCAAGTTTCGCTTGCACACGCAGTTCCTCGATTAGCATTTCCCACGAATACTGATAGCCTTTGCGATTAAGAGCTTCAGTAAAGCCACCGGGAGCGACAAGCATGTGGAATGCCTGAGCCATAACCCAACGACGGAACAGATGGCGATTAGGGATTGTACCGTCAGCCAAGATCTTAGCGAAGATGGGGTCGTTGTCAGGCACTTCGACTACCTGATTGTCAACCATACGAACAACCTTGCTTTCCCCAGACGCTCCACGCATTGAGAATAAGTTCTCGACATTGACTCCAGCGTTACGGAGAGCAGCCAACTTATCGTCAGCTGAGAGTCTGCCAGATTTGGGTTGCTCACTGTCAAGAGTAAGAGCGACAGTTCCAAGATTGCTGTCTTTTCCCACTGCTACACCGGTTGCGATGTGCTGATGTGCTGGAATTGCGAAATTGGCTCCACATACGGGGCATACGATTTTAGTTTTCTGATTTGGCATAATTATTGAGTTTACTGTTTGATAATCCATTTTTTAAGAATGATGAGAGAGGGTTCGTTGGGAGATTGCCAGAACCATTTGTCCTTAGCAAATTCATCCCATACGATAGATTGGTTGATGATTGCAATGAGAAGATAAAGCTCCAATGCAATCTGAGCGGTTTCACGATGCTCTCCGTAAAGCATATCTTCATCGTCAAGCTCGTGTTCTGGAAGTGCTCGGAAATAATTGCGTCTTTTGTTATCACTTCGAGCAGATGGGATGCTGTGATTGTAACGATGATAAAGTCGCTCGATCTCAGCGAGAGAAAAGTCGGAAGGCTCAATGCCCAGACAGCCGTCAAATTGTCCGTTCTTGATAATGTATTTGCCATCAATTTTGAGGCTATGCTCTATAAAATTGACGCTGAATCGGGAGCCTTGCTCAACCTTTTCGATTGATTCTTTGTAAATGTTTGTCATATAGTTGTTAAAAATGAAATGTTCAAAGTCTTGACGTATTTCTGTATTTCTATGATGTCATCGAGGGAAGCGAAGGCCTCCTAAAGCGAAAGCAGGACCTCGGAGGATTCCTCCGAATGGTCCTGCGGGCTTGGGAGGGTGCCCGGCCCCGATGAATGAAACAGAACCTCTTGCATTTCGATGTTACGTTACATTTTATGATAATCTCATCAGCATGGCGCATTTCTTTAACTCTTTCAATGTGCGGGCTGATACTGAAGGATCAGCTCCAGTTGATTCGACTGGAGAAGATCCTTGCGTGTGGCAGCCCACAATGAATCTTACTGTCTTGATTATCATATTTGCGCTATCTATATTGTTCTCAATTACTTTGCACATCGCTATATCCGATTGATGTGAACTGTTGGTTACGCGGCGGGCCTGCCGGTAAGATGTCACGGTAGGGCCAGATAACCGGCAGGCCCGCCGCGATATATAACAGTTCGACTGAAAGTGTAATCATCGAACAATAATCTGCTGTGCTTCAGTACCACACTCAATGATAGTTGTATGTTCCTGTATGAAATTGATATGAGAAGCTACCGACTATTCGTCGTCATATCCGTTAGGAGATGACGACGAATGATGGAGGAGCTATCACATTAAATCTTCATCATATTATGTGGTTGGTCTCATACTCGACTGTGTGATTGTGTTTCCGATTATGTGTAACTATATATTTTTGATATGACTACGAGTGAGATCCTGTACCGGGACGCTGATACATCAGAATCCTTCTGAAGTAGAAGTCGTCCCGGTACAGGAGATATACTCGTGCTCATTAAATACCAGGATTTCCAATCACGCGCTGCACATCCAGCTATAGTTGTCATGCCGATTGTATGTTTCTGTATTCTATTCGATGTACTCCTGAATACGGTTGTCGAGAGAAAGCTGGAGACCCTCTCCAGCTGACCTCTCGAAAATAAGGATTCAGGATGACTGAATTTCTCGGCCATTCAACTATCATCTGCATACTCAGATTTGAGAATAGTTAGAAGCATAGTGTATTGCTTTATGCGATTAATATGTAGTCTGTACTGCCAGAAGACGTACATCGAGGATTCGCACCCGAATCCTCTCAACGTCTTCTGGTTAGGAACAGAGAATTGAATGCTGCTTCTTTCCATCCTCACCGTACACTCAGTTATTTGTGATAGTCAGACTTGTAGTGCGTTACTTTATTTTTTTTGATATTATCCCGTCATTGTTCGTTTACGGGATTATTAAATACTGGTCATTCTACCATCACTGCGCACTCAGATAATTATTATAAAGTAGCGACCAATGTTTTATACGCTTCACGACTGGTAAGCATTGCGTTTTGCATACAGTTGATAGTCAAATACCCATCAATTGTCTCCACTTTTGAGCGATTTGCTTTGACGTTGCGCCCTACACCTCGTGAAATACAACCGTCTGACTGAGTGACGACGTAACCAAGACCACCAACTTTCTTCTTTCCTGTAGCAACCGCTCTCAGACAATCCATCACAAATTTGTTAAGCTCCTGAATGTCTTTCTTGACGTTGCATATCGGCAGAATTTGAGTGGCCCAGCTGTACCCTCCATTTCCTTTATAAAGAAAGCGGTTGACAGCGTTGATGGCTTTCTTCAGTGTTGCACCTTTTGCTTTGATTGTGCGAGTCTCGATTTCTTTCTGGAATTTCTT
This sequence comes from uncultured Muribaculaceae bacterium, assembly GCA_964018905.1. Classification (GTDB taxonomy): domain Bacteria; phylum Bacteroidota; class Bacteroidia; order Bacteroidales; family Muribaculaceae; genus JAAVFS01. Next base: position 25,747 of record CAXHRO010000028.1, read on the forward strand.
AATTCTGGTCCCGCTTAATGAAATATCAGAACCTTTGATGGAATATCCAAGAAACTTAAACCATCGGGTATGAGTAAGGTATTCGACTTTCTGGGGGTTGAGCGCCATTTCTTTCTCAGCCAGTTTGTCTTTCAACACATTCATTGCGATCTCGTAATCGGTTCCGATGAACAAAATGTCATCTGAATATCTGACATCGTAGCCATCAAGTTTGGCTAATTCTTCATCAATATCATAAAGAATGACATCGGCAAGCCATGAGGCGACTGAACAGCCCTGTTTAAGTGATTGATATGCGCTTTTAAGTTGTCCGTCAGTGTCGAAGTATAAATCAGAATGATAGTATTTCCTAAGCACATCAATCAATGAAGAATGACCGTACTTTGTTTCTACTGTATCAAAAGCAGCATCAATGAAACGAATGGGGACACTGTCGAAATATTTGCTTAAATCAGCTTTCCAACCAATTACATCACCTTGAGTTTCACATATTTTGCGTGACGCTTCCTGAACAATTTTCCCACAGCCAATACCTTTCTGATATGATTGGCAATGTGGGTGTATCATCTCAGGCATCAGTTCAAACAACAAGTCATTTGTGATACTGAGAAGTATGCGGTCTGCTGGTTCATTGATATACACAGTTCGATATTCTCCATTGTCCTTAGGAATTTGTGCTGTATGCGGTGGGGCTATTTCGTAGCAGCCATCACGGATTGCTTCATACATCTGAACTCGTGTTTCCGGCTTTGTCAACTGATAAAGCTCGCTCTTAGCGATGCTCTTGCCGACACCTTTCTCGATAGCATATATCCATCGTTCAGGTTCAAAGAATTTTTCTAAGATGTAGTCCATTTTACTGTTTGCGGGGGTTAAAACCATCTGAGAAGCCTTGCAGTTTCCCAGTAGAAATTATATTGTGGGTAGAGTTCCTTCAAAATGCTTATCAGTTTACCTCTAATTGGATGTTTGTAGATGAATAACTGATAGTTGGCTATTTTGAAGTCTCTATTTTTTCTTAGTCCACTCAATGTTAGAAGAGAAGATATAAAGTCCTCAATCTTTATCTCTGCGGGATTTTCGAGGATAGGTTTTCGGACTCGTTTTCTTTTTCGGGGCATGGATTTTTCCTGTTTTTAATAATTCCTGTTTACGTTTCCGATATTTCCTCTTTGCCTCAGCCCAGTATTCAGCTGATCTCTTAGGAGCAGGCGGACGAGGCTGAGGATTTATGATATGCTGAACGAGCCTTCTTGAGACTCTGAACATTGCTGCAAGTTTGCGTTGACTGTAACCTTTCTGAACGAGAATGATAATTGCATTTCGTTCATCTTGAGTCAATTTAACTCGCTTGTCATGTTTTGTTCCGGCGATAGGAATGTTATCACTGCGATATGGCATTGTTGTTTGTATTTGTGAAGAATAGTTGGTGTTGGTGTCCTACGTTGTCCATAAACTTGACTTTAACATTCGTTATTTAACAAATTCGCCAAAGTTGATTGGAATAGATACATCGCTTACTGCCGCAGTTTCCGGGATGCGACCGGTGATATAGCTTAGGTGGCCCGGCTCTGCATATATGATTTCAGTGTCATAACCATACTCGTTTTCTACACCAAATACTGTGAGCCAGTCGTAGCCGTCCACACGTTCAACTGTAACTTTCTCTACTTTGTAGTCTGACGCACACTCAGCGTGTTTGGCTGCTGCCAATATCACAGGAGCGTCCTCAGAGCTAAATTTAATTTCACCGCCATGAGCGATTACGGCAGCGATAAGTTCATTTTCCTCGTGCTCTTTAATTGCCTCAAGGAGATAATAGAAGTCTGTATGCTTCATTAGTTAAAATCTTTCGGGGTTAAATATTGAACCTTTTCGTAGTCACACATATATTCGATGTTTCCATCGGAGTAGCCACAGTAGTCAAAGAGAAAGAGAGTAAGTTTCTCGTCTTTGTCAACTTTTGCCCATTCGTCATTCGGGCAATTCGTCTCTGAGGTCGTTTTCAAGCCATTCGTCGTCCACAGAAATGACATCGACTGTGTTGGTGTTGAAATCAAGTACGGCTATTTGCATTTTGGTTCTCCAAGTTTACGTTCTGCATAAGGATTAGTTGTTGTCCAGCCTACATAGTCCCAACCAGTGCCCCAATGCGTTACACAAAGGATATACCGGTCAAGCAAGTCGCTGTATGTAAATTGAAGGCCGAATGTCTCGCGAAGATATTTGACCTCAGATTCTGAACAGTCGGTGATGAACCACTGGAAGATTTCAGGTTCATAAATGTCGTCATTATCATTCTCTTCATCGGGATTCCAGATGTGACCACAGTTTTCACATTCCCACTCTTCAGTCTCATCTCCATCATCGTCAATATAGGGACGAATTTTCATTGCCCCACATTCTGGACATTCGTCAGGTGCTTCTGAGGAGGCTGTGATGTCTATTACAGGCAGCATGTTGGCCCATAATGATGGGTCTATTTCAGGCAGCTTGTTACAAAGCACCATGTCATTATTGAGCCATTCAACAGCTACCCTGTAGTTGGTTTGATATATTTGAGTTGCCATAATTTATGCGTGAAATTGTTCGTTGATAGATATTCTTCGGGAGATAATCCGATATGGTCGGGGATCATTTATTCGATAGCTTCTAACGTCTTCAACAAACGCCTTTTTCTTGTGAAGAGGCGTGCTTGTCGCAGGCAATTATGTCTGCCCACTCGCCTTCAAAAAGCCCTTGTAGAATTCGTAAATACTGGTATTTATTCTGTCTTGCCATATTAATTAATCTCAAATTTTTGCAAATCTTCAGGCGTTGCTACTCGAACATCTGCATAGTGATTATTTTTGCATTGAGCAATGAATATGTCGTAATCTCGTTGCTTCAAGAAAAGAAGTTCACAGGGTAATTTTTGGTCCCTTTCTGCCATATAATCAGTTGCATAATCCAATTGGCTGTCAGAATATTCCCATGCTACTTCCATTCGTATGGCTTCATCTTGTGTAAGATCGGCTGCGAAAAACAACAGATTGTGAACAATTGCAGCATTCACATCTGGTTCTTGAAGGAATGTTTCTGTATGCTCAATATTGCCAAGAATAAAACTATATGTGCTTTCACTCATTGTAATTTGATATTAAAGTCTGTTTGATGAATATGGCTTACCATTACCATCGGACCATCAGGAGCATTGATTCCTGCATGACAGCAACGTAAGCCAAAATTTCTGATTCGTTGAAAGGCGGAAAAAGAGTCTTGTTCATTGCAGAAAAAGACTCGTAAGATGCTGCCAGCAACATCCATCCCTTTCACGGCTCCTACGGTCAATTCCTCCTTGACTCGATTGGTAACTATAAGGTTCATGTCAATCTGTTTCGTTTTCTATTGTTTCGCCATTTACGTCAATCCAACATTTGAAATCACACATGGAAAATCTCTTGCGGAGCCACGTCATCATATCACGGAGGTTGCCATAAGGCGTGACAACAACTATGTAGAGTTGATTGCCATCGAAGTCAACTTCATCAATATCACTCCAGCCGTGAATATCTACTAATTGAGTGGCATCGCCTCCAAGCAAGTTGACCAGAGCACTAAGGTCGTGATGAATTGTGGCATGACCTTCAATAGACACCAAACAATCTACTATGTTTTGCGCCCAACGATATATGAAAGCCAAGTCTACGACTGGACCGTCAATCGTTATTGTTTTCTGTATGTTGTGTGACATATCATATATTAGTCATCTTCGTAGTATGGAATTTTGAAATAATTGCAGAAGTGTTCAAGATTTCGCCACCAGCATTCATTATGCTTGTCATCTTCAAAGTTGATTCTTTCATCTTTTGAAAGTCTAAGATCATGACGAGTAGATTCTTCGGTACAGTCAATGATTTTCTGCATAGTCATATCATTGGTACTAAAGGTGTTGAATGGACACGGAAGACTTTCAAGTTCACCACGGGTTATACTTGATTGTCCGCATACGAATTCTTGATTGTAAAATTCTTCTATCATATCTATTAGTTGTTATAGCCCGGCTCTGGAAGGAGCCGGGCGTACCGATTTCAAAATGCGACAACTGCTCGAGCCCTGTAACTGCTGCACTTGCTGCTGTTGTTCGTGTTGCCATCCGAGAAGCCGACGCCCCATGCGCCGTTGCGACTGTACTCAGATATTGTCCAATACCACGCATTGTTCTCAAGAGGTTCTCCACCAGCAGCACGAAGTGCTTTCTGAAGAGCGGTCTTGAATATTCCCATTACATCGAACTGGCGGACAAGAGGCATGTATTCGCCATCTGCCAAGGGAATGTTGGTACCGATACGTTTCAGTCGCTCAGTGGCAGCGATGAAGTCATATTCTTCATGGCAACTTTTACCATTTTGATCGGTGTAATAGTCTGCGGAGCTCGGACATCTTTCATAGTCGCGATACAACTTGAAAATGCCCTTATCACGAAGTGTAACTCCGAACTTGATGTGCCCAAGAACAAGTCCAATGTGAGCCACATTGTCCATTGTTTCCTGACCGTCATACTTGACTGCTGTGCCATCATTCAGACAAAAGTACACACCATCTTCAGCGTTGTCAGGCAACACTGTGATAGTTTCCTTAGTTTTGAAAGAGGCAAACGCCCCTTTCTTGTTGGCAACGAAGTCCATAGCATCCTGTGCCTTGTCTCCGAATTCACGGAAAAACATCAATCGGATGCGCTCTGATGTTGAGAGAAGATTATTTAATTTGTCCATTATTCTTTGTGGTTTGAGTTGAGTGTGATGAAAGTTGATTTTTCCAATCATAGCCGTCGTCATACAACGACTCGTCTTGGAGTTCAGCTATGATGTCTTCGATGTCTTCTACACGAAGCAGATTCAGCGTTTGGCCGTATGAGGCAATGAATTCTTGCGCCGTAATGTTGGGATTCTCTTCAATCTCAAATGAGATATATTCGCGAGCGGTTTCATACTGTTCATAGAATTCTTCCAGTTTAGCCTCTTCGAGCTCTTCGCCGTTTTTTTTTCGCCATTTACCACGACCATAGTACGAGTAGTAATCTGCGTAACGGTCGTATTGTGAGAATTCGTGAGGATAAACATCCACGCACTTCTCAATGATATGATTGACGAAATTGAGAGCGTTTATCATATCCCGCTTCACTACATACTCACGTTCAGTATGGGGGTCGCAGTAACCACAACTGAGGTTGATACAAGACACTCCGAGTCCATTTTCTTTCAGGGCTTCCACGTCTGTCATCATTCCAGTTTCTTCTTTATATCCAAAGAGTTCCGCCTCAGTTGCGATAACGAAATCTTCAGAGCAGATGTCACAGAAACCTATGTCTGTAATGAGGTCATGTGCCCCACGACGGTCGGCCTGCACCACGAAGCGAACATCTGAGAAGAATTCCATATTCGCTTGAGATGAGCCTTTGCAGCCCACTTCTTCCGCAATGAAAAATGCGACTTTGAGAATTTCATGCTGCTTCAACATTTTAAGAGCAATCCAGATACCACACTTGTCATCAGCACCCAAACCGCATTGCCTACGCTGTGATGGAGAATAACCGAACACGATGTCGGCAGTTTCCACTACCTTATAATCTTTCGGATAAGGCTGCTGAACCTGATCCATGTGAGCTGCGAGGCAAGGATATGTTTCGGCCTGACCTTTCGTAAGATACAGATTACCCACAGCATCTTCCTCGATTTTCACATTGGGGACGCTGCTGCGTACCCAACGTTTGATATATTGGCGCATTGGTGCTTCCGCATGTGAGCCGGAATATACCGCTGCAAGTTTCTTAAACAGTTTCATTTTGAGGTGCGTTTGTTACAAGGAATGAGTATTTCTCGGCCGCTTCCATACACTCCTTGCAAGTATATGAACCGTCGATGTTCTGAATCATGTCTTCGATTTCTTCCACATCGTCACATTCAGAACAGATGGCATAACCACAATCGGGGTTATTTTTGATGTAGTTGCGCTCTGCCGCTTCTCGGCAGTCATCATCACAGTAGTATTCTTCAGTAATGTCTGAATAGCACACACTGTAATCGTTTGCTCTACGCATTTCGCCACAGTGAGCACAGAAGATAACTTCATCACGAGGAACTGCTTCACCTTCAAACCAGACGTACTCGTCAGGATTATCTTCGCAGTATTCACGTTCTGCTCTCTCACGACAACTTTCGCAGCAGTAATCGCCATCAGTGATCTCTGAATAGTAGTTATTGTCTTCAGCGATATATGCTTCTTCACATTCATCGCAATAACTAACCATGTCTTCGTGATAGTAGTGATCATCTATGCAGATGAAGTCATCAAGATCATCTTCATCACAAGACATCCATCGCCCATCAAAGTAGACTTCAACGGTGTCATTGCGGGTATAGCGGTCGTGGTATTCATCGTAGTTCCGATCTCCATCGAGAGAATCTTCCGTGGAGTCAAGCCTATAATCAGAGTCGGCTTCGTAGTTGTATGCACGATTCTCATCCATGTTATACCACTTGAAGCTGTCTTGATAACTCAGCGTATCGTCATAATCGAGATTACATTCGATAGAGAAGCAGCACTCGCTGAGGTCATTGCCGTTGTTGTCAACAAATCCACGGGAGTTATGACAGTCTGCGCCTACACGTTTGTAACCGTCGATATAACCACCTTCGATGAGTTTGTTGACAAGTATTTGTTTCAACATGTCGTCACCCTCGCTGGAGTATTGACGCTCGCAAAGTCGGAATGTATCGCCAGTGTCATCATCAGTAACTTCCATAAAGACGATTGCACGAGCTACGATATAATCGTCGGGGTCGGTTAGATATGCAGCCTTACATGTCACACTTTCAGCGTAAAACGGCCAATGACCTTTATTTGACATGCAACTTCCGAAATCGCCTTTACAACGATTGCGATTATATATTGCCTGAAAATCATCATCGACATGCAGCGTATATTCAGAAGTCGTGTTGTAGCCGCTCCATTCAAGCGACAATTCCTCACACAACCACGTTACCACCTGAATAGGGAGCATCTGTCCGAATTCAGTTTCAAGGATAAGCTGACGATACATCTTGCCAGCCTTCATTTTATACACCTTGCCAGAGTCAAGACGAACATAGCGGATTGATTTCACATCTCCGTCTTCAGTTTTGCCGTTCATACAGTCCGTCTTATAAAGATGACTTCTCCAGTAGCGGTCTTTCAAACGAAGAATACCACCATCGGGATTGAAACGATGGCCGGTTAAACGATTGAGGCAAACAGTTTTCAACTGTGCCATTGTTTTGATTTTAGCGAGTTCGGGGTCGTTATGTTCACGAACCCATTTCAGGAGCTTGGGAGATTTGTAGTAAGCCAGAAGAATTTGGTTTCTTCTTGACTTAACACCATTGCCATGTTCCCGAAGTTCAAAGATTTCCTTGAAACCTTCGTAACCTTCAAAGGGATAAAATAACATAATATATTGGGTTTATTGTTTTGTTTACCAGATTGTAGCGAAATAGAAATGGTCGTTAATGCAGAAATACCAGCACGGATTATCGTTCTGGGAGCGAGCGATACGCTTCATTCCGTTGATGTCATGCCACGTTGATACTGGATGCTGTTCAAGTATTGCCCAGATGTCTTGCTCTACCTGAGAAGAGACAATGAGATAGGGCCTTCCGGAACAGCTAAAGATTGCGTGTTCAAGGTCGGGGCAGTTATTCTCGGCAATCCATTTCATTGCCGCAACTGTTCCGCGCTCCGACACGTCTATGACAGTGTAGGTTGTTTCCATTAGCGGTTTTGTTGGTTGGTTTACGGCTAAGAATAGAGAAGCGCGGGTGTCCTAAGTTGGCCACTCGCGCTCCTTTAACTATCCTTAATGTCGCTTTTAACTTTTCTTTCTAATCGAAGTATATTTCATCAGCATCGAACACTTCGGTTGCTCCACTGCTGAATTCTACAACGAAACGATTGCCTGACTTACCGATAATTGTTCCTCGGTGATAGCCACGCCACGGTCTGACAAGTTCGCATTGCCATCCGCATTCTTTGAAATGAGTATCGTAATCCATATCAGGCTTTTCTTGTAATTTCTACATTTTTGAGAAATGGACGTTCTCGCATCTTCTTCACATATTCCTCTGTAGCGAGAAACCGTACTGTCAGATGTCTATCCGGTCCTTCCTTGTGAGTATAAAACTCGCGGCTACCGAATCGTAAATATTCAACCACTTCAGCTGTGGCCGGGGCGCAGTAGTAATGTATCATATCAGTCCGTTGTGTCGAGATAATACGTCAGATCGTCACCTTTCAGATTTTCCATTGCCCACGCATCTGTTTTTTTCCAGAGAGCGTCATACTGGCGGGCAAGTTCGTCGTGTTCCGGATAATGCTGGTGAATTTTCCAATTCAACACCATTATGTATTCTGTAAGACCTTTGATACCGAGGCCAAATTCTTTCACCGTAGGCCATGAACGTCGGTGGGTGTCGAGAACAGCGTCGGGTTCCTGACCATTCAAGACAAACACATCGGCAATGCTGAAGTCCTGCCAGAATGTAGTACAAGGCTTATAACCGGTCACTTCTTCAATTCCCCATGCAGGAAGAGAAGAGAAAAATTCATTTGCGTTTTTCATAAGCAAGTTGATTTTTGATTATATTGACGACGAGCGTAGGCGTTTGCATCACCATCGTTGATGTAGCAAACAAGACCACGCATTTCTACTCTATTGAGTTCTGGGACACGTTTACTTTCGTTTACAAACGGCCAGAAATACCCAATGCAAGGAGTTTCCACACCATGCACTTGAACTTGATAAATACCTTCAGGAATATACTGTAGAATTTTCGATTTTCCGTCGCTGTAATGAACCCTCAGGCCTTGAACCGGTAATTCTTCCTTGTTTATAATTACACCAAGGTCGTAACCAAGGTCAGCTTCGAGATGTCCGTGGAAGTACCAGCCACTTGCCATACGACTATCGGAAATGAACTCTTCGTGGTGTATGCGGCTCGCTTCCTCTGCTTCCGCATCTGGGTTGGTGAACAGCTTGTCCGAGTGAGGAAAAGCCATCATTTTGATTATAGGTTTCATACTGCTGCTTTTGTTTTGTTAAATCTTCCAGCCTTCCATCCGTAGATGTTGGCAACATAGGGATAAAGTGAGCGGGTTCGCTTTCTGAAACCGGCCTCGTCAATTTGCTGGTGGTAAATAAGGTCAGCAATTTTTTCAGCATCTTCACGGTTTTTGGCGACACGATACAACACATAGTGTGTGCCATCATGATGACTCAGGCAACCACGAATGTTGAAGCCATCTCCGTACCATTCGTTGCCATCTTCGTACACACTGAAGATCTCGTTGATTGTCGAGCCAAGGATCTTGTAGCCTTGATGTCTGCCATTCCATAAGCCCATATTGGCAAAAGCGATAATTACACCATCTACAGGCTTGTTAAGGTTCATTCGCTCGTCATCAAGAAAACCATTGACGACTCGATACCAATCTTCATCGGATAATTCGGCAGGCTGGTTTTCTTCGTCATCAAAGTATTCACGTCTGAAATCTTCGTGCTCCTTACGCGCTTCCTCGTCATGGAACATTTCACTGGTCCAGATTATTTGTTTCATAGTTTCTGTGGTTGTTTTGCGAAGAATAGGCACGTTTTATGTCCTATGTTGTCCGCTTGTTGTACTTTAACCTATGTTAATATGCGCTGGCGATATTCGTTCCGTGTTCAATATCCAGCATCATCTGAAGTCGTTTGGCACGTTTTCTATGCCATGCAAGATACACTGAGTTCTCAATACCTAAGCGGCGTTTCAGTATTTCAACTGAGAATATGAAGTACAGATCCTCTGCTAATCTCACGATATTTTTGATTGTCTTTTTCATTTTCGGGCACAAAAAAGGCCGGCACTTGTTAAAGCGTCGGCCCGGTTATTGGGGGTTATAAGAATTATTTGTAAATTTGTGTTATGAAAGATAGGAAAATCATTTGTGATTTATGCAATACTGTTGTATTTTATTCACAAGCAAAGAAACATTTGCTTCTTTGTCACGGCATTAAGAAGTGCAGTGTTATGGAATATTTCCATAAATTGAACAATAAACATCGTATTTACAAATCATGGTATCGGCCAAATGAAGGCGAGAGAACGCACCAATGTGGTAGTTCAACTCGCTCATCGTCTTGGGTTCCTAAAATCAAAATTATATACACGTCTATGGAGAGTAATCGACGTAAACATTAATCACTTGTGCTTCACGGATAATTCAAGCTCCGCTCCGCACTTTGGACAGCGTACAAGGCTGGTGGTGGATATTGATTGCTGAGTATTTAATTGTGGCTCTTTGAACAAATCAGAAAGAGGAACTTCCAACGCCTCAGCAATTTTTTTAGCTTTGCTTACACGCAAATCGTGGGTTATTTGCAGACTAACCGCCTGTTGTGTCACGCCCAATCTCTTTGCAAGCTCAGTGTTGGTAATGCCTTTCAGCTGCATAATTTCTCGAATGTAATGTACCTTATCCATATTCAATGATATTTGATGTGGCAAAGGTACGAAAATTTCTTCGTATATGCAAGTAATTACTTGTGATAATTCCGTTCTTTGTTGCTCAGAATGATAGTTGATACATTGGGGATTACACATTCTTTCGCATTTCTTTTAGCACTCGCATTGGCCATCTCAAACTCAGGCTCTGGCATAAATGTGAACACTTCCACGCCATCAAAGCTGTAATCGTCATTCAGCACAAGTTGGCCGACCAGTTCATGATTGTCTTTAATGGCATCACGCACCATCTGATATGTTTCAAGGTCAACGCAGATTTCAACGTTGAACATATTAGCGTCGGCATCATCGTAGAGCAGACAATATGCGTCATCGTATTCATATTCTTCGACCACATTTGCAGAACTAAAGAACATGCCGGATGAAGCGTGGTTGTCCTCCAGATATGCTTCTTCTGCAAGCGTTTCAGTCATCGGACTTGACGCGCTGGTATGGAGTGATATTATTTGAGCACTGAACACAAGCCCAAGAATTGCACAGAAAATTGTTGATGGTTTCATTTCAATTCAGAGATATTATCATTACTCCGACGATTACAGGCTCATCAGCTTTGCCTTGTTTGTTCGCAGCAATCCGCAAATCATCTTCAAGACTTTCGCGGTATTCACGGGCATCTTTCAGCACTTTTTGCGCTTTCTCGGTATTTGCTCCAGCCTGCAACATTCCAAGAATGTCACGGTTCACCTCATGGAGCTGTTTCTTGAGGCTTGCAATTGTTTCGTTCATTGGTTATATCCTAATTTAATGTTTAACTTTGTAAGTTTTTCGGCATAGATGGCAAATTGCTTCTTTACCACATCCCACAGTAATTGGTCGTTGTCAGTCCAATCAGGTTTTCGGCTACGTTTTTGACAATCCACAAGCGTTTCAGTCATCAACGCCATTTGTCGCACAAGCCAGTCACGGCAATATTCGTCCTTATCACCGGGATAGTCGTAGTAAGGCGGTTCCACAAGTTTGTGGTATATTTCGGCCCCAATTGTGGCACCGGTACGGTCTGTAAATTCTGAGTAGAGCATAGTTGTTGCATTTTATTTATTTTGTTGGCACTTTAGGGAATCGAACCTATATCACGCCTCGCAAAATTCCTTAGAATTTCGGCTCAAGCCGAAATTACGGTGCATATGTTAAATTGGGCGGTGGCGAAATGTTAAATATTCAGGCGTATAGTTTGAC
>CAXHRO010000029.1:0-36662 GCA_964018905.1 uncultured Muribaculaceae bacterium
CAATCTCTCCTAACTCTCAACACATTACTTTATTCCCCATTTATTGCCATAGTCTCGCGAATTCTTCGTATCTTTGACTGCGTCCAAGATACTTCCGCTCGGCTAAGCCCAAATAAATTTGGCTTTGCTCTCGACTTATTCGTATCTTTGACTGCGTCCAAGATACTTCCGCTCGGCTAAGCCTAAATAAATTTGGCTTTGCTCTCGACTTATTCGTATCTTTGTGCCAAATAAACGCACAAACTGTTTATACTTAGATAGACATTGAATAGACTTACCTCTTCCCCGACTCGTCACCGTATGCCGCTCGCGGTGGCTCTCACACCGATTATCCTCCTGCTTGTGGCTCTAATTTCCCTTATCATCGTCAAGGGTCCCGACTCGGTACAGGAGTGGAGCGCGCCGATACTGCTGGGCGCATCTGCTTTCTCCTGCCTTGTCGCAGTAATCGGATACCGACGTCCCCTCAAGGCGTTGCGAACAGGCATGTTAAAGAGCTTCAAGCAAATAATTCCATCATTCCCGGTGCTACTGTTGATCGGAGCAGTATCAGCCACATGGATGCTCAGCGGCACTGTACCGTTGCTGATAGATTACGGTCTCAAACTGCTCAATCCCACCATGTTCCTATTCATCACCTGTGCCACATGCGCGATAATTTCGGTTCTCACAGGGAGCTCATGGACCACCATCGCCACCATAGGCGTGGCATTCATGGGGATAGGCACCGTAATGGGATACAGCGACGGATGGGTGGCAGGAGCCATAATCTCAGGGGCTTACTTCGGCGACAAGGTATCCCCGCTCAGCGACACGACCGTATTGGCCTCATCTTCAACCGGCGTAAGGCTATTCACACACATACGGTATCTTATGATAACCTCCGTGCCGGCTATGTCGGTGGCACTCATAGCTTTTGCGATAGCCGGCATGACATCGACACTCAACAGCAGTGTCAACTCACTGGAAATTGAGCAGGCCCTTGAAGCGACATTCAACCTCACGCCATGGCTTCTTGTAATCCCGGCACTCACAGTCACTGCGATACTGTTACGTTTCAACACCAATATAGTACTTGTAGTCAGTGCAATGTCGGGACTCACAGGAGTATACGTATGCCAGCCCGACATCATAACAGGCTTTCTCGAGGCCGGACACTCGATGGCCGGTGCCGGAGCGACCATACTGCTCACCGATACAGCCACGACGACCGGAAGCGACATACTGGATCCTTTGGTTGCCACAGGAGGAATGGCAGGTATGTTGCCGACAGTCAAGCTTGTAGCGGCCGCAATGGTTTTCGGAGGATCACTTATGGGTACCGGCATGCTGTCGGTAATAACCGAGGCTTTCACCAGGCATCTTGACGGCCCGAGATCGATAGTAGGAGCGACCGTAGGCAGCGGACTGTTTTTAAATAGCTGTACCGCCGACCAATACCTCTCGATCATCATAGGTGGCAACCTGTACCGAAGGATATATAACCGTAATCGCCTGGAAAGCCGACTGTTGAGTCGGTCACTGGAGGACTCGGTCTCGGTAACGTCTGTATTGATTCCCTGGAATTCATGTGGCGTTACCCAGTCGGCTGTGTTAGGAGTATCTACACTCGTATATCTGCCATACTGCTTCTTCAATTTCCTAAGTCCGCTCATGTCACTGATGATGGCATGGACAGGCTACCGCATCAGACGACTGACTCGCGCGGCCGCTTAGATACAACACTGATTTATACCTCTATACAAAACATAAGCGCGGCAGTCACCGACTTGAAGTGACTGCCGCGCCTGTATACGGAGATATTTCAGAATCAGCGAACCAGAATCTTGACGGCCTTATTGCCCTGACGCTTGATGTAGAGACCCGATGTGGGATTCTCCACACGTATGCCCTGAAGATTGTAGTACTCTACAGGAGCATTCTCGTCAACCACAATATCGTCAACACCTGCACTGACATCCTTCTTGGCATATGAGATATAAAGCATGGGCTTAAGATCCTCGGCCTTGAATGTGAAAGGAGCGGTAGGAGCCGCTGTATTCTCAATATCGGAAACCTCCTTGGTAGCGATACGCATAGCATCACCCTGTATCATATTCCTGCCAAGCATGATATTGAGATCGGCCGGATTGGCCTTAAGATACTCGGTAAGATCGATATAGCTGGTCCAGGCCTCGGCAGTGGAATATTCCTCTGAAACCCGAGCGTCGGTCATCGACCATGGGCCTTGTCCATTAACACTAAAGACAGCGATAGGCTCTGACTTGAGAGCAACTGCGACATTATCCTTCTCAGTATCCCATATAGCATTAGCCTCATCAAATGCCGACGGATATTTATAGATGTTCATGGTGCGGTCACCCTTATTCTGGGTACAAACCAAACGCAGACGGGCCGATGTCACCTCGCAGGTTCCATCAACGACATCGGCAGGGAGCTTGAAGCTCATAAGGCCATAGAACTGCTGTTGGGGAGCATCCATTGTGCCGGCGCCAAGCTTAATCTCCATGCTACCCTCACTTCCACGCTTTACAGTATTACCCTCTCGAACATATGTATCGGCAACCGGCTCGACAGCATCAGTGCTCGTATCGGTGTCCTCTATAAACGTCACAATAAGCTGAGGCTTGAGATCGTCGGCACTGAGAGTAAACTCCTTGCCCTCAGTCTTTGTATTTACCACATCTGCTACCTCGTGTGTGAAGAAGTTATTCTGCGAGGATTGCTTTCCACGCTCCTGATAGAGAACAAAGTTCACTCGCTTGTCGTATGAGGTCATTGTCTTTACATAGGCGGTAACATCGATAAGGTTGGTCCAGGCCTCGACGTTAGCCATGTCGTCACTGACAGCATCGGCCGAAACCGACTTGTTCCACTGACCTTTAGGAGTAAAGGTAGCCAGCGGCTCCTGATCAAACAACGGGGTGATGTAGCCCGACTCGGCATTCCATGTGGTCTTATCGGCAAAGTCATTGCCATAACCATGCATGATCATGGTCGCCCCCTTGTAACGCTCGGTCACAAGACGCACGGTGGCCGACTTTACTTTCATCCCCTCGGGCAACTCGTAATCAAAGCCAAAGAGTGCGATAAATTCGTTTTCCGCATTAGGATTGCTTGTCTCGACATAGCCGTTGTTATGACCAAAGCTCCATCCACCATTATTGGTACGTATCCATGTAGCGGCAATGCCGTCAAACGTAGTAGGAGCAGGCACCTCCTGAGCCGAAGCGCATAGTGACAACAGCGCTGTGGCGAGTGTGAGTAATGATTTCTTCATGTAAATTGGGTTTTAGGGTTAATTTACCTCTATATACGCGCGCAATACACCATAATACTCACTGCAATACACTCGTTTTAACTCCATTTAACACACATCACATCCACACAAAGCTGTAACAGGTCTGTGTTACGACACTGTACCGATACCGAATTGTTACAATAAGAGCCGGTTAGACAACAATAGTTCGTGACATATCATTGATCACAAGACAAATAAAAAATCACCACCATTATATACTAAACAACAGGAAATTGCTATAAAACTCCATATTATGCGAAAAATATGTGATTTTTTTTCTTTTATTATTGGCTGGTAACAAATTTTGATATACCTTTGTGGCGTTTTTGAAGCACAAATATTGTTTTATTATTTTAATCATTACGGAAATGAAGAAATTTATCTATTCTTTCGCTGTAATCGCCGCTCTCGGTCTCGTTGCCTGTGGTGGTTCAAAGACTGAGAATGCCGTTGTAGAGGAAGCCCCTGTTGAAGAGGCTGCCGCTATCGTAGAGGAGACCATTGTGGCTGTTGACTCTAACGCATGCTGCCAGGCTGACAGCTGCTGTCAGGCTGAGGCTCCCGTTGCCGAGGCTGAAAGCGCTGAGTAATATACAGCGTAAAGCAACTGATAAAAGTCGATGGTATCACTGATGTGTGATATTATCGATTTTTGTTTTATATGATAGCGTAAAGTTTGGCAAATTATGTGTACCTTTGCACTGTTGTTTTAGGAACGCGTGGCCGAAGCATACGCTTCCCCATAATATCACATCAAGAGCACGTCTCGTATGGATTTCATAGTCAATCTTTTAGGGCCAGGCAGCACAGCCCTTGCCAACACGCTGATATTATACTCGTTTGTAATCGCGGCAGGTATATTCATTGGAAAACTGAAGATATGTGGCATATCGCTTGGGGTCACATTCGTGCTGTTCGTCGGCATTATAATGGGACAACTGGGGTATATAATTGACGCTGACGTACTAAAATTTGTACGGGAATTCGGACTGATCATTTTTATTTTTGCAATAGGCTTGCAGGTGGGTCCGGGCTTCTTCTCAGCGTTCAAGACGGGAGGCGTGAGACTCAACATGCTGGCGGTACTGGGTGTAGCCCTCAACGTACTGGTGGCAGTAGGCATATATCTATGGCAGCAGGGCGATACCCCCATGGATGTCATTGTCGGCATAATGTCTGGAGCCGTCACCAATACTCCCGGACTGGCCGCCGCCCAGCAGACAATCAATAATTCCGAGGCAGTAAACACAATGTCAATGGGTTATGCAGCCGCCTACCCTCTCGGTGTTGTCGGTATCATACTGTCGATGCTTCTTATTAAAAAAATATTCAAGATCAAGATCGACAACGAGATACGCGAGGTAGAGGAAGACCGCGAGAAGAGTCAGCTCAAACCTCTGATTGTCACATTCAAAGTGAGCAACAAGCTGATCGAGGGTAAAAACCTCGCTGAGCTTCACGACATAATACAATGCAACTTTGTTGTCTCGCGCCTTATGAAGACCGACGGATCCATCGTGATACCGGTATCGACGACAACCCTAAACCAGGGAGACCTGATGAGAATCGTATTGTCATCTCAAGACAAGCACCGCTTCAAGGCCATGATAGGCTCAGAAGAGACAATAGACTGGGAAACAGACTCCAACACGACAGGCGATGTGGTATCACGACGCATCGTGATCACCAAGAGCGAATATAACGGCGTGGCACTGGGAGCGCTAAGACTGCACAACGGCTATAACCTTAATGCAACACGAGTTAACCGAGCCGGCGTGGATCTGCTCGCATCGGCAGGTCTGAGACTACAAATGGGTGACCGCATTACCGTAGTAGGCAAGCTCGACGATATCAACCGCCTGGCCGACAAGATGGGCAACTCGCTTAAACGACTCAACCAGCCCAACCTTATCACGATCTTCATCGGCATCATGTTCGGCATTATCCTCGGATCGATCAATCTTGGATTTGACCTTAAGTTAGGACTGGCCGGCGGACCTTTGGTAGTCGCAATTCTGCTAAGCCGCTTCGGTTATAAGTTTAAGCTTGTCACCTATACATCGTCATCCGCCTCACTGATGCTCAGAGAGTTGGGTATATGCCTGTTCCTGGCATCGGTAGGAATAGCCGCCGGCGGAAATTTCTGCGAGACAGTATTCAATCCCACCGGAGCACAATGGGTAATGTGGGGATTCCTAATCACGTTCATACCTCTTATGACAGTAGGCCTTATAGCCCGTGGCATATATAAGATCAACTATCTGACAATCACAGGACTACTGTCGGGTGGATATACCGACCCACCAGCTTTGGCCTATGCCGGAGGCTCTACCGGAAGCGACACTCCGGCTGTAGCATATTCAACTGTCTACCCGCTGACTATGTTCCTGCGAGTGGTAGCGGCACAGGTTCTTGTACTTTGCACCATGTAGGGTGGCTATAGACAAATACAGGTATTATAGCAAGATACGCACCATATGTAACACGGGCCGGACTAACAAGTTCCGGCCCGTGTGCAATAAAACCGTGAGACCATGCGTTCTAATTGTGTGACAGTCAACCGACACTACATCAGTTTCATAGCCGGTGTCCTCACGATAGTGGGGATACTTAATGTGACGGTATCCTGCTCGGTCAAGAAAAACACAGCCGCCACCCGTAACTACCAGGCATTTATCACCCGCTACAACATCCATTACAACGGCGACACACACTATAAGGAAACCCTGCAGGAGATGGAGTCAAGCTATGAGGACGACTTCACGCGCCTGCTTTATACACATCCGGCCGAAGCCCGCGGCGAGGACAAAGTGCCACAACCCAGTGGCGATTTTACCCGATCGATCGAGAAGGCACAGAAAGCCATACAGTTACGGTCCATAAAGAAGAAACCTGCACGCAAGGCAGGCAAAGGTAGCGATCCGGCATATAAAGCCTGGATGAAACGCGACGAATACAACCCGTTCCTTCACAACTCATGGATGATGATGGGCCGGTCTCAGTTCATGAACGGAGACTTTTCGGGTGCCGCCGCCACATTCTTCTATATCTCGCGCCATTTCACATGGTTACCATCTACTGTAACCGAGGCAAAGCTATGGCAGGCCCGTAGCTATCTTGCCATGGGATGGTTGTTCGAGGCCGAGATGATAATCACACGCATAAAACAGGATGAACTGACCGACAATACATTACGATCACTGTACAATTCAACATATGCCGATTTGATGGTGCGCTCACACGACTACAAGGGCGCAGTGCCTTACCTTGAGCATGCCGTGAGACTGGCAAAAGGTGCACAGAAAGTAAGGCTTAACTTCCTGCTTGGACAGGTAAGCAATCTTGCCGGTGACAAAGAGTTGGCTTACAAAGCATTCGGTAAAGCCGCCAATTCATCCGGTGCATCATACCGCACCAAATTCAATGCCCGCATCAAACAGAGCGAGGTCTATACCGGGAGTAATATCGAGCCTGAGGTCAAAGCATTAAAAAGAATGGTTAAATATGATCGCAACAAGGAATACCTCGACCAGGTATACTACGCCATAGGAAACCTGTACCTATCACGCAGGGACACTGCCAATGCAATAGCCAGCTACAGGACCGTAGCTGAAAAATCAACCCGCAACGGAATTGACAAAGCAATAAGCCAGGTGACTCTCGGTGGGCTATATTATGACCGACATGAATATGACCTTGCCCAGCCGTGCTACTCGGAGGCCATACCGCTACTGCCAGAAAGCTACCCCGACTACAAGACTCTCAAACGTCGCAGTGATATACTCGACGAGCTTGCCGTATATTCCCAGAATGTAACGCTACAGGACTCACTGCTGAAATTGTCATACATGACTCTCGACCAGCAACTCGCTGTAATCGAAAAACTTATCGACGATCTAAAAAAACGGGAGAAAGAAGAGGCCGAGGCAACCGCACGCCAGGAGTTCATGTCCAGCCAGCCACAAGGGAATCTCATCAACAACAATGCCCCGACAACATTCTCGATAAACAGCGACGGATCATGGTACTTCTACAACCAGTCGACCGTACAAGCCGGCAAAACAGAGTTCCAGCGCAGATGGGGCAACCGAAAACTCGAGGATGACTGGCGACGCAGGAACAAGGCAGCATTCAACTTTGACGAGTTCGGCGACCACACCGACAATGACGGTGAAGAAAACAACAGCAACAATAATACTGATAATGAAGAAACTACCCAAGCCGACGAGGAATCAGTAAAACGTGAGAGCGACCCACACTACCCAGAATACTACCTCAAGCAGATACCGTCGGACTCGGCCGCACGTGCAATAAGCAATGATGTCATACAGGAGGGTCTGTATAATATGGGCGTGATACTCAAGGATAAAATGGAAGACTACGGAGCCGCGCGTAATGAGTTTGACCGTCTGTTAAACCGCTATCCCGACAATATTTACCGCCTTGACACCTACTTTAACCTATACCTTATGGCAGCAAGGCAGCAAGACCGGGCAATGGCCGAACACTATCGCCAGCTCATTCTCGCAGATTTCCCCGAATCGCCCGAGGGAATCGCCCTGCAGGATCCCGACTACATCGAGAATCTCAAGCTGATGGACCAACAACAGGAATCGATGTATGACGCTGCATTCCAAGCTTATATCTCCAATAACAACGAGGCCGTACACGGGGCCTACGAGGAGATGTCAAGCCGGTTTCCAATGAGCGCTCTGACGCCTAAGTTCATGTTTCTGCACGCATTGGCATATGTCACTGACAATGAACCACAAAAATTTAAAGAAGTGCTCACCGAGATGCTTGAGCGATATCCCGAGACAGATGTTGCTCCCTATGCGTCGGCATGGCTCAAGGGCCTTGCCCAGGGACGTGAGCTACAGGCCGGTAAAGGCGGTAATCTGCGTGGAATGCTATGGGATATACATCTGTCAAATGACACCGTTGTAGGCAACGATGGAGTGAGCACACTGGAATTCGATATCGATCCGGATGACAGTCAGCTACTTGTACTATTATATCCCACCGACAAGATCGCTCCCAACCAACTGCTGTATGACATAGCCCGCCACAATTTCTACACATTCGCTATCAAGGACTTTGACATGGAGCAGATGAACTTCGGACAACTTGGATTGCTGATAGTGAGAGGGTTTGATAATCTTAAAGAACTAAACCACTACCGCACGCTAATGCAGGAGAATCCCGACCTCAACATACCCCGTGGTGTTATCCCGGTAGTAATCAGCGAGAAGAACTTCGAGACAATGCTTAAACATGGAGCAACGTTCGAGCAGTACTTTGAGTATGCACGAGACAAGACTTACCGGGACACACAGGAGAAAGTGCTTGACCCTGAGATCTTCGGGCCGGCTGACGGTCTGCCGCCGGAGGAGACGAAACAAGAAGGAGCGGAGTAGCATCGACACGATTGTCGCCAGTCCATTCATTGACTATCTCCGCAAACATAGAGTAACTAAAGAAAGGGGGGAAGCAACACCCCCATTAGCCTTTAGGCTACGGGAGGGTTGCTTCCCCATATTAATTTTCAAACCTGCTTCTTTGAATCAAGCTGTCAATTTCAATCCTCGTCAAGCTGGATATCATCAAGGTCTGCGTCCAGATCAAGGTCGTCAAGCTCAGGAGCATCAACATCGTCCTCAGTCTTTTCGCTATCGGATGCCGATTTTGACTTGGACTTCTTCGGGACTCCAATCTTGTCGGCATCCTTCATAGCCTGTATTATACGGGCTTCAAGCTCATCGGCAAGGTCGGGATTGTCGGTAATCACGCGACGTGCCGCATCTCTTCCCTGTGCAAGCTTAGTGCCGTCATAGCTGAACCATGAGCCACTCTTTTTTATTATGTCGTAGTCCACACCGAGATCAATTATCTCGCTGGAACGCGAGATACCCTCTCCAAAGAGTATGTCGAACTCGGCACGTTTGAATGGAGGGGCGACCTTGTTCTTTACGATCTTAACCTTGGCATGACGTCCGAAGGCATCGTCACCATCCTTCAACATCGAACTCGGACGAATGTCTACGCGTACCGATGCATAGAACTTCAACGCATTTCCACCGGTTGTAGTCTCGGAAGGCCCGAACATGTTGCCGCCGATGTTGGCACGTAACTGATTGATAAATATACATGCCGTATTAGTACGGGCGATAGCCCCCGTAAGCTTACGCATCGCCTGGGACATGAGTCGGGCCTGCAGGCCCATATTGCGATCGCCCATACCACCTTCGATTTCATTCTTAGGGGTCAAAGCCGCAACCGAGTCAACGACAATAATATCTATGGCCGATGAGCGGATAAGTTGCTCGGTGATCTCAAGAGCCTGCTCGCCATTGTCGGGCTGGGAAATGAGAAGGTTGTTGACATCGACGCCAAGTTTCTCGGCATAGAAACGGTCAAATGCATGCTCGGCATCAATTATGGCCGCTATACCGCCGGCTTTCTGAGCCTCGGCTATGGCATGTATGGCAAGAGTCGTCTTACCCGAGGACTCAGGACCATAGATCTCTGTGATACGTCCGCGAGGAAATCCGCCTACACCAAGAGCATAATTAAGACCGATTGAACCGGTCGGTATCACCTCGACATGCTCGATAGCCTCGTCGCCAAGTTTCATTATAGCGCCTCGACCATAGTCCTTTTCAATTTTACCCAATGCCTGGGAGAGGGCGTTAAGCTTACTGGTCTTGCTGTCGACCTCCGGGGCCGCTTTCTTGGCGGCAGATTTTTTAGCAGTTGCCATATTATATTTTGTTTTAATTATTTATCAGTTTGATCACGATGCAAAATTAGCGTCCAACACGGGCAATATCATTGCACATCATATTAAAATAACATTAAATTCACCACATTGTTGATTGTAAAAATAGACAAAAATGCGGAGAAAGCCAGCAAGATGGCTACATTTTAATTTTTTTTAGTGTAGAAATCCCTTATAGAACTACTCACTCAGGCTATGGCCTCGAACGACGCTTCTGACAAGACAAACTGCGTGCCCCTGAGTCAGAGGATCAAGAGCAACGGATATAGACGACCCCAATCACTGACGGAGAACATGACTGCGTTGGCTCCACAACTTCGCATCTCCGATGCTTACTTTACTCTATGATCTGCTATTCCCCAGGTTACGCTTCGCTTCTCCTGGGGTTTATGACGACCACGCGTCTACGGCGCTCCTCTGTTGAAATTTCTCTTTATAGGGGGGCGTATCGCACGGATTCCCGGATCTATGGATAGGGGATCTGATTGAAGATATAATTATAGTGACTCCAAAACCTCGCTTCTCCGATGCTTACTTTTCTTTATGATCTGCTCCCCAGGCTACGCTTCGCTTCACCTGGGGTTTATGACGACCACGCGCCTACGGCGCTCCTATGTTGAAATTTCTCTTTATAGGGGGGGGACGTATCGCACGGGGATGCCTGCTGTGACTGAGCAGTTGACATTAGAAGTGATTTGTCGGGTGATTTCCCTGCGGTAGCTCGGATTCTTAAGGTCTCAGGTGTATGGGGTTATGGATAGTGCATGCCATGTGCGACTGACCGGGATATATATGGCTCGGGCTGTAACATAAGTTGACGGCGGTACTGTGCCGGCCAGTGCCTCAGGGACTGTGACATGACGTACTGTCGAAGAGCCGTCGGGATGGATATCAAGACGTCCAGAGACTGCAATGACGGCCTCACACGGTGTCTCTGACGACATCTGCTGACAGTCTATCGGAATGGCCCTGCCTTGACGGTCGGTATAATAGCTGACCCGGCATATAGTGCCCAATGGCAACGAAAGAGACCTGTCAAGGGTAAAATCAGGCCCGTCGGGACCGGCTGTCAGCACAGAGGCATGGCCGGTGGTAACAGCAACAGCGGCTGTCACCGAATCGAACAGTGGCAAGACCTTGTGACGGGGTGCCAACACAGGATTGATACCTCGTGTACAGTTCTCGACATCAAGATAAATATTCAGACCAACCGCCGAACCGTATTCAAACGGGACGGGAACATCACATCCAACCGGAGCGGCCCTGCCACCACACTGTACAAGCGTCGTCCCGATTACGATCCCATAAAGTACTGTCAATGACGTATATGGGGCGAGTTCAAGAGGCCTGGCCATAACCACGCCGGTATCATCTCTCTTTACCTCGACAGCATCACCGGGCCGAAGAGTTGCAAGCAAAGGCCACAGAACGGTATCGACAGCCACCGGCAAAGCGGAGTCGGAGACAAGATACACAGAGCGGTCGCCAACCGACAGCACAGTCATAATCAACGATTTAACATTACTGTATATAACAGCGAGAGCATCGGCGGCAAGACGATGATACAGTAGTAGATTACTATAATTAGGTGATGCACCCGGATCAAGAGTCGATTTTATGGCACCATAACGCGCCATAGGCTCGGCCACAGCCGCACTAAGCTTCAACTCAGTGACAGCGCCATCGTCATCACCGCATATGTGCAAAAGACGGGCCAGGGACAGCCGGAGCCTTATAACATCGGGGTCGTCATCGGGTGGAGCGTTACTACCCATATCTGCGATCTGCAACGCTCCATAAGCCAACAGTCCCAGCTTGGTCTCACGTGAAGGAACAATATCGGCAAAATCGAGCCAAAATGCCGGTGAACGGTGTCCCATTGCAGCCATAGCCGACATACGTAACACAGCATCATTGTCACGCTCGATCCAGGACATAAGCATCGCGCGTCTACGCACGCTGAGTTCATCGGCCGGGTAAGGAGAAGCCGCCACCACGCTGTCATATGCGGCAAGAAACCTTGCAAGAATATGTGCATGTCGGTCATGGTCGGCCTTGACGGCGGCAAAAGCGCGGTTCAGAGCCCGCGATACAAGCGGGGCCGTATTTTTACCAGGGGCCGGAAGATAGTCGGCCTCTCTGAATAACGACGGCTCCCATTGAACAAAAAACTCAACAAACCTCCACTTCTCATTTCCGTCCATAACGCGAAGTGCCGATGCAAGAAGCCGGGAATGAAAACGGTCGGCGGAATGTATGGCCGGATGTATGGCATAGAGACGCAGTAGGTCAATGGCCCGAGAGGTCTCACCTGCCTGTATCTGACGCGTGACGAGTGTATCAAATGCCTCGCGCAGTACAGCCATACGACGCTCGGCCGAGGCCTTGACCCGATCAAGAAGTTCGGGAAAGCGGTATGCATCAGCCGAGTCTATGACCAACTCGAATGCCGCTGCCGCCAATGAATATTTCCGATCTGGATCGACTATATCTTCGTCACGCAGCATACGTGGATTCCAAAGGTCAAAGAAACGTGTGAAATTAAAGTCGGGATACTTGCGGGCAGCCCTTACGGCAAGCCTCAATACGAGAGAATGCAATCGTGACGGGCGCGGGATGGGGAGTCCAAGATATTCAAAGAGAACCTCGCGAAGCGGACGCGATTCAGTATCGGTCATGGCCACGCGCGCCCAACGATACTGTATTGTCGCATAGATCTCAAGGAGGGCCGGAGCGATACCTCCACCCATGACAAGCTTACGAGCCTGTGTATAGGCTTCCAGCTCACTACCGTCACGTGCCGACAGCAACTCAAGCCCGTGTATCTCTCTGTAGCCCGGGAGTGTGGTAAGCATCAGTATATCGTGACGCTTACGAAGACCGCCGTCATCACATACCATAGATGACAACAACTCGTCAATGCGAGCGGATATCTCAGGCAGATATGCCGTCACTCCGCTCTCTATGCATCTGGCCTCAATGTCTATGTAAACACCTACAAGGGCACTGATTGCATCATCGTCATGAGGGTCGGCAGCTACGGCTTCCTCGCCTATACGACGCGCCTCCTGCAATCGGTCTTCACCGGCAAGAGATCTAATCCTGGCGCCTGGAGTTGTCATTTTATTTTGGTGGTGGATTAATGCAGGTTATTTCTGACGGCTGGCAGCCAAAAGGTCTCCGAATGTGGCTATTGTGTCGGCTGTCAACGGTGGGTTGGGATCGTTGGATAGCGCAGTGTCGAGTGTCGTCTCGCCTGAGAGAACGAGCACTCCCAACGCTCCTGCGTTGCGAGCTGTGGCAACATCAGTATATATACGATCTCCACACATAGCTACCTCGTCGGGCTGAAGGCCTCGCTTGGCCATTATGCAACGCAACATATCGGGGTTGGGTTTGCCTATCACAATATCCGGACGACGTCCAGTGGCATGATATATGCACTCGGTCATGGAACCACAGTCGACCAGAACCACCTCCTTGTCGGTAGGACAAACACGGTCGGGATTTGTGGCTATATACGGGATACCCTGCGAGGCCCACCATGCGGCGCGACACAGGCGTTGATAGGTGAGGGTCATATCGAATGCGACAACAAGGAGATCAGGGCGGTCGGCAGGATCATCTGCGGCCATCTCAAAGCCCGCTTCCTCAAACTCGGCGATCATGCTGGGAGTGCCCATCACGAACAGACGTTTAGCCTGTGGATAGTTAATCCTGATATAGTCAATAGTGGCTACGGCTGTCGTGTATATTTCATCGGGGGTGGCGTCGATACCGAGAGCCTTGAGCTTGGCCACATAGTCTCCTGTCGACCTGGTGGGGTTGTTGGTAAGGAACGAGTATGTTATCCCAAGATCGCGCAACTGTTCCAGAAACGGTATGGTCCAAGGGAAAAGGCGTGATCCGAGATATATGGTACCGTCCATATCGAGCGCCACGTGCCTGATGCGTGAACAGGCATGGGTCAATTCCTCTGAGGTAAGTGGTGTCTTGTACATAATAATGCAAGTGTTGTAATTATTTTTGATTGTTGCAAATATAGGATAAATCGGGGAGGTTTGAAATTTTTTAGTGACAAATGAGTGTTTTCTGCATCTCGCCCTACATGCCCGGCATATACCTTTGCACCAGGAACATCTACCAAACCCCAATTTATTTCACTATGGAGAATTCACCTTTAAATGCAGGGCAGACGATGCCGACTGATACCCGGCCCTGCCCCGATGCCGAGACTGTCCCCACCAAAGATGGCGCCGGTGACATCAATGAGGACAATGGAGTTACAGAGACCAAACAGGGATCAGAAACAATGCAGGATGTAGAAGCGACGCATGCCGCCGAACTTGAACAGCTTATAGCCGAGGCCGAGGAACGAGGTTACAAACGTGGCCGGAACGAAAGCATATCACGGCTTATGGAGCATCCGGCCAAAGTCGATCCTGAGTTTAACAACATGTCAGGCACGAGTGAACCAGAGATTCTGATACTCGCCAACATACGCCCAAGCATATGGGATTAATATCACACATAGGCTCAGAAACGGCTCTCTGACAACCATTTTACCATTATCTTTTATTTTTTTAATTTACTATTATGGAAAAAATCATCACAACCAACGTTGTAAATCAAAGTTCACCCGAATTGCTTCGCAGCGAGATCGACAGCCGTATCGTAAAGATACGCCCTATGTCCACTCCAATCGACCAAATCTCGCGCCATGCCGCCACCCGCCATGCCGGCAGCATGACTGTCGAATACTATGCAGTCGACAGCAAGCCATATACAGCAACCGTCACGGCCGACTGTTTCCCGGACGAGGCGACTGAGCCAGGAGAGAATGTCGAGATGAACATCAGTGTCGATGACGAGAGTCCGTTTGTCAGAAGCGAGACCGTGCTGTTTCCAGATATCACCACCACCGACGGCATGCCGGTCACTGCTTTCATCACCGAAGTCTCGACCAAGAACCTTAAGGGTTATTTCACCTGCACCGACAGTAACGGAGTGGTCAAGGTTCCCACCATTACCGCCGGGTCAAAGATTGTACGTATGGGCCGTGCCGCCCGTGAGCTGGATATGCAGACTGTCCAGTTCCAGGCGATTCCACGTAAAGAAAAAAACTTCTGTCAGATATTCAAGAGCCAGGTCGAGCAATCGACACTCGTCAAGTTGTCAAACAAGGAGGTGGGCTGGAGTTTCAGCGACCAGGAAGAGGCAGCAATCATCGACATGAGACTTGGCATGGAGCGCAACTTCCTGTTCGGTAACAAAATGCACCTTGAGATAGCCGGCGAGGACGACGTCATGCTCACGGGCGGCATATGGTCACAGGCTGGAAAGGAACTGCAATACAGCCGCAACGCCCTTACCGACAAGACAATGGTATCGATATGCCATGATGCCTTCACCGCGTCAAACGGTTCATCTCGCAAACTGCTTATAGCCGGAAGCCGCTTCATCGAACAGATGCAAAACCTGCCCAACCAGCGCATACTGGGACCGGCCGACAAGATGACCCGCTGGGGCCTTGACTTCACGACGTATGTCACCAAGTTCGGCACTCTGTATGTGCTTATGAGCGAGACATTCGATGAATGTGGGCACGCCTACGATGCCCTGATCGTCGATCCTGAGTACATCACAAAATACACCCATATACCGTTTAACACCGAGAAACTCGATCTCAGAGCAAGCGGTGTGCGCAACACCGACGCTATTGTCATCACCGAAGCTTCATGCCTGGTATTGCGCTATCCCAAGGCCCACATGCGAGTAATCGGCAAGTAATAATACAATGGAATACACTCTTGAATATCTTGTAGCGGAGTGGAAAATGCGCAGGGGGCTTATCCCTCTGCGCATTGACGCTACTATCAAACGCCAGGATGCGTTTGATATCGACGAATATGCCCGGCGTGTGATCGACGGGTGGTACAACCAACTTCTTGCGACAGCCCCCATTGATATGCTTGAAGTGGAAGATATCACAGGCCTCGTGAGTATCGAACAACCCAAACGCGGTGTTGCCGTCATGACATTACCAGACGACTGTGTGAGACTTGCCGAGATAATGATGACAGCCTGGGAACGGCCGGCCATAATAACCGGCCCCGGAAGCCGTGTCGCCAAACGCCAGTGTTCTCCGCTGGGATGTGGAGGGGCCTGCAATCCGGTGGCTGTCACCGAGGGACAAGGCAGAGTAAGACTATATAGCTTCAGAAACGGAACGGAAGCAGTTCCAGAGCGTGTGCTGGGCGTACTAAGACCCCCCGAGGGGTTCTACCGGTGTGCCCAAGCCGCATTGGAATCACTATGGATCTATACGACTGCCGGCAATGACACTACAGTATCTAAATCCTAACACACTCTAATATGGAAAAAGACCGAATGATACTTGAGGCAGCCTATCGTGCTTGGAACGGGGCGGCCGAATTCCGCGACAAACGTCGCCGATATAAACGCTTCACCTATGGCGACCAGTGGGATGACCCGGTGACAGCTACCGGCGGTAATGTCATCACAGCCGCCGAACGCGCCAGGATACACGGGCGACGGCCCATGACAAGCAACATGCTGAGACGTCTGGTAAAGTCGGTGATAGGCCGTTACCGCTACCAGCGCCAGGAGGATGAGCCATTGACAGGACCTAAAGCCGAGATCTACAAGGCCAACAATCTTGACGAGATAGACTGTCGATCGCTCGAGGAATTTCTGATATCGGGATGTACAGTGCAGAGGGTAATAAATGAGCGCAGGCTCATGGGCGAAGGGGTGTGGGTAGACATGGTGAGTCCGGAAAGTTTCTTCGTAAACCGCATACGCGACCCCAGAGGATGGGACACCGAGCTTATAGGGATGCTTCACGACTGGAGTCTTACAGAGACTGTACTGCGCCTTGCCGGACCCGACTCGCGACGGGCCAAAGCCATAAGACAGCTTTACAGCTCGCTGGAATCATCACCTTTACCCGGCAGACTGGGAAGCGTAGGCGACAGGGAGTCGTTTGTATGCGCTCCAGCCGGGCGATGCCGTGTAATCGAAGTATGGACACTTGAAGCCACCGAACGTCTCAGATGCCATGACCGCCACCGGGCGTCATGCTTCACACTGCCGGTGACAGCCATCGAAAGGCTCGATCTGATAAACAGGGGTCGTAAGGCACGCGGTTGCCGGACTATCGAGACCAAGTGGGAAGCCTCGACTACCTGGCGTTGCCGCTGGATGGCACCTGACGGCACAGTACTTCACAGCCACCTGTCGGATGCTCCTGACGGGCGCCACCCGTTCAGATTCAGGCTTTACCCGATGATTGACGGAGAGATCCACTCTCTCATAGAGGATGTCATCGACCAACAGATATATATCAACGAACTGATATCGCTTATCGATCACGTAGTGAGCTGTGCAGCCAAGGGGGTACTGCTGTTCCCTGTGGAATCCAAGGTGCCGACGCTCAGCTGGGAAAATATCGCCGAGATGTGGAGTGCTCCGGATGCCATCATCCCCTACAAGACAACAGGAATGACAAATGCCCATCCCCAGCAAGTGATGACATCGACACAGGGGCTGGGGGCAAAGGAACTGCTGGCGACACAGATGCAGATGTTCGAGGATGTATCGGGTGTATCGAACGCTCTGATGGGTAAGACTTCATCAGGGCAGATAGGGGTCGAACACTACGAGAGCCAGGTAAAGAACGCCCTGATAGCGATTACCGACATCCTTGACACGTTTGCCAACTTCATTGCAGAACGCAATGATTCGCTCTGACAGTCATTGTGACGGTGGCTCCATGGAGAACAGGCATGTTGTCAGAGCCTATATGGCCTATGGGAGCGCCATATGCTACCGGGAAT
Source organism: uncultured Muribaculaceae bacterium (assembly GCA_964018905.1). Taxonomy (GTDB): domain Bacteria; phylum Bacteroidota; class Bacteroidia; order Bacteroidales; family Muribaculaceae; genus JAAVFS01. Next base: position 17,939 of record CAXHRO010000029.1, read on the forward strand.
GAATAACGGTCGACCATTTTTCTTATCATGTCCTCCATAGAGGTGTGATTGAGATCGGGACGATACTCGGTAAAGCGGCCTATTACAAGCCCGGCAATACGGGCAAGAACACCCGACATGGCAAGACGGTACAGCATGCGTTCGATCTTATAGACAGGCTCGGCAATATCCTCGATAAAAAGGATGTTGCCGGGTCTCAGTGTATCATATGGAGTAGAGACCAATGCGTCAAGAACAGCAAGATTGCCGCCAGTGACAGTAGCTGTAACGGTGCCCGGACGATTAGGCACACCGGTATGATTGGTCCATTCAAGTGAAAACGGATTACCCTCCAACAATGACAGCAGACGCCCCGTAGCCTCGGTATCGGCTCCCAGCGCAAGCTGACGCGCCATAGAAGCGTGAAGCGATGGTATGCCGTGACGATACCACAATGCGTGCAGAGCCGAGATATCGCTGAAACCTATCAGCCACCTGGGATTGCCTGCGGTACCGGCCACGACAGGATCGAGACGGTCAAGCAGATGGACGGCACCGTATCCGCCACGACTACACAGGATGGCACGTATCGAGTGGTCGGCGAGAGCGGCAGCAATGTCGGCAAAACGCTCGTCGAGAGTCCCGCTGTATGTGCCTGACCGTCCCAAGGCGTGAGGCATTACAACAGGCTCGTAGCCGAGAGCCCGCAACGTGGATGCCGCGCCCTCCACAAGCTGCGGCTCTATGACCGAAGCCGGCGAGACGATGGCGATCCTGTCACCTTGTCGTATTGGAACGGGGATCATGATACCATTACTTTTACGTCATTGACAGCCGAGCGTATTCTGCCGGCTATCTCTTCGAGTTCCTCGCGGGATACTTTGTCAAGGTGTTCGGCCGGAGTCTTGCGGTCGATCGAATAAAGCATAATCTGCTCAGGACCGATAGTGCGGTAGGCATCAATGAGCGCATCTATCTCGGCCTCGGTTGTGTTGTCAATGACTTGACCGTCATGGGTTCCACGCAGAATCATCGTCTGGATGATACAGTCCTTGCCAAAGCTACTGAGCTGTCTTATGACTCTGTCGGCCGTAAACGATGTCCTTACCGGACGGTCAAGGGCCTTTATGGTTGAATCTATAGCCGAGTCGAGCTTGAGTATATTGTTGTCAACACGCTTAAGAGCCTCGACCACCGGTATGCGGTCAAGACATGTGGAGTTGGACAGTACACTGACCTTGGCATCGGGATAGTAGCGGTCACGCAACTCCAGAGTGTCATCAATGACCCCGGCAAAGTCGGGGTGTAATGTAGGCTCTCCGTTGCCCGAGAATGTAATGACATCCAGCGGGTCACCGGCCGCATGCATAGAGGCGAGCTTATCGGCAAGCAACTGTCTCACCTCCTGCCTGGAAGGCAGGCCGGACTGCCCTGGACCCTGCGCATTGAAGCCGGCCTCGCAATAAAGACAGTCAAAGGTACACACCTTGCCGTCACTCGGCATAAGATTAACACCGAGCGATGTTCCCAGGCGACGCGAGTGTATAGGACCGAAAACGGTCGAATGAAAGAGTACGGTTTGCATGTGTAGACTGTAAGACAACGCGGGTGTATCAAAATCACAGGTAACGGCGATTCTGACACACCCACATCGTGGATATATTTTCAGACGGTGAGGATTTCTTTTTCTTTGGCGGCGAACAGATCGTCGATCTTTTTCAGATACTTGTCGTGCAGTTTCTGAACCTGAGCCTCGGCATCCTTCTCGACATCCTCGCTCATACCCTGCTTTACGGCTTTCTTTAGACCGTCAATGGCATCGCGGCGTGCGTTACGCACCGATACCTTGGCGGTCTCGGCCTCGGCCTTTGACTGTTTTACCAGCTGTTTACGGCGATCCTCGGTCAACGGGGGGATTGACAGGCGTATGACCTCACCGTTGTTCTCTGGGGTGATGCCCAGCTCGGAGTTGATGATAGCTTTCTCGATCTCCTTGAACATCGACTTCTCCCATGGTGTGATAGTGATGGTGCGGGCATCGGGCACCGAGATATTGGCCACATTACTGATAGGAGCGGCACTGCCATAGTAGTCGACACGAATGGCGTCGAGAAGTTTAGGGTTAGCCTTTCCGGCGCGGATGCGCTGAAGAGTCTCCTCGAGATAGATCACGGCCATCTCCATTTTTTCCTCGGCCGGATTAATGTAATCTTTTACTTCCATATTTCTTTTAAATTAGAGACTGTAATAAATGCTGATATGCCATTTACTGTCAATAGACAAGCGTACCTATCTGATCTCCGGCTATCACCTTGGCGAGATTACCCGGAGTATCCATGTCAAAGACAATGATTGGCAAGCGGTTCTCCTTACAGAGTGCGGTGGCTGTGAGATCCATCACCTTAAGACCTCGTGTATAGACCTCGTCGTATGTTATCTCGCTGAACCTGGTAGCTGTAGGATCCTTCTCGGGATCGGCGGTGTAGATGCCGTCAACGCGTGTACCCTTAAGCATTACATCGGCCTCGACCTCAATTCCACGGAGTGCCGAACCGGTGTCGGTGGTAAAGAATGGATTGCCGGTGCCTCCGGCTATGATGGCAACCTCACCGTTATTCATGGCCTCGATAGCCTTCCACTTGCTGTAATGCTCGCCTATCGGAAACATATTGACAGCTGTAAAGACACGGGCCGGCTGTCCTGCCGCATCAAGAGCCGAGCTGAGAGCCAGCGAGTTGATAACGGTAGCAAGCATACCCATCTGGTCACCCTTCACGCGGTCAAAACCTTTGGCAGCGCCCTGAAGCCCACGGAAGATATTGCCTCCGCCAATGACTATGGCGACCTGTACGCCTGCACGGGCTATCTCGGTAATCTGTGCGGCATACTGCCCCAGACGCTCGCTATCGATACCATAGCCCTGATGTCCCATGAGCGACTCACCGCTCAGTTTCAAAAGCACTCGATTATATTTTGTTCTCATAAATCATGAAGTGAATTTGTGATCATTATCTATTTTTCATTTTGCACAAAGATAACATTATTCCGTCACAAAATCCCAATAATTATCTTAGAGATTGTCTAAAATTCATATTACTTTGCTTTTGAGAGTCTTGCAAGCGTCTTTTCAACTTTCACTTACCTCGGCAGGCAATGCCAATCCCGGCAATCACAACAAGACTGACGGCCGCGGATACAATGCAACTAAATACAGGCAACAGTTTTATCCTAATAATCACAATTATTTAACCGTTCATACCGGTGTCCTGTTACAGACAGGGTCTAAGATTCAATATGCGTTTTCCTCGCCACGCAGAGCATTGGTGACCGTACGTACAATAATCTTAAGATCAAGCATCAGACTCCAGTTCTCGATATACCACACATCCTTCTCGACACGTCCCTCCATCTGCCACAACTCGCTTGTGGCACCGCGATAGCCAGTTACCTGGGCCCATCCGGTAATACCGGGCTTGATGACATGCCTCAACATGTAACGCTCTATAAGGCGTGAATAATCGGCTGTATGTTTTACCATATGTGGTCGGGGGCCCACAAGCGACATGTCACCACGCAATACGTTGAAAAGCTGGGGCAACTCGTCGATTGACGTACGCCGCAGGAAGTCTCCCACACGGGTCTTGCGAGGATCATCGGCTGTAGCCTGTGAACTGTCGGCCTCGGCATTCACATGCATTGTACGGAACTTCCAGCATGAGAACTCAATGCCCCTGTACCCCGTGCGACGCTGTCTGAAGAAGACAGGCCCAGGAGAGGACATCCTTATGGCTATTGCCACCGGTATCAAAACCACCGGACTGAACAGCATTGCCACCGAGGCTACAACAATATCAAACGTACGCTTGACAACACGGTTGACCGGATTGTCAAGCGGATTACTATGGGCGGCAAGCACCGGCAAAGTACCGATTTTAGCGAGATGAAATGTGCGGGCTACCGTACGTGACAGCGGCGGTACGTAATAGAACGACAGCATGTGCTTGTCGGCGATCCTCACTACAGCCTGCATGGATGCCTCGTCTCCACCATCGTCAAGAGTATAATATATCTCGTTGACCGGATGTGTGCCAAGATATGCGTCCAGATCCTCGACCGTACCGAGGAAATGTCCGACTCCATATTGCTCAGGGGGCTGGCGGTCAAAGAAACCGACTATCCTGTAACCGAATCCCGGATCCTGTCTGAGAGCATCGGAAAGCCTGGCGGCGGTCTCGCCATAACCAACGATGACGACATTAAGATAATTGCGTCCTCTGCGTCTCAAAGCCTTCAGCGACAGGCGTGTCACTATCCAGCTTAACGGCAGTGTCACCGACAGCGATGCATAGAATGCCACATATTCTCTCCAAGGCACACCGTCTACCTGAAGGAACGCTATAATAGCAAAGAATATGATGGCATGTATGACCACCATCTGGAGAGCCTTGACTACAAGACGATCCATATGTACCGCACGCTCACGCCTCATGGGCAGAGACATACGGGCCACAGGCAGATACGCGGCATTCGCTACCACGACAAGCGTACGCACAATGCCACAGCCAATCGGTGTTCCGAGAAACAGGATGGCCATCAACAGGGCGTTGAGGACGACAAAGTCGGCCAACAGCAAGACATACGGCACGTAGACTCCATATCGCCCTTTGGGTAGTGTGGTGGAATAGCCTGACATCGGTGGTGTGTTCAACAGTGTAAATTATCGGGTAGGCACCACGGGATTAATTGTGCCGTCGGGGTTGATTGTCATGCGGTCTATACACACTTCGCGATGGATACCGGGGGTATCGTCGAGATAGTTCTCATTGATACGGTGATAGACAATACGCCAGTCGCCTGTAGCAGGAGTCCGCACGACCGAGTTGTGGGCAGGCCCGTATATTCCCTTGGCCGGGTCCTGACTAAGGATAACGGGTTGCCGCGCGACTGTAATCCTACCGAGCGGTGAATCGGATGTACCATAGGCCACATGATAATTGGGTGAGCCTGTATCATCGACCGACCACATGAAGTAGTAACGTCCGTTTTCGTAGAATACATATGGAGCCTCACGGTAAGCCCATGTCTTGAGTGTTCCGCCCTTGGGTGTCATGACCGTGACGGTAGAGTCGATGACCGAGGTCATGCCCGGGGAGAGCTCGGCACCGGCCATGTAGCCGTTACCCCAGTAAAGATAGCTCTTGCCGCTTACAGGGTCGGTGAAGACATCGACATCGATCTGCTGTCCGCGTCCTGCGGGTGACTCCGTGACTATGGGATGGCCAAGGTCGACGAACGGACCGGTGGGGTTATCGGATACGGCCACACCTATCTGCTTGCCGCCGCCAGCTACAGGATTACCACTGAAGTACAGGAAGTAGCGGTACCTGCCGTCAATAAACTTCTCCTCGACGGCTGGAGCCCAGCAATTGCCGTCGGCCCATTCAACCTGGTCGGTAGCAAGATCGAGAACGATACCCTCGGAGGTCCAGTCTGAGAGATCGGGCGACGAGTAACATGTGTAATATGTTCCACCCCAGCCTGGAGTGCCGTCGGTAGTGGAATACAGGTAGTAACGACCGTCACGATGTGAGTACAAAATCTCCGGATCGGCATGAAATCCAGGAATGACCGGATTGACATCGACACTGATGCCGTCAAGATCGGCCGAAGGCCAACGCCTTAGGAGCCGTCGCATCTCGTCACGTGTTATTGCAATCACCGTGCCGTGCCGTGGCTTGAAATTCATTGACACCTCACTATCTATAACCTTGAAATTATCAAGATCGGTTGTCTCGGTAAACTGGTACTTGCCTTTCATATAGACATCGTACATGAGAATATACTTGTCCTCGCCTATTAGCTTGAATGTGCCTGCACCCTCTACGCTCTCGGGTGTCTGCTGTTTGTAGTCGGGATGTTCTGTCCACTCTCCCGAGGTTAGAGACGGGGTGACAGCCACCTTTATACCGTTACCATGCCCCTCTGTCTTGTAAAAGAGATGATAAAGACCGTCATGCCACACAATGTCGCCATCGATACACGACTTGCCGTTGGATGGCATGAAAAGAGGCTTATAATCACCCTCAAGATCGGTAAAATCGTCATTGGCATAGGCATAATAAATGATATCAGGTCCATCGCCATGCTGCATGGACCAGTAGATCATGTACTTTCCGGCCTCGTTATCGTAGATGGTCTGTGGCGCCCATACACGCTTGAGACTTGCCTGGCCGGGATAGCGTTTCTGAATATTGACCACCGAATGATCCCAGTTTATAAGGTCACGGCTCTTGAGGAGCACCATGGCGCGGTTTGAATCCCACCCGTTTCCCGATACCATATCGGTAACGACCATATAGAATGTCTCTCCATCAACACCACGCAAAATGTGTGGATCGCGCACACCGCCGGTCGACGATATCGTCTTGGAATCGATAACCGGGCGGTTATCATTGAGAGCCTTGTAGTTATAGCCGTCGTTGGACACTGCAAAACGTATCTGCTCGCCATCCATCGAGTTGCCCGTGAAATAGGTGAACAGGTATCCTGCATAGTCCTTGTCCTCGGGACCGGAGGCACGAGCCGTAGCAGCCGATATTGTCACGGCCGCCATGGCAATCAATGTGAATAAGGTTTTCATGGGAATTAAAATATAAGGATCATAGATTAAAAATCGCCAAGACAGGCATCGAGCGATGCCGTGAGCGCGGTGCGGTCAAGATGCTGGCCAATGAACACGAGTTTGATCATACGGTCGCCGTATTTCGGATCCCAGTCGCGTGCCAACCCCGGTTCGCGCTCGATCATGGCGGCAAGCTCGTCGGCCGGAGCTGTGGCATACCATAGCCCGGCCTCGGTGAGTTTCTTCTGTATGCCGGCCTGCTCGAACAGGAACGACATATCGGCTTGGTGTGCAAAATAGAGTACCCCCTTGGTACGTATAAGATTGGCCGGCCATTGCGTCGCAATGAAACGGTCGAGCTTATGGATATCAAATGGTCGGCGACGATAGTATACCATCGTCTGGATGCCGTATTCCTCGGCCTCGCCTTCGCCATGATGATGATGATGGTGATGACAATGGCAATGTTCGTCATGCCCTTTGATACCACAGCCGTCATGCTCTTCGTCATCATGGCCGTGCCCGTGATGTTCATTATGATGGTGGTGCTCACTGTGGTCATGGTCATGACAGTGATCGTGAGCCTCGGCTTCCTCCTCGTCAGACATAGGCCGCTCGATCTCGCGTACCCATGTGGCCGATGTTGCCACATCCTCGTAGTCGAAGAGGCCGGTGTTGACTATATTGTCAATATCCACATCGGCATAGTCACACTCTATGATACGTGCCTTGGGCTGTATGGCTCGTATGATACTTATCATGCGGTCGGCCTCAGGGCGTGTGACCTCGCTTATCTTGTTGAGAAGTATTATGTTGCAAAACTCGATCTGCTGTATAATGAGATTCTCTATATCCTCGTCGCCTATACCCTTGCGTGACAGGCGGGCGCCGCTGTCAAACTCGCTCTTCATCCTGAGGGCATCGACCACAGTGACAATGCAGTCGAGACGCGGTATAGGCCATGCCAGCGCCCTGGCATCAAGTTGCGGTATGGAACATATAGTGCGAGCTATAGGCTCGGGCTCGCATATGCCGCTGGCCTCGATGACGATATAGTCGAAAGCCTCCTGACGGGCAATCCCGCCTATCTGCTCCACAAGATCCATCTTCAATGTGCAACATATACAGCCGTTGGACAAGGCAACGAGATCGGCATTGTCGTCGCGCTGACCTACTATACCCCCTTTCTGGATGAGCGAGGCATCGATATTGATTTCTCCGATGTCATTGACAATCACCGCGAATTTTATTCCGCGCCTATTGGTGAGAATGCGGTTAAGCAGGGTTGTCTTTCCGCTACCCAGATATCCGGTAAGCAGCAGAACAGGTATATTTTTACGTTCCATATCAATAAGTCTTGAAAAATTTCCAAAGTGGAGCGGCCATAAGCGCCTGCTTCATCTCGTCACGCTCCAGCATGTCATAAAGTTCATCACGGGTAAGAAGCCTTACATCAATATCCTCGGTACGGTCAAGATGTTGCGTACCGGTAAGCTCGACGCCACGGGCCACATAACAGTATGTAAGATTATTGGATGTGGCCGGATTGCCACACAGCACCGTCAGCAGTTCCCATTCACCACCGGTATATCCGGTCTCCTCGGCCAGTTCGCGACGGGCGGCCTCGATCGGGGCCTCCCCATCTTCAACACAGCCGGCACACAACTCGGTATATACATCACCGAGACCATGGCGATACTGCTCGACCATCACAAATCGACCGTCGGTGGTAATAGCGATGACATTGACCCATGAGGGGTACTCAAGCACATAATACTCGGGATACACCACACCATCGGGAAGCATGACACTGTCGCGCCGGGCCACAAGCCATGGGCGACGTACGACATACTCGCTATCCAATACTGTCCATTTCTCTTTCATAATGGCAAAATTACTAAAGTATCGCCAAACGGACAAATTATTTTATAACAACGATACCGGCACCCGGCAAACGCCACCATACACATTGCTTCACCCTCCCCCCCAAAAAAACAGAACCGCCATACAGAGACAGAAGGTTCTCTGTGTGGCGGTATAACGTGCCAAAAGTATGTAGGTAGGGGGGGGTCAACCAAGTTCTCCGCGCATGGAGTCCTCGAACAGCGACAGGGCCGCCTTGCCGCCTTCGCCCATGGCGATGACGATCTGCTTATACGGAACATCGGTGACATCACCGGCCGCATATACACCTTTTACCGATGTACGGCAACCTCTGTCGACCTGTATTTCGCCCGAGGCGGTTAGTCTCAGCTTGTCTCTGAACAGCGAACTGTTGGGCACCAAGCCGATCTGGACGAATACGCCAGATACACGATAGAACGATTCCTCACCCGAGACACGGTCTTTTACCTTTATTCCCGACACGGTCTTGCCATCTCCCTCGACTGCTATCACCTGTGAGGACAGGTGTATGTCTATATTGGGCTTTGAGGCAGCATTTGCGATAAGAACATCGTCGGCCTTGAGTGTATCCATGAACTCAAAAACATCGACATGGGGGCATATGGCAGACAAGTCGATCGCGGCCTCGATTCCCGAGTTGCCGCCACCCACAACAGCCACATTCCGGCCTGCATAGAAAGGCCCGTCACAGTGGGTACAGAATGCTACCCCACGTCCTATATGGGCCGATTCGCCAGGAACCGACATACGACGCCATCCGGCTCCTGTGGCAACTACAAGCGCCCGACTACGGAAGGTTTCGCCTCCACCGTCGCAGACTATTTCCTTGACCTCACCGTCGATCCTGACGGTATCGGCCTTACGGTTTTCAAATACATCGACCGGATAGGCAGCAAGATGAGTACGGAGATCCGATGCCAGCTTAGGACCGGTTGTCTCGGGTACCGATATCAGATTCTCAATGCCCATGGTATCTTTCACCTGCCCACCGATGGTCTCGGCCACAACAACTGTGCGAAATCCCTTGCGGGCACAATATATCGCGGCGGCTACACCTGCGGGGCCACCTCCAAGCACCGAGACGTCATACTCCCTGACAACATTCTTACGATTGTCGGATACCCCATACCGGGTCTCGAGTTTTGACAGCAGTTCGACAAGCGACGCTCGCCCTACGGCGAGCAGACGGTCACCGTCATACACCGTCGGTACCGACTGTATGTCAAGAGCCTTGACCATGTCGGGCACTACAGCTCCGTCGATCACCGTATTGTTCACATCGGGATTGATCAATGCTATCAGATTAAGCGCCTGTGCCACATCTGGACAGTTGGTGCATGTAAGAGATACGAACGTGCGCAGTCTCACAGGCCCTTTCAGTGCCATTATACGTGACAGCAGTATCTCGTCGGGAAGATTCTTACCCTGCCCGTCGGCATTGAGCACGGCAAGGAGCAGAGTGGTAAATTCGTGTCCATTGGGGATACCGCAGAATTCCACTCCTACAGGAATACCGTTTTTTAAGATACCGAAGACCGGGGCCTCCACATCGGCCTCCGAGACATCGACCGACAGGCGCGGAGACGTAGATGCAACATCCCTGAGGAATGCAAGCATCTCCGCCGCCTCTTCACCTCCATGACGCGAACGCATCAGGAATGTGATGTCACTGCCAAGGCCTGAGAATATCGACCTTAACTGTTCTATAATATTCTGGTCAAGCATGATTCCAAGACTATTGCATATGCACTCATATCTTGCCTACGAGATCGATGCTGGGCTTGAGGGTGGCCTGTCCCTGCTTCCATCGGGCCGGGCATACCTCACCGTCATGTGTGGCTACGAACTGGGCAGCCTCGACCCTGCGCAGAAGTTCTTCGGCATTGCGGCCTATACTGTTGTCCTGTATCTCGACAAGCTTGATCATGCCATCCGGATTGCTCACAAATGTGCCGCGGCAGGCCATGCCGTCCTCCTCGATCATGACTCCGAATGCACGGCTCAATACACCTGTAGGATCGGCCAGCATAGGATACTCGATCTTATGTATACGGTCGGACGTATCATGCCATGCCTTGTGTACAAAATGAGAGTCGGTGCTAACCGAATATACCTCGACACCAAGACGACGGAAATCCTCGTATTTGTCGGCCATATCCTCCAGCTCAGTGGGGCATACAAATGTAAAATCGGCAGGATAAAAGAAAAATACAGCCCACTTGCCAAGTACATCTTTATCGGTCACGGTCTTGAACTCGCCATTATGATATGCCTGTACTTTAAACTCCGGGATGTGTGTGTTAATTATAGATTCCATGATTTGATATTTTAAGTAGATAATTTCAAGCTTTTGTTATATAGGTTACGACTATATAACAAGCTATATCATGGTCGTGTTCACCATCCCGTAAGGATTTCATGAGACCGAGTTGTCATGCCGATGCAATACCGGCATTCCGAACGCTCCGTCGGCTACATCTATAGTAAACCTGCTACCGGGCCTGGCACGATTGTAGCGCCCCAGCGGCACACTGAATTCCTTGACCGCACCCGACTTGAATCTAACCGTTACTCGATACACATTGTATGGCGTGCCACGCCCTACGTAACGACGCCCTACCCGCCTTTGCCTGTAACGAGTCTCGCTATGCCGGCTTTCCACGGTGACCTGCTCGCTGTGAAACGAACCGTCATCAGCCAGATGATAGTTTAGAGCCATTATCACACACATCACCAGCATACTGCCCGAAAACCATATGCCAGCCACCTTGAACAGATACCATACCCACGCGTCATCGCCCCGCTTCAGGAACCTCAACACCGGCACAATCGCTATTACTGCCGACAATGCAACTACCATCCATACGTCAACTACCGTCCTCTCTATATAATATAACCCAACACCGGCCAATATCATACCGGCCAATATGACTGGCACAGGCCAATAGCCGGCCAGCCGCTGTGTTAAACTTTTTGTCTTCTCGACCATAATATCTAATTTTGCAATTTCAATGAGATTCAAAATTAACTAACTTTTACTAATTATGAAAAATATTACTATCAAAATCGCATCACTTGCGGTATGCCTGCTTGCCATACTCCCGGCACAGGCCCAGTTCAACATGAAACGTGGTCTAAAGGCCCTCCAGCAGGGCGTACAGGCAGTTACACTTACCGACCAACAGATGGCCGAATATGTAAAGGAATCGGTCGACTGGATGGATAAGAACAACCCTGTCTGCGAGCCCGACGAGTCTTACACAATACGACTTAACAAGCTCACCGAAGGAATCACCGATGCCGATGGCATTCCATTGAACTTCAAGGTTTACCGTGTAATAGATGTCAATGCATTTGCATGCCCCGACGGCAGTGTGCGCGTATTCTCTTCACTTATGGACATCATGGATGACGATGAGCTGATGGGCGTCATAGGCCATGAGATAGGCCACGTGCTCAAACACCACTCCAAGAATGCATTCAAGAACCAGCTCCTCACCGGGGCCCTCAAAGATGCAGTAGCAGCATCGAGTTCAAAGGCCGCCAAACTTACCGACTCTCAGCTCGGAACTCTCAGCGAATCGCTCATCAATGCCAAGTACTCACAGAAACAGGAGACCGAAGCCGATGACTGCGGTTATGACTTCCTGGTAAAGAACGGCCGCAATCCGCTGGGCATGGCCCGCGCCTTCGAGAAACTGCTTGGAATGGAGCAGGAAGCCGGAGTCAAACAGTCAGCAATAGCCAAGATGTTCTCCTCCCACCCCGACACACAGGCCCGCATCAAGCACATAACCGAGCGTGCCGCCAAGGAAGGCATCCAGCAGTAATCCCAACATAGTACAGAACAACAGTGCGGGCTCCACTTTGACCAAAGGGGAGCCCGCACTACATATATATAAGTGAATATACAAGTTCCATCACCTGGCATACACCGCCATGATAAGACAGTGTGAACCGATTACACCCGTATACCTCAATACTCGACAATATATACTGTCTATGATGATATTGGCGCCCATAAACACCTGGACTTACCTGCATCATAAAACAATAAAAAGACTTCCTCGGGCAACAGGCCACGAGGAAGTCCTTTCTATTGTTATGAATTCTATATTACTTCAGAATCGAAGCAACATTGAAGTTGGCAAACTCCAGGTCGTTAGCGGCACGCTCGACGATCGAACGATCAAGACGGGCAGCCTGACGAAGGTTGGTGTTGACCATATTGTCATTGTTAGTGCGGGCACCGAGCACTGCCATCAGATAGTAAGTAGTGGCATCGGGAGTAGCAATCGCACCGAGAGTCGACTTGGCTCGGTTGTAGTCCTTGGTGAGGATCTGTGCTACAGCGGCATTGTTGCTCTTGGTGTTGCCGAAAGCCTTGACAGCAGCGGCATTGTCACCGGTGAGCAGATAGTAGGTTCCGAGAGCGTCACCAAGCTCGTCAACACCTGCAGCAACACCAAGCTTCTGGTTGGCGGCGCGGTAGTCCTTATTGACCATGGCGATAAGGCCGAGGTTCATCTGGGGTTCGGGAGCCTGCGGGTTGAGGCGAGCAGCCTGCTCGAAACTCTTCTTGGCAGCCTTGATATCACCGGCCTTGTACTGTGTGAGACCAAGGTCGTTGAATGTACGATAGTCGTTGGGATAAAGCGATGCGGCTACGTTATAGACCTTCATCTTCTGGTTATTGTCGTCGGTAAGAGTAGCACAATACAGGATCTCCTCTACACTCAGAGTTGAAGGATCCTTGGCAAATGCCTGCTGGATCTCCTCGTCGCTCTTACCAATTACATTGATAGAGGCTGTGATGCGCGAATAACGGAGCTGGGGAAGGATAGTCTCGGCAAGCTGATCGAAGATCGAGGTGAGATTACGTATCTCGCGCTCACGCTGCTCGGGATCCTTGTACATCGACAGAACGCTAAGGATGAGATCCTTGTCCTGGATATTGCTGGCCGAAACAAGCTTCTTGAAGCCTTCCCAGTCCTCGGCGGTGAAGTTTGCGGTGAGCTGACCGAAGTCGCTGATATTATCCTTCTTGAGCTTCTTGTTCATGTAATCCTTGGTGTTGTTCTCACGGTTCTGGGCCAGCTTGGTGTTGAACTCCAGTGTACCGTCGGGAGAGGCATACGACTCGATGTTGATCTCCTCGATCTCACGGCGGGCATCGGCATGAGCATCGGCAAGCTCTTTGTTAAGCTCATCCATCTGCTTGCTGGTGAGCTGGCCGGGACGTATGTTGGCCTGGTTGATAAGGAAGAGAATGTCTGCTGCGTACTTCTCGTTGATGATGCGCTGGAATGCATCGGCACCAAGAGCGGGAGTCACACCCTCGGCTGAGGCCAAAGCGGCAGTGGCTACAACACCGTCGGCTACCTTGACGCGGGGAAGAACATACTGCTTCGAGCCTTGTGTAACATTAAACGACAGGTAAAGCTCGCTCTTGATCATCTCGGGGATGTAGTTGAACGATACGGGAATGGTAGCGGTTCCACCGTTATCATAATTGATGACAGGCGCGTTGCCGCGTACTTTCTCGCCCTGGAATGTATAAGCCTGCGACGCAGCCTCGCCTCCGGCATATACAAGATAGGGAGTTACTGTAACAGTAGCGTTCTTCTTGAAGAACTTGGCAGGGACACGGGCGGTAACTGTAGCGGGAACTTTCTCGCCTACTACCTCGAGGGGATTTGGATTAACCGTGAAGTTGTCGGCCACAAACGGGTTCATCTTCTTGCTGCAGCCGGTGAGCATTAAAGCTGAAACGGCGACGGCTGCAAATAGTGATTTGCAAGTCATGTTGATCTGAATAATTTTTATTGTGATGAATAGTTGATTAGTAACGCTTTACTGTCTGAGTCATATCACATGGTATGATTAACTGCAAAGATAATACTTTTTTTAATAAAAAAGCAATCGACCACTGATTTTTAGTTATTTTTTATTTAACACCCCGACATAATCAATAAAATGCCGACGGCCCCCCCCCCCCTTACTTTGGGTGGATGCGGGGCCGCAGGTGTAGGTATACGTTAATCAATGGCGGCTCGCACTGCTATAGTTATAACCGTAATGGTAGGCATATGCGCCGCTTGTGGGAGTTCCATTAAGGATCAAGCCCATGCGGGAATAACGATTCTCACGATACATCTTCTCTATCTCCGGCAGGAACGAACGGTCCAGACGCCCCACTCTCACGATATACAGCGTCATGTCGGTCAGACCGGTAATGGCGCGGGCATCCTCTACAGCCTCGGTCGGAGGACAGTCAATGAGTACAATATCATAGTGGGCGCGGGCATATGCTATAAGGTCGGTCATACGGTGACTGCCTACCAGCTCGGCCGGATTTGGCGGCACTGCTCCGGCAGCCATAAAGTCAAGACCTGTATATCCATCGATATCATGGGATATAAGCACTGACGGATCAACACCATTGCCTGCAAGGAATGATGAGACACCCTGCCTTACCGACTCGGCAAGCAGATTGGACATCGCATGACGTCGAAGATCAAGATCAATCAGCAACACACGCTTTTTCTTAAGCGACAAAGATGCAGCAAGATTCATTGACACAAATGTCTTGCCCGATCCCGGTATGGCCGATGTAACCATTATCACGTGCGATCCGTCCCCTCCGTCACGATTCATAAACTCAAGGTTGGAACGGAGCATTCGGAATGCCTCGTTGACCGTATCACTCTTGCCATGCGCCACAAGGATACCCTTATCCACATCCTTGACGTTCTTGAATTTGCCGACCTTGCCTTCCTGAGGTATCTCGCCAAGGAATGGGATAGGCAACGCCTCGATGTCCCTGCGGGATCTAACCTTGGTATTGAGCATCTCGCGCAGATACAGGAATGCCAAAGGTATCACAAGACCCAGTATAAAAGCCGAAAGCATTATCATCGACTTGCGCGGGGCCACAGGCGCATACGGTCCCTGCGCCTCCTGCAACAGACGGGTATTATATGGAGCGAATGTCTGTCCAAGCTCATTCTCCTCTCTCTTCTGCAACAGGTAGAGATACAGCGACTCCTTGACCTTCTGCTGTCGGCCTATCGACATCAGATATTTGGCCTGGGTAGGATTGGCGGCAATACGAGCAGTGGCACTGGCCTGGCTACGCTGCAGACTGCTTATCGAGGTATTAAGCGCGATAATCTGATTGTCGATAGCCGTCAGCACCGCACCTCGCATTTCCTCAAGAGACACATCATACTGCTTCACACGAGGATGATTGTCACTTGAACTCGCAGCCAGATTGTTACGCTCTATCATCAGACGGTTATATTCATTTATCTGCTCGTCGATAGCAACGGCTCCAGTACCCGAGTTGGCCGGCATGAGAGATGTTGAGTGGGACGGATTATCAAGATAATCATGTATATACCGGGCCATCGACAACTTGTTATTAAGTTCCATCAGCTCATTGCTGGTCTTTGTGGCCTGCTGGAGATACAACGATGATGCCTCATCGACATTGGGCAACAGATTCTCCGACTTGAACGACGAGATATCCGAATCGACATCACTCAACTCGCTCTCAAGACTCACCAGACGCTGATTGATAAAACGGCTTGTGGCATGGGCCATCTGATTACGGTCATCAACCCAACTTTGATTATACACATCAATAAGGTTGTTAAGGATATCCTCGGCTCGCTCAGGCGAAAGATCGGTATACGAGAGCTTGATCACCGTAGCATGCTCGTCGGCCAGACCCGATGTAAGCGAAGCCGCCAACGCATCGGTAGCCGCACGCATCGAACGGTACGACACCTTGATTTTTCCGTTCTCAATCAATCCCGAGAACTTGGCATTAGGCTTCATCACAACACGTCCCAACGGAGTGTCGACCGTATCTATAGCCACAGTATGAAACTGTACAGTCCCCTCGATCTCAGCCCCGTTCACGATAAAGTCGGTAAGCGAAGCGATCGTATCACCCTCGGCAATATTTATCGTCAACCCCATCGGTGTCGCCTCGCCGTCAATAAACTCAGCGACAAACGGCAATCCTTTACCATAGACCGGCACAATCTTCAGCCCCGACTTGGTCGTATACGAGACATTAAGATCCAGATTCTCGACAACCTTTGACAGCAGACGTGGAGACTTGATAGCCACCAACTCGTTGAAGATATCAGCCGACGACGAGAACATACCGAAGTCAGCAAACGTATTGGCAAAATCATTATTCATCGGAGCGCCATGCTTGTCGTCTCGTATCTGTATCAGCGCTGCCCGCTGATACACAGGCGCCGTACGCATGACATGATATGCACCGACTCCAAGACATACAGCCACCGATATAATAAACCAATACCAATTGTCAAGACACTGCTTGAAGAAGTCCTTAAGGTTGACCGCATTGACCGCATCATCACTCACAGCCGAACCATTGTCAACAGCTTCCTTGATCTCTTTCATATATTGAGTATTCTTATAAGCAAATTATAGACTAAAGATATCCACCCACCATATTATTTGAACACAAGCACGGCGATCGACGTCACCAGCGATGCGATCGACACCCAGAACGAAGCCTGAAGCACATTGTTGCCATTAACCGTTGCCGAACGCTTCTTCATATTGTTGGGTTCCACATATACATAGTCATTCTGGCGCACAAAATAGACTGGCGATTTCTGCATAGCGTCACCGTCAGTAAGATCAACCCGATAGCTTACAGTCTTGTCACCATCGGTACGCACCACCAGCACATTAGTTCTCTGACCCTGGATAGTAAGATCGCCGGCCATCGCCAACACCTCAGGGAGAGTAGTAAGATCACGCGACAGAGCATAACGTCCGGGGGAGGCAACCTCTCCGGCGATAGTCACGCCCACATTAGCCCAGTCAACAATAACGACCGGATTCTTGGCGATATTGCGACGCTCAAGCTCCTCCACTACATAATCAGAGATCTGAGAGCGGGTCATACCCTCCACATGCAATCGACCCATGAGCGGGAAATTTATGTCACCCGACTGATCGACAGTATAAAGCGACACATTCTGAGACTGAGAGGATGACCCTCCAATTCCACTCTGCGCCTGTCCGAGCCTGTGAGAATATGTCGGAAGATTGAGCGACTCGCTAAGCACAGGATTTTCAGTATTCACAATAATCGAGAGCTTGTCATCAGGGCGAGCCTTGATACTGTTAAGATTAACCATCGCATGAGTCTCTCCATCCTGCCATCCCTGCATATAGGTAATATCGCGTGGAGTCCGACATCCGGTCAAAGCAAGAGCCACAACCGCACAAAGTGTTAAAATAATATTTTTCATCACAATCTGGACGTTATTAGTTTGAAACGTAGGCCATAACAAGGCGGTCGCAAAGTTACGACAAAAATATGAAGTATCAAAATAAAAAAGCCACACAACGAACACAACAAACTCACGCAGACAAAAGGCAGATAAAGGACAAACCGTGGAGACCGCCAAAGGAAATAACCCAACAACTGCCCACCCCCCGAAAAATGCCGGCTCGGTTAGGTATGATTACCATAACGGTATGACAATATGCCTTAATGGAGCCGGCTAAACCAGTGATAGTAACAAAACTACAAAAATCCCTTGCAATAGCATCTTCCACTCTGGTTTTATCAATAACAAGCTCACGATAACACATCCATCCCCCCCCGTTAAAACGCCCGAACCGTGCTACCGCCTCAATGGCGATAAGGGATAGTAGCATCTCTATTATGAGGTATGGATGCTCACGGCTATAGAACGATACCGCAGAGACCATTGCATGTTTCACCCGCCTCCGCTATTTTGCGTAACACCCCACCCTTTGGCAACTCGTTTTTAATGGTGTCGCTTATCCTTTCTACCTCGGGATTGTCCTTGACACCGTCTATCTCGGTCACGCTTATGCGCATTTTGTACCGATACAGAACCTCATCGCAGATTGCCAACATTTCTATCTTGGCAGACGTTGAAATTTTATCATCTTTTGGCTTGCTTAGGAGTCAACTTTTTCAGAACGAGACAAACCGCCCAATCAAGACAAGCCCCCGACATCAACCGAAATAAAACCACATCAAAAACCACCCAAACGAAAAAAGTCACAAAAAAACTTGCACAAAATAAAAAACCATCATACCTTTGCACCATCAAAAGCCCAGGTGGCGGAATGGTAGACGCGCTCGTTTCAGGTGCGAGTGCTGAGAGGCGTGCAGGTTCGAGTCCTGTT
>CAXHRO010000030.1:0-35713 GCA_964018905.1 uncultured Muribaculaceae bacterium
TTGCGAAAGTCAGGGCTTTGTTTTATGTTTTACAACAGGTTATGAAAATAGGCTACGCCTATTTTGACACAGCCTCGCGCACAGCTGTCGTTTTTTAATAAAATCTTCTGACTTCTCCGCGGGTTGCGCGACCTATCGGTCGCTTAACACCACGGCTATTAGTGCGGGCACCCTCTCCGGGGTGCCTTTTGATGGCGGCATCCGGATTTCAACCGCCAACGTCACGGCTATTTGTGCTGGCTCCATCTCCGGGGTGCCCTTTGATGGCGACATCCGGATTTCAGACACCTGACGCCACGGCTATTTGTGCCGGCTCCATCTCCGGGGTGCATCTTGATAATCGTCACTGTTTCTTATTCTTCCCAGCGCAAGACAGCTCCGTTGCGACGGGCCGGATCGGCTCCTGAGTAATCCATCGAATAGGGACTGCCTGTCGTCGGACTCTTACCTACGTACTTGTGGGTACGAGTCGACATGAGCATAAACTCGTGATTGAGATAGTCCTGCCACATGAATTCCTCGGCCTTGGCGATATCGTCGGTGAGACGCAGGTCACCCGGAAGTCCGAGCCCTGAGCTGAACAAGTAACGGCCATCGGCACACTGTAACAACACCTTGCCGTTGCCACGATCCACGATCGAGAACCGGGTCTGCTCATTATCGACATCAGTGCCTGTATCGTGTACCACGCCATGGGATGTGGCATGCATGGGTAGCGAAGTGGCGAGATTGATTATCCTGAATGTTTTTCCGTAGGGGATGTTGCCTGAGCGGTCGGCCGCAGTCTCCAGGACGGTAAAATTGTCAAACTCGGCATAGCCGCCATCACGACCGGAGGTGTTGAACGCGAACAGCGCTGCACGCGATCCCTGGAATGTAATAAGCTGATAGCTCAGGGTCATTTCGCGGCCAGGCGACACATAGTCACTGCCATCAAGCGAATACTCATAATGAGCCTTATCGTTATCGAAGTCACCAATAAGCCGTAGCCATACGCGTGAGGTACCGGCAGGGAGGGGAGTATCAACAGTATCGTTATCAAGCTGCTCAAACCATCTCAGCGTCAGACGCCCGTCACGCTTCACCACACCTATCCAAGAGCATGGCACGTTGATGTTGCCGAGTCCGGCCACATCCCCATCTTTCATGTGAGTGGGATACAGTTCGACAGTGGTAACCGACGAAGGACCTACAACACGCTGAGTCAATGTATTACGCGCCCACATAAGCTGTTCGACAGGCATCGTGTTAAGCCGCAGACGACCATTTTTAAGTGCCCACTTACGGTCATCCGGATTATGATTCCACTGCCACACGCGAGCCAGGGCTTTGCCGTCAAAGTCGTCGTCCCTCTCGTAAGCTGCATGCGGCTTCACTGTATCACGCCCAGGTGTATCGGGCTTGAGCCATGTGCGAGGTGCACGTCCGGGGTTCCCTTCAAGTCCAAGCATAGGCCAGCCGTCAATCCATGTCACCGGAGCCAGAGTCACGGTGCGGCCAATGGAATGAAAGTCCATCATAAGGAGCGCCCACCATTGTCCTGAGGGTGTATCCACAATACCTCCCTGATGGATATTGGACGCGGCGACCTTGTCGGGATCACAAGGAGATATCGATACCGGATATCCATCGGGCATAATACGCCCTTTGATCTGTGTCATAGGAGAGGCATGATACCCAAAGGTCTCATCGGCCGTAATAACACGAGTCTCATAAGGCCCCCATATATTGTCGGCACGCGAACAGAGGGTACGGCCATTGGGTTTATAGTCGGTAGATATAATATAGTAGCGTCCGTTGATTTTATAGGCGTGGTGCCCCTCGCCCACACCGCTCCCCTCGGGTATGATAGTACGGGTCGTACCCTCGACAGGGCCGCTCATATCGGGGTGCAGCTCGGTACACTTCACCTCGCCATAACCATGAATGGCATATACCTTACCGTCATCGTCAAACAGGACTCCGAGATCATAGATATTCCCATTCATGTTTATATGTTTCCACGGGCCATGGATATCGGTACTGGTAAAGCACTGCAAACCCTTTCCATTGACATTGGAGTACAGGTAAAAGCGGCCATTATTGTACCGTATGGCAGGAGCCCATATACCCTGGCCATATATCTCCCTGCCGTTTTTAAGTGAGAACGCATCGTCATCGAAGTCAAACCTGTCAAAGCAGTACGACACATTCTCCCAGTTGACAAGGTCACGGGAATGGAGTATCACCAGGCCCGGCACCGAGTGCATGGTAGTCCCTGCAAGATAGTAGTCGTCACCGACACGCAGTATATCGGGATCGGAAAACTCATCATAGAGTAACGGATTGGTATACGTACCATTGCCATTGTCGGCGGTCCACCGCCTCGGGACATCACCTGCCCCGGCCATGTTTTCCACGGCACACATCATAATAATTAGCAGAATCGCAAGTTTCATATAATTCAAATCATAGGTTGGTTCATACCGACAAAGATACGAATAAGTTGAGAGCATTGCCAAATTTATTTGCCAACATACATATCAAAGCAAACATCGCCAGTAGGCCCCAGATATTCGTTCCCAGCCCCTACTACGCGTAAATTTAGTCTCAAATAATTGGGTGATATAACTATCTCAATTTCTTAGATATCTTAATAATAGGAAGTTACACCCAGCAGCAAGTATAATACACTTGGATGACACCATAACCAAGCCAAAAACTATTGACAAACATTTTGAGACAATATAACTTTGCAACCGCAACCCTGATAGGAACAACACCCCTACAGATTGACCAATTTTATCATAAAAAAACCAAACCTTAAACCAGACAGACCATGACGTCGACCCACGAGCTGATAGCTCACGCCTATGAAACCTATTGTGATCGCCTCATCGGATTTTTCCAGTGCCGTATCAATAACGAGGAGACATCGCGCGACCTGACACAGGAGGTCTTCGTGAGGTTACTCGAATATTCCCAATACATATATGAAAGCCAACTTGAGAATTTCATCTACACCATAGCGCGCAATCTCGTGAACGACTACCTGCGCCGATACTACGTGCGTCGTGAGTATGACCGCTACTATCAGGATTATATGCCAGTAGCCGAGAATAATGTCGAACACGCCGTCATTGCCAGCGATCTGGAGCGTTTCGAGTCGCAGTTTGTTGACTCTTTACCTCGCCAGCGTGCCGCAGTATACCGCCTCAAACGCTATGAGGAGATGAGCGCCAAGGAGATAGCCGACAGGCTGGGCATGTCGGTACGCACCGTAGAGAATCACTACTATATGGGACTCAAGCAGGTGCGTGCGGTCATGGCCGACTGTATTTAGCAATCATTATCGGCCACAGATAGACAACAGATATATCATGATGCGGCGACTATCTATGCAATACACTTCTATTTCAACAACCGCCCCATCACCAACCGGATAACCCTCAGAATAAACAATCTTAGATATATTTACCCTAAAATCTAACCAAATAACCAATCACATGAACCGTAATCCCAAAGGAACAAGGCTCACACGCGCGCTGACAATAGCAGCAGTCGCAACAGCCATGCTACAGGGGGGGGGGTATACAATGTATGCCAATCCAGCCCAAAGCGCCGCGGTCGCACCAATAGGCGCGACCGTCTCGGGTACCGTATGTGACGCCACAGGCGAGCCACTCATCGGTGCAACCGTGTCGGTCAAGGGCACATCCCAGGCCGTCGCAACCGACTTTGACGGTAACTTCACAATTAAAGATGTACAGGGAACCACACTTGTGGTCACCTATATCGGATTCAAGACACAGGAAGTGCCAATCGACGGCCAAGGCCATATCAACATCACCATGCAGGAAAATACCGAGATGCTTGAAGAGGTCGTTGTCGTAGGCTACGGCACACAGAAGAAAGCTACCATGACGGGAGCCGTTACCGCCGTGGGAGCCAAACAACTCGAGAACAAAGGAACCCTGTCGAGCCCTGTCCAGGCTTTGCAGGGCCAGGTACCCGGTGTGATCATCACCCGCCAGAGCTCGGCTCCCGGTGACGAGTCATGGGGCATGTCTCTGCGTGGCGCAGTCTCAAAAAACTCGTCGGAGCCTCTTATCATCATTGACGGCATTGAGTATGAGAGCGTCAACGAACTACGACTTCTCAACCCATCCGACATCGAGTCGATCAACTTCCTGAAGGATGCCGCCGCATCAATCTACGGTAGCAAGGCCGCAGGCGGTGTCGTACTCGTAACCACCAAGAAAGCCAAGGACAACAAGGTGCGCGTAGACTACTCGGGATCGGTTACAGCCAAATACATTGGTCTGGTGCCACACCTTATGAGCCTTGACGAGTGGAGCGATGCCGTCTACATGGCCCGCACTAACGACGGATACGGAGTAGACGACACATGGCTGAGATATGCAGTACTGGCCAAACAGTACCGCGGTCATTTCATCGACTGGGAAGACTCGGGCAACCCCTTCGGCAGTGCATTCAGCGATACCTATGACATCCCGTTCTTCGATACCGACTGGCACGACATCATGTGGGGAACAGCGGCATCGACCCAGCATGAACTTGCTATCTCGGGAGGCAAGCAGGGGGCGACATTCCGCATGTCATTCGGATACATGTATGACGACTCCAACCTCAAGTGGGGCAACAACAACAACAACCGTTATAACTTCCGCCTAAGCAACTCGTTTGATCTTACCGACCGCCTGCACCTGGAGTCGGTAATCGGCTACAACCGCCAGGATCAGGTAGCGCCCACCCAGATAGGCAACGCGCTCAACACCAGCTCACAGCAGCCCGGCATGCCGTCATCAACAATGAAAGGCACACCGTATGCCTGGGGTACATGGACAACCCCCAACTGGTATGCCGAACTCGGCGGCGACAACAAGCTCAACGTATCGGCCATCAACATAAGCGAGAATTTCTCGTATAAAATATGGGATACTCTTACAGTCCATCTCGTACTCGGCTACAACACCTCGACAGCCAACCGAGACACCAAATCGATACCAATCGACTTCTACAACTACAAGGGAGACAAACTGGTTCTTACCAAGCCAACCCAGGCCGACAGCTACTACACAAAGTCGAGCGGCAAGACCGACTTCTACTCAGTACAGGCCTACTTTGACTGGGACCGCACATTCAACCAGGTACATAACCTCAAGCTTATGGCCGGATGGCAGTACAACCTCAAGGAGTACAAATATGTGACCACCACCGCCAAGGATATCCAGTCGGCTCTTGATGTCATCAACGGTGCCGGCGAGATAACAACAGGAGGCAACAACTGGCAGGAAGCGATCATGTCATACTATGGCCGTGCCAACTATGACTACAAGTCAAAGTATCTGCTTGAAGGACAGGTAAGATATGATGGCTCGTCGAAGTTTAGCAAAGAGAACCGCTGGGCCGCCTTCTGGGGTGTATCGGCAGGATGGCGCATCACAGAGGAGAGCTTTATGGAAAACGCACGAGAGTGGCTCAACGAGCTGAAGATCCGTGCATCATACGGCAATGTGGGCAACCAGAACGGTATCGACCGCTACAGTGGCGTAGCCCTGTACAACTACAGCGGCAACAGCGGTGTGCTCATCGGCACCGACAGAGTCACGACCATCAACACCAACGGCAAGCTCGTTTCGACCGACCGCACATGGGAGCGCGTACACAACTACAATATCGGCGCCGACTTCGGATTCTTCCGCAACCGCCTGTCGGGTACAGTCGAGTACTTCTGGAAGCGCACCAACAACATGCTTATCGATGTACTATACCCCGGCATCCTCGGCGATGCGGCCCCCACGGCCAACCGAGGCAAATTCAAGGCATGGGGCTACGAGGGCCAGATCACATGGCGCGACCGCATAGGCAAAGTAAACTACTATATAGGCGGCACCTACACCTATGCCGACAACGAGCTTGTAGACAACGGCGGCTCGGGAGCTATCCTGGCAGGCCAGCGCAGCGACCGCGAGGGATACCCGTTGAACTCGATCTTCGGCTTCAAATATGCCGGCAAGATACAGAACGAGGAACAGCTCGAGAAATACAAGGAGCGCTATGTGGGCAACTATGTGGGCAACGGCAACATGAACCTCGTGCGAGTAGGCGACAATATCTACGAGGATGTAAACGGTGACAACCGTCTCGACGAGAAAGACCTCGTATACCTTGGCACCAACGATCCCAAGATTCAGTTCTCGCTCAATGCCGGACTTGAATGGAACGGGTTTGACCTTGCAGTAGTGTTCCAGGGAGCAGCCAAGCGCACAGTATGGCGTATGGACGGTAACGGCAACGCCGACATATGGCGCATCCCCATGAGATCGGTATACATGAACTCGACCAACCACTGGGTAGGCAACGTATGGAGTGAAGATAATCCCAACGGCCACTACCCTACACTTACCAACCAGACCGACATCAACAACTATAACTATCAGTGTTCATCTTGGAGTGTCGAGGACGGCTCATACATACGCCTCAAGAACCTCACGCTTGGATATACCCTGCCTCAGACACTTATACAGAAGACACACGTGCTGTCAAACGTACGCTTCTATGTCACCGGTACCGACCTGTGGGAATGGAGCCGTATCAATGACGGATGGGACCCCGAGGCCTCGAACCGTGTAAGCAACGCCCGCCGCTACCCGTTCCTGCGCAACGTTACGTTCGGTGCCAACATTTCCTTCTAATCACCTGCGAAAAATTTGAACAATGAACAAGATATTCAAGACAATCTCAATATCGGCGATAGCACTGGCTGCAACATCCTGCCTGGAGCTGGAGCCAAAGGAGCAGCTGGCCGAGCCCGACATGTGGAACACACCCGAGGATTTCCAGCTCTTCGCCAATCAGATGTATGGCTGGACACTGACATACGGTGATATCGTCTATGACGGCATAATGAGCGACAAGCGCTCCGACCTCATACAGGACAAGGGTAGCCGCAACACCGTATCGAACGGCACAAACGTTATTCCGACATCAGACGGATACTATTCGGGCAACTATGACCGCATACGACGTTGCAACATCCTTATCGAGCACGCTACAGGATACAGCCGCAAGGATGACATAGCCCACGCCCTGGGCATGGCCTACTACTTCCGCGCCTACTGCCACTCCGAGCTGGTACGCATGTATGGCGATGCGATTATCGTCGACCATGTGCTTGACACCAATGATCCATTGCTCTTCTCAAAGCGCAACAACCGTGCCGATGTCATCAGATTCGCGGTAGATGACCTTAAGAAAGCCGCCGAACTTCTCAAACCCTACAGTGAGATACAGCCCGGCGAGCTCTGTGCCGATGCAGCCAATGCCCTTTTGGGCCGTATAGCCCTGCGCGAAGGCACCTGGCAGAAGTTCCGCGACAACGAGACCGTAGCCAAAGAATTCCTCGCCGAGGCTGTCACCGCCTCCAAGAAGGTGATTGACGGCGCCGCCTTCCGCCTGTTCTACAACGCGGGACTCGGTGAGAAGTCATACAAATACATGTTCCTGCTTGAGGATGGAATAAAATGCAACCCGATGGGTCTCGGCAAATCGGACAACACCGAGTATATCTTCGTGCGTCACTATGATCCCGAGCTCTCGCGCCATGGCAAGAACCTGACTGTCGAATGTCTCAACAACGCCCAGATCGTCTCACGTAAGATGGCCCAGATGTATCTCTGCCAGGATGGTCTGCCCATCGAGAAGTCGAAAGTGTTCCAGGGATATGAAAAGCGTATCAGCGAGTGGCTCAACCGTGACAACCGCATGCACCAGCAGATATCCCGTCCCGGCGACGCTTTCTGGGGAAACACCGCCCAGAACTGCCGTGTAGACTGGCTTGGCGAAGAAGCCGATCTGGCACATTGTGCCGACCCCTCGTTCAACCCCACCGGCTATACACGCTACATGAACAACAAGTGGGCCACCGAGCATGAGTGCATCAGCGGATACGAAAGCTACGACTATCCCATCATACGCTACGCCGAGGTATTGCTCACCTATGCCGAGGCACTCTACGAGCGTGACAACGAGATCAGCGATGACGATCTTGACCTGTCGCTCAACCTTGTGCGTCTGCGTGTCAATCCCGATATGCCCAAGCTATCAAACAAGCTTGTCGCTGACAACAGCCTGAGCATGCGCCAGGAAATACGCCGCGAGCGCACGGTAGAGTTCTACAACGAGGGATTCCGTCTTGACGACCTCAAGCGCTGGAACGAAGCCATCACAGAGATGCCCAAGCCGTTCCTCGGTGTGATGTGGGAAGGGACCGAATATGCCACCCGTGGCGGTACCAACACCTATCCGCTTGATACCGACGGTTGCATAATCTATGAGGACAACCGCCAGTGGGAGATAAAGAACGACCTGTACCCTCTGCCCATCGACCAACTTCAGCTCAACCCCAGTCTGGACCAGAATCCCGGCTGGAAGTAAACAACAGTTGACACGACTTTTTAAATTACAGACACAATGAAACATAACATAATATTGACAGCATCGGGAGTGGCGTTGCTCGCAATGGGATCGCTCACATCGTGTGAAAAGGAGAAACTCCTCACCGACGATTTTCCCGAGGCCTACCCCACTACCGAGATAACATTCAAGGTGAGCGAGGTATTGCCCCTGGGCGTAGGCATGGACTCTACACTGGTATATACCGTAGGCCCGGAGTCGGCCACCGACAAGACAGTCATATTCTCGTCGAGCGACCCCACGGTCGCCACTGTCGACGATAATGGCAAGATCACCGCGCTCAAGGTGGGAGAGACATTCATCAATGCCGTGCCTGTGATAGGCTTCGGCGCCAATGCCTCGGTACAAGTAAAAGTGATCGAGCAGGTAGTCAAGGCCACAGAGGTCATCATCACCAACATCACCGAGCCGAGCGAGGAAGGATACTACTATGAGACCGACGAGGTACAGCTCGTGAACGAGATACTGCCCGCCGACCACACCTATGATTATGTGACATGGACAAGCCTGGACGAGACGGTCGCCACTGTCGACGAGAACGGCCTGGTGACATGTCTCAAGGAGGGTGACGCCCATATACGCTGTCACACCCACGATCACTCGGACATCGCCGGCGACTACACATTCCACGTCTACAAGATGCAGGAGGTCGACCACCTCGACATCAAGCCCCTCGAGGGCCCGCTGTGCGTGACCCAGGGCAATGTAGCGCTCGATGTTACCTACTATCCCGAGGGAGCCACTATCGGCTCGGTCAAGTGGGAGACCAGTGATCCTACCGTAGTGGATGTCAAGCGTGGAGTTCTCACCACCAAGGGTTGGGGATCTGCCACCATCACAGCCACCGCACCCTCGGGCGAGACAGCCACCATATCGGTCACTGTCGAGCAGGGCTGGTATGTATGGGATTCCAACTGGGGTTGGGGCAACTGGAGCAGTGACAACGTGTCGTACACCGACTTCGGTCTACACGCCCAGTTCAATAACGCCAAGGACGGAAAATGGCGTAACGACCTCAAGTATCTGAACCTGTCACCCACAAACACACTGCCGTTTGACTGGAGCACGTACAAGGTACTTGCCGCCCGCATATTCCACCTCCCCTCGGGCGGTAACGCCAACATGGATGCAGTAGACGTGATCACGGGCACCAACAGTAACAACTTCAAGCCCGAGCGCACCGAACTGTCGGATGGCTCATGTCTCTACATATGGAAAGCGGCCGACAAGTTCAACAATGCCTACACCGAGATGCGCATATTCAACATCAAGATAGCCGACATCCCCGACGACAGGTATTCGTCGGTCAACGAGGCCTACTACGACGTGAAGTGGATACGCACATTCAAGACCGCCGAAGACGCCCAGGCATTTGTCCAGGCTGAGATATCGGCAGGCAACTGATAGTTTCAACCGGCGCGGGGACATGGATTCCCTGTAGTCCCCGCGCCAACCATTAAAGAAAAACGAAACAATGAAAAAAACAGCATTATTCATACTGTCGTCGGCAGTGATGGCATTGTCGACATCATGCACCGAGATCGAGGACGGATACGAAAATATCGACTCGTGGGAGACCACCGACGTCAAGCCCAAAGTCTACACTCTCAACCACCCATGCCTGATGCACTCACAGGAGGACATCGACTACGTCAAGGCACATCTTGGCCAGTCGCCATGGAACGAGGCTTACCAGAAACTGGCGTCAAACTCATATGCACAGCCCACCTACAAGGCTTCACCCAAAGAGTATATCGCACGTCTTGACGCCACCAACTGGGCCGACGGCGGTGGCCGCTGGACACAGTACGGTGTACTTGACAAGTGGTACCCCGGCGTACAGAACTCCTACACATACCTCATGCGTGACGCAGCAGCCGCCTATCAGCTGGCACTGCGCTATGTGCTCACCGACGATGCCGACTGTGCCGTTGCCGCACGCGACATCCTCGTAGACTGGGCCACAGTCAACAAGGGTATGATCTACGGTACCGCCGGCACACTCAAGGATCAGCTTATCGACTCAAACGAGTTCCTGATCCTGTTCCAGATCTACCAGGTGGCGAACGCTGCCGAACTTCTGCGCGACTTCAACGGCTGGGGCAACACCGACGACTACCGCAAGGTCGTCGACTGGCTCAAGACATACTATTACCCCGAGGCTTCAAACTTCCTTAAATACAAGAGTGGCGACCACTACTGGCTCAACTGGGATCTCGCCTGCATGACAGCCTGCATCTCAATAGGTGTGCTCGATGACAACCAGGACATGATCAACGAGGCTACAATGCACTATATGACCGAGCGCGGCATAGGTGCCGGCAAGCACCTCAACGCCATCCCCTATCTCCACGAGGATCCCGACCATCCCGGATTCATACTCGGCCAGTGTAACGAGAGCGGCCGTGACCAGGGCCACGCCACACTGTGTGCCACGATGCTCGGCATCTTCTGCCAGATGGCCAACAACGTAGGCGAGGATCTCTTCGCCTATGCCGACTACCGTGCATGCGCCATGGCCGAGTATGTGGCAAAATACAATGCGACAACCAATGGCAACGGCACATCATATATGTTCCCTCAGAACAAACTGCCCTATACCAATTATAACTTCCAGGGCTATGACATGCCGACAGTCTCGGATGTAGGCCGAGGCTCGGTTCGTCCGGGCTGGGACA
Source organism: uncultured Muribaculaceae bacterium (assembly GCA_964018905.1). Taxonomy (GTDB): domain Bacteria; phylum Bacteroidota; class Bacteroidia; order Bacteroidales; family Muribaculaceae; genus JAAVFS01. The sequence continues at coordinate 11,157 of CAXHRO010000030.1, forward strand.
TATGGGTAGGATACGCCAATGCACACGGCCGCCAGTGCTACTACACCGAGGCACTGATGAACGAAGTGCGCCCCGACGGCGGCGGCGGTCACTACGGCGGCAACTCGGGCGGCTTCGACCAGACAGGCTTCTCGACGCTGATGTTCTATCGCCCCGCACAATACTGATAATATACTGACCCAATAGGTATATACCACGCGCCCCGACAAGCCGCAGCTTGCCGGGGCGCTCTATTACATTCACATACCGGTTAACGACGATAAGGCCACACAATGGCGAGCACGAGTACCGCCAGCCATTCTATCATACATATTATGGTATGTAATGTTATGGCCTCATATACAGACCGGTCAAAGTAATTGCCTACCAGCCATACAAGCAACAGCATCACCGGCAGACCTACCCGTATAGGCATCCATACACGGGATCCTACCACAAACAATATCATTGACAGCAAGACAAGCATACCGAGCACACCTCCGCCCCACAACATGAATGCAAACATCGGCGAACTGCTGTCAAAATCACCCGAGCTACAACATTTGGCAAAATAAGTTGACCATAACGCATTATGGGCAAACAACAGCAGGGAGACTGCCACATAGCACCACCCGCATATGCGTCCCAGCCGGGTCACACCCATACGCGCGCCCCCCGTCGCGCCCCATAGTACCGGGCCTACGACCAGCAGAGTAAAAACACCGTATGCGATCCAGTTCACTATATTACTACCGGGGATCAGCAACGCCGATACAATATTATATGACTGGGACAGCAACGATATACCGGCCAACAGAATAAACAACAAGCGCAAACGCGACATATCAACATTTTTTGTCATAGCTAAGGATTAAAAGTGATTGATTCAAATATTTACCAAATATACGAATTATGGGCATATATTCCAAGATTTGTTTTAGCCCCCCGATCGCAGATTCAGATAAATCATATTGAAAATCTTATCGCCTGTAATAATAAAAGTGGCGCGGAACACTTGCAATTCCGCGCCACCGGCGACCGCCGCTCTGTTTTACATCAAGTACCCGGCGGCAGTCTATGTTACCCCTTATGTCAACCTTTTCTTACAAGCTTGCCCCAGTAGGTGGTCTTGCCGTCTATGCCGGCGTAGACGATCGTGTGGGTGCGGGGCTTGGCCTCCCAGTCACACTCGCGCGCCACCATGAGTTGCTGAGAGCCTATGGTGAGGATGTTGGTGTCAGGATCAAAGCTCCACTCCGAGTCCTTCCACTTGCCGTCAAGGACTATACCGTTGCCGAGAACCATCGACACCGACTCATCCTGGCTGGCATAGCGGTAGCCGAGGTCGATATGCTCCCATTCGCCTATCAACTCGTCGGCAGTGACGGGTGCCTGCGGCACGGCTCCGTAACGTTCGGGAAGAACAACAGGCCAGCCGTCGGGAGTCCAGAGAATGCTGCGCACGTGTCCGAGCATGACGGCGTTGGAGAACTCGTTGCCGAACGAGTTGGCCGGCATACGTCCCTGTGACGCATAATACCAGTTGCCCTGTCCGTCGTCAAAGACCGCACAGTGGGATATGCCCACCCAGCCCTGGTCGCCCTGGAAGCGGTAGGGATGTGTCACCACAGGGAATGCATCACCCCCCACATTGGTTACATCGGTGCCGTCTATGCCTGTGAACGGACCTGTCACCGAGGTAGAACGTACCACACGGGTATTATAGGGGACATCAAGACCGTCATAGGCGAGGAAGAGGTAATAATACCCGTCGCGGTACACTATCTCGGGGCCCTCCGAAGCCTGCCAGCGATTGTTGGCTCCACGTGTATATATGCGGGTGCCGTAGTCGGCGATATCGGCGGCCGAGTCGCCCCATGGATTTCCAAGAGTGGCCTTGGGCTTACCGGTAGCGGCATCCACCTCGACTGCGGCTATGCCCGAGTGCCACGAGCCGTATACGAGCCAGTGCTCACCGGCAGGGGTGATCACATAGCCCGGGTCAATGGCATTGAAGCGGTAGTAGGCATTGGCCCAGTCGTTGGCACAATAGTAGTCGTTGCCGCGGTCGCTTGACGAGCAGATGACATATCCCTTGTCCTCCCACCGGTTGGAAGCGGGATCGGTAGTCTCCATCATGCCTATATAGGCACGCTCGGCCCATGCGGCCTTACCACCCTGCTCACCCTCGGCGATAGGATTGGCCGGCACCAGCGAGTAGTACATACGGTAAGTGCCGTTGCCCAGGTTGCGAGCCACCGGAGCCCAGTATCCGCATGTAGCATCGGTCACAGTGACATCGGGGAGTCCCTGGGCTGCGCGTATCTCGTTGTTCTTGACGTTGACCCATGCCGGGAGCTCGGGCATCGTGGCACCGAGATACTCCCAGTTGACAAGATCCCTGGAGCGACGGCCGTGGAAGTGGCCGTGACCATCGTGGGCGTTGCCATAGGATGCGTCGGTCTGGTACATGTAGTAGTATCCGTCATCGGCGAGCATTACCGTGGGGTCGTGTACGTTGGCCAGGTTCCACTGTCCGCGCATGTTCCAGCCGGCAAGGTCGATGTAATAGTCGACATATGAGGGAGCCTCGTAGTTGAGCAGCGACTCGTCAAGAGTGCCGGCGGCAGTAGTCATAGTGACAGCATCGCTGTATATGACATCCCCGCCATACTCGCATATGAACGCCCTGAAGCAGTATTCACGCTCGGGAGCGAGATTCATCACAGTGGCTGTCACAGTATTGCCTGCGACCGAGCCCTCGACCGAGCTGTCATATATAGTAGGAATCCTGCCGGCGGCGGCATAGCAGAAACCGGCCTTTGTATAGCGTGAACCGTCGCGACCGGCAAACGTAGCGGTGAGCGACACACTGGTACCGTGGATCTCCGAGGTCACCGGTGAGGTTACCGAATAGGCCGGGACGGTCTCGACAACATCAAACAGGTCATCGTCGTTGTCACAGGCCACGAACATGGTCGTGGCGAGTGACAGAGCCGATAAAAGCAATATATTGTTTTTCTTCATGAAAGATATTTTTATTGAGTTAGAGTTCCCATCCGGGGGTCTGCTGGTAACCGGTCTTTACAAGTTCCTCATAGGGAATGGGCCAGAAGTAGTTTTTGGGACTGCTGAACGACTGGCGCGAGTATCCCACCGTACCGTAGGGCGCACCATAATTGTACAGAGTGCTTGAACCACGCCTTATCTCCACTGCATAGAGATTGTAGACCTGACGGTAACGAGGCAGAGATGCCTCAGCGGCCGCGCTCACATTCTCGTCAAAGAGTTTCCAGCGACGGGTATCGTAATAGCGGTGATCCTCGAAGCACAGCTCGATACGGCGTTCGTTACGTATGCGCTCACGCAGTTCGGCCTGTCCCTTGCCGGCATATGACGGCATGCCCACACGGGCACGCACCTGGTCGACATATCCAACCGCCTGGACTGGCTGGCCGGCCTCGTTGAGAGCCTCGGCGGCATTGAGAAGAATCTCGGCATAGCGGAATATGGGACATGCGTGACGCGCACCGGTAACTGTATTATCCCAGGGTATGTTGTTGACATACTTCTTGGAATAGTAGCCGGTGGCTGTACCACCGTTGGCGTGGGTGAAGTCGACACCGACACCGCCGTCGGCATCGGCATTGGCATTCATGTCGACCGCACGGGCCTCCGAGCCTACACCCCATATGGATCCCTGGTGGAGGATTGTCTGCTCGAGGCGCGGATCACGGTTCACGTAGGGATTCTGTTCGTCATAGGATGGATCCTGGTCGATTGGCAGGCCGGCCAGAGTCTCGTATGAGTCGACAAGATTCTGAGTGGGATTTATACGCCCCGACGACGATATGGCTCCGGCAAAGCCGCATGGCGCCATGTGTATCTCTATATTGAGCGTCGTCCATACCGAGCGCGACAGGATGTACTCATTGTTCATCACGGGGTTGGTGACGAAGCAGTCATAGTAGTTCTGGCTCACGTCATTGCCGGTGGTGGTGTGCAGGCGGTAGGGATTGCTCTGGCGAGCGTTGGTGTCAATGAAATCGATCGCGGCCTTTGCGGCGTCACTCCACAGCTGGCTGTCACCCGACGTGTTATAGAGCGGCGAGGCCAGATAAAGAGCCGCACGCGACTTCATGGCGTAGGCGGCGGCACCGTTGATGCGTCCCCAGTTCTCGGTCTCATTGGCATAGCGGAAGGGGAGATCATTCTTATAGCGGTCACACTCGTTGATAACCCATCTGAGGACATCGGCGGCAGAGCTACGCGGCGGCAGAGGCGTCGAAGGCTCGAGAATGAGAGGATTGCCGTTCTCGTCGTCGCCAACTATGGGCACATCACCGAAACGAGTCACCAGGTCGAAGTGAAGTATGGCGCGCAACACGCGTATCTCGGCGATCCAACGGTCATGCAGACGGTTGTCGTCACCGTTTTTCTCGGCATTGCCCACAACACCGGGACGGGCGTTGGCGATATAGATATTACACTGTCGTATACCCTTGTAGTCACGAGGCCAGTATTCGCTGGCAAACCAGTGATTGGTGGCATCGTAGGCATCCTGCAACACCGAGTGATAACGGTGGACACCCCAGTCGCTGAGCGCGTTGTCGGTCATGCACTCGTTGCTGCCACGGAACTGGTTGTCATTGAACCCGGCAAACGCGTCGGGCAGGTAATCGTAGAGACGGGCCTGGAAACCGCGGGTGCGGTCATAGTCAGAGAACACAGTCTCCAGATTGATGGTCAGGTCGACCTCCTTATCGAGGTAGCTGTCGCCGCACGACACTCCCGCGATCGAGAGTGCCATGGCTACAGACAGCGCTATTTTGTTAAGATTCATAATACTTGAATTTTTCACGGTTTAGAACGAGATGTTTACACCAAACGAGAATATGCGGGTCTTGGGATACCACCAGCAGTAGGACATCGGCTTCTCGGGATCCATACCCTTGGGCAGATGGCTCCACTCGGCCACGTTGTAGGCATTGAAGTAGAAGCGGCAACGTGTCATGTAGGCCTTGGCGATAAGCTTCTGGGGCAGTGAGTAGCCGAACTCGATATTACGCAACGACAGGTAGTCGCCGTTCATGATCCAGATATCGTTCTGGTAGGTGCCGGTATCGCGGTTTGAGTCGATGGCGTTGAACGAGTTGGAGATACGCGGATACTTGGCGTTGATGTTACGCGGATCGTTAGGATCGTCGGTAAAGTAGCCCCATGCCTGTGTGACACCATGGGTGGAGTTGCTCGACCACTCTGAGAATGTATAGGCCGGCGACACGAATACCGAACGGTTGAGATAGGCCGTGCCCACTACCTTGAGGTCAAATCCCTTGTATTCGGCATATACCGAGAGCGAGGGTGTTATCTCGGGGATCATCGTATAGCCGTAGGGCACCATGTCGCGGGAATCGATAATACGGTCGCCGTTGATATCGCGGAAGACTGCTGTACCCAGAGCCTGCTTGCCGGCCGAAGCCGAGTTGTAGGGATACTTCTCGGGATGGGCGATGGCATCGGCATGGCTTGTGGCGATGAGAGCCTGATCGGAGGCCCACTGCTCGAAGCGGTACTGGTTCCAGCCACCTATCACGGTACGGTTCTCCCACTCGTAGATGCTCGCCAGCGAAGCGTAGTCGCGTATGGGACGGCCAGTCTTGCGTTGCCACTCTACGGCTGGCTCTACCTCGTCCATCTCGGTGATCTTATTGGTGTTCCATGACACCATTCCCTCGATATTGAAGGTGACATTGCCAATCTTTTGGCGCGTTCCGAGAACAGCCTCGATACCGTGAGACTCCACCTTGCCGTATGAATCCTGCGAGAAGGATGCTCCGAGCACCGATGTGATGTTCTTGCGGTCAACGAGGATATTACTGCGCCACTCCTTGAAGGCATCGACCGATCCGTACAGGCGAGACTGGAAGAAGTCGAAGTCAAGACCCACGTTGGCCATCCGGGATATCTCCCACTTGTTGTTGGCCACACCGGCTGTAGCCTCGGCATAGCCGGGAATCCAGGTAGCGTTGGTGCCGAAGCTGTAACCGTTGTCGGCCTGGTAGATCGACTGGTAGGGATAACGTCCCGCACCGGTAGCGCTCTGGCCCGTACGGCCATAGCTGGCGCGGAGTTTGAGCAGGCTTATGTTCTCGTGTTGCAGGAACTTCTCGTTGTTGGCGAGCCAGCCTGCCGACACACCCCAGAAGGTGTCCCAGCGGTCGCCGGGAGCATAGTTGTCATTACCCATGCGTGAAAGATTGCCCGTGAGGATATAACGGCGATCAAACACGTATGTGGCGGTGGCGTTGTATGACAGGTAGCGGTCGGACGAGTACATGGCGTTGGACACTGATGCGTCACGCACGTTGAGACGTTGCTGGTATGCACGGATGAAGGCGTTGACATTGACATCGTGCTTGCCGAATACACGCTGGTAGCCAAGCCCCAGACGCATGTTCAGCGTCCACGAGTTGGCACGCTCATTTGTTACAGGGTTGGTAAGCTCGCTGTACTGGTTGGTCTGTGTAAGCTTGAAATCGTTGACATTCTGCACATCGGCATTGTTGTAGTCATACGAGTAGGTGGCCACACGGTTGGTCTGGGTGCTCTGGAACACGTCAAAAGCATCGAAGCTTATGACACCCTGCACCTTAAGTCCCTTGGTGACGGGACTGAGGTCGCCGTCGACGGTAAGTGTCGAGTAGAGCTGGCGGCGGCGGTTCTTCTCCTGGCCCGACGATCCGAGCAGGAATGTGGGGTTCTGGGCCTTCGAGTCATAGTAGAGGTATCCCTGGGGAGTATACACGGGACGCATCGGGTCGGCCTCGATGGCACCGAAAGTCACGAGATTGAACACACCGGTGGTTGGCTGCTTGATATTGTCGATACGCCCGCCGAGGTCGAGTCCTACTTTGAGATACTTGTTGACATTGATGTCAAGGTTTGAACGCAGGTTCCAGCGATTGAGCACATGCTGGGTATTGAAGCGCTCGTTGTAGCTGGTACCTTTGTCGTTCCACATGCCCTCCTGTCTGAGGTACGAGAACGATACATAATAGCGGGCGCGGTTGTTGCCTCCCGAGATCTGAAGATTGGTCTTCACTACGGGAGCGGTATCGCGGTACAGCTCATCAAACCAGTTGGTGTCGAAATACTTGTAGCGGTCGATGCCGGGCAGTGTCTCGCCGCTGGATACACGGCGGTACATCTCGATCTGCTCGGGGCTGTATGTGGGCGCACGGCCGTCGAGATAGTTGGCCCGGTTACGTGAGAGGGCGGTATTGTATGAGTTCTGGTTCTCGACGGTGTTGGAGAGCGTCTGGAAACCATACTCCTGGGTGAAATTGATATTGGTCTTGCCGGCCTCACCGCGCTTGGTACGTATGAGTACGACACCATTGGCACCACGCATACCGTAGATCGCCGTGGCGGCCGCATCCTTGAGTATGGTTACCGACTCGATGGGGAATGCGTCAAGGAACGACATGTCGCGCTCGACATCATCGACGATCACCAGCGGGTCACGGGCGTTGGCGTTGAGTGTACGCACACCGCGTATGTACATCTTGGTCTCGGCCCAGCCAGGCTCTGACGATGCCTCGTAGGTCTCGACACCGGTGAGCGTGGAGCTGAACGCGTTCTGCAATACAGTCACGGGATAACGCTGCAGTTCCTTGCCGGTGACAACCGATGTCGAGCCGGTGATATACTTCGACTGCATCTCGGTGAAAGGCACGGCCATGAGTTTGACATATGGATCGTTATCAGGCTCCATCGTTATAGTGACAGGCCCGGTGATGTCGTCGCCCATTACCTCGACAACAGTCTTGTAACCGACGGCCTTGGCGTTGAGCTCGTCATCGTACGATACATCGGGAAGCGAGAAGTTGCCGTCGGCATCGGTGATGACAATGCGGCTCTGCTCGGCCACATTGACGATAGCTCCCGGGATAGGATTGCCCTCGGGATCGACTACGCGCCCCTTGATGTCGCGCCCGGCGGCCATGGCCGACAGGGCGGTGGCGCCGGCGAGCGCCACGCCGAGCAGGATACGTCCTGTCTGTGACATTTTATATATGATATTGTTCATAATGGTTGGCTATTGATGATTAATGACAGGCCGGGGATTACCAGCCGGGGTTGTTATCGATTCCGGTTTTCCACACTTCCTCCTCGGGAATGGGATAGAGGTACATGCGCTCTTCGAACACACGGCTCTGGGCCACCTTGCGGGTAATGGCATAGTTGCCGGGAGTGTAGTCGTAGTCGGCCGATCCATCGCTCTGCCCTACGCGGGTCACCTCGACACCGTAGACGGGACGTGACAGAGCCTCGACGGCGCAGTTCCAGCGGCGCACGTCCCATGGACGATGCTCCTCGAAGGCAAACTCGACGGTACGCTCCTTATGGATAAAGTTGCGCATGGCGTCACGGTCACCCATCAGGTCGGCGCGGTCGGCCACGTCACCGGTGATGCCGGCACGGTGGCGTACCTGGTCAAGCAGGCCGGCAACCTTGGCTGTAGGACCGTCGGTCTCGTTGAGAGCCTCGGCATAGTTGAGCAGTATCTCGGCATAGCGTATGATGGTCCAGAGGCGATAAGCCGTACCGCCGTGATTGCTTGAAAGTATCGAAGCCGGGATATACTTGCGCATATAATAGCCGGTGGGTGTAGCATTGGCATTGCCGATAGGATTGTCGGCCATACCGCGTATCACGTTAATATGGCTGTCACTGCGGGTGGTACCCCACTCCTGGCCCTGATAAAGGACGGTTGCCGAGAGGCGCGGGTCACGGTCAAGCCACATAGTGGCGTCGCTGTACCCGCTGGCGGCATTGACGGCAGGGACACCGTTGGCGTCATAGACAGGAGCGCCGGTAGCGTCATAGCCTGAGAACGGCGACGAGCCGTCGGCCATATCATACATGTCGACAAGATTCTGTGACGGGCAGTTGCCGCCGGTACCACCCTCGCCCACAGGGACATCGGTCATGATATTGCCCCACCCTATGGTGACATCGTTGCGGAAGAATATGACCTCGCGGTTGTTGCCGGTATACTGGGTGAGAAGCACGGCGTTGCCGTAGTTATCGGCCGGGCTTATGCCATCCTCGAGAAGCGCATAGTTGCCACCGTAGGTATCGATGAAATACTTGGCGGCGGCGGCCGCATCGGCCCATGTTACACCGCTCTCGGCGGCAAAGCGGGGCGAAGCCATGTATAGTTTGACGCGAGACAGCAAGGCGTAGGCCATAGGCTGGCACAGACGGCCGCTCTGAGCATTGGTCGAGCCTGTCTCATAGTCGACCATGTCAAGGCCCGCGGCCTCAAGCTCGGGAATAATGAAATCCACCACAAACTCCTTTACCGTAGGACGCTCCCGGTAGGGGGTTATCATGTCGTCGGCCGGATCAAGCACCTCGGTTATCACCGGTACCGGACCAAAACGCAGGAACATCTCCCAGTAGAACCATGCGCGGAAGAAACGGGCCTCGGCCACCATCACACGCTTGCTTGTCTCGTACTCCTCGAGAGTCTGGGTAGGATTCTGCGGCACGGCATCTATCTGGTTGATGACGCGGTTACACTTTCTTATGCCACGGTAACGAGACTCCCATGTGACGGTAAGCTCGGGAGCACCGCCGGTGGCATAATAGTTGCCGATGTTGAATGACGTGCGTGTGCCGCCGGTGGCCATGGCTGTCTGGGAAAGGTCGGTGGCGGCATCGAGCCACGAGCTGTTGACAGCATTGGCTCCGTGACGCAGGAAGTTGTAGGTATCCTTGTGGAAATACTCGAGCATCTCCCATGACCCGAAAGTCTTCTCCTCGGTCAGCTCGTTGGAGGGCTGCTTGTCAAGGAAGTCGCTGCAGCCGGCCAGAGTGGTGCCGGCGAGCATCAGGACCGAGGTCATATATAATGTTGCTTTCTTCATGATATGATTAGAATTGGATATTGACACCGAAGTTTACAGTCTTGCAGATGGGATAACGGTTGGAGCCGTTGCTCTCGGGGTCGGTAAGGCCTCCGAGGTGATCCCACGTGATGAGGTTGTTGGCGTTGACAAAGACACGGCATTCGCTCATGCAGGCATGTCTTATCCACTTGTCGGGCAAAGAATAGCTCAGCTCGATATTCTTCAGGCGGCAAAACGCGCCGTTCTTCAGGAAGAACGAGTTCTGGCGCTGGTTGTGGTCGCCATGGCTGTCGTAGTGCAGCAACGGGTACTTGGCGTTGGCCAGGTTGAAGGCCTCGGTCTGGGCGGGATTCCAGCGGTCGAGGTGATGCTCCTTTACCTTGCCGCCGGCCACAAAGGCATACATGGCCTCGGCGTCATAGTAGCGGCTCACGTGATCCACTCCCTGGAACATTACCGAGAAGCCGATACCCTTCCAGTTGGCACCAAGCGATATCGAATAGGAATTCTCAGGCACATCGCTGTAGCCGATGAAGGTCTCGTCACGGTCATCTATGAATCCGTCACCGTTCATGTCGCGGTACCTGAGGTCACCTACCTGGGTCGAGCCATAGGTCGAGACGGGGAGCTTGCCGCCGTCAATGTCGGCCTGGGTAATGAAACCGTCGGCGATTAGACCGAAGTACTGGCCGATAGGGTGCCCCTCGCGCTTGCGGTAACCGGTCTTGAGAGCCGGCTCGTCCATGGCGGTGATCTCATTGGCCGCATGCGAGAAGTTGAAGCCCACGTTATAGCTGAAGTCCTTGCCTATCTGATTGTTGTAATGCAGTTCGATCTCGAAGCCCTTGTTGGTGGTCTTGCCGAGGTTTCCGGCGGCCGATGTCACTCCAAACCACCACGGGCGGGTGAGATACTCGGTGAGGATATCGTTGCGTTTCTCATAGAAGAGATCGATGTTACCGGTGAGGTGCGAGTTCATGAAACCAAACTCGAGACCAAGATTGTACTTGTGGGCACGCTCCCAGGTCACGCCGTAGTTGGGGTACTGTTGCTCGTAGATACCGGTCTGACCGTTCACGCCGAAGTAGTAGTCGTTGTTGATCTGTGACCACTTCTGCTCGTAGAGAAAACGTTGCTGTACACCGTTGATCTGGTAGATGTCGTTACCCACCTGGCCGTAGCTGGCACGTAGCTTGAGGTTGCTTAGCCACCCCTTGGTGCTGTTCATGAACTCCTCCTGGGTGATACGCCATCCGAGCGAGAATGATGGGAAGAAACCGTAACGCTTCTGCTTGGCAAAGTTCTCCGAACCGTTGTAACCGGCATTGAACTCGAACAGATAGCGGCTGTCATATGCATAGGTGACACGGCCTACGACACCCTGGTAGCGCTTGGCAAGCTCGGCATTGGCACGGTAGTCGTTCTGCATGTATAGCACCATGGCCGTCACATCGTGAACATTGTTGAACACCCGCTTGTAGTTGAGCTGTCCCTCCATGTAAAGCTTGTAGACAGTATTGCTCGAATAGGTCGAGATCAACAGCGTGTTGCTGTTGAAGCGGTTGTAACTGTCGGGCGAATTGGGATCGAGCGGATTGCCGTTGCCGTCCTTGAGCAGGGCATATGTGACGAAGTCCTTGCTGTAGTTGTTGATGTGGTAGTTCTCGTAGTCAAACGATACCATCGCCTTGGCACTGAGACCGGGGGTGAGCCAGTCCATCTTGTAGTCGGCGATGAAGTTGGTCTCGTTGATGGTGTTTACCGCCTTGTAGTAGCCACCGTCGGCCAGGCGGGCGTAGATATTGTCCTGGTACTGTGACGAGCCGCCATAGTAGGTACGGGTCACATCACCGTCGTTGAGATAATAGGCCACGGGGAACATCCAGCCGGGAGTATGGTTGAGGTTGTAGAATACCTGGCTGTAATTGGCATCCTCGGTGGAGTTGGGGCCACGGCGCTCCTCGAAGCGCGTGCCGAAGTTTACCGACAGGGTCAGATCCTTAGACAGGAAGAAGTCGGCGTTGGCACGGAAACCGTAACGCTTGTAGTTGAGGCTCGATGAGTTGCCGTAGGTATCGTTGCTCAGATTCTTGAAAAGCGACTCCTGGTCATAGTACTCCAGCGACGCATAGTAGCGCATACGTTTTGTGCCGCCGCGCACACTGGCGTTGTAACGCTGGGCGGGCGCCGATGATCGCAGTATCTCGTCATACCAGTCGACATTGGGGTACAGCAGGGCGTCGGTGCCGGTGAGCGTACCTGCCACCGACTGGCGATACATATCCAGGTCATAGGCCGAATACTGCGACGGCAGACCGTCGTTGGCCAGAGCCTCCTCGAGAAGTGATACCGACTGGTATGAATCCAGATAGGTGTCCTTGCGGGTGGGAGTCTGCCACTGCCAGTTGGCGGTAAGGCTCACCACCGGCTTCTGCTCCTTGCCTCGCTTGGTGGTGATGAGCATGACGCCGTTTGCGCCGCGCACACCATAGACGGCCGTAGCCGATGCGTCCTTGAGGACCGAGATTGTCTCGATATCATCAGGGGCTATCTGCGAGAACGAGCGCTCGATACCGTCCACAAGGATAAGCGGCTGGGCATCACCTGCAAAGGTAGCGCGACCACGTATATAGATCGAGGCGTCGTCGGCACCGGGAGCTCCCGATGTCTGGGAGGTGATCACACCGGGAATCTTACCCGATATGGCCTGTGAAAGGTTGGCCGAGGGGGTCTCGAGGAGATCCTTCGAGCTTACCTGGGAGATAGCTCCCACGACCGACTCCTTCTTCTGCTGGCCGTAGCCCACGACCACTACCTCCTCGAGGGCGGCCGCCGACTCCTTGAGCACAATCTCGATCGAGGTGTGGCCGTTCAAGGGCACATCCTGCGGCTCGAAACCAACATAGCTTACCGATAGGACCGCCGTCTTGGGGTCTTTTATAAAAAGTACGAATTCTCCGTCAAAGTTGGTTGCCGCGCCGGTCGAGGTACCTTTCTCGATGACACTGGCACCGATAAGCGGCTCGCCTGTAGTATCCTTGACGATGCCTGTCACCTGAGTCTGCGCCTTGGCCCAGGAGGCTCCCAGCAACAGGACAAAAGCGGGCAGCAGGAGACGGAACATCCGGTTCCATCCGCCATATGCTTTATTATTCATGACAATATAATGTGATTAAAGGTTTACTTATTATAAATGAGCACATATGAATAGCACCCGTCGGGATTCATCTCGAGGCAGGCCCCATCGATACTGAGGAATGTGCGTATCACCTGGTCGGCCTCGCCCATCTCCTGGCTGTAGCTCTCGGTATAGGCATTGCCGTTGGCGGCTTTAGCTGTGGCAGTCATAGTGACAAGAGCACCGTCACGTATCACATCGATATTGACCATGGCTCCGTTCATGTCGACAAGGAACGCGTCCCAGTCGCCATACCCCTCGCTGGTCCACAGACTGCCGTCATAGGCTCCGGCCCAGCCATAGAGGTCGGCTCTGAGCACGATATACTCGGCATAGTCGGGTGTGTCACGGTCGGCATCGGTAGTGACAGCCAGCACCCAGTTGTTCCAGTTGTTGGCACCGCTGGAAGTATTCTTGAACTCAATATGCTGATTCCAGCCTGGCTGTATGCCAAAGTAGTCGGAATGAGCGCCCCAGAAACCTGTCGAGAAATCGGGAGCTCCGACAACAGGTATAGTGATCTCCGACGGCATGATTACCTTGCATTCATCGGGATGGATCTCGAGATATGCCGCATCGACGGTGAGGAACGTACGCAATACCTCCGACTCGTCACCCATGGCTTGACGATAGGTCTCGGTATAGACATTGCCATTGGCGGCCGTAGCCGTAGCCTTTACGGTGACAATATTACCCTCACGTATCAGATCTATCTCCACTTCGGCACCGTTCATATCGGCAAGAAATGCGTCCCAGTCGCCATACCCCTCGCTGGTCCACAGACTGCCGTCATAGGCTCCGGCCCAGCCATAGAGGTCGGCCCTGAGCACGATATACTCGGCATAGTCGGGTGTATCACGGTCGGCATCGGTAGTGACAGCCAGCACCCAGTTGTTCCAGTTATTAGCACCGCTAGAGGTGTTGCGGAAGCTCAGATGCAGTGTTGTACCGGGCAATATACGGTAATAATTGGAGTGTGCACCCCAGAAGGGTGTCGAGAAATCGGGAGCTCCGACTGTCAATATCGGGTCACCAACTACAAACTCGAAGTCTCCGCCCTGGTTGCCGCCGCCACTCATGCCGGGACGGGCAATCTCCTTGTCGGTAATCCGGTTGCGGTAGATCTTCAAATCATCGATCATCCATGGTGCGGTATCGGTGTCGCTTCCCTTTCCTATATATAATGTGGAAACCTTGTTCATGAATCTTACGATCTTCGACATGTCGAAGTCGGCCACAACCTTGTCGACCTTGCGCTGGCCGTCGACATAGATACCATAGCCGTCATTACGCACCGTGAGAGCGACATAATGCCACTCCCCGGGGGTGATATAGCCGGTCTCGTACTGTGACGGATCATTCTCGCTCCACTCACCGTCAAGGCCGGTATAGCTTATCCAGCCGTTGGCGGTAAAGAACATACGCCCGCTCTCGTTATCGTTGGTAAAGCCGATCAGCGCACCGGTAAGATCCTGCGATTCGGTCTCTTCCGCGTCATCATCGGCCATAGTGGTCTCAACTTGGCCCTGCTTCATCCAGAAAGTAAGCGACACAGCACTCTGGCATGTCACCGATGCCAGCGGATTGGCCATCGTTACATAACCGTTATTAAGGTACAGCACCTGCCCTTTCTCGGGGTCGGCATATAACTCGGGGATATCAACACCCGTATAGCTGCCGGTCTTAAACAGCATCGGATCGAGTGTCTCGTCATCAAATGTGTACTGTGCCACATTTTCCAAGGTGGGATATATGTCCCCTGCCGCCGGCGGATCCATTTCACCCCACTCATGACAAGAGGAACTTGTCATCATAACGGCCACAGCCGCCATGCAACACATCCATTTCTTAGTCTTCATGTGAATAGTTTAAGGTTAGTTTTTTTGATTGGGTTCTGAAACAAGTGAATCATAGGTTGCCCGATACCTGGAGAAAGTCCAGGAATCAGACAGCGCAAAAATACACCGTTCCACGCGCGCGGAGGTGGATAAACAATCATTTGTGGTGGATTTTTGTCGTACACACCGGATAGGACTCATGACACACCATTCTGTCACCAATATTACACAATCGACAAAATTATCGGTGAAAATTTGCATGAGTCATTGATAAAGATTAACTTGTAGCCGTTATCATATTACATTGTCTCTCCCATGAATCGCTTACTGTCCGCACTTATACTTTTTATGAGCATCCTGATGTCAGCCGGCCAAAACAGACTGGAAGACAACGCGTGGAGTGTTCCACGTGTGGGTGGCGAGGGAATCATAGAGCCGTCACCCGAAGTAGCCGCCATGCGCCGCTATACCGATTTTCCTGTAAGTCACGCCTCTGGCACGGTGGATATCTCCATTCCGCTGCTTACGTTGCCCAACGGGCTTGCCGATATCACGATAGGGATCACGTGTCAGACGGGTGGAATAAAACATCAGGATTTCCAGTCAGCGGTAGGACTGGGCTGGACGCTCACCGGTCTGGGATGTGTCTCCCGCCAGATCAACGGATTCCCCGACGAGTGGCATGGCAGAAATAACCAACGGGTGGATTTCAATATGCGCGACAGTCCTTACGATATAGACTATATGCGTTCAATTGTCGAATGCCGTACCGAGACTGAATATGACCGCTACAGCTACAGCATTCCCGGCTATTCGGGCAGCTTTATGATTGCTTACAATCAGATTATACAGCTGCCACCTGCCGAGGTAAAGATTATCCGAACCCCCGACCGGCAGAACCCGGCGGCCACAGAGTCGTTTACCCTGACGACTCCCGAAGGACTTGTGTACGAGATGACCGAACAGGAACATACGTCTTATTCCTATATACCTCATCCTCAGGTAGCTTTTTACTATGATCACAGTTACGATGGTGCAGTGACAGCCTGGCATGTGACAAGGATAAGCCATCCCGAATCGTCTGACGATGTGAGAATTTCGTACTATCCCATGCAGGAATGGATTAAAGACAATACGGTCAGCCTCATGACATACAGCTATACTGTTACTTCGGCAATGACATTGGATGATCCGATGAAGGAAATGACCGGTCACGACGGCAGCACCAACCGCACTTCATTCCACAACCAGCGTCTGCCTTATGAGATAAAGACGAGAGCAGGCCGGGTATGGTTCAATATACCTATGAAATATGACGGTATCACACATGATATGCCCTCGGAATATCTGCGCGGCATTAAGCAATATGATAACGAAGGCAACATTGTCAGGTCGGTATCGTTCGACAATGAAAGCCTTTTCAACGACGGCCGGCGCAGGCTTGACGGGGTGACAGTGACGCAGGACGGGGTTGTAACCGACCGGTACCGTTTCACATACTATGACGGCACCGATGCCGACGGGTATGACGTGTTCGGTTATCCCAACGGCAGCTGGAAAGAGACGATGGAGAGTTTCAGTGTCCTTGACACTCATCTTGAACTGTCATCGAGGCGTCGCCCCGATAGAGCCCAATGTAAAAGCAATTCATTAAAGACAGTTTCTAACATTGACGGCCTGACAACCACGCTCGGATATGAGAGTTCTTCTGTTCATGTAAACGGTTCGGGAGTTTTCAGGGGGACTGTCGATATAGGTATACGTGTCGCCAGTATCACTGTTCGTGATTCCATTACGGGGCGGTTCCGCACACGTTCGTTCCGGTATGAGGAGCCTATGTGTGACATTACCTTAAACGCGATAACATACGCTGATTACATAGCGCAGTCGGGAACCCATGTTGACCGTATGGTGTCATTGCCTAACGGTCCTGTCCAATCACACATATACTCCCTTGGTGTTCCGTATCTGGCGACATCACGCCTGAAGGGATATCCGGTGGAACAGGCACGTATCTATTATGGCAAGGTCACCGAAACGATCTCGGGAACCGATCTCATGAAGCCGGTCAGAACCATATATGAATATGACATATCCCATCTGCTGAAACGTTTCATCACGAGTGAATGGTACGGATATCATAACAACCATCTAGTTCACGGACCGTATATCCGGAATAATTTCGGCTGTCTGAATAACATTTATTCTTTTCAGAACGACAAAGATCACAGACTATTGAAACTGAATGTGACACGAGGTTATTTCAAGGAGACGGCCGGAGCCGTGCCATTACTGAAGCGAAAAACGCTATATGAGTGTGTCGGTAACGTTTATCAGAAACGTCAGGCTGACGAATATACTTATACTTCGACCGAATTTGACAATATACGCACCGGCATTCACTGCGAGAGCGTGGTTTTCAGATATTTTGATCCAGCGATAATGACGCAGGTATCAGACAATATTGTCGACATGAACGATGTGCATTACTTTGTGATGTATATCGGTGCGCGTAGCGACCTGCTGGCGTCTTCCACCCGTACAATATATTATCCCGACGGCAACAGCCGTGCAGTGACAACCGGCTATCAATACTGTCAGGGGACGGATCTGACCGACCGTCTGCCCGGGTTCGGTACTGATTCACTGAAGATCATCCCGTCATCATGCCGGTTGCCGGTGGTAACGACAGTACGTTCGGGCGATGAATCGGTCACGAGGTACAATGCACGGTCGGAACATGCCATGCTGTCATCGGTGCTTGCAAAGGCAAGGGGCCATAATATGCGTCACCTGCCTGTCGCCGACCGATGGGTGTTTGAGACTGCGCAGGGCAGAGATACCGTATCCCGACGTTACAGCTATGCCCGTTATGACATGGGCGGTGGCTGTATGATGACCAGACCATGTCATGTATCGGTCGAGACCGGCGGACAAATAGTATCGGAACAGCGTTACGACAGCTATGATATGTTCGGCAACATCACCTTGATGACAGATATCGGGGGACGCTGTATAACTGCACAGTGGATACCCGGATACTGCCTGCTGTCGGAAATGACATTGCCCGATGTCGGCCTTACCACAACATATACCCATCGTCCTCTCGTAGGATGCACATCAATAACCTCTACCGGTGGAAAGACAATACGGTACGGATATGATGCCGGACGGCTGACCTCGGTTTGGAACACCGCCGGAGAGTTGCTGGAGGAACATGATTACCTGTACTATGACGACGGGACGGAGAACTGCGGCAGTAGCAACCGTATCAGGACCACAGTCCATGACACGTCTCGCCGAAAGACACAGACTCAGCCGCAACTACGCTCCGGGCCGATGCGTACCAGTGTCGCGATATGGCCGGACACACCCCCGGTCAAGAACGAACCGGAAACCGGTGTGTGGGAAGAAGACGGAGGCTATGGTGAGGAATGCGAGGACTGCGAGACTGAGACAAGTTCCGTCCGAACCGTCCACTATGACGGATTCGGCATGCCGGTGCAGACTGTCAGTACTGTGGCCGGAGGCTCCCTCGTGCGCACCGCCACGGAATATGACGCCCTTGACCGTCCGGTAAGGCAGTATCTGCCGGTACCCGACGACGACAGTTTTCTGACTCTGTTCCATACGGTCGCAAGCAGTCACTACGGGGACAATTACCCGTACTCGCAGGTGACCTACCGCGGAATGCCGGGAGACCAGCCGCTACGGATACTGAAAGAGGGAGAGGCGATGCAGGGACATCCCGAACGATATGAATACCTGTGCAACAGTGTTACGGATCAGCAACTGCATTGCCGTCGATACTATCTTTCCGACAGCCGTGACAGCGAGACGGTTACTCTGGACGGCTGCTATCCCGCCGGCGCTCTCGATGTCACCCGTCAGACCGATCCCGACGGATGCACCCTGCTGACGTTTACCGACTGGCGCGGCCTGAAAATTCTCGAGCGTCGTCCCGTCGATAACGACACATATGCCGATACATATTATCTGTATGACGTAATGGGCAATGTACGCGTGATACTCCAGCCCGAGGCCGTAGTACGTATGACACGTGACAGCAGGATCTGGACCGACAGAGACGAAGTCCTTGACAAGC
This sequence comes from uncultured Muribaculaceae bacterium, assembly GCA_964018905.1. Lineage (GTDB taxonomy): Bacteria > Bacteroidota > Bacteroidia > Bacteroidales > Muribaculaceae > JAAVFS01. The sequence continues at coordinate 30,177 of CAXHRO010000030.1, forward strand.
TTGCATTCATCAACCGCTACGACCGTCGCGGCAACTGCATCTATGCCAAAGTGCCCGGAGCCGGGGCTGTAAGGATGCGCTACGACCGGTATAACCGCCTTGCCTACCGCCAGACAGCCGTGATGCGTGAACGCAGTGAGGCCGAGTTTATCCTATATGATCCGATCGGCCGCGTCGCCGTATGCGGTATAACCGCCGACGGGTTGCCTCAGACAGTACCTGTAATGACCGCACGTTATGACGGCGGAAATATTGCCGGCAGCATCGGTGATACAGGGTATACCGTACCATCAGACCTTGATTGGTCGGATATCACAATAACCCGGGTGAATTACTATGATTCGTATGACTGCCGCAATATGGATGGGTTCAGTTCGCTCCCGACAGCCGGTATGTCGCTTAACGCACAGAAAGTCAGGGGGAATCTTGCCGCGGCACGAACAGCCGTTTATTCTGACATCGATGACGATCTCGGTCCGGAAGCATATCTGTACACACTTGTCGACTATGATATCGAAGGCAACGTTACAGGTACGGTCGAGTCGACAATACTGCCCGGTACGGCACTTGCCACCGAATATACCCTGAGCAGACAGGGGTACCCTCTTGAAGTAAAATATGAACTCCTTATGCCCGACACGGTTTATGTCATGAACCATAAACGTTACTTTGATACTTCAGGTTTCATAAGCATGGAGAAGGCGATACCGGGATATGAGTCAGAACCGGTGAGAATACCTCCCGAACCAGACAATGATTCTGCAACAGAAGGCCTGGAAGAGCCGTCGGCCGCTCCATGGCGGTTTACTGTCGACTATTCGTATGACGGCCTTGGCCGACTGGAATCGCAGACGACCGGCGCAGGCAACCGTATGTCTTACAGCTACAATCTGCGCGGACAGATGAAATCCGTCACCTCACCGGCACTTACACAGACATTGTGTTACGACGATGGCGGGACACCATGCTATAACGGCAACATCTCGGCTATGAAAGTCGGGTATGGCGACGGCAGTCCCGTAGGCCGCAGTTTCACATACGACAGGCTCAACAGGCTCTCATCAATGACCTCTGATGACGGATTCAATACAGCCTGCAGCTACAATCTTAATTCCGGGCCTCTGACCATCATGCGGCAGGGAGTGCTCTCCGACGGCACCTGCGGCACGGTCGATGACCTCACCGTGAGCTATGACGGCAGCCGGCCGGTCAAGGTGGCCGACCATGCCGACCCGGTGATTCTGGAAGGCTCGCTCGACTTTGCCGCCGGGGAAGCCCGATACAGCTATGACAGCGACGGACGCATGACCTCAGACACAGGCCGCGGCATCGATATCACGTACAATCCCATAGACCGCCCCGCTGTAATCACCACCGACACCGGCACACAATACCGGTACACATACGATGCGACAGGCCGTAAACTCGGCAGTCGCCGTATTGCCGACACACCAGTCACCGCCGGAGAGAACGAAGCGATGCTGTACATCGGCCCGTTCGAACTGAAATCAACAGGAGGAGCAACTGCCCTGCGCCGCATCAACCTGCCGTGGGGATACATCACCGGGAACGGGGATCGGATGACCTACGTCACCGACTATCAGGGTAATATCCGCGCCGTGGTCGACAGCCTCGGCAACGCTGTCCAGACCACCGACTACTATCCCTGCGGACTCCCGATGACAACATCGGCCGGCCCGGCCGCCAATCCATACAAATACAGCGGCAAGGAACTGGAAACCCGTGACGGCCTAAACCGGTACGACTTTCACGCACGCCAGTATGACCCCGCTCTCGGTCTGTTTGACCGTCCGGATCCCATGGCGGCGGAATATCCCTGGCTAACCCCCTACCTGTACTGTGCCGCAAATCCGGTGATGCACATCGACCCTACCGGACGGGATACCTATGTTGTTGACCTTAATGGATACTTTAAACTATCAGAAACTACAACAGATGATTTTGATCGAATAATGTCAATCATGGGTAGTTGTCCACATATGGATGTATCAAAATCATTTTTATCATCTTTGCATGAAATAAAGGGTACCTTGAAAAGTTCAGATGGAAGTCTAACTGAAAACATTATTATAAGTATGTATAACGGAGCTTCAATATCTAATGAATTACACGAATTCCTTGCCGCAAATACCGATGTTGAATGGTCTTATAGTGAAATGAAAACATTGGATGGTAATATTGATAAATATATTGGAACAACACATCTAAGCAACAGTGATGCAAGTCCGGATATAATGTTGGAAACTGCTATAACGAATAATGTTATGGACATATTATTTGTCCACAATCATTCTATTGGGAATACTACAGTTTCACAGGGTGATATTAACTTTGCGATAAAAACGCAAACAAAATTCCCTAATGCAAAATTTTCAATAATATTCCCGAACAGTAATTTACCAGCAAAATTCTACGATAGAAATTCAACAGCAGGTTTGTTGCAAGAGGCTATTTGTATTGGAAAACGTTGAATATCCCAATAATTTTTGTTATGCAATTGAAGAAATATATTATATCAGTAATTAGCATATTGATGACAGACGTACATCTTTGCTCAGTTAATGTAAGTGATAATATTGTCTCGATATATGAGCGTGATTCTGTTTCATACAGCGAACCCGATATAGTAACTATAACTTTATTTGATAGTGAATCCAATATTGCAATACCGCAAAATTGGAATAGTAACAAGCTAATACTTAACTCATTACATCGAGACAATACTGTATGCAACGAAATCGAAGTTTTTTGCCGCTATTTAAGTTCAGTAGAGAAGTCTCAGATGTATTTAATGTCATTTTCATATATTGAAGGAAAACAATATATTGTTTTCCAAAATTGGAGTTTTGAACTTTTCAACAGTTCATGTTACAATGTAATTGGTTCTGCATATTTTAACAATAAGTTATTCATAGTCATATCAGACTCTTCGTTTGAATCTAATCAATTCATTAATTTACTTTTCGAGATGACTGATGATATAATATATATTAAATTTATACATAAATTTATACCAGGAATAATAGTATTATATAATGATAATGTAACACGAGCAGAATGTATTATAGACAACCACCGTCTATATATTAAAAAATTAATACAGGATAGTAAAATAATAGAAACAGATTGATATTGCTTTTCGTAAACAAGAACATCAATAGTAATTGGTTACATAATTTGAATTTTAAGTCTGCTTAATATTATGTGGTGTGAAGTATTACCTCACGAAAACATTGATGATCTGTTCGTGAGCTATGACGGCAGCTGGCCGGTCAAGGTGGCCGACCATGCCGACCCGGTGATTCTGGAAGGCTCGCTCGACTTTGCCGCCGGTGAAGCCCGATACAGCTATGACAGCGACGGGCGCATGACCTCAGACACAGGCCGCGGCATCGATATCACGTACAATCCCATAGACCGCCCCGCTGTAATCACCACCGACACCGGCACACAATACCGGTACACATACGATGCGACAGGCCGTAAACTCGGCAGTCGCCGTATTGCCGACACACCAGTCACCGCCGGAGAGAACGAAGCGATGCTGTACATCGGCCCGTTCGAACTGAAATCAACAGGAGGAGCAACTGCCCTGCGCCGCATCAACCTGCCGTGGGGATACATCACCGGGAACGGGGATCGGATGACCTACGTCACCGACTATCAGGGTAATATCCGCGCCGTGGTCGACAGCCTCGGCAACGCTGTCCAGACCACCGACTACTATCCCTGCGGACTCCCGATGACAACATCGGCCGGCCCGGCCGCCAATCCATACAAATACAGCGGCAAGGAACTGGAAACCCGTGACGGCCTCAACAGGTACGACTTTCATGCACGCCAGTATGACCCCGCTCTCGGTCTGTTTGACCGTCCGGATCCCATGGCCATAACAACCCCGGATATTACCCCTTACTCTTATTGCAATGGTAATCCGATTAATTTTGTAGACCCATTAGGTATGGATACATTGCATGTTTCATACAATGGTGGTAAATGGATTATGAATGATCCTGTTTTAAGTGAAGGTGATGATGTATTCATTGTAACGAATGGAGACAAGACCCATACATTTACTTTTTCGGAAGGAGAATATGGGAAACGTGTATGTGCTCTAAATCTTGAAATCGGAGAAAGTAAAGAAGATGGTACCCTTGGCATCTATCATGTATCAGGCAACAAAGACGCTCATGGATATTTCATTACACCTGGAGGTGACGCCAGCACAGCGGTTAGAAGCAATGCACGTATACCGGAAGGTGAATATCCAATCACAACGCCAAACGGTATGGAAAACATATGGCGTTGTATTGGTGTTGGAGGCTCTGTATTAAATAGAGGTATACGATTTCATTATGGATATGGAGTGGGCGATAATTTAATGTTATGGACAACCGGATGTTTTATTTTAACTACTGAATATGATAAAATAAATGAATACTATACGATTGAAAAGACCGCATCGGAAAATGCATACAAAACATTCGGAAATGCATTGGGTGCCAATTCTTATTATTGGTACATTAATTCAAATGGTAAAAAACGTCTCGGGACAAAAGTTGTTAATAGGATTCAGTCAATAATTACGTTAAAGTCAATGATATGAAGTACAATTTATTTTTATTTATACTGGTATCTACTGTATTGACAGCAATTGGTCTTACAAATCCAAAAGTACCTGACAATACTATTACTATAAAATCGGGACGTGATACATTTAATGTATCTATGGAAAAAATATGGCCGCAGGAAGTAAATATCGGCGAAATAAAAAAGGCTGAATATCATCTTATTTCATGTGTAGCCCAACGTAACGACACGATGCTTGTATTATCAAATACGCCTAAAATGTTTTTTAATGATTTCTACCAATTTAACTCTAAAGAACATATAATTGAAACATTTTCCAACAGTAATGTCAAATTTTACTATGATCCAAACTGTGCCCCCAATTATGCGGATATCGTTTCAAGATATGGCGAAATAAAAGATTCCATTTCTTATATTGGCAGAGATCCGCATTATGCTCTTGATGGAGGGATACTGGTGACAAATAGATTGTTTACAATATCCAAGCATTGTAAAATTGGAACAGGTATTGATGAATTATTCAAATTTTTAGGTTTAACTTCTTTGGGAATTTCAATTCCTAATTGGGATGATGGTAACGGTTATATTGTTATTAATCCCGAACTAAAAGATATCAATGCTCCTAAGAACTTTGATGTATACAATAATTACAGCTACAAAATAGAACTAAAAATTGTATCAGGAAGAATTTACTCTATTAAGTTTGGATATGATTGGGATGAAACAGATAAATTTTTCTTTTATAACAAACGAGAATTTCCAATCGATTTTCAAAAGAGGAAATAATTACTACCCTATAATCCAGACGGCTTTAATTTTTCCAAATGGCTTTTCTCATACAATAATTTTTTATGTCCTAACTGGGACTATGGTACATGGGCGGTTATTATATATAATATAATAGGTACCCCGTCATCGGTAATCGA
>CAXHRO010000031.1:0-33585 GCA_964018905.1 uncultured Muribaculaceae bacterium
CTTCAACCAAAACCCTTGTAACTCAATTCTATCACTATATCTTTCCGCATTTCACTTTTTTGTAGTAACTTTGCAGGCCAAATTTTACTCACATGAACGCTAAAATCATCATTACAGTCATTACAACGATTATTGCCGCAGTAATAGCCAGAGCACAGAATCATGAGGCAAATGACAGCCTCATGCATGAGCTACAGGAAGTCATAGTAACAGCCAGACAGCCTGCGACAAAACTCGTGGGCGCGACACTTGTCACAACCATACCCGGTTCAAACCTTGCAGATCTGGGGAATGCTCTGGATGTGCTCGCCCAGTTGCCGATGATAAATGTCAAGGATAATACTGTAATCATTATCGGGAGGAGTAATATTGAAATATATATTGACGGCCGTCCTATGCGCGATGAAATGGAATTACAGCAGATACTTTCTTCAAACATGAAGAAAGTTGAACTGAATATGGCTCCCGGAGCAGTATACAGCAGTACCACAGATGCTGTCCTTAGAATTACAACCAGACGTAATTTTATGCAAGGGCTGTCGCTTACCGATCAGTTTCAGCTTCAGTGTCGTCGCAAATGGTCGGTGATGGACTATCTCGGTCTTAATTATCGTATCGGTGACTGGGAACTGTTTGTCAACGGGACAGTCAATCACAATAATTCACTTGCGAAAGGTTCCACCACAAACACTCTCATGTTTGACGGGAAGGAGACTGTTGTCGGTAGCAGTCAGCACAATTCCTATCCGACAACTGTGGGTGTTGTCAAGGCTGGATTCAATTATGCCAGGGGTGCGCATTCATTCGGAGCATACTACCGTTATAATCCGGAACGCGGTGATTTCAGTAATGCCGGAACCGAATGGCTTGACAACAATCCGGTTATAAGCCGTTATATAGACAAGCGTATAAGATCATACAGCCATCTCTCATCGGTATATTACGAAAATACGTTTGCCGATAAATTTCTTGTTCACTTCGACGGAGATTTCCGGCAGTCGGTCGATAATAACGGTGTGATCACCACATACCCGGAGTCATCTGATACTGACGTGAGCTCCGCCGATAAACGTAAATCTATACTCTGGGCGGGGAAACTCTATATGAGTTTTCCACTGTGGAGTGGCGATTTTACTATAGGTACACAAGACAGTTATACCCATACTTCACTTGACTACCGAATGCTCACCTCCTCGGTCAGCGAGTATATCCCCTCGTCATTTACAGATGCAAAACAGACATCTGCCGCTTTGTTTGCGTCATGGTCCCGCATGTTCGGTCGATTCTCCCTCTCAGCCGGAGCAAGATATGAGTATGTCGATTATGATTTCAAAATTGATGGTAAACGTGATGAGGATGTGTGCCGACGTGACCACCTTCTGACACCTGATATCTCGCTGGGCTATTCATTCGGTGAGGAGTCCCAGATAAGCCTCAGTTATAAAATGGCAACGGTAAAGCCTCCATATTCTCAGCTTACAGGTTCGCTAAGTTACGTGGGAATGCACGAAATAGAGGGGGGCAATCCGGCTCTGCGTGATGAAAGGATGCACGATATCCGGCTCTTCGGCATGTGGAAAGGTTTCTTGTTTCAGGCTGATTTTACCCGTGCTGTTGACACTTACGCTTACGTTAAGCATCTTTATCCGGCCGGCAGTCTCCAGTTGCTGATGCACCCCGTTAACATTGATGTGTCAGCGCTAAGCCTTTATCTCGTGTGGAGTCGGCCGGTGCGACGGTGGACACCTAATGTCATGGCCGGAATGTATCGTCAATGGCTTGATCTTGATGGTACAGAGCATAATAAGCCTATATTCTCATACTATTTCGACAACACATTATCTTTGCCTCACGGATGGCTTGTAACTGCCAATATAAGCGGACAATCCCGAGGTGATATGCACACCAACCGTTTCGGCACGACGTGGTTCACGATGGATGCCTCGGTAGGCAGGACATTTCTTAACAAATCCCTGACAGTGAAGCTGTCGGCAACCGATATATTCAATACCGCCAATAATGACTGGACTATGAATACCGGCGGCGTCTTTGTTGACAAGCGTCAGAGCTATGACCGGCGAGGTATATCGCTCAATGTTATATACAACTTTCAGCCACGCAAGAGCAGATATAAGGGAGCCTCGGCATCGGAGGTCGAGATGAATCGGCTGTAGATGCGGTGCCCCGGCATATTCTATGTAATCAGATTACGATACTCTTGTGTTCAGCGCCCAAATTGCATGTCAAGCCATCTGAACATGGCATCGTAGACTGCGGCACGTATTGCCGGCTTGGAGAGTATAAGATCATGCAGGCCTCCCGGTACGGTCACTTCGGTCACATCAGATCCTAATTGACGCCCCCACTTGATTATATGGCTTACGTCAAGCACCGCGTCTCCATCCGCTGCATGTGCACCATCGACACTTTGTGACGAGTGCATAAGCAGGATCGGAACCCTGATGTCTGCGTGGTTGTGAAGTTCTTTCTGGCCTTCCTGTATGGCATGGATCCAACCGCTTGTCACCGGTGGGGATATCATGAGCTTCTTACTGGTGTCAAATTCCCATTCACCGTTGTGTGATGCAAGCAGACTCTCTGAGTAGCTGGTGCTGGAATCCTGTTTTACCGGTATATCGGGAAAATGTGAACCAAGGCAACTGACGATCGGTATTAGAATCTTTCGGGTAAAGCCGTTCATGTTCCAGTCGAGAAACGGGCTGTTGAGCATCAGTCCGTATACACAGGCCGGAGGTGTACTGTTCATGTACAATGAGGCGATGAGCCCGCCGGTGGAGTGGGCAAGTATCACGATGGTGTCCATGCCGGCAAGGTTCATTTCGACAATGGCCGAGTCGATATCAGGAAAATATTCAGCCAGGTTACGCGCCTGATAACGCTTCATCCCCTGGCGAAGCGAGCGGCCATAGCGGCGGAGGTCAACGGCCCTGAAGTTCCAGTCATGGTTTACAATCGAGTCACCGAGAGCGCTTTGAAAAAAATAATCGTTAAAGCCGTGAATATATAGTATCCCCCGGTTGCGTGGCACAACTTGGTTGTGTCGTATTACCGTAGACACTACTTCTCCCTGATAGTCATCGGGGTGATTTATTGTGAGACAACTATACCGTGCAAGGAGAGAATCCTGCATCCACTGGGCATGGCACGAGAGCGAGCAAACGCACAATATGATGAACAATATCCGTTTCATATACTCTTTAACAGCAGTTGGACGCATGTTGTTCGGTGATCTGTTTTCAGTCAAACTTCTTGCGGTGGAATATAAAGTTCTTTGTGAGATACTTCTCGCGCACGAGTGGATTTTCGGCAAGCTCTTCGCTGGTTCCCTGAAACAGGATTTTACCCTCGAAAAGAAGGTAGGCGCGATCGGTTATAGACAGTGTCTCGGGAGCGTTATGGTCGGTGATGAGGATTCCGATGTTCTTTTCTTTCAACCTGTATATCACCCTCTGGATGTCTTCAACAGCGATTGGATCGACACCGGCAAAAGGCTCGTCGAGCATAATGAATTTTGGATTGATGGCCAGGCATCGGGCTATCTCGGTGCGTCGGCGTTCACCACCCGAAAGCTGGTCGCCAAGATTGCGGCGCACTTTCTCGAGAGTAAACTCAGCGATAAGTGATTCCAGTTGTTCCTTTTGCTGGTTACGGTCAAGATCGGGGCGCATCTCAAGTACAGAGCGGATATTGTCCTCGACCGATAGTTTGCGGAATACCGATGCTTCCTGGGCCAGATAGCCTATGCCATGTTGTGCGCGTTTGTATACGGGATATTTAGTGATGTCAAGATCGTCAAGAAATATGTGTCCCTCATTGGGGGTGATGAGTCCTACGGTCATATAGAAAGTAGTGGTCTTGCCGGCGCCGTTGGGTCCCAGCAATCCCACGATTTCACCCTGTGTAACGTTGATTGACACATGGTTTACGACTGTGCGCTGGTGATATTTCTTGACGAGGTTATCGGTGCTGAGTTTCATGAAGGGTCACTTTTTTAGTCGGGATTCGATATAGTCGGTCAACAGCCGTATGGCCACGGTATTGGCTCCGCCCTGTGGGATAATGAGGTCGGCGAATCGTTTGGACGGCTCAATGTACATGCAGTGCATGGGTTTGAGCACATCCTGATAGCGGTCGATCACCATCTGTGGGGTGCGGCCGCGCTCTATGCAGTCGCGTGATATCACGCGTATCAGTCGGTCATCGGGGTCGGCATCGACAAAGCATTTTACATCCATCATGTCGCGCAGGACAGGATCGGTAAGAACAAGAATCCCTTCGACAATCACTACCTCGCGTGGTTCGACATGCACGGTCTGCGGCTGGCGTGTGCATGTGAGATAGGAGTATGTGGGCATTTCTACCGCTTTACCATCCTTGAGCTGTTTAAGTTGTTCCACAAGTAGTGTCCATTCGATAGCGGCCGGCTCGTCAAAGTTTATCTTGCTACGTTCGGCTACAGGTATATGGCTGGAGTCTTTGTAATATGAATCCTGGGGAATGACGGCGACCTCGCCAGCCGGGAAGCTGTCTATTATCTTGTTGACTACGGTGGTCTTGCCCGAGCCGGTTCCACCTGCTATTCCTATTATTAACATGACAGTGTTCTTGTTTGATATATAATTGACCACGAAGTTACAAATTTTTAATCAGCCTAACAAATTCCTGCTTTTACAATTCATTGCAATTCGTTATGATTTGCTTTTGCAGTATATCGAGAAAGCCAGTGAATTTGATAAAGCTATCGAAGGCAAGTTCAAGGTATAGTTGTAACGGGGAATCGATTATGTGAAGGATTCGTATCTATTACAGGTCTGTCCCGCGAGGAGTGACTATTTTCTTGCCCGAATGTAATTATAAATTCTTAAATTTGTACATTTAAGAATTTATGGAATGTTCATACATAGAATAAAGATGGTGGCTATATCGTAATTGGTATCAAAATCATTGGAAATTAACAAATAAAATATGATCGATTATGAGAAAATGTGTAGAACTCAGTTCTTATTGCTTTATAATCTCATCACTCTCGACCGCAGTGATGGGTGGTGTGTTTGTTTATGAGCTGAGAGAGCCGGATAATAATCTTGCGGTATGTGTTTTGGGCTCATCTATTATTCTGTTGTTCCTGTTTGCTCTTTTCTTTATGCCGTTATCCATTTCATTAGATAATGAAAATCTGAACATTCAGAGGCCATTGAAGATCCGAACTATTCCATTGTCCGATATTGCTGATGTCAGATTATGTCAGCCGACTATGGGAACGATAAGAATCTGTGGTAGTGGTGGATGGTTTGGATGGTATGGATGGTTTAAGGAAAAGGATATCGGCACGTATTTTGCCTATTACGGAAAAGCCTCCAACTGTTTTCTTGTTATTTTAAAAGATGGCAAAAAGTATATGCTTGGCTGTAAAGATACTCCCATAATGGTCAATGCAATAACCGAGAGGATAAAAAAATGATATATATATGTAATTTATATTGTAGGATATGCTTCATACATTCTTTTTTAGTCCGTCAGAAACGACCCGTAAATATGCCATAGCAATGACTGAGGCTTTCGGCGGAGATTCTCAATTGATAGACCTTACGCATGGTCAATGTGAGATTGAATCCGAACTTATAGAAGGGGATACAGTTTTGTTTATCTCTCCTGTCTATGCCGGCCGTGTTCCTGCTATGGCAGTCGACCTGTTCCGTCAGATTGACGGGCATGGTATGAAGGCGATTGTTGCTGTTGTATATGGTAACCGTGACTATGATGATGCGTTGCTCGAACTGGCCGACATAGCTTCGGAGGATGGCTTTAAGGTCGTTGCTGCCGGAGCGTTCATAGCCCAGCACTGCATATTCCCGAAGGTCGCAAATGGCAGACCCGACAAATTGGACTTGGAGATTGCAGGCGATTTCATCAGTCGGGCCAAAGAGTCGGACGAATTGGATTTTTCGACAATCAAGGGGAATCGTCCGTATAAGAAACCGTGGGCTGTTCCCTTGCATCCCCAAACCGTTAAAGATGAATGCCGCTCTTGTGGAGTTTGCGCCCGGGAGTGTCCTACTGGCGCTATTGACACTGTGACGTTAGTCACAGATAACGACAAATGTATCACATGTTGCCGATGCATCGCAGTTTGCAACAGTCATGCTCGTAAATTCAAGGGTATCATGTATGCCACTGTCGGGAAAATTTTTGTGGCTCAGAATTTAAAGCGTCGCGAATCTGAATTATTTGTCTGATTATGCATATTGATGAATTTTTAGTTCCAAAATCACATCATTAAAAAAAAGTTTGTATCTGAACATCATTATATGGTTGATTGTATTATTTTTGCATAAATTTTATATATAGTTGAACTATGAAGGAAAATAAAATTGTTTCGGCAGTCATTATTGCCATAGGTGTGGCACTTGTAGGACTGTTCATAAAGCAGGGTATTGATAACTTTTCGTATCGTGACCGTATCGTGACCGTCAGGGGACTGGCCGAGCGGGAGGTCAAGGCCAATAGTGTCACATGGCCTGTTGTATACCAGTGTGCTGCCAATGATCTCTCTACAATTTACAGCGACATTACCAGCAAAAGTAATGCGATAGTTAAATTTTTGAAGGATAATGGAGTGCAGGACAGTGAGATAGAGGTGATAGCACCCAGTGTTACCGATAATCAGGCCAACAACTACAGCAATACTTTACCACTTAACAGGTATAGCGTTGATGGAGTGATTGTTGTGACGAGCGAGAACGTTGATCTTGTAACTTCTCTAATCAAGCGCCAGAGCGAATTACTCAGGCAGGGTATCGCAGTGGTTTCGGGTGGTTGGGAAAACCGTATCACATATAGTTATACCGATCTTAACAGTATCAAGCCCGAGATGATTGCCGAGGCCACAGCCAATGCCCGTCAGGCCGCCAAGAAGTTTGCCGACGATTCGGAGAGCAAACTCGGTAAGATAAAGACCGCCTCACAAGGACAGTTCTCGATTGAGGATCGAGACTCGTATACTCCATATCTCAAGAATGTCAGGGTCGTGTCGACGATCACCTATTATCTTGAGGACTGATAATAGGTCCTTGCCCCGTGTATATAGCAGCCCGTTTGACAATATAAAGTTAAACGGGCTGTAAATTTTGTTATCACGCCGATGCGTTCAGCAATTATGTCATTTAAAATTTCTACCTTTGTAGGTTTAATAAATCTTTTTGGATGAACGAAAACTCGATTATAGTCAAAGGTGCTCGTGTCAACAATCTGAAGAATGTCGATGTAGAGCTGCCACGCAATAAATTCATAGTAATCACCGGTCTGTCAGGATCGGGTAAGTCGTCGCTTGCTTTTGATACATTATATGCCGAAGGACAGCGCCGTTATGTCGACAGCCTTTCAAGTTATGCTCGCCAGTTTGTTGGACGTATGTCCAAGCCGGAGGTCGATTTTATAAAGGGACTTCCACCGGCTATCGCCATCGAACAGAAGGTCACGACCCGCAATCCCCGTAGTACAGTGGGAACTTCGACTGAGATATATGATTATCTCAGACTATTGTATGGCCGAGTTGGCCATACAATTTCGCCAGTCTCGGGATGTGAGGTGAGAAAACACACTGTCAATGATGTTGTTGCGATGGCCGAGAGTTATCCGCTCGGCACCCGTATGGCTGTGTTGGCTCCGATAAACCTACCCGAGGGGCGTTCTATTGAAATGCAGCTCGATATCTTTGCCAAAGAGGGATATTCGCGAATCTTTACGAATGATGATTTTGTTGAGATAGAGGATTATAAGACATTAGGAAAAAAATCCGGGGCCGAGGGTCTGTATCTTGTTATCGACAGGCTGATGGTAAGTGATGATCCAGACGAGCAGAGCCGGCTCGCCGACTCGGCGGAGACTGCTTTTTTTGAAGGTCGGGACTCGTTGCGGCTTGTCATGTGGGACGAAGACGGAGAGGTTCACCATCATGACTTCTCCAAGCGATTCGAGGCCGACGGGATTAAATTCATGGAACCCAACGAGCAGATGTTCAACTTCAATAATCCTTATGGAGCCTGCCCGCGTTGTGAGGGATTTGGCAAGACAATGGGTATTGATGAGAATCTCGTTATTCCTAACAGGGCTCTGTCGGTATATGAAGACGCTGTTGTATGCTGGAAAGGAGAGAAGATGAGCGAGTGGAAAAAGTATTTTATCTCTCATGCTCCCCATATGGGTTTTCCCATACACCGTCCATACAATCAGCTTACACAGGCACAGAAAGACCTCCTGTGGCATGGTGATTCCACATTCGAGGGAATAGACGGCTTCTTCAGGATGGTCGAGCAGAATCTTTACAAGATACAGTACCGAGTAATGCTTGCAAGGTATCGTGGTAAGACTGTGTGCCCTGATTGTCAGGGTAATCGTCTGCGTCCCGAAGCAATGTATATACAGGTGGGAGGTAAGAACATCACCGAGCTTGTAAGGATGCCTATAACCGATCTAAAGAAGTGGTTTGATGACCTTGAACTTGACGACCGCGATGCCCGGATTGCAAAGCGGCTGATCACAGAAATTCGTAACCGCCTTGATTATATGGAGAATGTCGGACTCGGTTATCTGACACTTGACCGTCTATCCAATACACTATCGGGTGGTGAGAGCCAGCGTATCAATCTCGCTACTTCGCTCGGTAGCAGTCTCGTGGGGTCGCTCTATATACTTGATGAACCAAGTATCGGACTTCACTCGCGCGACACTCAGCGCCTTATCGATGTACTACGCAAGTTGCAGCAGCTTGGTAATACGGTCGTGGTTGTGGAGCATGACGAGGAGATAATGGCTGCCGCCGACTATATAGTAGATGTGGGGCCTCAGGCTGGCCGCCTTGGCGGACAGATAGTATATCAGGGCGACTGGAAGCATCTCGGAGATGCCACGGAAAGTTTTACGGCCGGATACCTTACCGGCAAGCTCACAATACCGTTGCCTGTAAAGCGTCGTAAATGGAGCAGTTATATTGAGGTTAAGGGTGCGATGCAGAATAACTTGAAGAATATAGATGTCAGATTCCCGCTTGGTGTGATGACGGTAGTGACCGGAGTCAGCGGTAGCGGTAAGTCCACGCTTGTCAGGGATATTCTTTACCGAGCTATGCTTCGGAGGCTTGGCGAGGCCGGAGATGCTCCCGGTGCATTCAAGGAGCTTGCCGGCGATGTGTCACGCATACAAGCGGTTGATTTTGTCGATCAGAATCCTATCGGAAAATCATCCCGCTCCAATCCAGCCACATATCTTAAAGCCTATGATGAGATACGTGCTCTTTTCGCCGACCAGCAGGCTTCCAAGCAAATGGGCTTTACCCCGTCGACATTCTCGTTTAATGCCGATGGCGGACGTTGTGACGAGTGCAAGGGGGAGGGTACTATTACTATAGAGATGCAGTTTATGGCCGATATCACCATTCCGTGCGAGGCCTGTCATGGCCAGCGTTTCAAGCGTGAGGTTCTGGAAGTCAGATACAATGGATGCAATATCAGCGATGTGCTCGACATGACTGTCAATCAGGCGATAGAATTCTTCAGCGAGCATGATGGCACGATACAGCGTCGTATCGTTTCACGCCTGAGGCCGCTACAAGATGTCGGACTCGGCTATATCAAGCTCGGGCAATCCTCTTCGACACTGTCGGGTGGCGAGAATCAGCGTGTCAAGCTTGCATATTATCTTGCTAACGAGAAGATCGGATCAACTCTGTTTATATTTGACGAGCCAACCACCGGACTCCATTTTCATGATATAACCCGCCTGCTCGACTCGTTCGACCGTCTTATTGCCAATGGTCATACCGTGGTCATTATCGAGCATAACATGGATGTGATAAAGTGTGCCGATCATGTCATTGATATAGGCCCTGAAGGTGGTGCCGAGGGGGGTAATGTAGTGGCGGCCGGCACTCCCGAGCAGATCGTTGCACAGAATCTCGGGTATACGGCAAGATACCTTAGACCCAAGCTTCAGTCTGGCTTATAGGGTGGAAATTACGTGCCGGATATAACACGGGCCTGCATGGCATCTTTACTATGTGATGACATGCAGGCCTGTCGGTAAAACGTTATTTTCAATATAAAAAGTCGGATCTACTTGTGATTTGACCGGTTAGCGTAGACGGTCGTAGCTTTTCAGCAACTTCTCGTCCTGCCCCATGCGGTAGCGTGCGAATATTGTGCATATCAGAGCGCATACAAGTCCAACAGGGGCGCCTGTCCATGCGATCCGGCTGAATTCACCTGCGCCTGATATGATAAGGAATGCTGTCACTGACGATGTGAGAATAAGCAGTATGCATACAGCGGCTACGAGTCGTTGATGTTTCAGGTTTTTAAACAGGAAAATATCAATCAGAAGCAGTACTGTGACAAGTATGTTTACGGTCAGGAATATCGGATAGTCAAGAGAGACAAGTTCGACTGGAGTCTCGAGCGATGGATTCGCGACCAGCCCGAAGGGACGTATGAAAACAAGTATCATGGCGAAGATCGCCAAGAGAAGATAAACCGATTGCCAGCGTTGTATTACCATAGTAGACAGTTGTTTATTGGTTGTTGAATATAGCACCCGGCAGTTTGCGCAGGTTGTATTGTGATGCCATGATCTCGCCATAGGCTCCTGCCGAACGTATGGCCAGGATATCGCCACGGCAAAGTCGAGGCAGGGATTCGTCGGTAGCGAAAACATCGCTTGACTCGCATATCGGGCCTACAATATCGTAGGTGGTCATAGGGCCTTCTGAAACATCATCCGATACCAGTTGTATGGCATGATGTGCCTGGTAGAGAGCCGGCCGTATCAAGTCGGTCATGCCGGCGTCAACGATGGCAAACAGCCGGGATGGTGTCTCCTTTATGTATAATACCCGTGTTAT
Source organism: uncultured Muribaculaceae bacterium (assembly GCA_964018905.1). Taxonomy (GTDB): domain Bacteria; phylum Bacteroidota; class Bacteroidia; order Bacteroidales; family Muribaculaceae; genus JAAVFS01. The sequence goes on from CAXHRO010000031.1 coordinate 10,916, forward strand.
CAGAGATCCGCATTGTGCTACGACGGCACGTCCCAGTTCAAAGTGTATCTCGATATTGTTGTCAAGGTCAAGATTTTCCTTGAATAGATTGAAGTAGCTTTTGAAATCGGGTATCGGTGCTTCGTCGGGATGGTCATAGTCTATGCCGAGACCCCCGCCGACGTTTATGATCTTGAATCTTATCCCCTTGCTGTTGTACAATGACACAAGTTCATTTATGCGTTCACACAGTAGCCTGTAGCTGTCAAGTTGGGTGAGCTGTGATCCAATGTGAAAATGCAGTCCAAGGAGATTGATCCCGGTCATTTCCGTGGCCATATCTATAGCCTCGTCAAGCTGAGACATCGCTATGCCGAATTTGTTCTCGCTTAGTCCCGTAGTAATATATTTATGTGTATGGGCATCGATCTCAGGATTGACACGTAGTGCCACGTTTGCTACGGTTCCGGCCTTGAGAGCCAGATCATTGATCACTGTTAGCTCGGCCGTCGACTCTACGTTGAAACATTCTATTTCATGGCTAAGGCCAAGTTGAATCTCCTTGTCGGTCTTGCCTACTCCGGCAAAGACGATCCTGTCGGATGGGAAACCGGCCGTGAGCGCTTCTTTAATCTCACCGCCACTCACACAGTCGGCTCCAAGTCCTGCCGCCTGTATTATACGCAATATCTCAGGGCGCGCATTTGCTTTAACCGCATAGTGAACCCTGAAGCGGTGGTCGACCGATGAAGCCTTGACAAGGGCTTCAAGGGTGTGTTGCAACAGTTCTATATCGTAGTAGTATACAGGTGTAGATGATGCCTTGAAAAGTTCAAAGGGAAGTGTACTCATTTGAATAGATTATCGCTTAATGCATTCAATGCCTTGATCTTGTCATCTTTGCTTACGAGAAATGAGATATTGTAGTTGCTGCCGCCATACGAGATCATACGTACGGGGATATCCCTTAAGGCATCGAGAGCTCGGGTCTCGAAGCCGCAGTTGTGCCATTCGAGGTCGCCTACCACACATATGATAACCATATCATGGTCAATTGTCACAGTGCCGAATTTCTTCAGGTCATTGACTATGTCGTCAAGGCCGCGTGTGTTGTCGACAGTGACCGATACGCCTACCTCCGATGTCGCTATCATGTCGATCGGGGTCTTGTGGGTCTCGAATATCTCGAATACCTTGCGCAGGAATCCGTAGGCAAGCAACATACGGCTCGACTTGATCTTGATGGCAGTGATGTTGTCTTTTGCTGCCACAGCCTTGATGCGTCGGGATGGAAGTGTATTGTAAATTACGGTGCCGCTGGCCTCCGGGTCCATCGTGTTTAGAAGCCTTACTGGTATGTTGTTGAGTTTGGCAGGCAACACACAGGTGGGGTGAAGTATCTTTGCGCCGAAATATGCGAGTTCGGCTGCTTCTTCAAAATGCAGTTCGTCAACAGGTTCTGTACCCTCGACATATCTTGGATCGTTGTTGTGCATGCCGTCGATATCGGTCCATATCTCAATCTCCTCTGCTCCCAGGGCGGCACCGATTACCGATGCGGTAAGGTCGCTGCCTCCGCGCTGCAGATTGTCGATCTCGCCATAGGCGTTACGGCATATATATCCATGTGTGAGGTACATGGTAGCATCGGCGTTGCGTTCTAGCAGTGTCTCAAGGCGATCCTTGATATACTGGGTGTCAGGCTCCAGATTCTTGTCGGTGCGCATATAGTCAAGAGCCGGCAATAGAGCTACGTCTACATGCTGTTCGCGCAGGTAGTGATACATCAGGGCTACTGACATGATTTCGCCGCGTGACAATATCTCTTTCTCCTCGAACAGAGTGAACAAGTCTTTGCTGAATGAGCGTATATAGTTGAAGCAGTCTCTTATCTCATTGAGTGCGAGTAGCTTGAACTCTTCGGTCTGGTATAGTTCGTCAATAACGCACCGATACTTGTTCTCGAGTTTATTGATTATTTCCTTGGCTCCCTCCACATTGCGTTTATACAGGTAGTCAGAGATCTCTACCAATGAATTGGTCGTGCCTGACATTGCTGAGAGAACAACTATGTTCTTTCCGCGTGTTGAGATGAGCTTAGCGACATCCTTGATGCGCTGGGCGGTACCTACCGATGTTCCTCCAAACTTTAAAACTTTCATTTTGGGTATAAAATGGTGACTTCTTGAATGATAACTAATAATGTGGCGGTTTTTACATGTTGTGATCAGGAATACGATACAATGCCGTCGTCAAAGACATGCCCTTTATCGCATCTCAATACTCTTGCCGGAAACTGTTCGACAAGCGCGAGATTATGGGTTGCCATAAGTACCGTTGTGCCCTGTGATGCGATTGAGTGCATGAGCCGTGTTATGTGTTCGCCGGTAGTGGGATCGAGATTGCCTGTGGGCTCGTCGGCGATGATAAGTTTTGGCTTGTTGAGCAAAGCCCTGGCGATGACGACGCGTTGCTGTTCTCCGCCTGATAGTTCGTGGGGTTGTTTATAGCACTTCTTGTCCATTCCTACTTGGCTAAGAACTTCGTTGATGCGTGTGTCCATCATGCCGTTGTCGGTCCATCCGGTGGCTTCGAGTACAAATCGCAGGTTATCATAGACCGAGCGGTCCGACAACAACTGGAAGTCCTGGAATACTATACCTATCTTGCGTCTGAGATACGGAATTTCATTCCGGTTGATTCCCATGAGGTCATATCCCATAACGATGGCATCGCCGCTTATTACCGGAACCTCGGCGTAGAGCGATTTCATGAGGCTGCTCTTGCCGCTGCCTACCGCACCTATCAGATATACGAATTCTCCTGTGTCGAGTGCAAAGGTCACGCCATGCAGCACGGCGTGTTCCTTGCGGTTAATCTCGACGTTACGGTAACTTACAACACTCATTTCCTTATTCTTTCTACATTTGGCTCATAGAGATGAAACTCTGGTGTGATACTTGCTAATTGACTAATTGCCTAATTCCGACAGGAATTTTATTCTTACGAGTCTTATCTCTTCCTCCGAGTAGTCATTGCCGAGTTCCTTGATCGCGTCGTTAATGTCGTCGCTGTCACTTTCCTTGAAGTATTCGAAGATGTCCTCCTGCCTGTCGTCATCCATTATCTCGTTCAGGAAGTATGAGATATTGATCTTTGTACCTGAATAGACAATAGCCTCTACCTCGTCAAGGAGTTCGTCAAATTCAAGACCTTTGGAATTGGCCAGCTCGTCAAGCGCGATCTTACGATCAATCGCCTGGATTATCGAGATCTTAAGACGGCTCTTGTTGGGGACGGTGCGCACACGCAGGTCTTCAGGACGCTCTATTTCATTTTCATCGACATGTGCCTTGATCACCTTGATGAACTCTTCGCCATATCGTTTGGCCTTGCCGGCACCCACGCCGGTGATATTCTGTAGTTCATCAATAGTGATAGGGTAGGTAGTAGCCATCGCTTCAAGCGACGGATCCTGGAAGATGACATATGGGGGCAGGTCGAGCTTCTTGGCCAGCTTCTTGCGAAGATCTTTAAGGATGCTGTACAGCTCCGGATCGACGGCACACGAGGCGCCGCTCTTTACCTGTACCTCCTCTTCTTCCTCACTGAACTCTTTGTCTTCCACAATCTTGAAAGAGACCGGCTTGTTCAGGAATTTTTTGCCTGAGGCTGTGACCTTGATCAGCCCGTAGTTCTCAATGTCTCGGTCAAGGTATCCTGCTATTATAGCCTGGCGTATGACGGCATTGAGGTATCGGTCGTCGGCTTTCTGGGTACAGCCGAACACATCAAGATTCTCGTGTCCGTAGCTCTGAACCGTAGCGTTGGACTTTCCGAGCATCACGTCGATGATGTAGTCTGATTTGAATTTTTCTTTTAAAGCAGTGACGGTTTCTATGACTGCACACAAGTCATCTTTAGCTTCCACTTGTTTCTTGGGGTTTAAACAGTTGTCGCAGTTCCCGCAGTTTTCAACGGTAAATTCCTCTCCGAAGTAATGTAGCAGCGACCGTCGGCGGCACACTGACGACTCAGCGTAAGATGCGGTCTCACCCAGCAATTGTCGGCCTATCTCCTGCTCGGCTATGGGCTTGCCCTGCATGAATTTCTCCATCTTCTTCAGATCCTTTGCCGAGTAGAATGTAATACACTGGCCTTCACCTCCGTCACGGCCCGCACGGCCTGTCTCCTGATAGTATCCTTCAAGCGATTTGGGCATGTCATAGTGAATGACAAACCGTACATCGGGTTTGTCTATGCCCATGCCGAATGCAATTGTAGCTACAATTACATCGATCTTTTCAAGCAGGAACGCGTCCTGGTTGGCCGATCGTGTCGCTGAGTCCATGCCGGCATGATAGGGGAGGGCCTTGATGTTGTTCACCGTCAGGTTTTCGGCAAGTTCTTCCACTTTCTTGCGGCTCAGGCAGTATATGATGCCCGACTTGCCTGGATTAGCCTTTATGTATTTGATTATATCCTTGTCGACGTTGGCCGATTTGGGACGAATCTCGTAGTATAGGTTGGCACGGTTGAACGACGACTTGAATACCATGGCATTCTGCATGCCGAGATTCTTCTGTATGTCGTGCTGTACCTTGGGGGTTGCCGTTGCTGTCAACGTTATTACCGGGCGTTTTGATATCTCGTTGATAATGGGGCGTATGCGCCTGTATTCAGGTCTGAAGTCATGGCCCCATTCCGAGATACAGTGGGCCTCGTCGACAGCATAGAATGAAATGGGAACTGTTTTTAAAAATTCTATGTTCTCTTCTTTTGTCAACGACTCGGGGGCGACATACAACAACTTGGTCTTGCCCGATGTCAGGTCGGCCTTGACCTGGTCGATCGCGCTCTTGTTCAGCGACGAGTTGATAAAGTGGGCTACGCCGTTGTCCTCGCTGAAGTTGCGCATCGCATCGACCTGATTCTTCATCAAGGCAATCAGCGGAGATATGACAATGGCTGTGCCTTCCGACAAAAGGGCCGGCAACTGATAGCATAGCGATTTGCCGCCTCCTGTAGGCATCAGCACGAATGTGTCGTTGCCGTTGAGGAGCGACAGCATGATGTCTTCCTGATTGCCCTTGAAAGAGTCGAAGCCGAAGTGCAGCTTAAGGGCCTTTGTGAGTTGTTGTTTGTTTGCCATGTGATAAGGAGAGAAACCTGGGTTGACAAAAATTAAATGTTGATGATATGATTATTCGTTGATCGTGTCGATACGTATTTTTGAGAGTTTGTCGGATACGTAGTCGGCTGTGACGTTGAATTTTTTTGTTTTACTTTTGGGAATTTCAAACATCGGGTCCATCATGATCTCCTCGACAATGCCGCGTAGACCTCGGGCTCCGAGTTTGTATTCAAGTGCGGTATCCACGATCTTGTCCAGTGCCTCCGGGTCGAATGTCAGTTTCACGCCATCCATCTTGAACAGTTTCTCATATTGTCTTGTGATGGCATTTTTGGGCTCGGTGAGCACTCGGCGCAGGGCTTCGCGATCGAGCGGATCAAGGTGTGTTATGATAGGGAGTCGGCCGATGATCTCAGGAATAAGTCCGAACGACTTGAGATCCTGCGGTGCCACATATTCCAGGAAATTCTCCTTGTTGACACGCTTCTTCTGCTTGTCGGTAGAATATCCTACAGTGTGGGTGTTCATACGGTGGGCGATTTTCTTTTCGATACCGTCAAAGGCGCCTCCGCATATGAACAGGATATTTTTTGTGTCGACCGGGATCATGTGCTGCTCGGGGTGTTTGCGGCCACCCTGCGGCGGCACGTTTACTACCGATCCCTCAAGGAGCTTGAGCAGTCCCTGCTGTACGCCTTCGCCGCTCACGTCGCGTGTGATCGACGGGTTGTCACCCTTGCGGGCTATCTTGTCTATCTCATCGATGAAGACGATGCCGCGCTCGGCGCGCTTTACATCATAATCGGCGACCTGCAACAGTCTTGTGAGGAGGCTTTCGATATCCTCGCCCACATATCCTGCCTGGGTCAACACGGTGGCGTCCACAATAGTGAACGGCACATCGAGCAGCCGGGCTATGGTCTTGGCAAGCAGAGTCTTACCCGTGCCGGTAGGGCCTACCATTATAATGTTGCTCTTCTCGATATCGACCTCGTCGTCGCTGGGCTGGCCAAGTCTCTTGTAGTGGTTGTAGACGGCTACGGATAGATAGCGCTTGGCCGAGTCCTGTCCTATGACATACCGGTCGAGAAATTCTTTTATTTCCTTTGGAGTCGGTATGCTGTCGAGGTTGTCACCCTTGGTGTTGTCGCGCGAGTGTCCGGTTCCTGACGATGTCTCGTGACGGTAGTTGCGCAGGAGTTCGTGTATCTGGTCGGCGCATTCGGCACAGATGTATGTGTTGGTCTCCGTTGCCGATGGTATCATGACCTCCGACATGTCGGCGGGACGACCGCAGAATGAACACTTTTGTATTGAACGTTTAGCCATTTATCTTAATTGATATAGGAGCTTGTTTTGATTCGTTAGGGTGCTGTCTCTTATCTTTTGGCTCGTGACAGAACTTCATCGATCATGCCATACTGCAGGGCCTCTTCCGATGTCATCCAATAGTCTCTGTCGCTGTCGCGCTCTACTTTGTCGAACGGCTGTCCCGAATGATCGGCGATGATATTATACAGTTCTTTCTTTAGCTTCTGGATCTCGCGGGCTGTTATCTCGATGTCGCTGGCCTGGCCCTGGGCGCCGCCCATGGGCTGGTGTATCATCACGCGCGAGTGTCTGAGAGCGAATCTCTTGCCTTTGGTGCCTGCCACGAGGAGTACAGCGGCCATCGATGCCGCCATGCCGGTGCATATTGTGGCCACGTCGCTTGAGATGTACTGCATGGTGTCATATATTCCAAGACCTGCATATACCGATCCTCCGGGCGAATTGATGTATATCGATACATCCTTGCCGGGATCGGCTGAGTCGAGGTACAACAGCTGGGCCTGTATCACATTGGCCGTGTAGTCATTGACATCGGTGCCGAGGAAGATGATGCGATCCATCATGAGGCGTGAGAATACGTCCATTTGTGCGACGTTGAGCTGGCGTTCTTCGATGATTGTTGGGGATATATAGCTCGATTTGATTGTACTATTGGTCGCCGAGGTATACTGGTCCAGTGCGAGGCCATTCATACCAAGATGTTTGACGGCGTAGTTTCTAAAGTCATTATTCATATTGTCAGAGTGTTTTCAAGTTTATTTTTTTTGAGCTATCGTTGTTCTATTTTAGGATATATTGTGTTCTGTATTGCTTGTCTATCATTTTCAATCGGGCACAATCCCAATTGTCTATCAAAGTTATGAAAAAAAAATGTAACTCAAAATATTTTTTTTGAATTTTAGAACTTGTGTCCATTTGTTTTGAGTAAGTCCTTATTGTTGCCGGCCGGGTTTGCTCTTTGTTATACTGATTAAACGAATGTGTCGTGAATTTATATGTCGCTGTAGAGAAGCTGGCAATGTAAAGCCGGGGTCGACGGTCATTAGATTGTCGACCGGCTTGTGGATGTCCGCCAGATATGGGCATAATCTAATACGGAATGCTACGAGAGAGAGACTGTACTCGCGTTAAGAATCGCCGTATGCCGAACGGCACGTACGGTGGTGAGAGGGATCGGTAAATACGAAAGTAGGAGATAAACACCCTATGATTAGTGTTTACCTCCTACTCGGTTGCTGTGTTTGAGTCTTATTTCTCCTCGGGGTTGGCTATTGCCTTGAATTCGTCCAGAGATACGGTCTTCTCCTCCACGTTCACCAGGGCGCGTATGCACATGAAGAGTTTGCGGTTGGCTACCTGTTCGATGATCTGGCGGCTGAAGTTCTTGTCCTCCATGAAGCGGCCTGCGAAGCTCTTTACCATCTCGTCGTCGGCATCGATCATGCCATACTGGGCAAGCTGGCGACGGGCGTAGCTCTCGGCATAGCTGTCAATGTCTTCCTTGGTGGGCTTGATGTCGTTTTTCTCGGCGATCTGGTCGCGTATGAGCTGCCATTTTACGGCTGGTTCCATGCGGGTGAACTCCTCGTCCACATTCTCTGTGGTGATTTCCTCCTGACGTGATACGAGCCATTTCTTGAGGAAGTTTGAGGGTAACTGTACGTCGCCGTATTTTTCAACAAGGGTCTTCTCTGCGGTCATGTCAAAGAGAATCTGGCTGTTGGGAGCGAGTTGGGCGGCGATGATTTTCTTGAGCTCGTCATAGTACTCGGTCTCGTTGTCGAAGTTGCGGTTGAAGGCGGCCTTGTAGAAGTCTTCGTCATGCTCGGCCGGCTTGATTACCAGAATCTCGCTGATGTTGAACTCGTAATTGCCCTTTGCATCGGCGGCCTTTTCGGGGGCGATGCCCAGGAGTGACGCGAGCTCATTGTTATTGCCATTAGTAGCGGCTGTGGCGTCAAAGACAACCTTGTCGCCGGCTTTCTTGCCGATGAACTTGGCGCCCTCTTCCTTGTTGGCTATGTGGCTTACGAGCAACATGCCGTTATTGTTCTGGATGGCGTCGTCGCCTTCCTTTACGCTACCGTCCTCGTTAAGCTGCATGATGGTACCCTTTATGAAGGCGCTCTCGTCAACAGTCTCGGCTTGCTCTTGCTTGCCGAAGCGCTGGCGCAGTTGCTCGTCCTGCTCATCAATCATCTCCTGTGATACCTCGATGTTGTAGAAGGGGATGGTGATGTTTTTGTCAAGCACTACGTCCATGTCGGGGGCGATGCCTACCTCATACTGGAATGTGTAGTCTTTGTCGGTGAGATTGATCTCCTTGACCTCTACGGGCATTATCTCGCCCAGGCAGTTGATCTTGTTCTCTTGTATGTATTTGATAGCCGCTTCGATAACCTCGTGGTTGATCACATCGCTCTTGACATCGCGGCCAAAACGGCGACGAAGTTGGTCGATCGAAATGTGTCCTTTGCGAAAACCCGGAATGGTGTGGGTGCGGCCTATGGTCTTGAGGTTCTCGGTAACCTTTGCTGCGTAGTCGTTTTCTTCAATGTTGACAGTGATGATGCCGGTGCCGTCATCATGCTTTTCAAGTGTAACGTTCATAATAAATTTATGTTTCGAATAATTATTTGTTCAACAGGTTGTTTTTTGCGACTGCAAATTTACGTTTTCTTCCCGTAACTTGCAATTTAACTATTGAAAAAACAGGGTCGGTGTATGAGATTTGGCTAAAATTCAGTCAAAAATATGGCGGGTTATGTGAAATAAACCGAGGCTGGCACATGAGATTTAATTATTCTTAAAGGCTTTTGACGGGTGTGGGTACTCCACATGCATTTTCTGTGTCTTTATTTAAGGCTGATCTTATCATTGTGCTTCTCAGAGCCTGTTTTAGATCTCATTTACCAATATTTGTTAACACTGTGGCCGCTAAATGTCGAGCAAATGGTGTCTTATGCCACAGACAGCTGAGAATAAATATAACTACTTTGTCCGCGCCCAATTACCATACTGATTCCACTTATCGACATGTCTGGTTTAACTACAGGTGTGTCGATTGGGTTAAGCTGTCATACTGGTGGAATAAGGCAGGAAGAATGATCTGACGCTATTGGCCTCGGAGGGTTCTGCTCAGCATGTTCGGGTCTCTCCATTTTAATAAATTAGGATTTGTTATTGTGTGTTATTAAAAAATATTTTATCTTTGCAGCGGTAAACTACTTAAATTTATTAAAAACCAACTTTTGGTAATAGTGAAACTTACATAAATAGCTTATATCTTATTCCATGAATATACGTGTGGCTACCTTGAAGGCTTCTGGGCTAAGGAATATCGCCTGGGGTGTATTATGTGCTATGTCATTGATGGTGTCATCCTGTTCAGAGCATGTAAGGGATGTCGATGTTATTGTTATTGGTGGTGGTGCTAGCGGTACTGCAGCCGCAATCCAGGCGGCCCGTATAGGGGTGTCGGTTACCGTTGCCGAGGAGTCTCCATGGCTCGGCGGTATGTTGACCGGAGCCGGAGTGAGTGCAGTCGACGGTAATTACCGTATGCCGGCCGGTATATTCGGTGAACTGCGTTCGCGCCTGGCCGGGCACTATGGCGGAATGGATTCCTTGAAGACGGGATGGGTGAGCAGTGTGCTTTTCGAGCCGTCGGTGGGCGATTCGATTCTTAAGTCAATGGTGGCAGAGTTGCCCAATATTAATATAATGTATAATACGCGCCTTGAGAATGCAGTCAGGGAGGATGGCTCATGGAATGTGACATTGACCGGCGATGATGGCCGCAGTGTCAGATACCGTGCCAAAGTACTCATTGACGGCACCGAGCTTGGTGATGTCGCCAAGATGGTAGGGGTAGGGTATGATATAGGAATGGAGTCGCGGTCAATTACCGGTGAGGATATCGCTCCTGACAGTGCCAACGGCATAATCCAGGATCTCACGATGGTGGCTACCCTTAAGGACTATGGACATGATGTTACGATTCCCGAGCCTGAGGACTATGATCCGGATGAGTTTGCATGCACCGCCATCAATGATCTGTGTGTGAGTCCCAAAGAGCCCGACCGTATGTGGCCGGCCGATTATATGATCAAGTATGGCAAGCTTCCCGGTGGAAAATATATGATCAACTGGCCTATAGAGGGAAATGACTACTATGTCAATATTATAGAGATGAACCGTGAGCAACGAGACTCGGCCATCGCTGAGGCCAAGGCGCATACAATGCGTTATATCTACTTCCTCCAGAAGGAGTTGGGCTTCAATACTCTTGGTCTTGCCGATGACGAGTATCCTACGGCCGATCGACTCCCGTTCCTCCCTTACCATCGTGAGTCGCGCCGCATACATGGTGTCGTGCGATTTGATCTGAACCACATAATGGATCCATATGGTACCGAGTTGCCACTGTATCGCACAGCCATAGCTGTGGGTGACTATCCTGTCGACCATCATCACAAGGCATACAGTGGGGCCGAAGATCTACCTAATCTGTATTTCCATCCTGTCCCCTCATATGGGCTTCCGCTTGGTGTAATCATGCCCGACTCGGTCGACAACATGCTCGTGACCGAGAAATCGATCTCTGTATCCAATATCGCCAATGGCACCACGAGGCTCCAGCCTGTGGTTGTACAGATAGGCCAGGCCGCAGGTGCGGTGGCCGCTCTCGCTGTTCGTGCCGGCACCGATGTACGGGATGTGAGTGTGCGTGAGGTACAGCGTGTGATACTTGAGGCCGGGGGATATCTGTTGCCTTATCTCGATGTAGACAAGGATGATCCTCGATTCAAGCCATATCAGCGTATCGGTGCGACCGGTATTCTTAGAAGTGAGGGGCGTTCGATATCATGGAGCAATGAGACCCATCTGCGTGCCGATGATCCGCTCATGGGTAGTGAGCTTGCCGACTTTGTCTCATTCTATCATCTTGAGACTCCCGACGGATTGCCCGACGGCGAGGTGAGCATTGCCGATGCCGCCGATCTGATTGCGTCGGCTCTCGGAACATCGACCGATGATGTTGTGACCGCAATGGTGGCCGAGGGTATACACCGCGACAGTGTCGGGACTATAACACGTGGAGAGTTTGCCGTAATTGTCGATAAGCTTCTCGACCCATTCTCTACCGATGTGACTTTAACCGGAAAATTTATTGTTTTTGAATAATCCAATGAAAAGTAACTTTTTATTAGTCAGCCTATTTGCCTCTATGGCCGTCGTAGGCTCTTCGCTTGGCTCGTGTGGCTCGGGCAACCGTATTCCCGAAAAGCCAAAGGCTATGTGGATCGACACCGAAGCCAACTTCGAACTTCTTGCTTCGAAGGCAAATATCGATGCCCAGCTTAAAAAGGTTAAGGAGCACGGCATGAATATGGTTTATGTCGATGCCAAGGCCAGTAACGGATACGCGATGTATCGCAGTGACATACTCCCGTACTGCAATACATTCGGACGCAAGACTGTAACGCGAGACTATGATGATTATCTTGGTTATATAATAGAAAAATGCGATGAACTCGGGCTTGATGTCGTAGCCTCGGTATGTGCCATGGGATATGGTATCCATGACGGCGATATTACCCAGGGTTTTGTCTATGATAATCCTGATCAATGGTTAGATCTGTGTCAGGTACGTTCTGTAGAGGGTGATACTGCTGTTACTGTCAGTGCGGCCGATGATCCCGGGCAGGCAGTTGTAATGCTCACACCTGCCTCGCCACAGGTTCGTTCGCTTTTGACCGATGTCTGTGCCGAACTTGTCTCCAAATACCCCGGTCTCAAGGGTATATGCCTTGATTATCTGAGATATGGAAACAATACAGGCGGATGGTATGGCCTTGGCGATATCGAGTTGCAGGGGTATGCGGTCTACTGGAACGAGCCAGAACCCGCGCGCACGGAGATTATAGACGCTGACGGTGGTCGCGGACCCAAGTTTGCCCGCTGGAACGAGTTCCGCGCGTCCTGTGTAAGGAATGTGCTTCAGGCTGTCCGTGATACCGTAAAGTCGATACGTCCCGACTGTGAGATACATCTCTGGGCCAGCGGTGACTATACGTCGCGCTACGAGGTGGGACAGAACTGGGCCAGCACACGTTATGTGCCTCGGGGGCCGGAGTATACCGATACATATAATACTACAGGCTTTGCCGATCTGCTTGACGTGTTTGTCAACGGTGCATATACCGAGGAGGTGTGGATTAAGGATGACTTTACACGGCGATGGAGTGTTGAGAATATGGTGCAGTCATGTGACAGCTTCTTGCTTGGTGACTGCCGTTCGTATGGATCCATTCCGGCCTATTCCTTTGACGTCCGGCAAAATGCCGATGCCACATACCTGTGTCTCAAGCATACCGATGGCTTCATGACATTCGAGCTATCACATGTCAATCACCGTGATCTGTGGGATTCGACCACGGAGGGTTTTAGCCGTTATGCCATGGAAAACGCAGGCTCTAAAAACTGATTTATTATACTTACTTAAAAACATAATCCAGTTTCATTTTATGAAGAACAGTTTTAACTATCTGCTCGGAGCCGTGGCCGGTACCGCGATCGCTCTCGGCGGTCTCAGTGCATGTGGCGGCGGAGATAAAGCCATGACCGATGATACCCCCAAGTATCTGTGGATGTGTGCCGAGGCCAATTTCGAGCGTTTCTCTACCCAAGACTCCATTGATTACTATCTTGACAAGATCAAGGAGACCGGGTTTAATCATATTGTTGTAGATATCAAGCCTATACAGGGCAAGGTGTTGTATGACAGTGATATATGTGAACAGCTCACTGTCGTTCACGACTGTGAGGTTATACGAGACTGGGACTACTTCGGGTATTTCCTTGAAAAAGCCCATGAGAAGGGTCTGAAGGTCGTGGCCTCGGCATGTGTGTTCCCGGCCGGATCGCCGTGGTGGCACAAGGGACTGTGTTATGACGACACCTCTTTCATGTCGCGTACGTGCATCCAGTATAAGGAGGATGGCACTCTCCAGCCTATCTATGAGGACAGCAAGAAAGTAGCGGCTTTCCTTAACCCTGCACGCCAGGACAACCGTGACTTTGCAATGGGAATCCTGACCGAGATCATGCATAAGTATGATATCGATGGTCTGGCTCTCGATTATTGTCGTTATCCCGATACCGAGAGTGATTTCTCTCCCGAGACCAAAGCACTCTTTGAAGAGTATCTTGGTGAGACTGTGGAGAACTTCCCTGAGGATATTTTTACCTACCAGACCAATCCGGGTACAAATGACAGCATACGTGCCGCCGGCAAATATTACAAGCAGTGGTGGGCATGGCGTGCGAATGTCATCTCAAGTTTTATCAAGCAGGTGAGCGACTCTCTTAAGGTTATCCGTCCTGATGCCGAGCTTGATTACTGGGCCGCTTCGTGGATTCATGCCCTGCAGGGACATGGACAGAACTGGGCCAGCCCAAAGAGCGACTGGGTCAAGGCTTATCCCGAGTATGGCAGCGATGAGTACAAGTCCGCCGGCTTCGCGCCCTACCTTGACAACTTTATTGCAGGCACATACCTGGAGCGTGTCTACGGTCCCGATGACAACGAGTCGGTGGAGTATGGTCTCACACGTGCCGATACCCTGCTACATGGCGACTGCAATCTCGTCGGTTCTATCTACGCTATCAATCATGACACAGTCATGTCCAATCCACAGAATATCTACAATGCCGTTACCTGCTGTCTGGACAAGACGGGTTCGGTTATGGTATTCGATGTTGTACAGGTGATCGATCTTGACCAGTGGTCGACGATCAAGAAGGCTTTTGACGATTACGAAGATCGTAAATAATTGTATCATACTTAATTTTAATCATTTATCGCATGAAGAAACAATTTTTCGAGCATCTGAGGCTTATCGGTCTTATGCTGTGTTTCTGTACAGCGCTATGGGTATCGGCCCAAAGTACTGCGGTGACAGGAACTGTGATTGACGAGAACGGCGACCCCATGATGGGAGCGACGGTTTCGGTACAGGGCCAGTCGGGGCTCGCTACAGCCACCGACTTAGACGGCCACTTCTCTCTGACATTGCCAAAAAACGAGGCAACTCTTGTTATAACGTTTATTGGTTATAAGCAACAGTCGCAAAAAGTAACGGGGGGGGGTAATTATACTATCAAAATGCAACCCGACGAGACCGTCCTCGACGAGGTTGTTGTCGTAGGATACGGTGTCCAGAAAAAGATAACCATGACCGGATCTGTATCGGCTGTCGGATCAAAGGAACTGATGAAAGCACCGATGCAGAACGTATCCAACATGTTGACCGGTAAGATTTCCGGTATGTCGTCCATACAGTCAAACGGTCAACCCGGAGCTGATGGCGCCGCGATTTACGTGCGTGGTGTTAACGGATTCGGAGCCCAGTCGCCTCTGGTACTTGTCGATGGTATTGAGCGGGATATGAATATGGTAAATCCAGGTGATATAGAGTCTATATCAGTGCTTAAGGATGCTGCCGCCTCAATTTATGGTATCAAGGGTTCAAACGGTGTAATCCTTATAACCACCAAGTCGGGTGAGGGCAAGACATCGATTAATTATAATATGTCATTGTCGGCTGTGCGTAACACCGCCTTCCCTGAGTTCCTCAATGCCTCAGAGTTCATGTATTACAAGAATAAGGCTTTGATCATGGATGGACTTGAGCCATTGTTTTCGGCAGATATTCAGCAAAAGGTCTTTGCCAACGATCCTGATAGCCCGTGGGGTGAGACCGACTGGTTTGATGAGATTTTCCGTACCGGTTTCACTCAGCAACATAATGTCTCGGCTTCTGGATCGACCGAACGGGTGAAGTATTTCACTTCGTTGGGCTATATGTCGCAGGACGGTACAATTAAGAAAACCAGTTTTGAGCGTTTCAATGCACGTACAAATCTTGAAATTAAGGTCGCCAAGAACCTTACATTTTCTACACAGCTGTCGGGTGTGAAAACACAGCAGGAGGCACCGAGCAGTGCAGCCTTTGGCAAGCAATATGAAATCAACCCTGTGCGTCAGGCCGCCAATACCGCTCCAATCATCAAGAAAGAGTGGAATGGCTATAAACTTGCATGGAAGGAGGGTAACGCAATCAATGTCAATCCGCTTGCAGCCCTTGAGAATGATGGATTCTTCAAACGTGACAATTGGATTTTCAATTCATCCTATAAGCTTGAGTATGACCTGTCCGACCTGTGGGCACCCTTGAAGGGTCTTAAAGTCTCGGGATATTTTGCCTATGACTTTACCCACACCGCATCGCGTGAGTTTACTAAAGGCTATGAATTGCTGGCTTTTGACAATTATACCCTTGAGTCGAAAGTCGAGCAGTCATACGGTATAGGAAAAGAAGCATCGTTCCAGCGATATGCCAATACTTCATGGAGATGGATGCTTCGTCCCGCTATCAATTATAATCGTGATTTTGGCAAGCACTCGGTCAATTTCCTTCTTCTGTATGAAAAGACCAAGGCTTACAGTGATATGCTCTATGCGGCAGGACGCGGTTACCTTGCCACCGATCCTGTAGACATCAACCTTGCTCCCGAGCGCACCGAGAATGTTCCCCTGCCACAAGGTAACTATCAGCACACAGGTATGCAGTCATATGTAGGTCGTATCAATTATGCTTATGACAACAAGTATCTGTTTGAGTTTGCGATGCGTCGTGACGGTTCATATATTTTTGCCCCGGAGAATCGTTGGGCCAACTTCCCTTCAATCTCGGTCGGATGGGTTGCATCACGTGAGAAATTCCTGGAGAACATCGATTGGATCGAAATGTTGAAACTTCGTGCAAGTTTTGGCGAGAGCGGATCTGATAATATGACTCCGTTCCTATACAATCTTACCTATGCCATGGCAACCAACAGTTATGTTATCAATGGGTCGGCTATGGCACAGTATTATTTAAGTAATTCCTATGCGTTTAGGGATTTCACATGGGCTCATGATAAAACTTTCAACTTTGGTGTTGACTTCTCATTGTTCCGCAGTAAACTATCAGGTGAGATCGATGTGTTTTACAAGAAAACAACCGATATTCTTGAAAAGACCGATGGCGCTTATCCCCCGTCGCTGGCAGGATATTTCCCGTCATGGGCAAATAGCGGCGCTGCCGATAACCGTGGTATTGAAATCACATTGAACCATCAGCTTGCTGTTTCCAAGGACTTCAACTATCGTGTAAGAGGTTCGTTCTCATTTGCCCGTAATAAAGTATTGAAAAAGAAGGTGAGTGACAGCTATCCTAATTATCGTGGTCAACTTGGTTCCCCGGCTTATGCACGTTATGGTTTCAAGACAGCCGGTTTGTTCCAGACTCAGGAAGAAATAGATAATTATCCTATCGCACCGTCGGGTGAAACCCGTCTTGGTGACATCAAGTATGTCGATGTTAATGGTGATGGTATCATCTCGTCGGCCCATGACTATGTGAAGATCGGTTACGGAATGATACCTGAGATTAACTTCTCGTTTAATATCGATTTGAATTATAAAGATTTCTATCTTACAACTCTATGGCAGGGTGTTACACATTGTGACTATCAGTTGCAGGGTGTATATGACAGTGGCGTTACAGCTTCTACCGTTTACACCAGTGCATTCGGCACCGGTAATTCACCGAAATATTTGATAGAGGAGGCTTGGACCCCTGAGAACCCTAATGCTAAATATCCTCGATTGTCGACAATAGCTAATGGAAATAATGCATGGGTATCAGATTGGTGGACAATTAATGGCGAATACCTGCGCCTTAAGAACATTCAGCTTGGATACAATGTCCCGGCCAATGTTCTTCGCAAGACACCATTTACATCGGTCAATGTTTATGTGGCAGGTTCGAATGTCTTGACATTCAGTCACTTCAAGTATGTTGACCCTGAGAGCCCTTCGGTATCAAACGGTTTCTATCCACAACAGGCTACCTATACATTTGGTCTTAATGTCGCATTCTAACAAGTGAAATGATGAGAAAAAATTATTATATAAATATATTTGCCGCCTTGGTTTTGTGTGCATCTATATCATCATGTGAGGATGTTATTGATGTAGAGAAAGAGACTGAGATTTCAGACCAGGCCATTTGGAGTTCAGTAGAGGCTGCCGATGCGTATATCACGGCTTCGTATAAAATTTTTACCGATGACACTCAGCTTAAAGGTTGTCGCAACCGTTTCTGGGATAGTTTTTCAGATCTGACAAAGTCATCATCATGGGATCAATACGGGCATCCCTATAATTCATTCCTTCTGCAAGGACTTAATACCGGTGATAATGGAGCCGGAGCATTTGAGTGCTGGGCCGATCAGTATGGACGTATACGTACTGCCAATCTGTGTTTGAAGTCATTACGTGAACGTGGACATAAGTTTGGACAGGAATTTGTGACACTGCGTGAGGCCGAGATACGTCTGTGCAGAGCTTACAGCTATTTTATGCTTGCTCGAGTATATGGCGGTGTATTGATGCGTACCGAGACTTCGGGTATAAACGGAGGTCTTAGTGATGGTAAATATCCTGAGGATGTAACGATGGCCCGTTCAAGCGAAGCCGATACTTACGAGTACATTCTCAATGAGCTGAAATTTGCTGCTGAAAATCTTCCCGATAAAAATTCTACATCCTGGCCAAGAGGCCGTGCAACACAAGCTTTCGCTTACGGTATGATCTCTCGCGTTGCATTATTTGCCCAGAAGTGGGAGATAGCAGCCGAGGCGGCTGAGGAAGTGGCCAAATGTCCGGGTGTTCAACTGGATAACGATTTTAATAATATTGTTTCTGAGAAATCAATCTCTTCGCCCGAGGTATTGTTCGCAATCGAATATATTAAGGGTAACACTTCCTTGTTCCACTTGTGGGACAATAGTGTAAGCCCCCTTGGTGATTCGGAAATCAATAATGGTGGAGCATATGCCGAGCATCAGCCCACAGCCGAACTTGCCGACCTGTATGAATGGAAAGACGGCACTCCCTTTAGCTGGGATAACTGGAGCGATAATCACACCGACCCATTCTCGGACCGTGAACCTCGTTTCCAGGCTACAATTCTCTATAACGGAGCCAAATGGCGTGATCGTAACATAGAATGCTGGGCTGATTATAAAAATGATGAAGGAAAGACAGTATCATCGGTCGATGGTTTTGCCGAGTTCAGGAAAACCGGTTCAACCGGAGGCAAGACATGTACCGGTTACTTCCTGCGCAAGTTTCTGCAGGAGAGCAATACCAAGTTTGTCGAGTCGCTTGACAAGAGTGTCACTCCCGATATTGTGATGCGTTATGCCGAGATTCTGCTCAATAAGGCCGAGGCATATACCCAGATGGATCTTGTAGCAAACCGCGAGAAGGTTAGAAGTTGTATAAATGCCATTCGTACCCGTGTGCAACTCCCTGAGCTTCCGATCACAGCATTCAATGATGTTGAGTCTACAATGAAGATAATACGTGACGAGCGTGCCAAGGAACTTGTAGCCGAAGGATTTCGTTTTTGGGATTTGCGTCGTTGGGGACTTGCCGAGTCGGTTATCGGAGGTCAGATGGCTCACGGTGTGAAGGTTATTAATGACGGAGCCGGCAACTTTACCTATGAGAAAATATCATGTGATGCCGGTGAATCACGTGTTTACCCCGCTCGTTACAAGTATTTTTCTATCCCGCTGAGCGAGCGTTCCAACAATCCGCTGTGCATTAATAATCCCGGTTGGTAATCATATAAATAATTTGACAATATGAATTTGATTAAATATAATATATTATCATTGTTTGTAATCCTGATGTCTTTAGGACTGAACGGATGCACCGAGGCTGATCATGAATTTGTTCACACCGATAATCTGATATCTGAGATGGTGTGTATGTCGGGTCGTACCAATGATGCTCCTACATTGACAGGTACAATATATGAGTATGATAAGAATGGAGAACTCCTCGAACCGGGATTTACGTTTGCCGATACAGAGGGTGGCTCTGGTGTGATAACTTTTGTGGTTCCGGTTGCCGACCGCAAAAAGTTTGATCTAACCAGTGTTTATTTGCGTGCCACACTTACATGGGACGAAGTTATCACTCCCTCGTTGACGTATAAGCGTCATAACATCCTTGTTGATGACGAGCATCCTGACGGCATGGTTATAGCCGTTAAATCGGGTATCGGCACAGTACGCAAATACCGTATAATGGGTATCTATGAGTAGTACAATTAAAAAAACAATTATCATGAAACTTAATAAATTGTTCATTGCGACATGGTTGGTAGCCGGAGGCCTGGCTTTCACGTCATGTAGCGAGGATTTATTTGAAAAAGACGGCAAAGAGGCTTTTATCCTATGCTCAAACGACTATGATTGTCTTAAGGTTACCGGTAAATCGGGTGTGGTGTGGAAGTCACGTCTGGACGGAAATACTATCTATATACAGATAAGTCCTACTGTAGACCCTGTGGAAGAACTTGACGGTGTTGTACCCACGTTTTTTCTATCTAAGGGTGCATCGGTTATCCC
This sequence comes from uncultured Muribaculaceae bacterium, assembly GCA_964018905.1. GTDB lineage: Bacteria > Bacteroidota > Bacteroidia > Bacteroidales > Muribaculaceae > JAAVFS01. The sequence continues at coordinate 30,897 of CAXHRO010000031.1, forward strand.
CGATCCTACACTACCGCAAAACTTTGCACAGGAAGGTGGTGTCCAATATACTGTTACATCGGAGGATGGTAAGACCAGCCGTACATATACCGTTACTCACGGTCTGACTGATATAGTAGAGTTTGGTAAAGGCTTTACTCGTGGTATTGAAATGAACCGTAAGACTTTTGCCGAGCTTGGTTATCCGGGTGAGCAAGGTAACTTCGGCCTTGCCGATTCACGCCAATATGGTGACATTAACGGTTATGTTGCTTTTTGCGGTCACGACCATATTGTCATGATGGCGGCTCAGTATTCTAATCCTCAGGTTAGTGACGCATCGATGAATGTAGTCAATAAAGACTTGTCATTCAAGGTGTTCAATTCTGGTGATTTTTCTCCTGCCGGCAATCTTAACATGGGCTCTATCGATTACAAATCGGTTCGCGCTATAACATCAGACTGGAATGGTGTTCTTGTAGCAGCTGTGCGCACAGGCAACGAAGCCGATCTCTATTACTGGACATCGCCGTCGGCATCACCAGTGCTGTTGGCTCATGTAAGTGAGGATATCTGCTCCACAACCGATGGTTCGAGCTATTTGCAGGTGGCTGGTGATGTTATGTCAAAGGCAACTGTTACAAGTAACGGACCCCGTAATAGCAACGGTGAGCACTTTATGATACATCTCGAGAATGGTAACATAACCTCGATCGAACATATCACTACCGGCTACAGAGCTGATGATGGAAACGGTTTCCAGATGATTTCACCCCTCAAGCCTGAGGCTCGGTCAAGCTACCTCATGGGTGATACCGAAGGCTCGGGAAATAATACAGTCAAGGTATATGCCAATACATTCAGCGGAAAAACCAAGGTCATAATGCCTGGCGTGCTACAGAACATGTGGCAGGCATGGTGGGTTGGCACCGGTTCGAGTCTTTCGCGCACAGGAGCCCGTCGTCCATACGTATCTTCAATGTACATCAATGGTAAGTATTATGCCGCTATTCTTAACGGTACCGGATGGTGGTGGCATAACGATATCGCTGATATCGATGACCTGTCGACTCGTGTAACCGGTACCACTGTGGCTTACTCTGTCAATGCTGCATGGTCATTTGGCGGTTCATGTGACTGGTACTGGGATGCCGAGAAGAGCGAAGGCTATTGGGTCGGTTTCAATGATCGGCACAGTATGTTCTTAGTGCGTCTCACATGTTATGAGTAATGCAACTGTGAATTTATCGGTTCAAATAATGTATGTATTTAGATTCAACAGAAATAATTATGAACATAAAAAAATATATATGGGGTATTGCCGTTGCGGCATTCGCTTTGACAGCATGCAGCGACGATGATAGTTTTGATCCCTTTGCACAGGCTCCAGAGCCTCCTGTTCCGGATGTTGTACCAGAGCCTCCCACAATCAAGCCTAAGGCTATGTGGATCGATGCTCATGCCAATTTTGAGCTTTTGTCGAAAGCAGTCAACATTGATGCCCAGCTTAATAAGCTCAAACAGTATGGCTACAACATGATCTACCTGGATGTAAAGCCCGGCAACGGCTATGCGCTTTACAACAGCGATATACTGCCACCATGTAATACATTCGGCACACAGACTGTGACACGTGACTATGACGATTATCTGGGCTACTTCCTGCAGAAATGTGAGGAACTTGAGATCGATGTTATCGCCTCGATCGGAGCTACCGGCTTTGGTTATGGCGGTGGTGTCAATCAGGGTTATGTATTCGACAACTGGAGCCAGTGGGGTGATAAATGTCAGATACGTTCGGTAGAGGGTGACCCAGACAAGACGGTGAGTGTAGCTGACGATCCGGATCAGGCCGTAGTCATGCTTACACCCAGCTCTCCCGAAGTTCAGGATCTTATCGTATCGATATGTTCGGAGATTGTCACCAAGTATCCTAAAATTAAGGGTATAAGCCTTGACTATCTGCGTTATTGCAATAATGATGGCGGATGGTACGGTCTTGGTCCGATTGACCTTCAGGGGTATGCCTCGTATTGGGGCGAGAGCGTTCCGGAGCGTACGGAGATCGTTACTGCTACAGGTGGTGTGGGGCCGAAGTTTGCAAAATGGATCGAGTTCCGTTCAATGAAAGTGACTGAGACCATACAGAGTATCCGCAATGCTGTAAAGGCAATTAATCCTGACTGCGAGATACATCTCTGGGCTTCGGCCGGATATGAGTCCCGCTACTCGGTAGGCCAGAACTGGGCGAGCAAGAAATATAAACCCTCTGGATCCCAGTATACCGAGAGTTACAATAAGACAGGTTTTGCCGATCTTCTGGATGTATTCATTACCGGTGCATATGCCACGAATGTATGGATCAACGATGATCTGTCAACCAACTGGAATGTAGAGTATTTCTGTACCACATGGAACAAATACATCATGGGAGACTGCCGTTGTTTCGGTTCGATCGCTGCATACAACCACGATGATCTGGCTATGTGTGATGCCACATATCTGTGTCTTAGGTATACCGACGGTTATATGAATTTCGAGCTTTCACATGTCAACGATGGCAACAAGTGGATCTCGTCTCAGAGGGGAATCAACCGCTATGAGGATCCATCGAGCTATATTGAGGATGAAGACGAGCTCTATTGATCTTCCGGGAATACAATGAATGTCAAGCCGCGCGGTCTGTTCAGGCCGCGCGGCTGTAGTTTAG
>CAXHRO010000032.1:0-32161 GCA_964018905.1 uncultured Muribaculaceae bacterium
GCTCTATCCGATTTTTTAGTTGTTGGTGTTGGGATTCATAAGTTTGGGTGGTATTGTGGTTTCTTAGATATGTTATCATATGTCGTGTCTATAATGCAGAATTTTGGGAGGGTACCCCGGAGAGGGTGCCTTTTGTTAGTGAAGCGCGGCTGTTGGCGCTCTATCCGATTTTTTAGTTGTTGGTGTTGGGATTCATAAGTTTGGGTGGTATTGTGGTTTCTTAGATATGTTATCGTATGTCGGGTCTATAATGTAGAATTTGGGGAGGGCACCCTCTCCGGGGTGCCATTTGCCGGTGGTGGGATTGGTCTGTTGATCCGTGTGTTGTCAGGTGTCTATTGGTGGGGGGGGGAGGTGTGTCTTCCGTTTACTTTTTATTGGATTTCTCCGGTTGTTAACCAAAATGCCGTGTTTGTGTTAAATGTGTGGTTTCTGTGATGATTTTTGGTTGATATTTATGATAATATTGTCGAAAAATGTATATCTTTGTAACCGCAAATCTCTTATGAAGAGATTTGGATTGGATTATTGCTTATGCTACGAATTTTGTGGCATGTAAGTTTGTGATTTTACCCAATTGATCAATTATTAACTTTCAAATATTACTCTATGAAGAAAATCTTTACTCTTCTTTTTGTTGCCGCGATGGCAGTTCCCGCTTTGATGGCCGAGAATGTGACTCTCAAACTGTATGGCCAGACCGGTACTGACATGAATACCTACGGTCCTGACTTTAATGGCGGTGTTCTTGGAACTCTGGATTGCGAGATTGTCCTTAACGAGGACGGGTCGTATACTTTCCCTAAGTTTCTTGGTGTTGAGAAGGCCAAGCTCGACTTTTATATGGACAAGAGTGTTACCCCGTCAATGCCTGACGAATCGGTGAGATACGGTTTTGTGGTGAAGTTTGCCGAGGTGCCTGAAGCTCCTGCTTATTCTTATGAGAACGATGCATTAGGTGAACTGAATTATGAGTCGATAGATGATATTCCTACATTGGACGATTACACATCGACCATCGTTGCCGCCAATTCATTTGGAACACAGTTCAACTATCGTATTGTAAATATTGCCGATGACTTTACCAATGATTATACTGGCAAACGTGAAATTAATGTAAATACTGATGACGAGCGTCGAAAGACAGCAATATTTACCGGAGAGGATGGAGATTACATTTTGCTGTCACCTTATTACTGGTGTCTGAATTCAGAAAAAGATAATTCAACAATGTCGGCTATAGTCAAGCGTTCTTATTTTTCGGAGAATAACGGCAAGTATACTGTGACATTGCAGGGCGCATGCGCATCATATTTTGAGAAAATCGGCGAGGCATGGCCCGAGATGTCGACCGGTAGTGAACTTAAACACTATCTTGTGTTCGATCTGCCGGTGAATGCCGGTATTGACGGCGTTGTTGCCGATGACGACGTTGATAATGCCCCTGTGGAGTATTTCAACCTGCAGGGTGTGCGCGTGGAGAATCCCGCCGCAGGTCTGTATATCAAGCGTCAGGGCTCTAAGGTTGAGAAGGTGGCCATACGTTGATAAGGTTTACCGTGTACTATAATGAAAACATTGTGGGGTGCTCTTTATAGGCGCCCCACTATCATATATCCTTTTATGATTATGAAACGTACAATCTTAACATCGGTCGCTGTCGCGGCGGTGTCGGTCGCGGCTTATGCGCAGGAGTATCCGGTGATACCCGACGGCTATGACTATGAAGGTGTCAGCGACTATTTCAACCAGTGTCTTCAGGGGCAGGTTCTCGACAACTATTCGGTGCAGCCGTTTGAGGGCGGACGGTTTGCCGTATCTCATGTTAATGCCGGAGATGTATCCTCGGCAATATGGCAACTGTGGGTGAATGCCAATACGTCGTTCAGCGAGCATAAACTTAATAACGGTAAGAAACTGTATCAGCTCACACAAGGTGTGCAGTGGAGTTATGATATCCCGAAGGACCTCGAGCCGTATATATGGAATATAAGTCATCCGGGTGACAACGGCACACGCGAGTATGCCCGTATGAAGTATATATTCGGGTTTAATGGGCAGCTCAGCGGGCCTGCGCCGATGTTTATCAATATACATGGTTCGGGGCCTGTGGCCGACGAGTGGACTCTTGCCCAGCAAGTGTGTCGTGGCGACAATGACTCCCCCAAGATATACTTCATAGCGCAGATACCCAACGGAGGGGTGTCTGACAATTACTCGTGGTACCGCTGGTTCCAATGCTCCAAGCAGTGGGTGTGGGAGAAGGTTTTCCGCCAGGCTTTCCTGCGCAGCGATATAGATCATAACGGCCTCTATTTTGTGGGAATCTCGGAGGGTGCGTATGGCAGTCAGCGCCTTGGGGCATTCTATGCCGATTATCTTGCCGGCATAGGTCCTATGGCCGGCGGTGAGCCGCTCACCAATGCACCTGCCGAGAACATGCGGCATGTGGCGTTCAGTCTCCGTACGGGAGAGTATGACACATCATTCTCGCGTCATCTGTTTACAGCCTATGCCGGCACTTATCTCGACAAGTTGGCATCCAAGTATCCAGGCGACTATCCCCACAATGTCATAGTTGAACCCGGACAACCTCATACACTTCAGAAGTATAATAATGCCACTACCCCGTGGCTTCTGGAATACCGTCGCAATCCGGTGCCAAGGCATGTGTGCTGGGAGAATTTTGCAATGGACGGCCGTTATCGTGACGGTTTCTATAATCTGCGTGTCTTTGAGCGCAGCAATACCGATGAGGATAGCCGCGGGTATTATGAATTGGATATTGATGATGACAACAATATCGATATCAGGGTAAGCACCGTTTATGAACAGGTGCTTGAGTGGGATAGCTCGTCGGCCCACCTGCCGCTGTATATAGACAAAAAATATGCACCTGCCACCAAGGGCCGGTTCAAGGTATATCTCAACGACAGGCTTGTAGATATGGGCCGGCCTGTGACGCTCACCGTCAACGGCGTGAAACTCTACGAGGGGATGGTGACACCGACCGTGGAGGATATCGTCAACAGTATTGCCGACTATTATGATCCGGAGCGTATATTCACATCATCGATCATGGTCGATCTCTCGTCTATGACAGCCAAGACTCCTGTAGCGGGTATCGATAGTGTGACAGTTGATGGGGACGAATCCCCGGCAGAGTATTACAACCTGCAGGGTATACGGGTGGACAACCCTGTCAAGGGCCGGATGTATATCCGTCGTCAGGGCACTACCGTCACCCGGATCCTGATGTAGCAACGTGGCCCATCGCGTCAGGCCTCCCTATATATAATAAAATTTACGCCCCGCATTCTACGTAGTCACGTGGATGCGGGGCGTGCTTCAATTAGCTCGATGATTATGTGTGTGTGGGGGAGGGCATACTGTCTCCCGGTCGGTTGATAGGTTGATGTTGTCGGGTTTATTCTATGGCTGGATGATCGCCTGTGTGCTGCTGAATACGCTGAGCCCAAGTTTGTTCATCACAAAGGCTATGGCTCGGGATGCGCGTATAGACACACCGTTGTCACACAGGCGTGGCGAGTAAGCGGCGATGGCCATTACGCCTGGTAATACACCTACAACACCTCCACCGAATCCTGCCGCGGCCGGCAATCCGGTCTTCATAATAAAGCGGCGTAATTTGTGGCTCTTCAATGCCAGTTTTGCAACAAGATGCTGTGACAGAACTCCGTCATATACCGTCTGGCGGGTGAATGGATTGACGCCGTCGGCCGCTATTGTCGCGCCCATCTCGGCAAGTTGCTGGGTGCTTACGTTCATTGACAGTCCGCGCAGGTAAAGGTCGACCGACTGTTTTGCGTCATCTTTGAGCGGGAATCGACAGTCTTCGATCTTGCCGGCGAAGTTCTTGTCTTTGGCCTCCTTCTTGAGCTGCTCATACAGCCTGACATCAAACTTGGGTTCGGATCCTGTCAAGTCGATAAGCCGGTTGACTATGAAGTTCCATTTTGAGTCGGGATCTCCGTGAGGCTGTAGCTTGCTTATTGCCTTGATGCCTCGTGAGCCGAACGGGATGTCGGGTTTCTCGGCTGTGTAATCTTTGGATGTGTCCTTGCAGTGACATTCGGGGCACTCACTGCTGCCGCCGTCTGATTTCATTGCGGCTTTCTGCTCGATCAGAAGCGATGTCACAGGAATGCGTGATATCTGTCCCATAGGGAATTGAACCTGGGCGTCACCCTTATTGAAAACTGTTCCGTCGGTAAGGGCTACCGAGATTGCAAAATTGTCGGGGTCGGCATCCTTTACGCGCCGGTCGACCGAGCCTGAGTCTATTGATTTGTACTCCTCATATGCTTCATTGACGGCATCGCGAAGTTCGGATAGCCTTATTATGCGATTGTTCATAGTACTTGTGGTTAAATGGTTGTTTGATATGGAAACACCCTGTCGGTTGTAAAAGTTGATAACCGATAGTTAAGAAACCACAATTCCATGATGACAGGTAGTGAGTCCTGACCGTAGTCGTGGTGCCGGTAACGTAGTGAGATAGGCTTTGACCTGATTATTCTTTCTCGGCGAGCGTATTACTGATTTTTTTAATTAAAAACATGATTCACTATTTTTTTGCCATCAACATCGGTCGGCAGGATTTCCTTGTAATGGAGTTCTATACGGGTTATGACCATACGCCCCTCGGAGAGTGCGTTTTTAAACCGCAATTGAATCCCTGAGCGTTCTTTGGGGCCAAAGGGGCGCTTGAAGCCGAAGTCGGTCTGCGGGTTGATGAATGTAGTGTTTATTGTCGTGATGATATGCCTGGGCTACAAGGATAAAATAATTAACAATGTTCTGCAAATCAAAATAATGTCACATTCGGGGCTCCTATATTCGATTGGTGGCGATGTGTTGAAAATATCATATTTGGTGTGTGTATAACTTGTTGACAGATAGATTAATTGCCCCCCCCATAAAGAATTGCTTTAATTTTTTTGTGGAGTTATTGAAATTATTTATAAATTTGTAGCGAAATCAAATCTATTTTGATGTAAATAAACTTGTGTAGATAAAAACTTACAATATTAATCACCAAATATCTAATTCGCATGAAGAAATTCTACGTTATGTTGGCGTCCGCTCTGTTAGGGGCCGGCTCGCTGATGGCACAGGCTGTCTGGCAGACCCAGAAGCTTGGCGAGGTCAAAGTGGATACTTTGTATCACGCGACCGTAGGTCCGGGTACGACCCAGACCCAGCTCCAGTTAAGTTATGGTAATGATCGTAAGTCTAAGGTGACTTACACTACGACCGATCTCACCAACGAATACGTTACGATCAAGAGTGGTGTAGCCAGCCAGAAATCTTATGGAAAACCTCAAAGGCCGGATAAGATGATGTCTGACCGCACAAGCTATCAAAAGCATTATTTTGTGGGAATAAATGGAGATTTTGCCGGGCTTGAGTCAACACAATCAATTCCATGTGGTGCACTGATTGAAAACGGCTCGTATGTTACACCTGCTGCTACTCTTACAGGTAACATTAAGAGTAATTATCTGGTAATCGATAAAGACGGCATGCCGACGATCGCCGCTGATATCGAATATAATCATAGTAAAACAGGTACTGTACTGTATCCAAGTGGTGCGGTAGAGACTGAGCTGACTTTAAATGATGGCCGTTGGGATGAATGTGTGATTGCATATAACGAATATTATGGATATCCGAGTCCTACCGGTTGTACCAAGACCAATCAATGGGGTAATGAAGCTGAGTTGTTGCCTGTAGAAACCAATACCATATATGGAAATGAAGCTGAATTCAGGGTCAACAGCACTTCGACCGCAGGCAATATGAAAATACCTAATGGCGGATTGGTCTTGAGCGGTGTGGGTTCAAAACGTACTGACGGGAAGATTGATGCACTTAAGGTAGGAGATGTTGTAAAAATCAAGTTTCCTTTTAAAGCTGATGGCGTTGAAACATCGGCTCGAGAACTTCTTGGCGGTTGGGGAATAACCGTTAAGGACGGTGTCGTTCAATCCTTGCCGTCGAAGGTGCCAAGTGATATCGCTGCAAATATTCCACGTGCCCGTACGGCCGTCGGCTATAGCGCCGATCGCACTAAATTTGTCATGGCTGTGGTGCAGGAAGAGAATTCGAAGGGAGCCAATGGTATGACTATAGTGGAGTTTGGCGACGTGCTCGCTTCGCTGGGATGTAATACTGCCCTTAACCTTGACGGTGGAGGCTCTACTGTGATGTTTGTAGAGAATCTCGGTCAGCGCAGTGCTGTACAGGGAAGTTTGAATGGATATGTACGCCCGGTGGCAAATGGCTTGTTTGCCGTTACCGATGCTCCCGAGGATCGCGAGGTCGCCCGCATCGAGTTTGTCGATAAGGCTCTTACGATCCAGCCCGGTCGTGGCTATCAGCCGGTAATCTATGCTTATAATAAATATGGTCTGATGATTTCGAAAGGTCTTCAGAACTATACACTCTCCGCCCCCGAAGCAACATTTGACGCTACAAAGCGCAAGATGATCGCTCCTGAGTCGGGTTACTTTGCGCTTACAGCCGAGTATAATGGTATCACTGCTTCGATCCCGGTCAAGGTTGATGCCACCGGTGCCGCCGGCTCTGATCCTGACGCGGCTCCATCGTTCAGCGGTAATGAAATTATTGCCGCTCCCGAGAAACCGGCAGACTGGGTTGACCCCGATCAGCCCAATCTCTACATATGTGGAGATTTTCAGAACTGGGGCTTCACCGATCCCATGATCGTGCGTCCTTGGCCTGGTAAGAATCATGTTTATGAATTTGATATCGACTTCACGACATCAAAGGATCAGTCACGTGCTACCTTCTTTAAGATGACGACAATCGATCCCCGTACCAATGGTGGATCGGCGGCATTTGCCAATGCTGCCGGTGCATGGCATATCAACAACGCTGTCGGCAATGAATATCCTGAAATCTTGGGTAACGGACTTACACTTTCGGTTCTTCCCGGTAACGAGAATAATATAAGCACTCCATGGAGTGGCGTGTGGCACTTTGTTTTGGATCTTAATGAGAAGACTATTACAGCCTCAACCGAGACTCCGCGTCCGGCTATTGATACCCCCGAGCATGTATATCTTATAGGAGATGTCAATGGCGGTAAGATCGAACTGGTGGGCTTGGATGGTGTTTATAAGGCTTCGGATGTATCTCTCACTGCCGATGATATGGCTCAGTTTGCGTTCATGATGGATAACACCGGGTATGGCGCATACATGGATGGCATTGAAATAGAGGGCAATGATGTATTCTATGTCGGCAACAACCGCTGGTCGATTACTCCCGGCAACTACGATATCACATTAAGCCTTAATACCTTTAAGGTATCGGTTGCGCCTCACCTGTTTGCCGAGCTGGAGGATGTCACCCCCGCCGGATATGACTTCGACAAGTATGAGGTAGGTACGGTATGGAAGTTTGCCGAACTGCCGGCCTCCTCGACTTCCGGAACATGGACTGCGCCTGCCGGAATCTACAAGCAGGAGAATATGGATGCCGACGGCCATGTCACAGCGCTCCATTTCCCCGGTACTTCAATGGAAGGGCAGAGCGGTGACGTGATGAATGACCGTCTCAAGGCATTTACTATCCAGAAGCATCCGGTCGATCTTGTTGGTAACTGTCTTGTGTTTGCCCAGAACTATAGCCCCGGCGCATATCGTTGTGACTGGCCGTGTGCTACCATAAATACGACACAGCCTCTCCAGATGTCATTCTATGCCGATCCCAATGAGATCAATGGTGTGGATGCCGAGCACCCTGTACGTTTCCGCATGGTATTCCAGATCCTGTATCGTGGCCGTCATGCTCAGCCAGGAAAGACCGAGGTGACAAATGTATATGCATCGGCGTGTGCCAATTCGGCTTGGGCTGTAAGCCACAATGGCGTAAGTGACAATGAGGTAGGCAACCTGTTCCCGGTACATCACAATGAGTTCTATCGCTGGGAGAATGAGGGCACTACAGTGGCTGAGATTCCCGAAGAGAAGATCCTTGCCGAGGGTGGTGCCGGAGTTATCGAGCCGTGGGATGTCAATCCTGCTACGAAGGAACCCATAGAGCAGGGACAGTATGGTAAGCCTCATCTTATCAATAGTGAGCGCTTTGTAGTCTACGAGTATGATTTCTATGGTAAGCCTGACAACGGCACTCTTGCTGTTCATCTTAATTTCGGTGCCGGTGACTATGCCACTTATGTGTTTAAAGAGATCAAGTTCTTCAATGTGCTCAATGGTGAAGAACTGCTGGGTACCAAGTCGGTAAGATCGCGCGCGGCCAACGTGAATACTCCGTTCGTGACCACTACGGCACAGGGCTCGCTCCTTGGCACACGCAGCATCAGCTATCGTTACTATACTCCCGAGGGCGTGAAGGAGATCGAGGCCGAGAAGGTCAATACCGGTATTGACGACGTTGTTGTCGATATGGACGAGACCGATGCGCCCGTCGAGTATTACAACCTCCAGGGAATGAGGGTAGAGAATCCGGCCGCCGGCATATACGTCAAGCGCCAGGGTTCGAAGGTGTCCAAGGTTCTCGTCCGCTAAGCCCAACTTATAGGCACCCGCAAATTAAGCGGGGAGGTCCTTAAACGCAAATTACGCGGATTACACAAATATCTTACTTTAGTGCTTGTCTGTGCTTGATGTCAAGACACAATTACAAGCCTTTCGAAAAATGATAATTTGTGTAATCCGCGTAATTTGCGTTTAAGGACCTCCTCGCTTAATTTACGGGAAATAGCTCTCCGGCATAATTGGCAGGACTCGGGTGGCGGTATTAAACTTTTGTTAAGGATTTGCGTTTCATTTGCATGGGGTGTCCAATATAAGTAATTTTGTAGCTCTTTAATTTTTAAGTTCCAATGTCAACAACAAAGTCACAGAATACAGCCGGACTGTCGGCCGCCGAGGTCGCAGAGAGCCGAGCCCGATACGGGGCCAATATCCTTACGCCGGCCAGGAGAGAATCGCTGTTTGTCAAGTTTCTAAGAAAATTCTCTGATCCGCTGATCGTGATTCTCCTTGTGGCGGGAGTCCTTGCCGTGGGCATATCATGCTATGAGTACTGGGGGCTTGGCGAGGGGTTTGGTGTCTTCTTCGAGCCTATAGGTATTTTCATTGCCATATTGCTGGCAACCGGACTGGCGTTCTACTTCGAATACCGTGCCGACAAGGAATTTGATCTGCTCAATCAGGTCAACGACGATGAGCCGGTGAGAGTGATACGTGACGGCCACGCGACCGAGGTGCCGCGCAGGGATATCGTTGTGGGTGATATTGTTGTCATTGACACCGGCAATGAGATACCGGCCGACGGAGACCTGCTCGAGGCTACATCGCTGAGTGTCGACGAGTCGACGCTCACGGGCGAGCCGATGGCCGTGAAGAGTACCGATCCGGCTCAGTTTGACCCTGAGGCTACATTCCCCACCAACCATGTGCTTCGCGGCACAAAGGTGATGGAGGGGCATGGCGTGATGCGTGTGACGGCAGTCGGTGACGCTACCGAGAACGGAAAGGTGTTCGAGGCCGCCCAGATCGATGACAGTGTCAAGACTCCGCTCAACGAGCAGCTTGGCCGCCTGAGCCGTCTTATAAGCATCATATCATATACCATCGCCGCTCTGATTCTGGTAGGGCGCATGGTGATGTTTTTCCTTACATATGACTTTGAGTGGGTGCACTTCATAGCCTATATGCTCCAGAGTGTCATGATCGCTGTGGCCCTTATCGTGGTGTCGATCCCCGAGGGCCTGCCTATGGCTGTGACATTGTCGCTGGCCTATTCTATGAGGCGTATGTTGAAGACCAATAACCTCGTGCGCAAACTTCATGCCTGTGAGACAATGGGTGCCACTACGGTGATATGCACCGACAAGACAGGTACGTTGACCCAGAACCGCATGCAGGTATACCGTACCGAGTTCTACGGCAATCCGCCTGATGATGTAATAGAGCTTGGAATTGCCGCCAATTCTACAGCACAGCTTGATATGTCGTCGGGAGACCCCAAGGTTCTTGGCAATCCTACCGAGGGAGCTCTGATACTATGGTTGCGTCAGCGGGGGGTAGACTATGCCGCTCTGCGCGACAGTGTGAAAGTGGCCGAAGAACTACCGTTTACCACCGAGCGCAAGTATATGGCGACTGTAGTGGAGAATGCCGCCGGCGAGCGGATGCTGTTTGTCAAAGGTGCCCCGGAGATTGTCTTCGGTCTGTGTACCGATACTCCCGGTGTCACCAGGGAGGAGCTTGATGCCCGGCTTCTCGAATATCAGAATATGGCCATGCGCACACTTGGCTTTGCATATCAGCGAGTTTCGGCAGGTGAACATGCCATCGATACCGATAATGGTGTGGTGGCTCGTAATCTTACATTCCTCGGTGTCACTGCCATCAGTGATCCGGTGCGCTCAGATGTCCCTGCCGCTGTGGATGGAGTCATCAAGGCGGGCATAGATATCAAGATAGTGACAGGAGACACACCCGGTACAGCCAGGGAGATTGCCCGTCAGATAGGCCTGTGGCATGACGGGGAGGACGGAGACCGCAATATCATTACCGGTGTCGAGTTTGCCGCGCTCAGTGACAGCGAGCTACGGGACAGGGTGGGGGATATGAAGATCATTGCCCGTGCGCGTCCGCTCGACAAGAAGCGTCTTGTGGAGGCCCTGCAGGCCAATGACGCCGTAGTGGCAGTGACCGGCGACGGCACCAATGACGCTCCTGCTCTGAAAGCGGCCCATGTGGGCCTTTCTATGGGCGATGGCACATCGGTGGCCAAGGAGGCCAGTGACATTACGATTGTCGACAATTCGTTCACTTCGATAGGTCGTGCCGTGATGTGGGGCCGTTCGCTATACCAGAACATTCAGCGTTTCATCCTGTTCCAGATGACTGTCAATGTCGTGGCCTGTCTCATTGTGCTTAGTGGCGCATTCATGGGTACTGAGTCTCCGTTGACTGTCACCCAGATGCTGTGGGTCAACCTTATAATGGATACATTCGCGGCTATGGCTCTCGCCTCCTTGCCTCCAAACGAGAGTGTCATGTTGCAGAAACCGCGTTCGCGCTCAGCATTTATTATCACCCGGTCGATGTGGGGGGCGCTTGTAGGTGTAGGGCTGGTGTTCTTCCTGTTCCTTCTCGGACTGTTGTATGTGTTCCACCACACCGATATCACATCGCTCACCCAGCTGGTCTCTCCGGCATGGCAGTGCGATGCCCATGATCTCACACCATATGAGCTGTCGCTGTTCTTTACGATCTTCGTGTTCCTGCAGTTCTGGAATATGTTCAATGCCCGTTGTTTTGCTACCGGGACATCGGTATTCCGACTTAAGGAGAGCAGTGGATTTGTGATCATAGCACTCGGTATACTGGTGGGTCAGATAGCAATTGTGACGCTTGGCGGACAATTCTTCAGTGTGACCCCGCTGAGTGTCAGTGACTGGTGTATAGTGATAGGCGGGACATCGATAGTGCTGTGGGCAGGTGAGGTGATACGTCTATTCCAGCCCGACAAAGAGTAATCTTTTGAACCGCAAACTCCACCTATCGTAATTTGCGGTTCAAAATCACTCTTCCTATCGTAATTTGCGGTTGAAGAACGAAGTTTGTATCTTTGCATCCGCAACCGAGTGCTTGCTACCTCGTTAAAAACAAGATTCAATGGAAAATACTGTCAGACAATCCAAAGGGGTTTCGGTACCCTACATGGTGCTCACGGTCACATTTGTGGTGTGCCTTATAATCGCCAATCTTACCGAAATTAAAACCGTTGATCTCGGGTGGTTCACCATCACGGCCGGGGTCATAGTATTCCCGGTATCGTATATCATAAATGACTGTGTGGTTGAGGTCTACGGATTTGCCAAGGCACGTCTTATGATATGGCTGGGTTTCATAATGTCTCTTGCGGTGGCTCTTATGCTGCAACTGGCCATATGGTTGCCGGGTAGTGAGGAGTGGACCATGCAGGATGACATGACGAGGATATTCGGAGCTGTGCCGCGCATAATGGCGGCCAGTTTCGCCGCTTTCCTCGTTGGGTCGATGATAAACGCCTATGTAATGAGCCGAATGAAAGCCGGACGGCATGGTAACAGACGTGGTGCGTTTGGCGTGCGGGCTATCATGTCGACTGTATTCGGCGAAGGGGCCGACTCGCTGATATTCTTTCCGATAGCCTTTGGCGGCGTTCTTCCTGTGTCGACGATTGTATCGCTGATCGTTACTCAGGCCCTCTTGAAGACTTTGTATGAGGTAGCCATTCTTCCTGTTACCATACGGGTGGTGGGCTATATCTGTCGCATTGAGGGCGGAGATATAACCGATGAAAATACTGATTACCGATGGTGGAAAATAACAAAGATATGATTCGGGGCAAGGTGGTATGGATTGACCTTGACGATACGCTGTGGGATTTTAAGGCTAACTCACGTGTGGCTCTTGCCGGTCTGTACCGGGACTATGAACTTTGCCGATGGTTTGACGGAGAGAAGGCCTGGATCGAGTGTTACGAACGTCACAACCATGCATTATGGGATCTGTACAATCATGCTTTGATCACCAAGGAATATCTCATGTCAGAGCGCTTCAGGCGTCCGCTCGACGAGGCCGGTTCATCAATGACAGCAGAGTATGGCCGACTGTTTGACGGGGAGTATCTCGATCGGCTGGCGCAGTGTACTGTATTGATTGACGGGGCGATAGAATTATTGGAGTCGCTACGCGACATGGGATGTCGTATAGGAATACTGAGTAACGGATTCACTGAGGTGCAGTATCGCAAGATACGTAATTCGGGGCTTGAGCCGTATGTGGATTTTGTGGTGCTGAGTGATGATATTGGCGTCAACAAGCCCGATGTGAGGATATTCAGGCATGCCGAGACGGTATGCGGAGCCGATGCTGCGGACTGTATCATGATCGGAGATAATCCCGATACCGATATTGCCGGAGCTTTGAATGCCGGATGGCAAGCTATATACTTCAGTCGCAAAGGTGACCGGCACCCGGCAGTCCAAACCGTCAACACTCTACGTCAGTTTTTTTAATTTGCTAATCAAAACTTATTTTTGTGTTTTTTAATTTCCTGAGGCGAAATTTTTTTTCTATCTTTGACAATCGTTTATGAAAACGCCAACACACACCGTCAACCTAAAACCACTCTATATCATGGAGCAGACACTTGTACTTATCAAACCCTCGGGCGTGATACGCTGTCTTATAGGCGATATAATATCACGTTTCCAGAATAAAGGCTTCATTATCACCGGATTGAAAATGATTCAACTCGATGAGGCAATATTGCGTGAACATTATGCCCATCTTGTTGACCGTGCGTTCTTTCCCGATCTGCTCGTGTCGATGATGCGTACCCCTGTGATCGCATTGTGTGTCAAGGGTAAGGATGCCGTGCAGGTAGTGCGTGACATGACCGGTGCCACCAGTGGCCGAAAAGCTGTCTCCGGAACCATTCGCGGCGACTACTGCATGAGTGGACAGGAGAATATCGTGCATGCATCGGATAGTGTCGAGAATGCCTTGATAGAGATCGACCGATTCTTTAAGCCCGGTGAGATCTTTGACTATCAGTATGACATGTTCAAGTATCTGTATGCCCCCGACGAGTTGTGATATGATAAACTGATTTAAATTAAATACATCGATACTCTTTCCACTGTAAGGATTCATAATATCTCTCTTATATTTGTGCTCAAAAACAGAATGTATTCAGCTAATCGATTTTTATTAACCGCTTTTATCACACTGGGACTGGGAATGGGCGTGGATGCCCAGACCTCCATCTATCGTGTCCCGGCCGAGCATACACAGGCTCACCGTGAGATGCTTGCATCGCAGGATCAAGTAGGATCGCAGATACGTGTCGAGGACACCCAGGCCTTTATAGACAACCTTTTCAGCGACGAGGAGGAACCCGAACTCGATATCTATACCGAGGGGTGGGACTCGAAGCTGGTGAACGCCTATACCAATGCTGTCGTGCCCCAGAGCCGACAGATCGATGTCAGCAAGTATTCGATGCCGCACAGCGGCTATATCACGTCGCCATACGGTTATCGCAAGCGTTTTCGCCGTATGCACAAGGGTGTCGATATAAAGGTTTATATCGGAGATACAATACGTGCCGCGTTTGACGGCAAGGTGCGTCTCACCAATTACGAGCGTCGCGGTTATGGCAAGTATGTTATCGTGCGTCATACCAACGAGTTGGAGACGGTTTACGGCCACCTGTCTGAGTTCCTTGTCGAGCCCGACCAGTATGTCAAGGCCGGCGAGCCGATCGCTCTGGGTGGTAATACCGGACGCTCAACCGGGCCGCATCTCCATTTCGAGACCCGTTTCATGGGATATCCCATCAATCCGTCGGCGATATTCGATTTTGCCAACCAGACGGTTCATACCGATACCTATCTGTTTGACAAGGATACTTATCAGTTGGCACGCAACTATGATCCTGCGGCCAACAACCAGTATGCCACACAGTGGAGACAGGCCAATCCACAGCCGGCACGTCAGGTTGCCTCCCGAGCATCGTCGGGTAAGGGTGGCGGTGCGGCAACATACACCGTGCGCAAGGGTGATAGTCTCAGCAAGATTGCCTCACGCAACGGCTTGAGTCTCCGGCGCCTGTGTCGCCTTAACGGCCTCAAGACCACAAGTAAGATAAGGATAGGTCAAAAATTAAAACTTAGGTAGGCCGCTTCTTGCCGCCGCAAGTCACGCGATAGATTTTTAACCGCAAACTACGGGGATTACGCATATTTTTTATTTTAGAGGTTTATGTGTCTTAATATTATGGCACAATGTGCAAGCCTGTAGATAATAAAAAGTTGCGTAATCCCCGTAGTTTGCGGTTAAAGAACTGTCGTCTTGCGAAGTCTTGTGTAAAAAAATTTCTTGGTGTAATCTACGGTCTGAATCAAACACACATACATACACACACTCTCTCTTTGTGAGATTATGTGTAGTGGCGGCGCCAGAGTATGGTCTGTGCAATGCCTCTGACGAGCAGATAGGCGATGAAGGCAAGCCACAGCGCATGGTTGCCGAGCGTGTAGCGCAGGGCAAAGTAGATGGCAAAGAATGTTACCATTGCCATGAACATAGCTTTAAGCATGCCGCGGGTGGCTGTAGCCCCGATATATACCCCGTCCCATATGAACGCAGCGAATCCGGCAATCGGCACCGTCATTGCCCATGGGAGGTAGTCGCCGGCCGCTTCTTTGACGATGGCATTATCGGTAAGGATTCCCAGTATGAGATCTCCACATAAGAAGTAGATGATGGTATATAGCATGGCCAGAGCCGTTCCCCACATCATCAGAGCCTTGATACAGCGTCGCAGTGCATTGCTGTCACCGCATCCGGTGAATCGACCCACGAGAGCTTCTCCGGCAAACGCAAATCCGTCGATCATATAGCTGAACAGGATGAACAGTTGCATGAGCAGGGCATTGACCGCCAGGATTGTTTCTCCCTGTCGTGCTCCCTCGCGTGTGAACCACAGTGTGACGGCAATGAGACAAGCCGTGCGTAACATGATGTCGCGGTTTACGGCAAAATACCGTTTGAGCCGGGATGTGTCGATTATCTCCCGTAATGTGACTTCAGGTAATCGGTAGCGCACACACATCAGCAGCCCGATGATTACCCCTGCCCATTGGGCCGAAAGTGTGCCTGCGGCAACACCGTCAAGTTTCATTCCTGCCCCGAAGGCAAGTAAAGGGCTGATGACTATGTTGATCACATTGATAGTGATGGAAATTATCATGGGACGGCGTGACGACTGCATGCCGAGGAACCAGCCCGTGAGCACATATGTGGCCAGCACGGCCGGTGCACCCCACACCACGGTGTTGAAGTAGCGTCGTGCAAGTGTGGCGGTCGTCGGGTCGGGGTCGAGAAACATCAGCAGGCCGTCCGCGACAGGCCGGCTTAAGACAATCATAAGTATGGAGACTGTGGCGGCAACAAGTAGTCCGCGGTACAGTATGAGTGCCTGTTGGCGAGAGTCGCCTTGTCCGGTGGCAATGGCTGTCAGTCCGCTGGTTCCCATGCGTAGGAATGCAAAAAGCCAGTAAAGCAGATTAAACATGCTTGCCCCTACAGCAATGGCGGCGATATAGCTTTCACTCCCCAGGTGGCCGGTAATGGCTGAATCGACAAGCCCCAGCAGCGGCGTCGTTATATTGGCTATAACCGACGGCACTGCCAGGGCGAGTATTTCACGGTCGAGTTGTCTCATTTTCTGGCACGGCAACTATCCCGCCACAGATAGGCTATAAGCAGGATATACATCGCGAGGCCGGCTATCTGCAGAGTCCCCTCATTGAATGGGAGTGTATAGTCTATGCCTGCTAATGCCAGCATATTGTGGAAGAAGTTGTGCATGGGCTCGTTCCATTCGAAGAATCGGGTCAAGGCGGCGAAGACACCGAACAGGGCACCACCGGCAATGAGTCCCGACGATATAAGTGTGCCGCGGTCCTGGCGCAGGTTGTTGGTCTCCTCATTCTTTGAGCTGTGACCCACAAACCATGCGATGGCACCGCCCACCAGCAACGGGGTGTTGAGTGAGAGCGGGATGAACATGCCCAGGCAGAATGCCAGCGACGGGACTTTGAGCCAGTTGAGCAACAGGGCAAGCACTACACCGGTGATGTATAGTATCCACGGTGTCTCGCCGCCTGTCATCAGCGGTTCTATGACTTTGGCCATTGCATTGGCCTGTGGCGCTACAAGAGGATCGGGGTGTGCTGCATCGGCTGTAAAGCCATAGACATCATTGAGTACAAGTATCACACCGCCTACAGTGGCTGCCGATACAAGGGTGCCAAGGAATTTCCATTGTTCTTGTTTGCGTGGAGTGGATCCGAGCCAGTAGCCTACCTTGAGGTCGGTAACGAATCCGCCGGCCATAGAGAGAGCTGTGCATACCACACCGCCTATGACCATGGAGGCTACGATGCCTGATGGCCCGTTAAGTCCTATGGCAACAAAAATTGCCGAGGCTATGATTAATGTCATCAGTGTCATGCCCGATACAGGGTTGGAGCCTACGATAGCAATGGCGTTGGCCGCTACTGTAGTAAACAGGAATGCGATCACAGTGACCACGATCCATGCAACCAGAGCCTGCCACCAGCAATCTATCACACCGGTCATGAAGAATACGAGTACAGCCACAAGAGCTATGGCGATGAAGAATACGATGTGCTTCATCGAGATGTCGAGTTGCCAGCGCACGGGTTTGACATCTGTGGCCGATCCGGCCTTGAACTCGCGTCCGGCAAGGCCGACAGCCTGCCTGATGATGGGCCAGGACTTGATAATGCCGAGGATTCCCGACATGGCTATGCCGCCTATGCCTATCATGCGGGCATAGTTGGCGAAGATGGCGTCGGGAGCCATGGCGGCTATGGTCTCGTTGCCGTATGTCCCCATGAGCGGGATAAGAACCCACCACACAAACAGAGATCCGGCGGTTATGATGAAAGCGTATTTGAGACCTATTATGTAACCCAGGCCAAGAACGGCGGCACTGGTGTTGCAACTGAGCACCATCTTGGACTTGGCGGCTATGGTCTCACCCCATTGTGTGGCGGTGGTGGTGATTGTACCGGCCCACCATCCGAATGTCTCGACTATATAGTCATACAGTCCGCCTATAAGCGAGGCTATGACCAGAGTCTTGGCCTGTCCCTTGTTACCGCTTGACTGTCCGCTTGCAAGCACCTGTGTGGTGGCTGTGGCCTCGGGGAAGGGGTACTTGCCGTGCATGTCTTTCACAAAGTATTTTCTGAAGGGGATAAAGAACAGTATGCCGAGTACGCCTCCGAGGAGGGAACTCATGAATATCTGGAAGAAGTTGACCGAGATCTCGGGGTGTGTGGCCTGTAGAATGTAGAGCGCCGGGAGTGTGAATATGGCTCCGGCAACGATTACACCCGAGCAGGATCCGATCGACTGGATGATGATATTCTGGCCCAGCGGGTTCTTTTTGCCTAAAGCGCCCGACAGGCCTACGGCTATGATCGAGATTGGTATGGCGGCCTCGAATACCTGGCCTACCTTGAGGCCGAGGTAGGCTGCCGCTGCGCTGAATACCACTGCGAGCACTATTCCCATTATTACCGAGTAGGGTGTTACCTCACGGTATTCGCCGACCGGGTGCATGATGGGGCGGTAGTGCTCATCATCGGCGAGTTCTTTGAATGCGTTCTCCGGGAGTTGTACCGGGTCGGCTTCGGCATATAGTCCGGGCCGCTCTTCTGGATCCTTGGTCATTTCTGCTTGAAGACTTTTGAGGCGTTAAAGATATATGTTCGGGATTATTTTGTATGTCGGTTACTGCTGGACAGGTCTTGCCAGTATGTCGTATGTGTCAGCTACTATCGAGGTCTCACGGCGGGCGATGGCGTTGCGGTCGGTCCATTCGCGTGTGCGCAGTTTTCCTTCGATGTAGAGTTTGGTGCCTTTAGTGAAGTAGCGTTCGGCGGCGAGGGCTGCATCGTCCCACATCACTATGGTGTGCCACTCGGTGCGTTCGGGTATTTCGGCACCGTTGGGAAGACGGCGCGCCGGTTCGTTGGTGGCAAGCCTGAAGCGTGCCACCGGGCGTTTGTCGGCATACCGTATTTCTGGAACAGTGCCTACATTTCCTACAAGAATTACTTTGTTTACCATGGTGATGGTGATCTCATGAGTTTATTGTCATCTTACCCGCAGTTTGTCACCGGGATGTATTTTTGAACTTGAGGTCAAGTTGTTTAGCTTAAGTATCCGGGCTGTCGTAGTGTTGTACTTCTTGGCGATCTTTGCCGGACTCTCGCCCTTGCGCACTGTGTGGTATAGCGGCTCTTTGCTCTTCTTTTTAGGTGCAGGTGCGGGAGTAGGTTTGACAGCTTCGGGTTGGGGGCTGTCGGTTATTGTGGGCTCGGCCTGTGAGGCGTTCTCGGTACCGGTGTTCTCTGACCTGGCGGCATTGGTTACTGCCAACATAACGCTGTCGGTCTCTATGTGGTTGACATTAAGGCTGTCGGCGCTGGTCTCTATGCCGTGGATGCTGTCGGTGTTGGCCATCGAACCGTCGGCTGTGGCTTCGGTCACATCAATCTCGCGGGGTTTGGGGGTGCGCTCTACGATGACTATTTTTATTGTATGTCCGCGTTTGAGTGTCCTGATGTTGCCGTTGGCTTTCTTGATTGAATTGATCGTGACTCCATATTTCTTGGCTATCTTTGAGAAGTTGTCGCCACGGGCCACCTTGTGGTACTTGGTTGTCTCGGTTATGAGGTAGTCGCCTTCCTCGCGGGTAACCGATGTGCCAGTAGACGGTTCAACCACCGATCGGCGCGCATACTTGGTGGCGTCATGGGCCACAATGGAGTCTTCGCTCATTATGTAGCTGTATATCTGATAGCTGGGTAGGACAAGCGGGTATGGTTTTATGTCTCCCGGGATATAATCCTTGCGGTACTGTGGATTGAGGATGCGTATTTCCTCGACCGGGATCTTGAGAATGTCGGCGATCTGCTGGAAGTGCACGCGTTTCTTGATGTGTACCGAGTCGGTGACGATAGGGCGTCGTGCTACGGCGGGTCTGATACCGTGCTCTTTATAGTAGGTCATTACATAGTTGGCTGCTATAAAGGCAGGTACATATCCGCGTGTCTCGCTTGGGAGGAACGGATAGATGGCCCAGAAGTCTTTAGTGCCTTCGCCGGCTCTTCTCAATGCTTTATTGACATTGCCGGGACCGCAGTTATAGGCTGCGATTGCGAGCGACCAGTCTCCATAGATGGTATACAGTTCCTTGAGGTACCGGGCTGCCATCTGGGATGAGCGTACCGGGTCGCGGCGCTCGTCGACAACCGAGTTTACCTCGAGTCCGAGACCCTTGGCTGTGGGTGGCATGAACTGCCACAGGCCGGCGGCTCCCATACGTGAGACTGCGGTGGGGTTCAATGCCGATTCGATTACCGGCAGGTACTTGAGCTCCAGTGGCAGTCCTTCTCTCTCAAGTGCCTCTTCAAAGATGGGATTGTAGTAGATCCCCATTCCGAGCATATTCTGCACCAGCGGTCTGCGACGCTGTGTATAGGCGTTGATTATTGACCGTACGATCGAGTTGAACGGCATCTCGATGTCGACCGGCATATGTGACAGGCGCTCGATTATGGTAGCATCGGATGTGGGTACATCCTGGCTGTATTCGATACCGGCGTCAAGCACGGTATAGTTCTGCAGGTACCAGTTCTGCATCATGCGGTGGGTGTCGGTCTCAAAGCTCTCGGGGAGTACGACAGTATCGTCGGTAAGTGACTGTGATAGTGACAATACATTCTGTGCGGTCACTGCAAATGGTATTGCTACGGCGGCAAGTAATGATATAATTGATTTTTTCAGCATGGTTGAATGGCAGTTAAAGATAGTTGGGGTTGTGGTCGGGTGACACTCAGAAACATAGTGCCCATTGCAGTCCTACACTCGGGAGCTGTCCCCTGGAGTCCTGAATCAATGCCGGTGTGACATCCATCGACAACTGTGGAGAGATGTCGAAGTGGGAGAGCGATGCGTCGACATATGCGTCGACCATTGCCAGCAGGTACACGCCTACCATGCATATCACGCATAGGTCACGATTGCGACGGAAGTAGTCTTTGCGCGATTTCAGGATATTTTTGAGCCAGGTCTTGTCAAGATCTTCTTCCTTGATGTTGCCGTGGAAAAAGTCCATGTAGCTTCGTGTCGTGGGGTCGTTGTCATTGAGGTCGGCATAGGCTCTGGTATAGTCGCGCAACATGGAATTGTTCCATGTGGTGGCATAGCCGAGTCCCAGATATCCGCCTATGACGAGAGGCAGTTTCCAGAATCTGCGGTTGTAGACCTGTCCAAGACCGGGGCACAGGGCCGAGAGCCATACGGCCCGGGTGGGGTCGGGAACGAATTCAACCTCACGGCGCACCCACTCGTCGTCGGCTATAGCCTTGACATGCAGTGTGTCGGTCGATGTGATTGTAAATACCCCGTCATCGAAGTCGAAGTGTGACACAGCTACATCGTCGCCGTCGGGTACCGGTTCGGACACCGGGATGGTGTCGGGGATGGTGGCCGGAGCGACCGGGCGTGTATGTGGTACAGCCATGACGGTATCGGCATGGGACTGCGAAAAAACGTTAAAACTGTTTGAGAGTAAAATGACAAACGCTACTGCGAGCCCCCTTAGAGGGTGCACGCGTAGCGTCGTGATCATTCCCGATATTGCAGTGTTGACAAGCATTGAGTTGATTGATAACAGTTTATCGCTCCCTTTGCAATGTCTGTTGCGTGTCACTGTCGGGAGTCCTGTTGGTTTAATGTGTCAAAGATAGTAATTAATTTTGCAAGTTCCTCCTCGTTTTTGAACGGAAACGTGATTTTTCCGCTTCCTCGCGACGTGCAGTCAAGCTTGACTCTGGTGCCAAATGTGGTGGACAGGTGATCCTGTAGCATGTCGTAGTCATGGTTTTTTGACTGGCGGTCAGGCTTGGTGGTCGGGGAGGTTGTGCCGATGCCGTCTCGTATCTCTTTTACGATCTCTTCGACGCGTCTCACAGAGAGTCCTTCCTTGACAATGCGATTGTAGAGGCGTAGCTGGGCCTTGGGATCATCGATTGCCAGCAGGGCGCGGGCGTGTCCCATGTCGACGCGTTTGTCTCGTAGCCCGAGCTGTACCTCGGCCGGCAGTTTGAGCAGGCGCAGGAAGTTGGCTATCGTGGCGCGTTTCTTGCCGATGCGTTCGCTTAGTCTTTCCTGTGTGAGACTATACTGGTCGATGAGTTTCTTGAAGGTCAATGATATCTCGATGGCGTTAAGATCCTCGCGCTGGATGTTCTCGATGAGGGCCATCTCGGTGAGCTCGCTGTCAGTGGCGGTGCGTATGTAGGCCGGAACCGACTGAAGGCCGACGAGTTTGGCAGCGCGGTAACGGCGTTCTCCGGCTATTATCTGGTAGCTGTCTGGGCCGGTCTTGCGCAGGGAGAGCGGCTGTATGATGCCGAGCTCGCGTATGGAGGACGCGAGTTCCTCAAGTGCTTCTTCGTCGAAGGTCGAACGTGGCTGGTCGGGGTTGGGCGATATGAGGTTGACATCGATGTCGTTGATGGCCGAGGTGCCCTTGGCCGGAGTGTCGTCCATGGATATAAGTGAGTCGAGACCTCGTCCCAATGCGTTGCGTTTCAGTGCCATAAGTCTTTGTGTGGTGGTGGATGCTGTATGTGGATGCTTTTGTTACATGGCGCGGTTTGACGCGTCTTTGTGCTTGTGCTTGGAAATGATCTCCTTGGCCAGGCTTATATGGCTGGTGGCTCCGCGGCTTTCGGCATCATATATCAAGGCCGGGAGTCCGTGACTGGGAGCTTCGCTAAGACGTATGTTGCGCGGAATCACAGTGTTGAACACCATGTCGCCGAAGTGA
The DNA here is from genome assembly GCA_964018905.1 of uncultured Muribaculaceae bacterium. Taxonomy (GTDB): domain Bacteria; phylum Bacteroidota; class Bacteroidia; order Bacteroidales; family Muribaculaceae; genus JAAVFS01. The sequence goes on from CAXHRO010000032.1 coordinate 22,522, forward strand.
CCTTTGAGTTCTTCATATATCTGGTTGGCCAGGCGTAGTCGGGCGTCATACATTGTAAGCAGGAATCCTTCGATCTCGAGCGACGGGTTGAGCTTGGATTTTATGATGCGTATGGTGTTCAGCAACTTGCTTATGCCTTCGAGTGCGAAGTACTCGGCCTGTACAGGTATGATCACCGAGTTGGCGGCTGTAAGGGCGTTGACGGTAATGAGGCCGAGGGATGGGGAGCAGTCGATGAGTATGTAGTCATACTTGGGCAATACACCCTGCAACAGGCGCGACAGTACCCGCTCGCGGTCGGGCTTGTTGATAAGCTCAAGCTCGGCTCCGGCCAGGTCTATGCGAGATCCTATCAGGTCGAGGCCGTCGATGCAGGTACCTACCTGCGAGCCGTCAATGGGGTATTCGTCGACAAGACATTCATAGATCGATGATGACATTGTGCGGGGGTCGATGCCGTAGCCCGAGGTGGCATTGGCCTGCGGGTCGGCATCAATTATAAGAACATGTTTGCCCTCCTTTGCCAGCGAGGCTGCCAGATTGATGGTGGTTGTGGTTTTACCCACACCTCCCTTTTGGTTGGCAATAGCTATTATTTTTCCCATGTTGCGTGTTTTTGATAATGTTTCACGCTACAAAGTAAAGCTATTGCCGTGTCATAATCTACTGTTTGTGTGAGTTTCTGCTTAAATTGTCAATAACTCGTCGTCATTGTTAATAACTGCGTGGAACAATCGTTGGAGATAGGATGTGTGATATGCCTGTCGGGCTATACTATATGCTCCATAGTGTAGAGCATGCGTCGCTGGGCATGCGCCAGTCTCCTCGTGGCGAGAGGCATACACTGCCTACCTTCGGGCCGTCTGGCATGCATGAACGTTTGAACTGCTGGTTGAAGAACCGGCGGTTGAATGTCTTGAGCCAGTGCTCGATTGTCTCGGTGTCAAACTTGCCGTCGAAAGCTTTCATGGCCAGTCGTGATATGTCGCGTGGCGATCGTCCGAAGCGAAGGGTGTGGTACAGGAAGAAGTCGTGCAGCTCGTACGGCCCCACGAGATCTTCGGTCTTCTGGGTGATATTGCCGTTGTCATCGGCGGGGATGAGCTCGGGGCTTATCGGTGTGTCAATCACATCAAGCAGGGCTGTGCGTTCGGCATCGTTGGTGGAGCGCATCGCAAACCATCTGACGAGATACCTTACCAGGGTTTTGGGCACACCTGCGTTTACTCCATACATAGACATGTGGTCACCGTTGTATGTGGCCCAGCCGAGAGCGAGTTCGGACAGGTCGCCGGTGCCTATGACCATGCCTCCCTCCTTATTGGCGATGTCCATCAGTAACATTGTGCGCTGTCGGGCTTGTGAATTCTCGTATGTGACGTCATGAGTCTCTGGATCGTGGCCTATGTCGCTGAAGTGCTGGTTGACAGCCGGTACGATAGAGATCTCGCGTGTCGTGACACCGAGGGTCTCCATCATTGTCAATGCGTTGCGGTGGGTGCGTCCTGTAGTGCCGAAACCGGGCATGGTCACTCCTATGATCCCTTTGCGGTCGAGTCCGAGAGAGTCGAATGCCTTGGCTGTCACCAGTAGTGCGAGGGTAGAGTCAAGTCCGCCCGAAATGCCTATTACCGCTGTCCTGGCACCGGTTGCCGACAGTCGACGCGACAGTCCGGCGGTCTGGATGTTTATGATCTCGGAGGCGCGGCGGTCGATGTCTTCTTCTCCCGATGGCACGAATGGGGTAGGGGAATAGTAATGATAGAGCTCGGTGGTGGTATCTGCGTGTGCATCGGGGGTCCGGACTATTGTAGTGGCGCTGGAATTGTTGGCCGCGCAGTCATGGAAAGTGTTGAAATGCATGCGGTCGCGATCGAGGGCATGTATGTCGATGTCGGCTATTACATAATGCGACTGGCGTGTCCATCTTTTGTTGCAGGCAAGGAGTGTGCCATTCTCGGCGATGATGCATTTGCCGTCGAACACAAGGTCGGTGGATGATTCTCCGAATCCTGCCGAGGCGTATACATAGGCCGAGAGGCATCGCGCGCTCTGTCCTTTGACAAGGTTGACCAGATAGTCGTATTTGCCTGTCAGATCGTTGCTTGCACTTAGATTGACAATGACCTGCGCTCCGTTGAGCGAGGCCTGAGACGATGGCGGGATGGTAGCCCACAGGTCTTCGCATATCTCGGCCGAGACTTTGATGCCTGAGGGGGTGCTGACGATTATTCCCGGACCGAATGGTACATCGCCAAGTTGTTGTAAATCAATGTGGCCTGTCATGCCGTGTCCCGATGCCCACCATCGTTTTTCGTAAAACTCGTTATAGGTGGGGATGTAGACCTTGGGGATTACACCGAGTACATGGCCGTCGGCGATTGCGATCGCACAATTATACAAGGTGCCGTTGTGTGCCAGCGGTGAACCTACCCACACGAGCATGGGGTTCCCTGCGGTCGATTCCACGATATGGTGCAGAGACTGTAATGCGGCCTCGATCAACGTGTTGTTGTGAAAGAGGTCGGCACAGGTATAACCTGTGATGCAAAGTTCGGGAAAGACTGCCATCTCCACATCGCGGGAGCGAAGCTGTGATATCAGATCGACGATGGTGCCTGTATTGAACTCACAGTCTGCGACATTAAGCGAAGGGGAGACTGCGGCGACACGGTAAAAATTCCTTGACATGACGTTTAGTGGGTTAATGTAATGCAAAAGTAATAACAAACCTCGGTATCACCAAATAAGAGGCTGTTATTACTTATGCATATCTTTAGACGACTACGTTCCCCAATGTTTGTTAACGCCGGGGAGCGGGGTCTTGGTTCAGATCAAGCCAGATCGAATCCGGCTTCTGTGACGGCCTTTCTTATGTCTCGGCTTTCATGGTTGCCTTCAACCTCGGCTATGCCTGTGGAAAGATTTACATTGACGTCAGTCACTCCGTTGACTGATAGGATTGCTTTGGTTACAGCGGCCTGACAATGAGGACAGTTCATGCCTTTGATATTGTATTGTACGGTCATAGATTTGAACTTTGGTGTTTTGTGAATATGATTTTTTATGAAAGTGTATATCAGCAGGAAGCAAAGGAGAGCCGAACATATGGACGGGAAAACGGCAATGTCGATGTCTTCGTGGCATGAGGCCGCCGAATGTCCGATGGTAAACCATTGTGCGGGCAACACATAGTCGATCAATAATCCGAACGCAATGGCTCCGGTGGCTATGGAGGCGAGATATATGCGTGCCGTGCGGTGTCCCATCTCCCGTGAAATAAGGGTGTAGGAGGCGAAATTGGCGGCCGGTCCGGCCATTAGAAGCACTAATGCCGTGCCTGGAGACAATCCTTTCATAACCAGTGACATCGCGATAGGAATTGAACCGGTGGCACATACATACATAGGTATGGCTATCAGCAGTACTGCCAGCATCGAGACTATCGGGGTTGAACCTACAGCGGCAAAGAAATCGGCCGGGACATAAACCGATATCAGAGCGGCGATCACAAGTCCTGTAACAAGCCATCCTCCGATGCTGCCCACAAGATCTATGAATCCGTATCGCATGGCTTCAAGACATCTGGTGACAAACGGCCTTGGACGGCAGTCGTCGCATTTGTCGTTGTCGGTGGTGGTGGCGGCGGACTCCATTACGGGTTTCTTTTTTTCATCATATCCTGTCGCAAGACCGCCAAAGAACGATGTGACAAGAGCCGCTATCGGACGTACGACAGCAAAGGCCGGTCCAAGCAGTGACCATGTCGCGGCGATACTGTCTACACCCGTCTGTGGGGTGGCTATAAGAAAGGATGTCGTGGCGGCTTTTGACGCTCCGCCCCGTCTCATCGCTATTGCAGTGGGAAGTACCCCGCATGAGCATAACGGCAGTGGAATGCCGGCTAAGGCCGCTTTGACCACCGGACGCCATCCGCTTCCCGACAGGTGACGGGCCATGGTGTGTTGCGGTACAAATGCATGCATGAGTCCGGCTATCATGAACCCCAGCAGAATGTATGGGGACATCTCGTTGAGCATGAACAGCAGTGAATTGAGTAATTCCATGATAATACTTTTTTTGACCACAAATTTAATGGTAAAGTATTATCCTGTCATTATACAATTGTGACAATAGGTTATATAATTTGATAATGTAGTCTATAGATCGGGCAAAGGTGTGCGTTTGCCACCGAGTGATTTGAATGCAGAGGGTGTGAGACCGGTGGTCTGTTTGAACTGACGTGACAGGTGGGCGGCCGAGGAAAATCCTGTCTGATAGGCGATTTCGGATAATGTCAACTGGTGATATTTAATAAGTTCCTTGACACGTTCGATGCGCAGGCAGATGTAGTAGTTCTCGAGGCTACGGCCTTCGGTCTCGGAGAAGAGTCGGCTCAGGGAGGCATATGACAGTCCGAATTTACCGTCAAGCAGTGACTGCAGGTTTTCTCGTTGATGTTCGCCATCCCGGTATGTGAGGTCTATCAGAATGCGTTTTATGGATTCGATGATTTCAATTTCGCGTGAATGAATAAGCTCAAAGCCTTCTGATTCGAGAGAGTGATTCACTTTCTCAAGATCTTCATCGGTGAGAGTGCCGTCTATCTCGGCAACTCCAAGTTCGACCGATGTTACTTTAAGTTGTAACCCGTCTGACAGAAGCCGCCTTACACATTCCAGACAGTGGCGGCAGACCATATTCTTGATTGTAAGTTTCATAGGCTGTTTGTTGTTATGTTGGACAGGTGAGACCTGCGGGACGGTGATTTGAGGATGTTTTACATAGATAGTCAGCGGTATAGGTGGCGTGTGACGCTTGTGCCCTGCCGCTCTATGACTATCTGTCCATGGGCAGGGTGGGTTATACGCTGTCCTAAAGGAGTGTAGTACTCGACGGGAGCATTAGTATCTGGATCGGCCATGATATTGTCGATACCGGCGTTGACATATTCGCCGTCATTGCCGTTGATAAATATCGGTATCGAGTGGGTGGCCTCGCCCAGCCGTACGGTGAGACTTCCGCGATAACGGCCTGGTCCGGCTGTGAATGTCGAGCCGTCGAGTGTGCCGAGCTGAGGGGCTGTCTCACATGTGAATCCTGTGACATTGGTCTCTATAAGAACACCATAGCGGTTGTATCCGTATACGGTGGGTCTGTATGTCTGGCCGGTGGTGAGGTCAAGACGCTTTTCGCGTATTTCAATTGATGCTATTTCGCTGTCGTACGGGGCTTTGGCTACGGCAAACAGAGCGTTTACAACGACACGCGGATGCCCGGTGGGACGGTTGGGATCGAGAGAAGATGACGAGGGGACGTTGCGTACTCCCAGCCGGTCGATATAGAGGGTCGATGATCCACCTCCGTCAAAGTTCATCGCGTCATATGATCCGAGCTGCAACATGAACTTGGCGAGCATGTTCTGGGTGACTCCGGCCGAACCGCCGGCATTGCGTCCGTCAACGACAAGCATTATTAGTTGAGATTTGTCATGATTGTGTCCTACAGCTGTACGTGGTTCTTTGGCTGACAGATGCCCGGGGTATGACGGAGTGGATTGGACTTCGTTGCCACGCAGAATAAATGGAAAACCTCCAATGAGTTCTTTGACTGTAGCAGGGGTATTGTCGGCCCGTATTCCTATATATGCTTTTATTATGTCTCCTTTCTTGAGGCTTGAGAGATATGTCTGGGCTGTGCCATGGCCCGACACAACAAATCCGTCCTCGGGTATCTTCATGTTTCCGACTGACATGACAGGGGCCTCGATTACTTCAAGTCTCTGATTGTTACCATATAATATCGGGCCATCAATGGGTCTGACTTTAACTTCGGTCCCGTACTTGTTTGTGCCGGTATAGCCGGAGGCGTAGTTGCCGGTCTTCCATTGGGGAGTATAGAGTACAAGGCCGTTTTCGTCTCGGCTTGTGTTGACGGAGTGGATGTACTGAGAGCCATTGGGGAACTGTATGGATCCCTGGTTGCCGGGTACTACATGTCGTGCAAAAGAAGGTGTGTTGTTGCCGTCGAAGTATAGGAAGTAGTCATCGATATCGGCAATTGAGGCCGGTGTGTTTAGATTGGCCAGCGAGCCGTTGGTGATGGTTGCGCCCAGGGCATTGTAAGGGGGAGCTGTATTGAAAAAGTCGGCATTGGTGCCGGCAAAATAGATTTCGCCTGGTCGGGAAAACCGTTCGGCGATCTCGGGTACGGTCTCTACGGCACTCATGCTGTTGCCTGCTTTGGCGGCACGCATCTCGACATATGGATTGTCAAGCTGTACAGTGGTGTAAAACAGATTGTTGACTTCGCCTGACGCTGAGTTTGTGACTCGAAGGTGGGTCTCGGTGGTTCCGGGGCCTGCAGTCGCATGATATAGGGTGTCTACATGATATATAGAGTTGTCTATATTCCATGTACCACGGGCTTGAGCGATGGTGTATATAGATATCATTGCGGCCGACAGGCAGTATGATCGCGTTTTCATATTCTCATAATTTTAATTATGCATAGTATTCATTGATGAGGGCAGGGATGCCCTTATATCTCTACACTGCAAAGATATAATGAAAAATTCATAAATTTTGTGTACAACATGATAAAAAGATATTCAAAATGGAGGTAATGTTTCAAGGTAATGCTTATTTAGACCCCATTCCCCACCTTAGATTTGTAGCGAAAAACCGAAACTGAATATTTGTTAACGCTTGGCCGAGGCGATGGGATCTTATGCTACTGACAACAACAGAGGATAAATATCACTCAGAGATATGCGACCCCGGTGTTAACAAATATTGGGGAACTGGGTCTAAAAATACTGTTGTCTGTCCGGGTGTTGGAAAATTGAATAATATAAGTTAAATTTGCATTACCATGAAGATATTATTGCAGAAAATAGTATTAGTGTGTGCTATACTTTTGTTGGTCGTTCCCGATGCAAGATGTAATGTCGCCAATATCAACGGTATAGTGTTTCGAGGAAACGATTACAGTGTCGATTCACGTACATCGTTGTGTATTCCCGGTGGCGGACGTTTATTGTGGGACGGAAACAGGCTGGAGGTTGATTTTGACCTTAAGGTTTCTCGTCATGGTGATCACTTTGGATACGTATGTAGTATTGGTACCGATGCCGGAGAGATTGTAAGTCTTTTTCTTAGCAATCCAAAGAGCGGTAGCCCGTATCTGTGTACGGTTGATGATGGTGGCAGACTAAGGCCAATACGAAACGAGGGGGTGCCGCTGGATATATATGACTGGAATCGTATATGCCTCGTGCTTGAATCGGCCGGCGACTCGATTAAGGTGAGCGAGAACGGGCAGACGATGTTTTCAAAAAGGCATCAGTCGGGTAGAACTGCGCTAACAGTGATATTTGGTAAAGGACATCTTTTGGGCAAATCATGTGTAGACGTGGCTCCTATGGAGATTCGTGACATACGATTGTCGCTTGGAGATGGAGAGGTGTATGATTTTCCTCTTGATCCTGTTGATACCGACACGGTTGTATATGATCGTGATGGCCGTCTGTCGGCAAGAATGGAAAATCACGAATGGATTATCAATAAGCACTCGCGCTGGAAGCTTGTGCGCAGTATCGGTCTTGACCAAAAGGCGTATCCGGTGGCGGCTGTCGGTTCACCCAATCTTTATCTTGTCTCGGGAGATAGGGTCGTCAAGGTTGATCTTATCAAGCAACGTGTGTCTGAGACCAAATATAACGGTGGCATAATGGATATGAAAATGTTGTCAAATAATTTCGTCGTTATAGGACCAAGGCGCAATGAGCAGTTGCTTTACTACTCGATAGACGATAATGGTGACATGGATGCGAGTATATCGCGATTTGATTTTGGATCGGCCGAGTGGATTCCTGCGATATCTCCAAGACGTCAGCCCAGTTATATTAGCCATAGCCGTTATATTGAGGGTGACTCGGTAGTGGTACAGATGTTCGGTTATGGCTATCATTCATATAAGAATGATTTAAATAAGATATGGTTTGCGACCGGTAATCGGCTTTCAGACAAGTCGGCTTTAGACAAAATGGCTCCGCGGTATATGAGTGCGACAGGTCGGGTAGATGATAATCATGTCATCATTTATGGTGGAATAGGCAATATGTATGGCGATCAGGAGTTTGGAACTAAGGTATTCAACGATTTGCACTTGATGGACATCCGTACCGACTCGCTTACATGCCTGCTGGATAGTGACGTTAAGCGTGAAAACGGTATCGCTGTTGACAATCTCTTGTATAATGATGAGGATAAGTCGGTGATGGGATTGTTTTTTGAACCATTCAAAGCCAATACGAGTCTTACGCTGAAGAAACTGGATATCGCAGACGGGGGTATGAAAATATTGTCGGACAGTATACCGTACCGTTTCAGTGATATAAACTCGTCGGCGATGCTTCTGCATCTGCCGCAGACCGATATGCTGTATGCTGTCACCATAAGCCGTGATCCTGATTCGGAAACATATACTACCGATATATATACACTACAGTTACCGTTATTGCCATGTTCGACACTCGGTCTTGTCAAACCGACCGACAGTGTTCATATGGCGGTATGGATATGTATTGTTATGGCTGGATTGGCTCTTGTTATATGGTTGGTGGTGTGTTATAGAGTAAGACAACGTGGAAGGGTAATGACTGAGCCTTTACCGCTTTCATTGGAGACTGAGTCACAGCCGTCTGCATCGGAAGTTGATAATTATGTTAATAATTCGGATAAAGCTATTGGCATTGTGGATACAGATACAGTCGGCATGTCTGAAGCCCAACTGTCACCGGGTATTACATTGTTGGGTGGTTTTAAGGTAATCAATCATGGAGGGGAGAATATAACAGGAAGTTTTACTCCTATACTTCGTCAGATTCTTATGCTGGTGGTCCTGTATACCGAAAAGAATGGAGAGGGGGTATCTAATTCATTGCTTAAAGACTGTTTATGGTATGATAAGTCGGACGAGAGTTTTCTGAACAACCGTAGTGTGAATATGCGAAAACTCCGAGTGCTTCTGCCTGAAGTAGGAGATTTGAAACTTGGTGTTTCCCATGGCAACTGGCATCTTGATACGGAAGATTGCAATTTGGTCGATTATTATGCTGTTAGGTCTATAATGAAATCGATAGTGGAAACGGACAGTGGATCTGATATAAGACATATCGGCCGTCTGCTTGAATATGCATCACGGGGTCCGTTACTCCCGGAGTGTCAGTTTGAATGGCTTGATGCGTTCAAAGGGGAGTATTCGGATAGCATGATTCAGGTGCTCCATCTTGTGCTTGACGACAATCAGGTGTCATGTAATAAGGAGCTGGCGTTGAGAGTCGCCAATTGTATACTGCTATTTGACTCAATTGACGAAAATGCCGTCAAGGCCAAGTGCAATATATTGTTACAGGCTAACCGTGTCGGTAGCGCAGCCAAGGCATTCGATCGCTTTGTGAAAGAGTATCATTTGCTTATGAACGAGCCGTTTGGCCGCAGTTTTAATGAGTTTGTAGAGTAGCCGTTTTGATTGGATTCATATCCTTTAAATAAAAATGCGGGTGTGTCAAAATAGGCGCATCCTCTTTTCATAACCTGTTGTAAAACATAAAACAAAGCCCTGACTTTCTCAAGCC
>CAXHRO010000033.1:0-31969 GCA_964018905.1 uncultured Muribaculaceae bacterium
TGATTAGATTTATTTTTATTTCCTTTGTACTGTTTTTGGTTATAATATGTTTCCAAATAAGATTGACAACTTATTTTTTCTCGATTATTCGGGTGTTTTTGTTTATAAATGTAAGTTTTGAAATTAATACTCAATTATTATTATATATAATCTATTTTCAGCTTTATTAAATTTTCGGTTAAATTCACTTACATGTTTAATTTCTTTTCAGTATGAGAAAGCTATTTTTGCTGATGATGGCGCTGATGTTTGTCAGCCTTGGCGCCTTGGCCCAGACGAGGACTGTGACAGGACTTGTCGTCACTGAGGACGACGAGCCGGTTACAGGAGCCTCGGTGCTGGTCTCCGGCACCCAGATCGGCGCGAGCACCGACCTGGATGGCAAGTTTGTAATCAAGAATGTTCCTGAGGATGCCAAGACTCTGCGTGTCAGTTATATCGGCATGACATCGCAGGATGTCACTATTACGCCCGGCGAGATCAAGATCGTGCTGGGACTCAACTCGATGGTGCTTGACGAGGTTGTGGTAACGGCTCTCGGTATCTCCCGCTCGGAGAAGTCGCTGGGATACTCGGCCACACAGGTGTCGGCCGCCGATATCGAGCGAGCCCAGACATCCAACGTCATGGACGCCCTGCAGGGCAAGGTGGCCGGTCTTCAGATTCAGTCGACATCAAGCGATCCCGGAGCCGCCACCAATGTCAATATACGTGGTCTCGGCTCGATAAACGGCAGTAACCAACCTTTGTATGTGGTTGACGGAGTGCCGTTGCAGAACAGTTCGTATTCGGCCAACGGCCATGCCGTGGCGACCGGAGGTATAAGCAACATCGCTCCCGATGACATTGCCTCGGTTACAGTCCTCAAAGGAGCCGCCGCCACATCGCTGTATGGTAGCCGAGCCAACAACGGTGTGATAATCATCACCACCAAGAACGGTGGCAAAGGTGCAAGCGGCAAGAACTACCAGATCACCTACAGCGGCAATGTCGAGGCCTCGCGTGTAGCACTGCTCCCCGAGATGCAGAACAAGTGGGGCCAGGGTTGGAACGGAAACCAGACCTATATCGAAAACGGATCGTGGGGTCCGGCCCTTGACGGCTCTATGCAGGTCTACGGTCCCATATGGAACAACCAGCAGCTTCTTCATCCTTACACAGCCAAGAAGAATAATGTCAAGGATTTCTTCGATACCGGCTGGAGTCAGAAACACAACATCGCTCTCAGCGGTGTGAGCCGTAGCGGCGAGATGACCTATTATCTGTCATACGGCTATACCGGTTCGGACGGTATCATTCCCACTGACCAGGACTCATACCGTCGCAATACCATCGCGTTCCGCGGTAGCTATCAGCCCGAGAAGTGGATCAAGATATCCAGCTCTATGAACTTTGCCAACTACCGTACCAAGACGGTGGGTTCGTTCCAGGGAACATCGGTTATCGACGGTGTTCTCGAGATGCCGCGAGATGTGTCGATCGTCGACATGAAGAATCTCGACAGTCCGTTCAATACCCCCGAGGCCTATTTCACTCCCTACGGAATCACCAACCCCTACTGGTCGCTGGCCAATAACGAGTTTACCTCCAACGGCAAGCAGGTATACGGCAAGATGCAGGCCGATATCATACCTGTCGACTGGCTCACACTCACCTACCGCTTTGGCTGGGACTACAGTGACTATGACACCCGTCAGGGCTACCCCCAGATCGCCCTTGACGACGCCCTCATCAACGAGGACTACGGTTACGCTCCGAGCAACATGAACCAGGCCGGATATGTATACAACTACTATCGTCGTGCCCATGAACTCAACCATGACTTCCTCGCCGTATTCAACAAGAAGTTCCTTGACAACCGTCTTGATGTCAATGTCACGGCCGGCATGAACATAAACGAGCGCTACGCCACGAGCCTGTACGGTCAGTCGGACGATCTCTCGATCAATACCGGCTACTGGCAGCTGGGCAACGGCTCGACCTGGACCACTTTGGGCGAGTTGCAGACAAAGCGCCGCATGGTAGGACTCTTCGGCTATGCATCGGTAGGATGGGACGAATTCGCGTTTGTCGACATCACCGGCCGTAACGACTGGTCGTCGACACTCCCTATCAGCAACAACTCGTTCTTCTATCCCGGTATCACTTTCAGCGGTATCTTCACACGCTTTATAGAGAACAAGGATATCCTGTCGTTCGGTAAGATACGTGTGGCATACGGCAAGACCGGCAACGATGCCAGTCCATATTATACATCGGCCAACTATACCCAGGGCAGTACCAACGGCTACTATGGCGACTATATCATCCAGTTTCCGTTCAACAGCACCAACGCATTCATGGCCTCGAACACGGCCGGCAGCAATACTCTGCGTCCTGAGATGACATCGGAGTTTGAGGTCGGCGCCAATCTCAAGTTCTTCAACGGTCGTATCGATCTTGACGCTACATATTATAACCGTATCACCGACGACCAGATATTCACTCTTCCGGTCGATCCGTCGACCGGCTACAGCTATCAGGTGACAAACTTTGGTAAGGTGCGTAACCGTGGCTTCGAGGTGATGTTGAACACCATCCCCGTGCAGACCGGGAACTTCTCGTGGGAGCTTGGCTTCAATCTGTCGGTCAACCGCAACAAGGTGCTTTCAATGCCCGAGTCGCTTGAAGGCGGCAAGGTCAGCATCTACAGCTTCTCGGCCGGTAATGATGCCGTGTATATGTATGCCGAGCAGGGCAAGCCCCTCGGAACATATTACACCTATCTGCCTCAGTTTGTATCAGATCCCGACAGCCCCGACTATGGCAAGCCTATAGTCGATGCACATGGACAGCCTGTGATCGGAAAGAGTGTCGAGGATACCGGCTTTGACATGAACCACAAGTGGACCGGAGGTATCACGACAGCTCTCACCGCCTATGGCGTGACTTTGAGCGCGGCTTTCGACATACGTTACGGCGGCAAGATGTTCTCGCGCACGAAGAATATCATGCAGTTTACCGGCAACGGCAAGGTGACCGAGTATAACGAGCGCCGACCGTTCATAGTTCCCAACTCGGTGGTTGACAACGGTGACGGTACCTATAGCGAGAACACCACTCCCATCTACATCAGCGACAGCAGTTTCCAGACTTATTTCAACGAATACGGCTGGGGCAATGGCGGTCTGGCCTATCTCACCGACCGCACCTATTGCAAACTGCGCAATATATCGCTCTCATGGAGCCTGCCACGCAAGTGGCTAAAGGCCATACAGATGCAGGAGGTTGTGCTCACTGCCTACTGCAACAATGCCTTCATCTGGACCGCCAGGGAGAATCGCTATGTCGATCCCGAGTCGACCACAGTTACCAGTTCTGGTGATCTTGCATACGGTTTCGGCGAGCTGTACACCAATCCCTCGCCCCGTACATTCGGAGTTAACCTAAAAGTAAATTTCTAAGACTACGATGACAATGAAAAAAATATTTGTTACCGGTGTGGTCGCCGCGTCGCTTGCCCTCACGGCATGTGACAGCTATCTCGATATCAACGAGAACCCTCAGTCACCCAGCGAGGGCAACCTCACCACGAGCATGATATTCCCGGTGGCCGAGATGTCGTTTGCCAACAGCTACGGCAACTACATGCGTATTACCGGCGGATACTACGCCCAGCATTATGCCCAGATGTTCGGCACATCCAACTATCTTGACTATAGTCGTTTCCAGCAGAGTGCCGTACGATCGAGCTCAACCTATACCAATCTTGCCACGCGGTGTCTGCAGAACATCTCGACTGTACAGTCCATGGCCGCCTCGGGCGAGTCGTGGGGTGACAACCTGGCCGCCACCGTGATACGTGTGGCAGCCTACCAGTCGATGGTCGACTGCTATGGCGAGATTCCTTACAGCGAGGCTCTCGATCTGGGCAACCTCGCTCCCCATTATGACGATGGCAAGGATATCTATGCCGGTCTTGTAGGAGAGCTTGACGCTGCCATTGACAAAGTAAACGGCAACGAGTCGGTCTGCACCAACTTCCTGTTGCCGGGCGAGACGGCCTCGGAGTGGATAAAGGTAGCCAATGCATTGAAACTGCGTCTGTTGATGCGTGAAAGCAATGCCGTCGATGTCAAGGCTTCGCTCAAGGCTCTTGTCGATGAGGACAACTTCCCCGCAGGGGATATATGCTGGAAAGGATGCTGGAGCAACTCGAGCGGCCAGGCCAATCCTTACTATCAGGAGGAGTTTGCCACCTACTTCGGTTCCACCCAGCAGAATGTCGTGCTCAATCTTGCCCTGCTCGCCACTATGAGCGGAGCCGATGACGCCCGTCTGCAGGCCTACTTTACTCCCAATACCGTAAAGGGTGAGTATACGGGATCCGTGTCGGGTTCCTACTTCTCGACGACAGCCAATTACAAGGCCAACTACTGGTGTCGTCCCAACGTCAAGTATGACGATCCCGTATACCTGATGACCCGTGCCGAGGTGGAGTTCTTCCTTGCCGAGTATGAGGTGCGTTTCGGCGACAAGTCAAAAGCCGGTGCCCATTATGAGGCCGCCATAGAGGCTTCGTTTGCCTCGGCCGGTGTGAGTGGGGCTGAGACTGTCATAAATGCCTACCCATGGAGTGAGACCGACTACAAGCGTTGCATAGGTATACAGAAGTGGGTCGCCCTGAGCGGTACAAACAATTATGAGGCGTGGTGTGAGATGCGTCGTCTGGGTTATCCTGCCATGGGAACTGTCACCGGTGCCCAGATCTATGACGAGCAGAATGATGCCTACACCCCCTCGCTTCTTGAGCCGGGCACACTCTATACCCCCATCATGTTCAATGCCCAGCTCGGTGCCGGGAAAGTGCTTCAGCGCTGGCCCTATCCTGAAAGCTCGGCCAACCGTAACAGCAATACTCCCGAGTACAAGGGCGATGCGGCACCTGTGTTCTGGGCCGAATAATATTAATCCTACAAAGAATTGAAAAATATGAAGAAATATATTTCGATGATGGCCCTGGCAGTGATGTCGACGGTAGGCTTCACCTTGTGTGACAAGGATACCGAGGGCTTTACGAGCGTGACATATTATCCTGTGCTCACGATGGAGGGACCTGTCTATGACCTGGCGCCTTCGGGCACCGCATATGCCGACCCCGGGTGCACGGCCTTGCTCAACGGTGAGGATGTGACCGGCGAGATATCGGTCGTGACCTCCATGAATATGCAGAATCCAGCCCCCGGCTATTATTCCATAAACTATAAGGTTGTGAATGCCGATGGTTTCTCGTCCTCGGCCACAAGGTATGTGCTGGTAGCCGATCCTGCCGACAAGGCTTCGGGTTATTATACCGTAAGTTCCGACAGCTACCGAGACTACAATGGGATCATATACTACGGCGGCTACAGGTTGCTCGTGGTGGGTGACGGCCAGGGTAACTATGAGATCAGCGACCTGCTGGGCGGCTGGTATGAGTATCGTGCCGGTTATGGATCGGCCTACGCTCTCGGTGCCGATGTCACTATCGACGCCGCCGGCGACATTACACTTGTCGACAGCTACCTACAAGGATGGGGTGACTCGGCCAACAGTCTTGAGGACGGACACTTTGACGCTGCCACCAGTTCTATCTCGTGGAAGGTAAGCTATACTGATTATCCCTTTATTTTCGTGGTCAATGCCACAAATGATAACTTCTAATGTTACAGTACGATATGTTCAAGATACTTAAATATGCATTCATAGCGCTTCTCACAGTTACGGTATGCTCGTGTGAGAAAGAGGAGATAGGGATGACAGCTACGGTCAATCTCGCCGGCGAGTGGATGGTGACAGCCGATGCTGTCGATGCCGACGGCAATGTCGTCATAGAGGATCCGTTTGGTCTCGGCTCGTTCCAGATCATCACCTACAATACCAGCGCCGACCGTCCCGACGAGTTCTTTATCAACGATCTTGGCGGATTTTGGGAATTTATAGCCAAGGTGCCGTGTAACAGCGATGCGAAGACTTTCGGATCGGAGTCATGGCTTGATAATCTGGCATATGAAAGCCAGGTGAAGGTATTCAACGGCAGTGTTGTCTTTGGTGGCACAACGACTCCCTCGGGAATGCCGGTCGATGCCATACAGTTTGAGATCGCCTTTGATGACGACAATAACGGTGCCTACGGTATAGACCACTATATCTTAAAGGGTTACCGCCGTACGGGGCTTGATGGCGGAGCCGAATAAGGCAGTAATTTTCATACAATAACCGCGAAGAGGGCAGTGCTGTAAGTGATTACAGGCTGCCCTCAGTTTTGTCTGCCCTCGTTTCTCGGTATTCGTATAGCGGTCAGCGACAGCAGGTATGTTTTCTGACTGCGATCATGTAGAGCAGCGGCATCCTGCCGCTGTAGGGGAAGGATGCCGCTGTATGGAATTGTTCTGTAAGGGGGGAGGAGGGTTTATTTCTCGAGGAGTTTCTGGAGTTTTTCGGGTTCGTTGGTGGTTATGAAGTCCACGCCGTTGTCAATGCACCATTGCATGTCGGCAGTCTTGTTGACTGTCCATACATTGACTTTGAGGCCCAGGTCGTGGCTCTGCTTGATCCATTCGGGATGATTGCGCATGGCTCCTATCGAGTAGTCGATGCCGGCACCACCCATGAATTTGATCTGCTCGGGTACATAGTCGCCGTCAAGATAATATACGGCAGTGCCCTGTGGAGCGTTCTTGATGAGTTTCTTGAAGCCGTTCTTGGAGAATGTGATGTAGTCGACACGGTCTTCGAGATTGTACTCTTTCATGAGTCGGAGTATCTCGTTGATGGCCACGGTCTCGCGCCAGTTGCTGGTGTGGGGCTTGAGCTCGCACACCAGTTGCAGGTTGGGGTGTCTGACGGCTTCCTGAAGATACGCCTCGAGGGTGGGGACATGCTCGCCGTTGGAGAGGGTCTGGGCCAGAACCTCTTCGGCATTTGATGTCTCGATCACGACATCGTTAATCGTGGGGTCATGGTTTACGACCACGACACCGTCGGCCGTTACCCATACGTCAAATTCAGACCCGAAGCATTTTACCGAGTCGGCCTTGGCTATGGCGCGGATAGAGTTCTGGGCCGAGCCTTCGGCCTTCCAGTAGCCGCGATGGGCTACGACAAGCGGCTTGACGGCCATGGCGGTGATTGATGATGCAGCGGCAATGACTGCGAGAGTCAACAGTCGGTTAAGAGTAGTTTTCATTATTATAAGTGTTTTGTGACAGGCAAAAGTAAAAAAATAGTAGATGATTGCCAATAAAATAAGTGAAAATACTGCCATTGGTGATTTGGCTCCGATGGCAGTATTTCAATTTATATCAGGTCAGATACCGAATTCGATGGTTACCGGCCGGTTTATTCCGGTGGATGGGATATTAATGCATTTCATCCCCTTGGCAGGGTCGGTCTCAAGCTTGGCCCGCCGACCGTTGACTTTGACAGCGATCCCGTCGGCAATGGCAGGCAGCAGCAGGCGGTAGGCGCGCTCTGTGACCTGTCCGTCATATTCACCCTTGGTGGAATGTACAGTGACAGTTGCCTTATTGCCTTTCTGGATGTACTGCAGGCGTGTTGTGGCATATTTGCCACGGGTATAGTCGAGCGACAGGCCGTCGTCCTCATACAGGTTGAAGCTGTTATCGGCATCGCCATAGGCCGGGTAGACGAGCATCACGAGTGTCTCGAGCGGTGTGGTGGCAGGACGGGCGGTGTAGGGTTGCAACGGCAGTATATGGCCGCCGCGCACGTACATGGGAAATTCGTAGATCGACTTGGCCACGCTCTTGGTCTGGCCCCCTTCATGGCGTTCGCCGGTAAACCAGTCATACCATACTTCGCCGGCCGGAAACCACACCTGTTGGGTGGCCGTGAGGTCGTCTCCGTCTCCGGGCTGTGTCACCGGGGCTACAAGAATGTTGTCACCGAATGTAAATTCCTGTGGTTGCCTGAACGACTCGGGCTGGTCGCCGTAGTCTATGAACATCGAGCGGTTAAGCGGAACCATGGTGTTGTGTGTCTGCCATACCGAGCTGTATATGTATGGCATCAGTTCTGAGCGCATATGGTACATGCGGCGCATGGCATCGGTGAATTTTTCACCGCTTATCCATGGGCGTCTGTCAAGGCGCTTGTCTTTGGTGGAGTGTACACGTAGTGCGGCCGACAGTGCGCTGAACTGGGTCCAGCGGGTGGTGAGTTCGGCGTTGGGATCACCTCTGAATCCACCGGTGTCGTGGGCCCAGTAGTAGCATCCTCCCTGTCCGCTGCATGCGGTGAGTTTTACCTCAAAGGCGAGTATCTCCCAGTTGGCCTGGGCATCACCCGAGAACTGTATTGGGTGACGGTGATCGCCCCATCCCGACCATCGGCTGTATCCGGCTCCGCGTTTTCCCTGACGCTGGGAGTCACGGTAATATAGTTCGTTGATCCAGGCCAGCGAGGTGGCGTGGTGTCCCCTTACATGTGGGAAGAGATAATTCTGTTGCCAGTCGAGCCACCAAAAGTCCACTCCCATTTCCTCGCTCGGCCGGTGGGCATATTCGAAGAAACGGTTCATATAAGTACTGTCTGACAGGTCGAACAGGGGGACGGGATCATCCTTTGACAGGCCGAGCGAAGCGGCAAACTCGTTGTAGTTCCACTCATGAGGACGGATGCCGTCGTGCGGATGGTCATTGAGCGACACTGTGACGCCGCGTTCGTGACAGGCTCTTAGCAGGGCCTCTGGATCGGGGATAAGCTCTTTATTCCATGTGTATCCGTTCCAGTTGAGGTGGCCGTTGTGACCGGTGCCGACGGTGGCGTCGTTCGTGTGCCAGCCCATGTCAAATACGATATTGTCAATAGGAAAATCGTTCTTGTCATATCCGTCGATGATACCGAGAAACTCCTCTGCTGTATAGTCCCAGTACCGGCAGTACCACACACCGTGTATATACTTGCGGGTCATGGGTACTTTGCCCGATATGGCACCGAGACTGGCCAGGGCCGCCTTGTAGTCGTTGCCATAGACAAAGCAGTACTGGTCCTGGATGTGACTGTCGGTGTCGCGTGGCTTGATCCAGCCGTCGGGGGTGAGCAGGTCGGTACGTTCGTCATCAATCATATACCATCCGTCCTTGCTCAGTATACCGTCGTTCATGGGTATCTCCTTAGTCACACGGTCGAGTGTCTCGATTGGGCCTCCGAGGTTGTTTTTTGGCAGGAAGCGGTTGGTGAACTTCTTTTCTTTGCCGTTGAGGGTATAGAATACATTGAGGTTGGATGTCGAGAATGGGAAACCGTCATCGTGATACCATATGCGCAGGGCCGGTGTAGAGATCTCGTAACAGTCGTCTCCCAGGCTTGTGATCTCGATGGAGTCGACAGGCAACATGCTTGACCGGTCATATGCAAACAGGGTGGGTTCGTCAATGAACTCTCCGTTATGTGCGTATTCAAGGCGCAGCAGTGTGGGGGTTATGATGCTGAGACGTGCATTGCCGAATACCATCGGATTGGTCTCGGGGGGCGATGCGAACAATGTCAGCCCCGACATTGCGATCAGGGCTGACATAATTGTGAGTTTAGGTTTTTTTTGAATGGACATAATAGGTTACGGGCTTTGATAAGCGTTTTAATTCGTGTATGTGGTGCCGGTTCAATGAGCTTGTCTAAAATTTATATGATGCTTGTTTTGGGAAATGTTATAGACAATCTCTAAGCAAATAGGGCATTACTCATACCTGTTACCTGTTGTTGACCGACGATGTGTAAACGTTGCCCCATGGGTCGGTGGCGCGTGCGGTTACTGTCTTCCAGCCTTGCTGGGGTTTGTAAAGGAACATGTGGTCGTTGTTGTTCTCGGGAGCGGCCGTATTGTGGTGGGCAGGGAGATATCCTGTCGAGGGATCCACCTGCTGGTGTACGGCGGGATCCCATGCCGGTGTGCCGGTGCGGTCTTTGGCGGGGTCAAGGGTCACCCATGCCAGGTTGTCCTCCTGTACTTCGACCGTCCAGTCGGTATGCCAGCAGAATATGTTGATAAGCACCTTGTCATATGGTGTGCCGGGTGTCGCAGATCTCTGCCACAGCACAGCCTCGTCGGGGTGATATACGACCATCTGGTAGTCACGAGAGGTGATGGCCCCCTGGTAGTATTTGTTGACGAGTCGGTTGCCGTTGAACTGCAATACGGCATATCCACGAGGTGAACCGTCGTTGCATATCGGATACCAGAAGGCGCCCATCACTGCGCCGAAGGTGGTCTCTGTGATGTTGTCGGCAATGGTGGTGGTGAAGTTGTTGTGGGTGTGTCCTGAGAGGATCTGTACATCCTTGTAGTTCTTGACAAGGTCATATAGAGCCTGGTTGTTGGTGACATGGGTCGATGAAGCGCGGCGCTTTGTAGGAGCATGCAGTCCGATGATGAGAAGTTTGTCCTCAGACACGTAGGAGAGGTCTTTCTCAAGCCAGTCGAGTTGTTCCTGAGTGATCGTCTGGGCGTAGTCGTTACGGCCGTTGGCTCCGCTGTAGAGTATATCGTCGAGCACGATGAGGTGGCAGTCACCGATATTGGCCGAGTAATAGGTAGGGCCGAACACATCGCGGAATTCGGAATCGCTCGATGTGTCATTGTGTATGGTCTCGTTATGGTCGTGGTTGCCGATGACGCTGAAGAATGGGATGTTGGTGCGCTGAATCTGGTTCTTGCATGTCTCGAACAGGTTGGGCTTGTTCCATACGATGTCGCCGAGTGTGATACCGTATACGTTCCCGGTCAGGGTCGATGTGCCTCCGAGTATGCCGGGCATCACAATGTTGGTGAGATCGGATACATCGTCATCGTTGCCTATCTGGGGGTCGGCGAATGTGAGCAGTGTCCACTCGGTTTTCTTGGTTGTTGAGGCAAGGCTGAAGTCACGCTGTATGACTGTTTCATTACTGAAATCGATGGTCTTGTAGAATGCCGGAGTCCCATCGCTCTTGACAGGAACGATACAATCCTCGGGGATGGAGATGAACACGTGTTGCCGGCCCTCGGTATACATCTGGTATATGCCGTTCTCGTCGGTGGTCATGACATTGATGCCATCGCTCACTACGACACCGGCGCGAGGCTGGCCGTCGACTGTCACGCGGCCCACGAGGTTCTTGCCGAATTCATTCTTTATGGTGAGTTGGTCCTGATCGCCACCTGTGCGGCTGGCAGTTATCTGCTCCTCGCATGACGAGAATGCAATCACGAGTAGCAGTGAAATCGTATATTTGAAGAGTTTCATATAATTATTCTCTTAGAGTTAAAATTAACGATTGACTATCAATTGACAAATTGATAACGGAAAATCTATCAACTATCAATTATCAACTATCAATAGCCCGGGTTCTGTTCAAGTAGCGGGTTGGCGTTGATAGCGTCGTTGGGGATAGGCATCACACACATTTCCACGCTACTGGGTTTGTGAGCCCACCATGACTCGGTGTGATACAGTCCGAGGCGTATTATGTCGGTGCGGCGGTGTCCCTCACCGAGGAACTCGATCATATACTCGTCGCTTAGACGGTAGATGTCAAACGAGTCTGGGACAGGATCGGGATCGGCACCGGCAAAGTTGCGCTGTCTCACTTCATTGATCAATGCGGCAGCTTCCTTACCGTTACCCTCGCGCCAGTAGCACTCGGCAAGCCAGTATTGGGCCTCGGTGAGGCGGTACATGGGAATGTCGGGGCTGAAGAGCAGGTTGATGTCGGTCGTGTTTGGTATAGGCATCTTTACGAGACGTATGCCTGAGTTCTCGGCTCCGTTCTGCATGTGGCTTCCCTTGCCGTCGGCGTTCACACAATCGACCATGGTGATCTCCTTGCCGCTCATGATTCCGCGTACGCCCATGGCGATCTTGCCGGTGTGGGGATTCTTCTGCAGTCCTACACAGAACATGCCCTCATACTGGCCGTTGCCATTGTATACATATGGACGCTTGCGCAGATCCAGGTCGTTGAATTTCTCGTAAGGGCAACCCATCTTGTCTTCATAAACAGGGCCGTCGGGGGTCTCTCGTGAGGGTGACAGCATATAGCCGTTGTAGCGGCTGGCAGGGAATGCGCAGTCAAAGTATACATCGGCTCCGCTTATGTAGTTGAAGCGATAGAACCAGTTGAACTCAAACTTGTTGCGCTCGCAGGGAAGGTACCATACCGCCTCGGGCGACTGGTCGTTGGTGAATGTGTGTGGACCGTACCATGTCTTGTCGAGTGAGTATTTGCCATATTTGCCTGTAAGGAGATCCTGCAGGAGATTCTTTGCGTCGTCAAACCGTTCGGTGCCGGTGTAGGTCTTGGCGTTCATGTACAACTTGGCGAGCATCATGACAGCGGCACCTTTTGAGATATATCCGTTCTGGCCTCCGCCCTCGGTGTTTGATTTGATCTGGGGTATGGCGTCGGTGAGCAACCGCTCGATGTATTCGAATACCTCGGTAGAGGTGTTGCGGGCTTTGGGCTCGTCCTGGCTGCTTTCATAGATGGGTACGCCGCCATACTGGTTGAGATACATCATGTAGCCGAGGGCTACTACACAGTTGAGCTGGTTGATGTGGTCGGCTTTATCGGCCTCGGTGAGACCGATGGACGGATAGTTGACTGCCGACAGATCCTCGCGAGCCTCGAAGGCACGGGCTATGATGTAGCCGATCTGGTTAAAGGGATTTGTGGTGATACGTTCATCAGGGGTGAGCGAGTGCTCCTGACAGCGTATGTACTCACCATTGTTGTAGAAGTCACTGCCCTGGGCGGGAGCTGTCATCTCGTCGCTGCACATCTCTTCCTGTACCCATATCCATTTCTGGTCCCATATGTACTCGATCTGGTAGAAGGGGTAGGCGAGAATGGCATAGACATTCTCGGGGCTTGTATAGTACGTGTCGGGCGAAGCCTGGCTGTAGAATCTCTCATCGAGGTCGCATGATGCCAGACCTGCTCCGGCACCCAGTACTGAGGCGATTGCTATATATTTAAGTTTCATTGCATTCAACGGTTAGAGGTTAGAAAGTGAGCTGGGCACCGAATGTCCAGCGGGTTGTCTGGGGATACATCGAGCGGGTGTCGCGCAGGCCTGCGTCGCTCGGGAACACTCCGTTTACATCCTGTTCGGGGTTATATCCTTTGTAGCGGGTCCATGTCACGAGGTCGCGGGCGGTGACGTAGAAGCGTGCGCGCTGGATGTATTTGTTGTATTTGGCCAGATTGAGGGTATAACCGAGTGAGAGGGCGTCGATCTTTATGAACGAGGCGTCGTTGAGGAAATAGTCGCTGGTGATACGGGTGTCGTTGATAGCGTAGTTGTTGGTGTACGCTATCCTCAGGAGGTTGGTGCCGGGGGCACTCTTGAGACCGTAATAAAGGGCGGTCTCGTCAAAGACATCAAAGTCACACCATGCGCGTAGCTGGATTCCGAGGTCAAACTGCCTGTAGCGGAATGTGTGGTCCATCGATATGATGAGTTTGGGCACACCGTTGCCTACATAGTGGCGGTTGCCGTCGTTGGTGTTGCCCTCGGCTGGCACTACGTTGTTGTTTTTGTCGTAGATGAGCCATTTGCCGTTCTCGTCAAGGCCGGCATATTTATATAGCCAGAACTGTCCGATGGTGGTGCCGTTGATGTGCTTGTAGATGTGGCCCATTGACTGGGGCAGCGCGTCGCTCGGCTGCAGAGTCGATGACTCTTCACCGAGGTTCTTGATCTTTGAGGAGCTTGAACTGAGGCGCAGGGTTGATGTCCAGCTGAAGTCCTTGTACTGTAGGATGTCGCCTGTTACCTCAAATTCCCATCCCTTGTTGTCAAGTGTACCGACATTCTTCATTACTGTCTTGGCCACCATGGGGGGTACCGGGGCGTTGACAGGCATGAGCATGTTGTCGACACGACGGTTGAACCAGTCAAATTTACCGCTCAGGCGGTTGTTGAGGAATGAGAAGTCCAGACCGATGTTGAATTCCTTCTTTTCTTCCCATTTCAGGTTCTTGTTGATGTTGCGGGCGGTGCCGTAGGCCGGGATCCAGCCTCCTGCGATGCTTGGATACATGTCGCTGCTGGCGGTGTAGTTGCGCACGGTGTAGCCCGAGTCGAAGTTGTTGTTTCCTGTGACTCCGTATCCGGCGCGGATCTTCAGGTCGTTGATCCATTCGATACGGTCCATGAAGCTCTCTTTGCTTATGCGCCAGCCTCCCGATACCGACCAGAAGTTACCCCAGCGGTTGTTGGGACCGAACTTTGATGATCCCTCGCGGCGGTAGCTTACTGTTGCCATGTATTTGTCGTTGTATGAATAGTTGGCTCGGCCGAAGAATGACAGCAGACGCTCGCGCGGATCCTTTGATGATGACATCGCCGCCTGGCCTTCGACAAGGTCGGTTCCGGCTCCCATATCCCACGGGCCTATGCCGTCGACGGTGAAGTTACGGTTGGTCATTGAGAACTGTTCGTACATTTCCTGGAAGTAGCTCCATCCGGCTACGGCATCGATACGATGTGCGCCAAACTCGTTGAGATATGACAGATAGGCCTCGGCCGACTTGTTGTTGCGCTTGGTGAAGCGGTGTTGTCCCTCACCGAGCTTGCTGGAGTTGACACTGCGGCGGTGGAACTGATTGTAGTAGATCGTGCGCTGGTTCTGGCGCTGGTCGATGCCGAATGTCGCCTGGGCCGAGAGGTTGCGTGTGATTTTGAACTTGAGGTTGATGTCTCCTATGAACCACTTGTCCTGGCTGTTGTATTCCTGGTCGTTGATGTCGCCCACGGGGTTATAGTTGGTGCCGATGCCATACTCGTTGACGTTGTAGTGGGTCGGGTCGTCGGGGTTCATCAGTGGGGTGGTGGGATTGAGGGTGAGTGTCTGCTCGAATGAGGTTGAGCTGTTGCGCTGGTCGCGGTCGGCCTGGCGGAACTGTGTCTTGATTCCTATCTGGAGACGGTCGTCAAACATCTTGTACACACCGTTGAGTCGTATCGAATAGTCTTTGCGGCCGTCGCCTATCACGATTCCCTCCTGGTCTTGATACATTAGCGATGAGTATAGCTGGAGAGCTTCCGAGCCTCCGTTGAGTGTCACGACGTGGCGGTGGGAGAAGGGGTTCTTACGGCACATCTCGGCATACCAGTCGGTATCGTATCCGTAGTCATATCCGCGGCCATACTCGAGGTATTCCTCGGTCGACAGCAGGTCGAGACGCTTGCGTACGCTCTCGACAGCCAGCTCGGCCGAATAGTTTACCTGTACCTTGCCGGCCTTGGCTTTCTTGGTTGTGATGAGGATCACGCCTGCCGATGCTCGTGTGCCGTAGATGGCTCCTGCCGAGGCATCCTTGAGCACGTCGATACTCTCTATATCCTCCTGGTTGATGATACGTATGTCACCGCCGGGTATGCCGTCGATCACCACCAGTGGCGATGAACTGCCCTTGAGCGACGACACACCGCGTAGCTGGTAGCCGTTTGAAGCATTGGGCGACGAGCTGCCCGAGATGGTCATTCCGGAGATCTTGCCCTGCAGGGCGGTGGCGATGGTCGAGCCGCCGAGACCTACGGTGAGGTCGTCGGCACTGATCGATGTGATCGATGAAGTTACGCGCTTCTTCTCGAGTGTTCCATAACCTATGACCACGACCTCGTCGAGAGCCTGGGTATCGCTCTTGAGCGTTATGTCATAGTGGGTCTTGCCGGCTTCGACAGTGATGTCACCGGGGAGGAGGCCCAGCATGGTGATTGTGATCTGGTCACCTGGGTTGGCGTTGACCTGGAAGTTGCCGTCGAAGTCGGTGACGGTGTTGCCGGTCTGTCCCTTGACGCTGACGATGGCTCCGATGGCGGGCTCGCCGTCTGGGTCAAGCACCTTTCCGGTTATATTCTCGGCTGCCAGCGTGAATGAGCTCATGGCGATGAGTCCGAGTGTGAGTACACACAGGATCCGGTGCCAGCGGCTGGCTGTTGTATGTATATGTTTCATGATTGGTTGTTGTGTTTAGTCGTTAGCTATACGTTTGACTGAGATGTCATCGATGAAGCCGCGGAAGTAGCCCGAGCGGGTCTTGAAGCCGTCGATGATAAACTGGCTCTCGCCGATTACGATCCTGGTTTTGTCAGTGGCGCCTTTGATAGTCACCGTGAACTCTTTCCATTGCCAGTTTTTTGTCTTGTCGCTGTTGTCGATAGGATTACATAGCTGAGAGAATGTCTTCTCGGAGTTGAGGGCATTGACAATCTCTCCGTCTCCCTGGATTGCTACGGCAAACTGGATCTTGTCGGTGCCGTTCTTGGCGGCCTTGAAGCTTACTTCGACATTGGCCTTGCAACCGGCTTCGATATCAAGGGCAGGCTTGATCATGAATGCTGTCTGTTTGGAACCCATTCCGAATTTGAGGTATCCGTCGGCGGCGTAGACAGTCTGGCCTGATTGATTCATGTCGGTATAACGCTGGTCAAATTCAGCTTTTACGTCGGGGAAGCCGTTGTCGGTGAATTTCCATGTGTAGATATTGCGGGTTGTGGAGCTTCCACCGTTAATGGAGCCTACCTGGTCCTGGCCACCCACGGCCCATGCCATGTCGTCCTGGAAGTATGCATATCCTACAGGCTTAGTGTCAAACGGTACTGCTGTTCCACGCTGTCCCATTGTTATTGGCAATGTGATGCCGCTCGTTGTCTTGATCGTTACGTTGCCTTCGCGGCTGAGACCGTTGTTGTCGGTGGCTGTGAGGGTTACGGGAGTGTTGCCTGCGTCGCCATGGTCGGGACTGATGGTGAGCCACTCGGGCTTGTTGGTGACAGTCCATTCTTCGAGACATCCGAGGGTCATTGAGAGGGTGGCGTCATCACCGATGGCTCCAAGCATTATATTGGTGGGGTCGCCGCTGAGATCGGTGCTGAACGCGTTCCAGTCCTGTGTTATGGTGTATTTGCGTATCATGTCGACCGATGTTATTTCGACCGTCGCTGAGCGTGTGTCTCCGGTGGTATTGGGGGCTACGGTGAAGGTTACAGGGGTATCGCCGGCCTCGCCGTCGGTTACGCTGGCCTGCAGCCAGTCGCATCCCTGTGGCAGAGCGAGTGTCCATGCTTCGTTGGCTGTGATGTTAAGGACGGGAGATGATCCGTCCTGATCCATGCCTATGGCGTTTACCGCCGAGCCGTTGCTACTGAGTGTGATCTGGATTGTCTTGCGTGACTGGTTGACTGTGAGCATATGTACCTTGCTTCCCATGTGAAGCTCGATAAAGCCTCGCCGGTCTTTGCCGGTGCGGTTCTCCTGGGCTATGATGAAGAGATTGTGCGACCCGTGGTTGCCGCTGGTCTGGCTGAGGGTGAGCCACTCGTCGGCTTGGTGCATGGCCCAGTCGCCGGTGGCGTTGATCTCGACTAATGGCTGGTCTCCGCTTTTGTCGAGTCCGTCATATGCTATGTTGAATGTAGAGTCGGACAATGCAAATGCCTCTGGCATCTCTTTGTCATCGTCACATGACGTGAATGCCATCGCTGTGGAGGCTATCATGGCAGTGAGGATCAACGGTTTGAACTGTATATTCATGTTGTTGTTTTTTTTGAGTTATTTATTGATTAGCCCTCGATCTTCTCGACTTTAAGATCGTCAAGGTACCAGCGGAAGGTGCCCTGGGTGGTTATGTTGTCGCGTACAAAGGTTGCCTCGCCTATTATGATCTTGGTGGTGGAGTCGATTCCCGATATGTCGACCGACACTTCGTTCCATGTGAGTTTATCCTCGAGCATGTTTACGACAGGGCTTATCGTACGGCCGTTGGCCATAGTTGAATTCATGATGCTTCCTGTGCCCTCGATGGCCACAACTACATTGGTCTTGTCGGTGTTGTATCGCGCACACTTGAAGGTGACGCGTACGCTTGTTGTCTTGCCGCTCTGTATTCCCAGGTTGCGTATGGCTATGGCTGTTATGGTGTTGGTCTTGTCAAACTTGATGTATCCGTCCATCGTGTAGACCGTCTTTGCGTTGGCATTGAGATCCTCATATCGGGCCTTGAACAGTGGCAGGCAATCGTGGAAGCCATTGGATGTATAGCCCCATGTATAGATATTGCGGGCGTCACCTATCGTTTTGTCGCCGACATCGTCGCTGCCTCCCACACACCATGAGAAGTCATCGGCGTAGTAGATGTGGCCTATGGGCATCTTGTCATCGGTGTCTTCCTCAAGCGACTGCCGCACGGTGATTGTCTGCTGGCGGTCGAGCGAGGTTATCGTGAGGTGTCCTTCGCGGCTGGATCCACTCTCGTTAGGCTCGGCGAGTACCTGCAGTATCACGCGTCCCGTGCCTTGCTGGCGGTCGACCGACAGCCACTCGGCATCGCTGTTTATTGTGTAGCCCTTGTTGGCTACAATCTCGACTGTAGGCGTAGAGCCGTTCTTTAGTTTTCCGGTTTTGATAACCTGGACTATGGCTTTGTTCACCTTCAGACGCGGCGCCGAATCCTCTGCGAGGTTTTCGACATCGCATGAAGAGAAACCGATTGCACCTGTTAATAACAGGAGCAACGATAGTAGATGGAATCTTTTCATATATTTGTGAATTGGTTTGGTTTGTCTGTCTTAATAAGTATGAGCAGTTACATTCAGATTTAAGGTAATAATTTTCGCAACGAAAGTGTTTTGCTTTCGTTTGGTTGCAGAATTGAGAATAGTATCGCAACTTACAAAATTTTTCTCTAACATTTTTTAGCAGATGCTCCATCTGTTAAGTATTTTTAACAAATGGACACCGGTGTAGGTACAAGACCTGAGAATAAACATGCGGGAACAGGCAAGACTCTCAAAGGCAAAGTGATGTGAATTTAAGACCCGTTCCCCGATATTTGTTAAGCCGGGGTCACATATCTCTGAGTGATTTTTGCCTTGTGATGAAGGATCATAGCGTTGCATTACGTGCAAATGTCCATGGTAGTAAGGGTGGGATTGGATTAGCGATAGACACAATTTGTAAATATATGACAATGAAATTGTTGAAGGCGAATAACGGTTATCCCTGTTCATTAGTGAAATACTTTAAAGAGGGATTGTATGTGGAATTGGAGTGTGTGAAATCGAATTTCGTCACATCTTAATTCAAACCGGTTAACGGTAGGCTGGTTGTGGAACGTGGTCTTAGGCAATTATTTAATTTATTTGTATGTGTGTCGAGTGCTGTGTCAGGTGTGGTGTATGGCCTGTAATGTGCATGGATTGGCAATGACCTTATAATCGTGTGGCGGATGTGTTGCGAGGTATGGGCTGGCTATGGGAGGACGTCCGGTAATGATGTAAAAACTCCCGGAGGCATATTGATGGTCCGGGAGTTTTCTGGGGGTGGGTGTTGCGTCGTGCTTTTTGCTTTTAGCTTTTATAAGTGCATTTCATATATGTACACACGCAACATGTATGGATTGTGTGTTTTGTCAGAAGGTGTAGCCGATCGAAACCTTGACATCGAGAGTGTTTATTTTGGGCTTGTAGCCTTCGAAGTTATGGCTGTAGGCGGGGATGAAGTCAGTTCCTACCTGTACCCCGAGATAGTAGTTGTCATAGTTGCATCCTACACCTACGTGCCAACCCATCTGGAAGCGGTTCCAGGTGTAGTCTTTTCCTCCCATTGCGTCCTCGCCGTCGTCAAAGCAGCTGATCCAGTCGGTTTCCATGTTGTCATCGGCATCGGAACTGGTGTATTTGTATTTGCATTTTGTAGCGAGGTTGAGCTTGAAGTTGAGACCTACATAGGGATCAAGTGAAACTCCGTTGGTGATATTGAAGCGATAAACATAGTTTACGGGAACCTGGAGATTGATGTTCTGGAAGTTTGTCTGGTTTTTGTCCCACCAGCCATCTTCGCTTTCCTCAAATGTTTTTCCGCCAAAGAGGAAGTTTACGTTAGCACCGGTCTCGATAAACATGTTCTTGGCAATGCCGAATCCGTGGATGTAGTTGAGGCCGAATCCGTTGAGGCCTACAGTCTCGCTCTTATCGGTGTCGAATAGGTTCATCTCCTTGTTTGCATTGATTCTTGTGTGGTCATACGACACTGCTACGCGGTTGTAGCCCTCTGCGCTGGCGATTGATGTGCCGGCAACGAGCAGAGCGGCTGCCCATAATAGTTTTTTCATAATTTTTTTGATTTTGGTTGGTTAATTTTGATGAAATTTTAATTAATTCACGGCAAAATTAACCAAAATGTCGCAATTTACCCCCCCCCTATAGTTAAATAATGTTAATTTATTTAGCTATAGGTGCCTCTGTTGTTTGGTTTAAAGTGTAATTGTTTGACAGATAGGTTTGTATGGGTTGTGTGGCGGGCGCAGGTTCTTATCGTTGGACTGGCTGTCGGGCGATTTTATAAGCTATGTAATTTGGTGGTGGACTTGTGTTTATTTCTCGTTGAGGTCAACGATTTTCAGTTCTACACCACGATCCTCGATGTTGGTGGCTATCTTGTCGGGTATGTTGGAGTCGGTGATTATGAGGTCGATATCATCAATGTCGGCGATTTTGCAAAAACCGCGTCTTCTGAATTTTGTCGAGTCGGCCAGCACGATGGTTTTCTGTGCGGTACGCATCATTGCTTTGTTGAGATCCGATTCGCGTATGTCGGTTGTGGTGAGGCCGAAGTCAAGATCAATGCCGTCAACTCCTATGAATAGTTTGCTGCATGAGAAATCGCGAAGAGAATTTTCGGCGGTTTTGCCTACGGCCGACAGGCTGCTGGTTCTAAGTGTCCCGCCGAGTTGTATCACGTCGATGGCATCGTTGGTGCCGAGTAGTTCCGAAACCTTCAGTGAGGCCGATATCACGGTAAGGCGGTGCTGGGGCTGGATGCAGCGTGCCATGGCCAGCACGGTGGTGCCCGAGGCTATTATTATGGAGTCGTCCCTGTCGACAAGTGAGGCGGCGTAGCGTCCTATGACATGTTTCTCGTTGCGTGACAGGTTTTCTTTCTCGTTGATCGAGCGGTTGTTGATATATGGGTTGATAAGTATCGCACGTCCGTGGCTTCGGTACAGTTTGTTTGCCTTCTCCAGGTCGCTGAGGTCCTTGCGTATCGTAACGGTCGACACATCAAGTAGCATCGACAGGTTTGAAACCGGTATGGACTCATGTTTCATCAGAGTCTCGATAATGAGATTGTGGCGCTCTTCCTTTGTCATGGTGATAGGTTTCTAAACGAAAAAACAATGTCAAAGATACTGATAAGTCGAGAGTAAAGCAAAAAAAAATGAGCGTTTTCATGAAATAATTAAAAATAAGGGTGAATTACGTTGTGTTTTATTTTTGTATTAAATAAAAGATTTGTACTTTTGCAACGAAACGAGATATGTCGTATATCGGGACTGAAACGAAACCGACGAGGCGATAAACGAAATGATTTTGTGATTGCAGGAAAGTTTGTGATACATGCTTAAGATATGAAAAGTAAGATTATTGACAAGGAGTATGACGTGGTCATAATCGGTGCCGGAGCTACAGGAGCCGGTACGGCCCGTGACTGTGCCAAACGCGGATTGCGTACACTGCTTGTGGAACGCCGTGACTTCACGGCCGGTGCTACCGGTCGCAATCATGGCCTGTTGCACAGCGGAGCACGATATGCCGTGACCGACGGGGAGAGCGCCTCGGAGTGTATCAAGGAAAATATGATACTTCGCCGTATCGCCCGCCATTGTGTGGAGCCTACCGGCGGACTGTTTGTCACACTTCCCGAAGACGATCTTGACTACCAGGCACGTTTTATCGAGGCGTGTCAGGCCGCCGGTATAGATGCGAAAGCGATAGATCCGGCCGAGGCGCGTAGCATGGAGCCGGCTGTCAATCCCGATATAATCGGTGCGGTAACTGTGCCCGACGGCGCTGTGGATCCCTTTCGGCTAACTACGGCAAATGCCATTGACGCCCGTAACCATGGGGCCGATATTCTTACATATAACGAGGTGGTAGATCTTGGCATGACCTCCGGACGTGTTGACAGTGTGACACTGCTCGACCGCTTTACCGGCGAGAAGAGCGTGGTGAGAACCAGGCTGGTGATAAATGCCGGCGGTATTTGGGGCGCGGGTATCGCTGCAAAGATCGGAATCAGGATAAATATGTTTCCGGCCAAGGGTGCCTTGCTTATATTCGGGCATCGAGTAAATAATGTAGTAATCAACCGATGCCGCAAACCTGCCGATGCGGATATACTCGTACCGGGTGACACCATATCGCTCATTGGTACTACATCTAGCCGTGTGCCGTATGACAGTATCGACAATATGGAGGTGACACGCGATGAAGTGGATGTCCTGCTTAGAGAGGGTATCAAGATCGCGCCGGCGCTCGCATATACGCGTATCTTACGGGCATATGCGGGAGTGCGTCCTCTCATAGCCGCCGACAATGATCCGTCGGGACGCAATATATCACGTGGCATTGTATGCATGGATCACGCAGAGCGTGACGGTATCGAGGGATTCATAACGATCTCTGGCGGCAAGCTCATGACCTATCGTCTTATGGCCGAATGGGCCACCGATATGGCCTGTCGCAAACTCGGTGTTGATGCCCGGTGCACCACGTCCACCGACTTCCTGCCTGGATCGGAGTCGCAGGGGGAGACCGATGCCCGACACCGGTTTGGCCACCGCAAGTCGCATATCATTGATATGAGCACCGGCCAAAAGGCGGCCAGGGGTCGTCACGGGTCATTGTCAAGCGAGATTTCATTCGCCGATGATATTGACGATGCTCTTGTGTGTGAATGTGAGCAGGTATCGGTGGGTGAGACAAAATATGCTATCGACCGGCTCAATGTCAATAACCTCGTGAATCTGCGCCGTCGCACCCGCATGGGGATGGGTACATGCCAGGGTGGTATCTGTGCCTGTCGCGCGTCGGCTATCTTGGCCCGTACGGTCGGCAATGACCGTGCTCTTGATGATGTAGCCTCGTTTGTCAATGAACGCTGGAAAGGCATGATGCCGGTAGCCTGGGGGCAGACTCTTGTGGAGTCGGAATTCTCGGAGTGGATATATCGTGGAGTGTGTGGACTCGACAGCTCACCTAAAACCGTTCAACCGTCATGAAATACAATACAATAATAATAGGAGGCGGCCTGAGCGGCCTCGTGGCCGGAATATCACTCGCCGACCGTGGCGAGAGTGTGGCCATAATATCGTCGGGACAGAGTGCTTTGCACTTCAGTTCCGGCTCGTTCGGCCTGTTGGGGCGTACTCCTGATGGCTCTGATGTAAGCCGTCCGCTTGATGCTCTTGCCAAGCTACCGGTCTCACATCCCTACAACATCATCGGAGCCGACAGGGTGGCCGAACTTGCCGGCCGAGTGCCCGGACTGTTTGCCAAGGCCGGAATCACGCTCAAGGGATCGGTGGCGGAGAATCATCTGAGACTCACACCATTCGGCAAATGTTGCCGTTCATGGCTCACGATGACCGATTTTATCACCTGCGATATGCCGGTCGGCAAGGATGGTACAACGGGCAGACCAGGCAGGCTTGCTGTTGTCAATCTTCGCGGATTCCTTGATTTCTATCCGGGATACCTCGTTGACGGTCTGTCGGCACATGGTATCGAGTGTAAGGTTGATACCGTCACTACCGACGAGCTGGAGCGTCTGCGCCACAGTTCGACCGAGATGCGCCCGTCAACGATAGCCCGTCACCTTGTAGGTGCCGAGTTAGAGCGTTTTGCCGGTGGACTCAACCGGGTGTCGGGCGATGCCGATGCTGTACTTATACCTGCGGTTGTAGGATTTGACAGCGAGGCTCCGCTCGCCAAGTTGCGCAGTATGGTTTATAAGCCGGTATACTGTGTCGCCACTACGCCGATGTCGGTGTGCGGCCTGCGGGCGCAGATGATGTTACGCGACTGCTTCGAGCGTCTTGGTGGCATATACCTTCTGGGTGATAATGTCGTAGAAGGCAATTTTTCGGCCGATGGCCGTCTTGCATCGATACGCACGGTCAACATGGAAGACGATCTTCTTGAAGCTGACAATTTTATTCTCGCTACCGGCGGCATCTTCAGCCGTGGTATAGTGGCCGATCCGCAACATATCCGCGAGCCGCTCTTCGGGCTCGATGTTGACGCTCCTGCCGACCGTGAACAGTGGTACAGCCGCGATTTCTTCGCCCGACAGCCTTATATGACTTATGGAGTTACGACCGATGGTATGTTCAGACCTTCGCGTCATGGGGTCACAGTCCCCAACCTTCGCGCAATCGGTGCCGTCCTGTCGGGTTACGATCCGCTGGCCGAGGAATCGGGAGCCGGTGTGGCGATCCTTACGGCTCTCGCTGTCACAGATATGTAGTCAATTAAACAATATTAATAAAATATGCCGGTTCAATGTAAATAATAACGTCGCCTCGGCCATCCTTTGGCATGTTTGTTTTATTGTCGAGCCGGATCTGAATGTAGCTATGGATTACCAGATCAATGATATAAGCCGGGATAATTTCGAGCAATGCATCAAGTGCACAATATGTACGGTGTATTGTCCGGTACTGGCTGTCAACCCCGACTATCCGGGACCTAAACAGGCCGGTCCGGACGGCGAGCGTTATCGCCTTAAGAATCCACGGTTCTATGACATGGCCCTGAAGTACTGCCTCAACTGCAAGCGCTGTGAGGTGGCGTGTCCGTCTAATGTCAAGATCGGCGACATCATTCAGCGTGCCCGCATCCAATACGATACGAAGCCGGTGAAACTGCGCGACCGTCTGCTTGCCGAGACCGATTTCATGGGACGTATGGCCACGACTATGGCCCCTGTGGTAAATTTTGTTCTCGGCCGGTCGCTCGTGAAACGTGGCATGGACATGACGCTCGCCATCGACCGTCACCGTGAGTTTCCCAAGTATGCCGGACGTACGTTTGTGAGCTGGTTCAACAGGCACGCCGCCGCCGTGCAGGCCGGTTTTGACCGTAGGGTAGAATATTTCCACGGGTGTTATGTCAATTACAATTTCCCGTCGCTCGGGCGTGATCTTGTCACGATTCTCAACGCAGCGGGGTGGGGCGTCGATCTTCTTGAAGGGGAGCGCTGCTGTGGCGTGGCAAAGATCTCCAACCGTCTCATAGACCGTGCTACCGCCGATGCCCGTTCCAATATGCATGTCGTCAGGGAGGCTCTCGCCGGCAATGACAAGCCTTTGCTCTTCACCGGCTCTACATGTGCCTTTACCATGCGCGACGAGTATCCACATCTGCTCGATGTCGACAATGCCGATGTCCGCGACCGTATGCTTATGGCCACTGTATGGCTTGCGCGCATGATACAGCGCGGAGATATCAAACTCGCATTTCGTAACGACTACCGGCGCCGTGTCACTTACCATACTCCCTGCCATATGCAGAAACTTGGCTGGGCTATCTACTCGGTCAGCCTTCTGCGCATGATTCCTGGGCTGGAGTATGTGCCCGTCAGGTCGCAGTGCTGTGGCATAGCCGGCACTTATGGCTTCAAGCGAGAGAACTATGCGACATCCCAGGCGATCGGACGCGAACTTTTCGAGGCTCTTGATGCTGTGGCTCCGGATATAGTGGCCACCGACTGCGAGACATGCAAGTGGCAGATCGAGATGAGCACTCCCTATAAGGTCATGAATCCGATCTCCATTATAGCCGAGGCTCTCGATGTGGAGGCCACGAGGCGGCTCAATGCCAGATAGCCCCCCTCCCTCCCCGCCACACACCACAGGTAAGTTGCAAGTTATGTGTGTAATGCTTAATTTTGTCTTTCAACAATAAATCAACAATAATGCCAAAGGAGAACATTTTTGCCGGTTGGGATGCCGCTACGATAAAGAAGTACAAGTCGTGGCAGTTGCGCACCATTGTCGTATCGATGATAGGATACGCCATCTACTATTTTGTACGTAAGAACTTTTCGATCGCCATGCCTGGACTTACTGCCCAGTATGGTATATCCAACACTTCGTTCGGTATCGTGATAGGCATAGGTTCGCTAATATACGGTCTCTCGCGTTTCATCAATGGATTTGTCGTTGACCGATTCAGTGCCCGTGCAATCATGGCTATAGGACTGTTGCTGTGTGCGGCCTCCAACTTCGCGTTCGGATATGGCGTGAACCTCAGTTCCTGGATCACAGGGGTCAACGAGGGTCCCGACCTTATCAATATGCTCATAATGGTGATGGCAGTCACCATCGTGCTCAATCAGCTGTTCCAGGGAGTGGGATACCCGCCGTGCGCCCGGTTGTTGCCGTCATGGATACATCCCAGCGAGCTCGCTACCAAGATGTCGATATGGAATACCTCCCATTCAATCGGAGCCGCCCTGGCTGTAGTTGTGTGCGGTTATATCATGGGACACATGGGACAGGATCTGAGCAGCGACCGGTCGGTGATCATGACTATCGCCGGTAATCTTGGACTTAACCCGGAGTTGCCCGAGGACATGAAGATCATACTCTCATATGCAACACACTGGGATGCCTGGAAATGGTGTTTCTGGCTTCCTGCAGGTCTTGCTGTCCTCGGAGCCATATGGCTCTATGTAGGACTGCGCGACGATCCTCGTTCGGTAGGTCTGCCCGAGCTTCCAGGCACCAAGACAGGCATGAAAGCCGAGGATGGAGCCAAGAACCCTTCGCGCGGCAGGTTCCTCAAAGTAATGGTGTGGAAAAACCGCTGGATATGGACCCTCTGTATAGCCAATGTCTTTGTGTATATAATGCGTATGGGAATACTTGACTGGGGCCCGAAATTCCTCACCGAGGCACGTGACATGTCCATCGAGGATGCCGCATGGTCGGTGGGACTGTTCGAGATTTTCGCTATAATAGGAACTATCTTTGCCGGCTGGGCAACCGATCATATATTCAAGGGAAAGGCCCATCGCATGTGTTTCGTGTGCATGGCCTGTGCATGCCTGTTCATGGGCATATTCATCATGTTCCCGGGTCTCCCCATGTTGCTGTCGATCGTTATTCTGGCTATGGCAGGATTCTTTATCTACGGGCCGCAGGCACTTATAGGCATCGCCTCGGCCAACCATGCCACCAAAGAGGCCTCGGCCACAGCCAACGGTCTGGCCGGAATATTCGGCTATGTGGGATCATTCCTCTCGGCCATCGGTATCGGTATAGTAGCCGATCACTATGGCTGGAACATAGTGTTCTATATCATTGTAGGCGTTGGACTGCTTGGAGCCATTACCTTTATCTCGATGTGGGCTGCTCCACGCGACGGATACGAGCGTAGTAACAAGTTCTACGAGAATCAGCAGTAACCCTTCCACTACACTTTACCTTGATTTTTACTTCACGTTATTATACATGCTTATGAAGCTGTTTGTTCCTTTCATTGCCGGCATGATGGCAGTCATGCCGGTCACTGCTGCTGTTGTCAGGATTGATACACCATCGTCATCGCTTGTGCTTGAAGCCTCTAAAGGCAAGAAATTGAAACATATTCATTATGGAGGTCCGGTGAGCGATGCTGATCTCGAGTCTATTCTTGATGCACTGGGAAGCGGGGTTGTATCATACCCCGACTATGGAATGCTCGGGCCGGCCGAGACAGCCGTATCGGCAATCATGCCCGATGGCAATCGTTCGCTCGATCTTCGCGTCGATAGTGTCACGACCCGCGATACCGAAGGTAATAAAGTCACTACTGTGACTTTGCGTGATACTGCCTATCCGTTTGAGGTGGATATCAATTATCTGACCTATCCGGGCGAAGATGTCATAGAGACATGGACCGATATACATAATCTTGACAGAGAAAAAGAGATCATACTCACTCGCTTTGCCAGCGGATATCTGCCAGTGCGGTACGGTGATGTGTGGGTGTCAAGTCTATACGGATCGGCCAAGAACGAGGCTCGGGTGGAATGTGCCCCCCTCGGTCATGGCATAAGAATGATCAGGAACCGTGATGGCGTGCGCAATGCCCATACATCCCACTCTGAGGTGATGATCTCGCTCGACGGCAAACCCTCTGAGCGTGAAGGCCGCGTGATAGGTGCCGCTCTATGCTACAGCGGCAATTACCGGCTCATGTTTGATACCGACCAGAGCGACTGGCACCACTTCATTGCCGGCATAGACGAGGCTGACTCGGAGTATCATCTCGACCCTGGTAAAACATTTACCACCCCATGTCTGGCTTTGACCTATAGTGACAAGGGTCTCGGTGGTGTGAGCCGGAGATTTCACCGCTGGGGACGAGCCCACAGGCTTGCTCACGGTGACAGGTCTCGCAAGGTATTGCTCAACAGCTGGGAGGGCGTATACTTCAAGATCTCTGAGAAAGGGATGGCCGACATGATGGCCGACATCGCGTCAATGGGAGGCGAATTGTTTGTCATGGACGACGGATGGTTTGGAGTCGATTACCCGCGCGATAATGCCAAGGCCGGACTCGGAGACTGGGTGGTTGACCCTCACAAACTGCCCCATGGCATAAAAGGACTGCTTGATACTGCACGTAAGAAAGGCATAGACTTTGGCATATGGATCGAACCCGAGATGGTCAACACTGCCAGCAACCTTTACCGAGAGCACCCCGACTGGATATTGAAACCCGCCAATCGCGAGCCGGTATATGGACGAGGCGGCACACAGCTCGTTCTTGATATGGGAAATCCTGCCGTACAGGACTTTGTATTCAATGTTGTGGATACGCTCATGACATCTTATCCGGGCATAGACTATATCAAGTGGGATGCCAACATGAATATCAAGAACCATGGCTCGCAGTATCTCCCTGCCAACCGTCAGAGCCATCTGTTCATCGACTATCACCGCGGCTTTGTCAACGTGCTGGAACGTATACGCTCAAAGTATCCCGACGTGACAATACAGGCATGTGCCTCGGGTGGAGCACGGGCCAACTGGGGTACACTCCCGTGGTTTGACGAGTTCTGGGTAAGCGACAATACCGACGCTTTACAGCGTATATACATGCAGTGGGGTGACAGTTACTTCTTCCCGGCTATGACGATGGCTAGCCATATCAGTGCCTCACCCAATCACCAGACCCAGCGCCAGATACCCCTCAAATACCGTATTGACGTGGCCATGAGCGGACGACTGGGAATGGAAATACAGCCCCGCGACATGACATCCGGCGAGAAGAACATGTGCCGTCGTGCAATAGAAGAATACAAGAAAGTGCGTGATGTGATACAACTCGGTGACCTCTACAGACTACTGTCTCCATACGATGACAAAGGTATCGCATCATTGCTATATGCCTCGGCCGACAAAGATGAGGCTGTATTCTTCTGGTGGAAGACACGTGCCTTCTATGCCGATCAGTTGCCTCGCGTAAAAATGGACGGCCTCGACCCCGACCGCCATTATCGTGTTATAGAGCTCAACCGTATTGACAGGAAGCCCCTGAAATTTGAAGGCAAATTATACTCAGGACGATTCCTTATGGATACCGGCCTTGAGATACCTCTCGCCCATGATCTCGACAAGGCCGACCGTACTCCGTGGGCCAGCCGTATACTTCATCTTGTCGCCCAGCCATAATTGCACTGAGCCGGTTTGCGTAAGAAGAAACCCGCCACACACACAAGGAACCATATGGATATCCATATGGTTCCAATACCCAATAAGACCATTGTTGTTGCATCAAGCCAGGACAGGATCACCGTTAACATATGAAAAGGCCAAAGACTGTCATATTGAGCAAGCCGAATATTGCAGTCAACGCTGAAATCTCGGAAATTTTTTTGTTAAAACAGTCAATACCGCTTGGAAAATAATCTTGGAAAGTGTTATCTTTGTAAGCTCGTTGCCGGAGATACCGATATCATCGGTCGGCACGTTAGATAATCCGGGGCTGACCGGTTTTGACAGCGTGTAGAGGTGGTGAGTAAGCATGCCGAGCGATGATGCCCACGCTCGTTAATCAGAGACATCGACAATTTCAAATGGCGAAAACAACTACGCTCTCGCTGCTTAATCGAAGTACAGTAGATTAACCTTAATCCCCGCAACAGTTGCAGGGACGAGACATCACCCCCGGGCCGAACGACCCGAGGATCCGGGACAAGGTGGTGCAGATAAATCGGGTATAGGGAGCCAATAGCCTCGACAGGCCCCCGAAGATTTAGAGGATAAGACCGGCGTTGGTAGTCCAGAGCCTGCGACGGTACGAAAACCAAGTCAGGAATAAGCATGTAGAAAGCTCATTAGTTCCGCGTTTGGACGAGGGTTCAAGTCCCTCCAGCTCCACCCAAGTCTGATGAAAGACAACGAAAAATCCTGCAACTCGCTGAATTGCAGGATTTTCTTATATGCAATACGATGAACTAAAATGAACATGCAGGAAAGATGTCCGTTGGACATCACGTTGGACTTGCAAAATCGGACACCGTAAGTCCAACAGGTTTCCGCATATTTCATTGGTGTTCACTGTTTTGCGCTTTGATAATCCGTTAATTGTCAAGAACTTTGCACTATTGAATTTAACAACAAAATCATAGTGTAAAATGGAATCAATCCTATTTTTTATCAAAAGGAAGAAGCTCCTTAAAGATGGCACAGCGTCCATTTTTGTGAGAGTGACATTCGGCAAACTTTCAGCTGAAGTTGCAACGGGTAAGAGTGTTCTGCCCTCCCAATGGGTGGCAACTAAAGGCAGAGCAAAAGGCAACACGCTTAAAACAAAGCAAGTCAATGCCTTTCTTGACCAAATGGAATACACCCTCCATGATTTGACACTTCAAATCCAAAGAGAGGGTAAGCAGGTAAGCGCAAAAGAGATCTTGAACAGATACAAAAATCTTAATGTGCCGAAAATTGGTGTATTGGCGCTGTATGCCGAACATAATCAGGAGCAGAAAGAGCTTGTAGGTATATCGGTTGCTCTTGGAACGTACAAAAGGCACGAAACATCAATGAAGCTCTTTCAAGAATTTCTTATGTTCAAGTACAAGGCTAAAGACATTCCCGTAAATGAGATTGATGTGGATATGCTGAAAAAGTACCAACACTATTTGATGACTGTCAGACACAACAATAATAATACCACGGTAAAATATCTCAGAAATCTTGGCAAAGTTCTTAACATGGCTGTAACTAAGAAGCTGATTCAAACATCACCTTTGGAAGAGCTGAAATTGAGAATTGAACCTGTGGATCGGGGCTTTTTAAACAAAACCGAATTGGCTAAACTTGCAGAAAAAGAATTTGGCACATTCAGACTTGAACAAGTGAGAGATGTGTTCCTGTTCTGCTGTTATATTGGCCTAGCCTATGTGGATGTTCATTCTCTAACTAGTGATGACATAATTGAGGAGGACGGTCAGATGTGGATAAGAAAAGCCAGACACAAAACAAACGTAATGTGTCATATCCCATTAATTAAGCCTGCTCGGGACATTCTCGCCAAATACGAAGGAGTCTTGGCTGGATTAAACAAGGTACTACCTGTGTTATCAAATCAGAAAATGAATGCTTATCTGAAAGAAATTGCTGCGATAGTAGGCATTGAAAAAGACTTGACAACACATCTTGCGCGTCATACTTTTGCCACAACAGTAACACTCGCTAATCATGTATCAATAGAGAATGTATCCAAAATGCTTGGGCATTCAAGCATCAGAATGACTCAACATTATGCAAGAATACTTGATGCTTCTATAGCTAGCGAAATGCTTGGAGTAGAGAAGCTGTATGAATAACAGTATATATAATCCGCCAATTTTCTACTGATTATTGGTGGATTATCATGCTATGTCAATTAATAATAGATAACTATTCTTACTGAAATAGACTATATAACAGCATGAATATATCCTGCCAATTTTGGAGAATATCTAGCATGAAACGCACTATCGGATGACCATTGGAGAGGTCATCATACATGAATAGGGCAATTTTAAGGGCTCAAGCCGAAATCCCGGTGCATATGTTAAATTGGGCAGAACGAAATGTTAAATATTCAGGCGTATAGTTTGAC
>CAXHRO010000034.1:0-31121 GCA_964018905.1 uncultured Muribaculaceae bacterium
CCTGTTTCCCGTAGAAATCCTCCTCCGGACATGACGGGACAACCTCGTTTATCATGATTGTCCGTATTGTTTCCGGTGCGACATCCACGTTGTTAAACTGCATATCCGTTTCTCCTGCGGAGAACTGTTGTAATTCTTTCTGTATATTCATCATAACAGTTTGAGCAATTCTTCGTGGACTTGTCCGTTGGTTCCGGCTACCTGGCTTCCCATAGCCGAGTCAAGTGCATTGCCGTTCCAGTCGGTCACTTTACCTCCTGCCTCTTGTACCAGAAGCATCCCTGCAGCATAATCCCAAGGGTTCAGATACACCTCGAAATACCCGCCCTGTCTGCCACACGCGGTGTATGCCAGTTCCAAGGCTGCGGAACCAAGCCGTCGGACGTCTTGCGAGTTTTCATAGACTTTGAGAAATCGGGCAAAGTTTTCTTTCGCCAGCTCTCTTTTTGCCGTGCCGATACCGATTATGGTTTCCGAGAGTTTACGGGCAGAGGAAACATGTATGGGCTTGCCGTTCAAGAAACTGCCTTCGCCCTTGACGGCAGAGAAAAGTTCATCATGAAACGGGTCATAGACAATGCCCATGACAATCTCCTTCTGGCGACAAAGAGCCAACGAGACCACGCTGTGCTGATAGTCGTGTATCAGGTTGGTAGTGCCGTCAACGGGATCGAGAATCCAATAGCTGTCAGTATCCATCTGTTGCAAGCCGGTTTCCTCTCCGAGAAACTGAATGTCCGGTGCAAGTGTATATAGTGCCTTTTTCAGAAAGTCCTGTACAGCCACGTCAACTTGCGTAACGTAATCGGCAACTCCTTTTTCTTTCACATGGGCTGCCATTTCCCTGTTCGTGATGATTTCCTTAGTCTCTTTGACCAAACTGATTATGCGTTGTATATCCATATTTAGATGATCTAATTTAATAGTTTTTGCAGATCGTCAACTGATACATCCATCCTTTTGGAAACTTCTTCTAAAGTCATTCCGTTAGAGATGAATCTCTCGACAACCATCTTCATTTCTTCACCGACTTCTATGAGATGTCCGTCCAAGTCATAGAAACGAATCACCCGTTGTCCCCAATCATGTTCAATGACACTGCCTAAAAACTTGATTGTGGGATAGTCTTTTAGTTTTTGCAGGAAGGTGTCAAAATCAT
This sequence comes from uncultured Muribaculaceae bacterium, assembly GCA_964018905.1. Taxonomy (GTDB): domain Bacteria; phylum Bacteroidota; class Bacteroidia; order Bacteroidales; family Muribaculaceae; genus JAAVFS01. The sequence continues at coordinate 1,160 of CAXHRO010000034.1, forward strand.
GCTCTTCAAAAGCGATTTCAATATTGTCTGGCTTTTCATGGACTTGTTCTTTAGGCACGCCAATGAGCCAATCGAAATCCTGCTGTAAGGCCAGACCGCAGGAGAACAAGATGTTCCGGCCATAATCCTGACAGACTTCCAACCCGAATATGTTTTCGTAAAAACTTCGGGCTTTGTTTATGTCTGACACGGATAAAACTGTACAACAAAATCTCATAGACTATTTTTCCAGCGTTTGAGGGTTGGATAAAATTGTCGCATCATCTCTTTCGCCTGTTCTACGGTCATATTTTCCCCGGACCACTTGTTTATATCATCGGTGAACCGGGCGCAATGCTCGACCATCTGCTCCATTGTCATGTCCTGCGTGAACTGACCATCCATATAACAATAGTTGCAGTAATCATCATTACGGCTGCCATCGGCATTTGTTCCCTTGTCGTTATCTGTAAGCGGCATACCGCAGCTTTGACAAAATTTCTGTTCCATATTCTTTATTTGTTTAATAATCTATTAATCAACTATTCAAAATTCTCCTATTGTAGTGACAGCAACTTATTATCTCTCAAATGGATGTAATGGGTGATGTCCAGATGAGATAGACTTCGCTATTTCTGTGATATGACGATTGTCCGTACCGCAACAACCTCCTAAAATAGAAAGATTGAAGCGTTGATGCAAGTATGCTATGTCAGCAGCGAGACTTTCTGGCGAAGATGTTGCCTTGATAAGATCGCTACCATCAATATCTTTGTATTCAAGTTCTGCGGTATTAGCCTGAATACCTATAAATCTCATATTTACGATGTCTGTCTGGTTGAATGGTTGTTCAAGCGCAGAAACCACAAACCGAGGGTGAATACAGTTAGTCATATAGCCCAATGGTTTAGCGGAAACTTTAGAATCAACAATATTAATTGCGTCGTTAATAGTCGTTCCGTCAATGAGACAACCATCAGGCTTTATTGTGAAGCTGATAATGTATGGCAATCCAGTGTCGGCCATTGCACGAGCCATGCCTGTAGCTTCCGGCAATGTTGGCATAATTCCCGCAAAGAGGAAGTTTGCCCCAGCCTCCGCAAACTCACCGGCTTGCCAACGATGAAACTTAAAAGCATCATCTTCGGATAAATTTCCTTCACCGGTGTAGGCATTCCCTCTGCAACCCATCAGTCCTCCAAGATAAGAAGGATGGTCGATTTCCTTTAATACGCTCTGTAAAAACTTCACATTGTCTTTAATGATACTTATGGAGTATCCGCTATGAAGAACCCTTTTATGATTCGCTCTTCGTGTAGGGGTGGTTGCGAGAAATGGCAATCCATATTCATTTGCGATAGAGAGATATTGTAGCCAAAGACTACGCAAAGCATTGCGCCCTTCTGCATTATAGACAAGCGAAGCCATACCTACATTACCCGATATGTCAAGACCAAACTCTCGTTTAAGTCTCTCTCCAAGCGCACCTTCCATTAATAAGGTATTTTTTGCTTCCAATCTATCTTTTAATGTCATAATCGGCGTAATAATATTTTATCTCATTAATAGAAATATGCCAGACGGAATATTGTCTTGCTATGAAAGCCATTCTCTCCAATCAACAGCATAGTATTATAATCAGCGCGGCCCTAATTCCTTTTTGAACTACAATAGGGTGTCGAACAATCGTTCACGCAACAGCAACAGGTTTTTAATCCCCAAATGAAATGTGCTTTCATCGGAGATTTCTGCTTTTATCTTGCTGCATAATTCTACCAGTTCGTTTCCCATATTTATTATTGGCGGTTGCCTTCTATCACCTGATTTATCAGTTCCCGGACTTCATCGTCCGACATCTGCCTGTCCCTTACAAGAGTGCTTATCACTCCACGAATGGAATTATTGAAATATCGCTGTACCACATTCATCAGATTGTTGCCACAATACTCCTCTCGTTCAATCAAAGGATAGTAGATAAATCCGTTATTGCCGGCAGGTTTATGACCTAAAAAGCCTTTTTCTACAAGAAATTTCACAAATGTGGATATGGCAGTCCGGCTTGGACGAGGTTCGGGATAAGTGGCGATAATCTCCTTAATAGTAGCCTCGCCCTTATCCCAAAACTTGTTCATCACCTCTTCTTCACGCTTGGTAAGTTGTTCCATCATCAAATGAAATTTATATGTACAAAGTTAGTCTAAATAAATTAGTCGAGCAAGCAAACACAGCTATTTTTATGATTTATAGGTGCAAACACTAATTTTTTCAACTGACCAGAAAGTTTTAGAGATTGAAGTCAAGATGACTTCAATCTCTTGGATTTCATGAAAAAGAACAATATATGCACTACATCTGTTTACATTTCAAAACGTTCAATATAATACTACAATACAATGAAAGAAAGAATGAATTACGAAGAAGCCGTCAAGACAACCGGCACGATACTTATAGAGTTCTATGCCTCTTGGTGCCCACATTGCCAGCGCATGATGCCTATCGTCAAACAGGTCGAGGATATGCTTGGCGACCAAGTACCTGTATACAAGTATGATATAGATGAACATGAAGCCGACTCCGATGCCGCCGGCGTACAGGTCGTCCCTACGTTTATAGTCTACAGGAACACACACGAGATGTGGCGCCACTCGGGTGAGATCACGAGCAAAGAACTGCTTGATGCTGTCTATGCATCCATGCAGGCCGTATGATAGTTTGATGCTCTATGCCGGCACTCGTGTCATTACCGACTATACACGTGTGCCGGTGTTTTCTTTTCTTAATACACGTCTCATTATGACTGCATAGGCAATAAACATGATCAAGCCTGTAAGAATCCATGTGAAAGGATATATCATCAGAAGCTCTTCAAATGAACTCCACAAATGAGACGAGCACCATGCAATACGAAGAAGACATGTGCCGAAGATTGTTATCAGCATTGGCAATACCGAATAACCTACAGCCCGCAATGCACCGCCCGATATCTCATAGGTACATGCAAGGAACTGGAACAACAACACTCCACATATACGGGTTGCCGCATGTCCTGCTACAACAGGATCATCAGTAAAGATACTTATGGCATAGGGATTTACCAGATATACAAGCAGGTCGAGCAATCCACAGCTCGTAAGGCTGATAATCATGCATCTGCTGAAGACACTGCGGCACATGCCGTATTGTCCGGCTCCATAGTTCTGGCCTATGAATGCGATGCATGCCTGCGTGAATGCGACAATCACAAAGTAACTGTAGAACTCATAGGTAAGAGCTGCCGCCGACCCCGATACGGTCTCCGGCCCGAAAGAGTTGATACCTGACTGGATAAAGACATTTGACAACGCAAAAACCATTCCCTGCACTCCGGCCGGAAGACCTATCCGTATTATCTTTTTCAATTCAACCGCATAAAATCGGATGTTATTGATATGTAGTCTTATATCACCATCTTCCTTAAGTAACAAATAAACTATACCCGCAGCACTCACATAGTTGGAGATAGCCGTAGCGATAGCGACTCCTTCGACCTGCATTCCCATGCCGAGAACAAAGACAAGATTGAGCGTTACATTTACCAGGCCTCCGGCAACAAGACAGTAGAATGGCCGTTTAGTATCACCTATACTGCGCAATATGGCCGAGCCGAAGTTAAAAATCATCATACCGGGGAAACCAGTTGAAAATATCATGAGATATTCAGTAGCCTTGTCAATGACTTCGGGCGGAGTCTCCAGTAGAGCAAGAATATACCGCGCTACCGAGAGACCAATGATCGTCATGCCGATACCGCATACTATTGCAAGGCTGAACGAAGTGGATACCGCCTTGCATATACCCTCACTGTTACGCTGGCCTATAAAGTTGGCGATTATAACATTTGCGCCAAGTGAAAGGCCCATGAAAAGATTCACAATCAAGCCAATTACCGGGCCATTCGATCCCACGGCCGCCAAAGCTTCATGTCCCACAAACTTACCTACCACCGCTATGTCGACAGCGTTGAACGATTGTTGAACAATACCGCATGCCAAAATCGGCAACACGAACATTATCAGTTTACGCGTCAGCCCTTCTCGCTCAAGCATGTTTATGCTTGTCTTATGTGATTTGTCGCTCATGATTTCATTGAGGCCATATTACGTTGCAATCCCAGCAGACGCTGATACATCTGCTCCTGATTGTCAAAGTCATTGGTATAACATTTAATTTTATCCAGATCCTTCTTTGTAAGTCTGAAATTTCGCGTGTTAAGAATACGACGTTTTGTAAACTCCTTTTCAAGCTCGTAAGCGGCACGTCTACGGGCATTCACAGGGATCGAAAGAATAGCCCCCTCCTTGTGATCAACATCCAGTATTGTAGGAATGAAACGATATCCACCGTCTTCATGTTCTATTACATGTATGTAACCGGCGGCAACCGTACGGTCATATTCGTATTTTGCCTCCTTGATACGCTTGAGTGCCAATTCGACGAGTTTTATAAACTCTGCGGAATCAGCATCAGGGAGATCATCCCCAAGACCCTCTGCTCGCGAAAAAAACTTCATGAGCGCAAAAAACAGATTAAGGGTCACTCGGGTGTCACCATTGGCGGTATGCACCGCATCCTTAGCCACTGCGACACCAAGCTCTTCGGCACAATATGACAATCCGGGCCCCGAGTGGAACGGCACCATGTTGTGACGGCCTATACAATACCAGTAGAGGTGACGCAGTTCGACACATCGTTTTTTTTCCAATCCGGATATTCCGGCCTTGGAAACCGCCTTGAAATCATCAATCAATGAAAATCCCACCATATATTCGGCCGAATCAAACATTCCCTGAACAGTCTCTCTTAATGCATCAACATGAGGTTCTCCGTCAACCATTGCCGGAGTTATATGATGGATCGAGACATCCCATCGCGACAACCGCACCGGCTTGAACCGATGATAGAATATCTCATCACCGGCGGCGTTCATCATTGATATCTCAATTAGCTCCTCAATGAACACACCTTTGTAGCGCCCTTGAGCCGACTCTGTATCAAAACATAAAAAATCTTTTACCATTCCAATTGAAATCCATAATAGATTTGCAAAGATACGAATAAGTCGAGAGCAATGCCAAATTTATTTGGACATTGCCGAGCAAAAGGATCTTGGGCGTAGCCAAAGATACGAATAAGTCGAGAGCAATGCCAAATTTATTTGGGCATTGCCAAACGAAAGGATATAGGACCGTAATCAAATATAGCGATTTTATTAAATTAAAACAGAAACCATGTCGTCTGGCCAAGGTAGCCGCATCATACTTTTTTACATTCGTGTAGATATGTATGATTGTGAAATCTTGAAATTCATGGTATAGTTATTTTATGAGCAATTGGACATTTATTGCGAGGGCGACAGTATTTTTCATAGCCGATATTCGTTTATTCTCAAAAAATGAATGTAAATTTGTACTTTGCAAATTTAAAACCAGTTTAATTACACATCATTATTATCAGATGAAACGTATTATTACATTGCTGTTGAGTGCGATAGCCGTGCTTGGCATGTCGGCACAAATGGTCGAGCCCATACAATGGAGCGCGACAACGACAATGGATTCTGACACTGAAGGTCATATTACTCTCAGTGCTACAGTAGAAGAGGGTTGGCATCTTTATGCCTTGAATCTTCCCCAAGGTGGTCCCAACCCTACAAAAATCACTTTCGAGACCACTCCCGGCATCAAACTGGAAGGGGAACTCACCCCATCGGTACCGGCAAAGATAAATGTCGATATGATTTTCCATCTTGAACTCGGATGGTGGGAAAGTGATGTCAATTTTGTACAGAAGTTCAAAATTGTCGATGGCGCAAGCAATAAAATTTATACTACCGTGTCTTTCCAAGCATGTAGCGGTAGCTCGTGTATATCACCATCCCGAGAGGTTTTTGAACTTATTGTCAACACGCCTGGTGCGACAATAACCGAAGAGGGGGAAAAGGACAAGGCTGTCATCAAAGATAATACGCAACCTGCAACTGTAAAACAAGACATTACCGACCTATGGGCCCCGGTAGAAGTCGGAGAATCAGCCGAGTCAATCTCGTCATCACCATGGTGGCTCATATTCATATGGGGTTTCGGCGGAGGACTGCTCGCGCTTCTTACCCCATGTGTATGGCCTTTGATTCCAATGACTGTCAGCTTCTTCCTTAAGAAAGGCACACCCAAGAGCAAATCCATCAAGGATGCCATGATATATGGAATATCTATCGTTGTCATATATCTGCTACTCGGACTACTTATCACATTGATTTTTGGAGCCAGCAAGCTTAATGAGTTATCCACTAACGCATTGTTTAATATCATTTTCTTCCTGTTGCTTATTGTATTTGCAGTATCGTTTTTCGGTGCTTTTGATATCAAATTACCTTCCAAGTGGAGCAATGGCGCAGACAACCGCGCCGAACGTACAACCGGTCTCGTAAGCATATTCTTTATGGCGTTTACTTTGGCCCTGGTGTCATTCTCATGCACAGGCCCGATTATCGGTACACTTCTTGTAGAAGCGGCCTCTATGGGCAACATTACCGGACCCGCTATCGGAATGACCGGCTTTGCAATAGCACTGGCATTGCCATTTACTCTTTTTGCGATATTCCCGGCATGGCTTAAGGAGATGCCACGTTCGGGTGGCTGGCTCAACTCGGTAAAAGTTGTTCTGGGATTCCTCGAACTGGCTCTATCGCTGAAGTTCCTCTCGGTAGCCGATCTCGCATACGGATGGGGCATTCTTGATCGTGAGGTGTTTATTTCTCTATGGGTCATCATATTCGCCATGCTTGGAATGTATCTGCTGGGCAAGATCAGATTCCCGCACGACTCTCAGCTTGAGCACGTATCGGTAGGCCGTTTCTTCCTGTCACTGATCTCGTTCAGCTTCGCTATCTATCTGATACCCGGTCTATGGGGCGCTCCGCTAAAGAGCGTCAGCGCTTTTGTACCTCCATTGTATACCCAGGACTTCAATCTCTATGCCGGAGGCCAGTTTGAGGAGTTTGACGACTATGAAAAGGGTATGAAGTATGCCGAGATGAACGATCGCCCGGTACTGATTGATTTCTCGGGATACGGATGTGTTAACTGCCGCAAAATGGAGGGAGCGGTATTTGATACCGATGTTGTAAGCGATCTTATCAAGAAAAATTTTGTACTTATAAAACTTATGGTTGACGACAAACAGCCCCTTCCCCAGCCTATGACCGTAGAAGAAAACGGGAAACAGGTTGTTCTCGAGACCGTGGGTGATAAGTGGAGTTACCTACAACGCCATAAATTCGGGGCCAATACTCAGCCATATTATGTTATTCTTGACGGAGCAGACGGAAAGATGCTTACCACAGCCCGTAGCTATGATGAGAACATCACCGAATATGTTGAATGGCTCAACTCGGGTATAGCAGAATTCAAAGACTAAGGATATGCAACATACCCGAGAGGAAAAAATCGAAGCCCTGGGACGCGTGCTCGACACTCTTGACCGTCTTCGTGTCGAGTGTCCCTGGGATCGAAAACAAACCAACGAATCGTTGCGACCCAACACCATAGAGGAGGTCTACGAACTGGCCGACGCACTGCTGGTCGATGACAACCGGAATATAATGAAAGAGCTCGGAGATGTATTATTGCATGTGCTTTTCTACTCAAAGATAGGCGAGGAAAAAGATACATTTGATATAGCCGATGTAGCCGATGCTCTGAACCGCAAACTTATATTCAGGCATCCTCACATATTCGGAGATGTGATAGCCGACGATGCGCATACAGTCGAGTTGAACTGGGAACAGATAAAACTCAAGGAAAAAGGCGGGAACAAGACAGTTCTCTCGGGTGTCCCAACATCTCTGCCACCCCTTATTAAGGCGTATCGTATCCAGGAAAAAGCCGCTAATGTAGGTTTTGACTGGGAGAAACCATCTCAGGTGTGGGACAAGGTAAAGGAGGAGATCGCTGAATTTGAACAGGCGGTCTCCTCACTTGGAGCCGATGAGCGAGAGTCCGAGATGGGTGACCTGCTTTTCAGTATTGTGAATGCGGCAAGGCTGTATAAAATACATCCCGACAATGCTCTTGAACGCACCAATAAAAAATTCATAGACCGTTTCAATTACATCGAGAAGCGTGTATCGGAGTCGGGCCGCATGCTCAAGGATGTCACTCTCGGTGAACTTGACCAGCTGTGGAACGAGGCCAAAACACAATTATAGATTCAATCAGGAACAGATGAAGCGCAGTCTTATTATCCCAATTTTGACAGTCATGGCATCACTGATGGCGGTATCGAAAGATACCTGCCATCAGCAACTGACTCAACCACGCCATTTCATGAAGATAGAGGTCGACCGAATCGACAACAACAACAGTGATCATGTCTCTCGGGTGAGTTGTACTATTATTGGAGTACCGCACACCTCCTCACGGGTCGATTCTGTGACTGCCGTCATCAAAGGGCGAGTGTATAAATCTACCGATATCGACGGAATAGACTTCGGACGTTACTTCCAGTGGGAAGAAGAAGGTGCCATCCCGGTCGATGTGGATATAGTACACACCCGCACATTCTCCACCAATGACTCTATACGGTTCCATACGGTCCATGGAACATATGCTTCACCGTTAAAGAAGAAATAGCGTGATAGTCTGTATAACAGAGAAACCAAGCGTAGCACGAGACATAGCCAATATTTTAGGTGCCGGCAACAAACGTGACGGCTACTATGAGAACGACCGGTACCGTGTCACATGGACATTCGGGCATCTGTGCACTCTCAAGGAGCCTGCCGATTATACCGAGAGATGGAAACGGTGGTCGCTGGGGTCATTGCCCATGATACCGCCACGCTTCGGCATAAAGCTTATTCCTGAAAAAAGCATCGAACACCAGTTTGATGTCATAAAAAATCTTGTTACCGAAGCCGACGAGGTCATAAACTGCGGTGATGCCGGACAAGAGGGAGAACTGATACAGAGGTGGGTAATGCAGCTTGCCGGGGTCAAGTGTCCGGTAAAACGCCTTTGGATTTCATCCCTTACCGATGAATCAATACGAGAAGGCTTCAGGACACTGAAACCTCAGGAGGAATTTGCAAACCTGTATCATGCGGGGCTTTCACGTGCCGTAGGCGACTGGATACTCGGCATGAATGCAACAAGACTGTATTCTCTAAAATACTCTTCACCGGGAAACGTTCTCTCAGTGGGACGGGTTCAGACCCCTACCCTTGCAATGATCGTCGCCCGACACAAGGAGATAGAGGCATTCAAATCGGCCGACTTCTGGGAATTGAAAACCCTATACCGGGATGTGTCGTTCAATTCGACCATAGGACGCTTCAATAAAGAGGATGACGCCAAGGATGCCTTGACAAAGGTGAGCGGACAACCTTTCACAGTAACCGATGTTACCGAGAAAACCGGAAAGGAATCGGCCCCACGATTGTTTGACCTCACATCCCTGCAGGTAGAATGCAACAAGCGCTGGGGATGGACGGCCGATGATACATTGCGACGCATACAGTCTCTTTACGAAAAGAAGGTGACGACATATCCTCGTGTCGATACGACATATCTTAGCACCGACATATATCCCAAAATACCCGGGATAATGCAACGTATGACACCATATGCCAATCTTACAGCGGCAGTGCTATCATCTCCGATAACAAAGACCTCGCGAATCTTTGACAATGCCAAAGTCACCGATCACCATGCTATAATCCCTACCGGAGAGTCTCCATCAGTACTACAAGGCGAAGAAAAGCAGCTGTATCATCTGATAGCCCTTAGATTCATCGCCGCCTTTTATCCCGACTGCATATTCCAGCTTACCACCGTTATGGGTGAGTCGGCAGGCATCCAGTTCAAAACCATCGGTAAAGTCATTACTTCGCCAGGATGGAGACAGGTACTCCAGCCTGTGCAGAGTGACAACGACAAAGATAAAGATGACGAGGGACGTATACTGCCCCCTTTCAATGTGGGTGAAAGCGGCCAACATGATCCATCCCTGCAGAAGAAAGCAACCCAGCCACCCAAATATTATACCGAGGCCACATTATTGCGGGCTATGGAATCGGCCGGCAAAATCGTTGATGACGAGGCTCTGAGAGAGGCGATGAAGGAGAATGGCATCGGACGGCCGTCAACGCGTGCCGCCATAATAGAAACTCTGTTCAAGCGACGCTATATTTACCGTCAGCGCAAGAATATAATGGCATCGGCGGCCGGGATATCATTGATTGATACCATAAATCAAGAATTGCTCAAAAGTCCGAAGCTCACCGGCATATGGGAAAACCGTCTCAGACGCATCGAACGAGGCGAATATTCTGCCACCGAGTTTATTGACGAACTGAAATCCCAGATCAACGAGATAGTTATCAATGTGTTGAGTGACAACTCCAATCTGCACATCGACACACTGGTAGAAGAAACAAAGAAGACCGTTGAGAAGAAAACACGAGCATCACGCCCTAAAAAACCGGCTATCACCGATTATGCCATGATCGAATGTCCGTTATGCGGCAAAGGGCATGTTATGAAAGGACGTACAGCCTACGGATGCAGCAATTTCAAGGAATGTCAGTTCAGACTACCATTTGAGGAATACAGCGACACGCTGACACCCAAACAGCTTGCGGCAAAAATAAAAAAAACATTCAAGAAGTAGAACCTGTTTAATTATGACCGATATGAATGAAAATGAAATTTTTCCGATCGTTGACAGCAACGGTTGTGTCATCGGCAAAGCCACACGCCATGAATGCCACTCGGGAAGCATGTTGCTACATCCTGTCGTGCACATGCACATCATTGACCACGAGGGAAATATCTTTTTACAGCAGCGTTCAGACAGCAAAGATATCCAACCCGGCAGATGGGATACGGCAGTGGGTGGACATATTGACTTCGGTGAATCGGTCGGCGAAGCTCTAAAAAGAGAGACAAAGGAGGAACTCGGAATAGTTGCAGACAATTTCTTTCATCTTGTCACTTATGAGTTTACAAGCGATCGTGAACAGGAACTGATCAATGCCTACTGCATGATAGTTGATCCAGAGACATTCTCGCCAAAAGTGGACAAAACCGAGATCTCCGAAGCCCGTTTCTGGACAATTGACGAGATAGATTCGGTCAAAGGCAAAGGGATACTTACCCCGAATTTTGAAAGCGAATTCGAGATGGTAAAAGAGATGATTTATGAACTGTTATGAGCGAATTATCACAATGGATTGTCGTAATCGCCATAGTAGCGACTGCACTGATCATATCAATATACAGGCTGATTAAACAGGGCAATCGTTCAAGTAAGTGTAGCGATTGCCCCGATTGTCCTTTGGCAGACTCCTGCAAAAAGAAGGAGCGTAACCGTAGCTAAGTGACTGAAAAGCGTACAAACAGACGCTGACAGACTCTTCAGAATCAAAATGATACGAATTTTAAACAGTTTTTCATTATCGGTCTGGGGTTATTATGCCGGTTGATATGGATTTGTCAATATTGCGTTTGTCATGAGATGTCTTCTTACCAAAGTCTACCGCCCAATTGACCTTTATATATGCCGATGATCTGTCTGTGTGACTGCAAGTTGTATTTTTGAAAGCGTATTGAGGTGTATTCAGGGCTTGACTATAGGCCGGGTTGTGCATAAACAGATTATTGGTTCCGACTTCTATTCTTAGCGATTTCCTGCTCCATGAAGCAGAGATTCCATAGGACCATGGAGTGTTGGTAACAATAAGATCATAACCGACCATCCTGGTGGAAGAAACCAGGTTCCCATTGATAGCAAAGTCTCCAATATAATATGACGCTTGAGCTGAACCTTTCCAGCACGAGCGATGAATGTCGGCGTCACCATAGTAACCATTGAACAGCCACCCTCCCGAAATCTGAATATTAAATTTGTTGCTTGGCGTCCATGTTGCTGACAATGCCGCATCCACCTGATGCCATCGGCCATCCGGTAAATATGATTGTACCAGCTTGCCACTTTCAAAGTAATATGTTACAACTGGCAATTTCGTCGCACTGTTATATATACCGGCAAACTGGATATTTATTTTACCTGCACCTATACCGTATACAGCCATAAACCGTGATATACCGGTCTGTTTTAAACTCGGATTTCCTCGTTTTACTTGAAAGATGTCAACTTGTTGCGTTGCTCCCGACATAAATGACAACTGAGGAAACGAGTTTCCATAAAGCGTCAGGAACTGTAGGTATTGTTTCTGTGTCGGCCGATATGTGAATACGAGCTGCACTCGTGGCCCGAAATATTTTACAAGATCCAACCCATGAACCCGGTAAAATTGAGCTGACACACCGGGAGCCACTCTTATAGTGGCTTTCCCCCAAAGTGGATGCATATATTCGCTGAACACCAAAGTCTCTGACGACCACAAATGCTGCCATGATCTGTTATTGCCGAAATAATTGGCCGAGCTTACATTATAAAACTCTGATGCCTTGAATACAAGATGGTTGCCATGACTGAAATTCATTCCATATGTAATGTCGGCATGCATATTATAAAAATCCTCACCGGTGGATGTCAATATTTCATTCTCTGTTTCCAGATAGTCATATACATGGTTATTTCTGCTTAATGAAGCGCTCGCTGAAACGTCTATGAACTGATTGCGGGGCAATGAAAAACTTCCACTAAGGCCAATACTGTATTTGAAGTTGCGCGATCTCGCTAACTTTGATGAGACAATATCGGTTGGGGAATCAGATAATCCATGGTATGACAATTTACGATTTTCACTATCATGTGGCGTATGTTGCCTTACAAAATTAAGAGTCGCACGCAGTGTATGCTTGTCATTTTTATTGCGAACTCTAAACTGCGCGTATTGTGAATTTTTACTCAACCTTGAATCTTCAGTAATGTAAGAGCGATCAATTATTTGGTCAGGGAAATAGATCTGCTCGTGTTGTTCCGATCGGAAACCGTTGATATTCTGATAGTCAGTTCCGGCAAACAACGTATACTGCGTATTATCCTTGTATAATTTAGATGCAACATTATAGTCTCCGTTATTATATCCTATTCGTTGCGTAGCATCGACAGCAACATACCCACCACGATTACGTTTGTGCATTACGAGATTGATAACCACATTATTACCCGCATATTTACCAGTAGGGGCATCCATATACTGCACGCTTTTTATATCGGAGGGTCTGAGTTGCCTGAGTTCCCTTTCATCGGCTGGCAGACCGTCAATGAATAATGTCACAGCCCCTCCAAGCGCAGAGACGGAATTGGTTCTCAGGTTGACAGAGACACCCGGTATCATCAGGTTTCTTATCAATTCGTATCCTGATGATGAATGTTTTACCTGGTCGTCACTTGGCAATACTGTAATTCCGTTTTTTCCACGAACGAATCGATCTGCATTCACTACTACTTCCGACAACATGTTATGGGCCGGTATCAGTCTGAAATCTATGACGTTGTCATATCCTGACAACTCCACACATGTATCAGCATGTTCAAAGCCAAGGCATAATGCAGTCACAAGATATTTGCCGGGTTTGATATCTCCGATTGAGTATTCACCTCTCTGATCGGACACAGTACTTTTAGCAAGAACTGAATCAGTCACACTGGTAAGACGAACTGACGAGTACTCAAGAATGCGCCCATCTATGTCAGATATAACTCCCTTTATATCAACCGAATAACAGATCACCGGCATAAAAGCCATCAATGCGGTAATAACAATCTTATTCATAACGTTAAAAGTAAACATGTTCCAGATATTTGAGGCAAATATATCGGTGCTTGTCTTAATTTATCCTTAAGTTGTCTTAGATATTCTTAATTAAAATCCATGTTATTGGAATAATGATTACTTTTGGGTATGGAAAAGTTTAAATACGTCACGATTATAACTTTGACAGTATTATTCATGGCTTTTGTGGGTAATACTTATTACCTGCTGTCTCTGTATGGCTCAATCAAATCACAATATATTGCCACAGCCAGAGACTGTTTGTTGCAGGCTGACTTCGTGGAGATAACAAAACGTCTTAAGGACAAATATGAATATAATGACAGCAATCTCATTGTAAATTTCATGATAGTCCATGACAAGCGCTTAACCATGGATGGTGAAGTAATCCAGGTAAACAACAATACGATGAATGATTCACAGGTATCGGATGACGATTTTTTCAGTATGTTTGAGGCAATGCGCACGACCATGACATACAACCTGCGTAACCAGATGCCAATATCAGATAAATCACAGACTGATTTTAAGATGTTGGAGACAATGTTTGAAAAAGAGCTTAATCATGCCGGCCTGTTCCCTTCCACTGTTAAAATTGTTCCGGAAGACTCGATACCCTCTTTCTCTACAAAAAACATGTGGCGTATCGACTATTCATTATACCGAAATTCGCCTGTAATATACAAGGCTTATATTTCACCGCCGCTCGGTGGTATACTTAAAGAGACTATCGGAGTGGTCATCGCGACTTTCATAATACTTCTAACGCTCTGTTTCTCATTTTATTATTTAATAAAAACCATAATGGGACTGCGCACAGTGGAAGAGATGAAGGATGACTTTACCAATAATATGACCCATGAGCTAAAAACACCTATCGCAGCGGCATACTCGGCCATTGATACGCTCATTAATTGTGGTAGCCACTACGACAAGCCCAAACGTGAACGATATCTTAAACTTGCGCTTGATCAGTTGACGCGCCTAAGCGGGCTTGTTGAAAGCATCCTGTCAATGAGTATGGAGCGACGAAAATCGTTAATTCTTGAACATGTCGATGTTGATGTCAAGCCGTTCATCCAAGAAATTGCCTCGATACACACTTTAAAATCAGATAAGAATGTCCACATAAATGTTGACGTATCGCCTGATGATCTTATAATAAAGACCGACCCGACTCATTTTGCAAATGTGATCAACAATCTGCTTGACAATGCGATTAAATATTCGGGGAACCCGGTTGTGATTGATGTCATTATCGATAACAACAAGCTGATAATCAAAGACGATGGATTTGGTATTCCTTTAAAGGCTCTTCCCAATATATTTAAGAAGTTCTATCGGGTACCCAATGGCAATTGCTCTGAAGTAAGCGGTTATGGAATAGGCCTTTATTATGTGAAATCAATTCTTGACAAAATGAACTGGTCAATAACTGCTAAGTCAACGCATGGCAAAGGTACTACATTTATTATAAGTTTCTGTAACGATGAAAAATAAGATTCTGCTCATAGAGGACGACTATACATTGTCGACAATAATTTCCGAAACACTTACCGATGAGGGTTTTGATGTAGTTACTGCAAAAAACGGTATCGACGGGCTGGAAGCTTTTGTCAATAATTCGCCTGAACTTGTAATATCAGACATAATGATGCCGCATATGGATGGTTTCAATCTTGGCAAGCACATCCGATCCATAAATCCCAAAATTCCATTGATCTTTCTCACTGCACTCTCTTCCATTAAAGATATAGAGACCGGATTTGATATCGGCGCCGATGACTATATTAAGAAGCCATTCAAAATGCGTGAGTTGATACTTAGAATAAAGGCATTGATAAAACGTAGCTATCCTGACAAAACGGAAGAGGAGAACACTGAAGCCCGATACATGAACATCGGGAAATTTGTTTTTGACACTATCGGGAATACATTGACAATAGGTCAGCGAGTAATCGAATTATCGAGAATCGAGTCAATGATACTCTCCTTTCTTAAAACCAATGAGGGATCAACCGTACGTTCATCAGACTTGATGGTTCTGGTATGGAAACACGACAATTATTATAACCGCAATTCATTGCATGGCTATATTTATCGACTTCGCAACTATTTACAGGCCGATCCTGATGTTACAATAGTAAATCTTCGAGGTATTGGCTATCGGCTGTCTATCAAGAGCCGGTTATAAAAATAAAAAAGCCGGGACTCAATTCCCGGCTTTTTAATCAGTCAAGTTTATGGATTACGAGGCCCGAACGAAGTTTAGGCTCGAACCAGGTGGTCTTTGGCGGCATGATATTGCCCGAGTCGGCAATATCCATAAGTTGTTTCATGGATACAGGATACAGAGCAAGAGCCATTGCCATTTCGCCACTGTCAACACGACGTTTCAGCTCACCAAGTCCACGTATTCCACCAACAAAGTCTATGCGCTTATCAGAGCGTAGATCGGTTATACCCAATATATCACGAAGTATGAGATCGCTTGAGATGGTAACATCCAATACTCCAATAGGATCGCTGTCGTTGTAGCGACCGGGTAGCGCTGTAAGCGAATACCAGTGGCCGTCAAGATATAACGAGAAGTTATGTAAAGCATTCGGACGATATTCATCGGTACCCATATCCTTAACTTCAAAGTTTTCCTTAAGCCGATCGATAAAACGGTCGGGTGTCAACCCGTTAAGATCTTTTACCACTCGGTTATAGTCAATTATTTTAAGATGGGATGCAGGGAATGCAACCGCGAGGAAATAGTTGTATTCCTCGTCACCGCGATGACTGGGGTTTGACTTGGCCTTCTCGTCACCAACAAGAGCGGCCGCGGCCGTACGGTGATGTCCGTCAGCAATATAGAGGTCGGGGATTCCGGCAAACTCTTGAGTTATCTCATCAATGGTCTTGGGATCATCAATAACCCAGAAGTGATGACCAAACCCATCGGGGGCGGTGAAATCATATTCGGGAGTACCGGCTGTCACCTCTTTAATTATCCTGTCAAGCACCTCGTTGTCAGGAAAAGCGAAGAATACCGGCTCGATATTTGCATTATTGATGCGGACATGTTTCATGCGATCCTCTTCTTTATCACGACGTGTCAGCTCATGTTTTTTGATACGGCCGGTCATGTAGTCATCGACATTGGCAGCTATGACAATACCATACTGAGTGCGCCCGTCCATTGTCTGGGCGTAGATATAGTAGTGCTCCTTCGCGTCCTGAACCAGCCATCCGTTATTCTGGAAAGCAATGAAGTTGTTTACAGCCTTGTCATATACCTTTGGATCGTGTTCATCGGTACCGGGTTCAAAGTCAATCTCAGGCTTAATGATATGGTACAGAGACTTCGGATTCCCATCGGCCTCTGCACGGGCTTCCTCCGAATTAAGCACGTCATACGGACGTGATGCAACATCGGTGATAAACTCGCGAGGTGGGCGTACGCCCTTGAATGGTTTTACTTTTGCCATGGTATTTATATTTGGTTAACAACTTGATTTTTAACAATTTTATTATGACATGCGGTTTTTATAATCGCTGTAGTCGAATTGCCTCAGATACCGACAATTGCCATCCGAGTCGCAGAATACAAGCGCCGGATGTTGCAGACCGTTAAACATTGTAGTCTTTACTGTGGTGTAATGGTTCATGTCCTCAAGGGTTAGTCTCTGACCCTGTGTCAATGGCTTGTCAAAGCCCCAATCCCCCATATAATCACCACTAAGACAGGAATTTCCACCGAGTCGATATTTAAATGGAGCAGTTTCGGGGTCTATGCTCCCGGTTATTATCGGTTTGTATGGCATTTCAAGAGTATCCGGCATATGACATGCAAATGACGCATCAATAATGGCAGTTCTTATGCCTTGATTGTCAACGATATCCACAACTTCGGTAATAAGATCGCCGGTGCGCCACGTGAATGCGCTGCCGGGTTCCATAATAACATGCAACCATGGGAAACGCTCCTTAAAGCCCCCGAGGAGTTCAATAAGATGCTCTATATCATAGCCTTCACGTGTCATCAGATGACCGCCACCCATATTGACCCATTTCACTTGTGGCAGAAATTCACCGAACTGAGAGATAAACGCATCCAGAACCTTGGCAAGATCATAAGAAGTTGACTCGCAGAGCTGATGAAAGTGCAAGCCCTCTATGCCATGAGGCAGTTCATCGCCAAGCTGCTCACGTGTAACACCAAAACGGCTTCCCGGGAGGGCCGGATTATATATGTCGGTTTCTATTACCGAGCATTGGGGATTTACACGTAATCCCGGCGATACCCGACCGGTCTCATCCACCGATTCATTATATGCCTGCAAACGATCTTTAAAACGCTCGAATTGATTTACTGAATTGAATGTGAGATGAGTACTGCCTTGCAGATAGCTGTCAATAGTCCGGTCGGTATATGCGGGGCAATAGGAGTGAACTTCTCCGCCAAGCTCCTCCCTCCCGAGACGCAACTCATTGAGTGAACTTGCCGTACAGTCGCGGTTATACTCCCTGATTATATCAAATGTACGCCACAATGCATTGGCCTTAAATGCCATAATTATATTGACACCGGTTTCTCGCTCAACACGGCTGATTATTTCAAGATTGTGTCGGAGCCTATCCTCGTATACAATATAGAATGGTGTAGGTATCTCGGTGATCTTCATGCCTGCAGGATATTAAATTTAGCAAATTTAAGAAGTAATACTTTAGTGTCGACGTTAGAGAAACGTACTGTGATCTTGTGATCAAGAGAGGATGTGTCAATATCCATAATGACACCCCGGCCAAACCTGGTATGCTCGATATTCATTCCAACCGAAAGTTCAGACGCCGAATGGGTGGCTTTACCTTCAGACGACATGGCAGACGAGGATGAGCCAACAGTCGATGACGACGGCTTGAATCCCGCATGGGCTGATACCGAAGGAGTTACTGACGAGTGGTATGACTCGCGATAGGAACATGGCGCTGTTTTATATGTGGATATATCGCTCATACCACCCATCGAACGTGAAAGGTATTTTGAGTCGATATCACGCAGAAAAGGAGACGGTATTGTAGTCATTGTCTGACCGTTACGGTATCTCTGCCCTGCATATGTGAGTATGCAATGTTTTTTTGCCCTTGTTATGGCAACATATAATAGACGCCGTTCCTCCTCAATCTCGGCCAATGAGGACTTGCTCATTGATGACGGGAACAGGTCATCCTCGACTCCAACAACAATAACATTGGTAAACTCCAGTCCTTTAGAGGCATGAACAGTCATAAGGGTCACACGCTCCTCGGATGTCTCAGCTTCGTCCTGATCGGTTGCAAGAGACACTTCGCCAAGGAAGTCGACAAGCCCGGTCGACGAATCGTCGCCTCCCTGCTCTACACGATCGCTTACAAACTGACTTGTACCGCTTAACAGTTCCTGTATGTTTTCCTGCTTGGAAATGCTCTCCGGTGTCGTATCGGTCACGAGCGAGGACAGCAGTCTTGTTTCTGTAATGATTTTCTTCGCGAGCTGATGGGCATCAAGTCCGGCATTATTGGCATCGATAAACCGTTGTATCATATCGGCAAACCCCTTCAGCTTGTTTTGGGTTCCACGGTTGACTCCGGGATCGAATGCCTCAAGATCGTTGATAACATGCCACATGCTGACATTTCGCTCCATAGCCACACGCATTACCTTATTGAGAGTTGTCTCACCAATGCCTCGCGCCGGATAGTTGATCACACGCCGTAGGGCTTCATCGTCATCAGGGTTGACAGCAAGCCTGAAATAAGCAATGGCATCCTTTACCTCCTTGCGCTGGTAAAACGACAGTCCGCCATAAATACGATACGGTATGTTACGTTTGCGCAGAGATTCCTCCAGGATTCGAGATTGAGCGTTAGTGCGGTATAAGACAGCAAAATCCTCATAGCTATCACGGTTTTTCATCTTTAGCTGAGATATACGGTTTGCCACTACCGAACTCTCCTCGTAGTCGCTGAAACAATTTATGACTTCAATCAGATCTCCTACCGAATTACGTGAAAACACGTTCTTGGGGATCTGCTGCATATTCTTGGCGATCAATGTATTGGCGGCATTAATGATATTCTGTGTCGAACGATAGTTCTGTTCAAGTTTGAATATCTGCAAATCGGGATACCCGCGCTTTAGATTGAGGATATTACGAATGTTCGCTCCACGAAACGAGTAAATGCTCTGTGCGTCATCACCCACGACACACAGCCTGTTGCCGTCACTGCATAATTCCGATACAATTACATGCTGTGCAAAATTAGTATCCTGATACTCATCGACCAATATATATTTGAAAAACTCACGATAATGGGCCTTGATATCCTGATTATCCCTCAACAAGACATTTGTATAGTAAAGCAGGTCATCGAAATCCATGGCGTTGGCAGTAAAACAGCGTTGCCTGTAAGTCTTGTATATAGCATATATCAACGGTCGCCTTGCCCGCCTGTCAGCATCCATCAGATCCTTGTCCATGGCATAATCCCGAGGCGAAAGCAACGCATTCTTAGCCATCGATATGGCCGATTGCACAACCGACGGCTTGTATATTTTGTCGTCAAGCTGCATATCTTTGATTATTGTCTTGATCAAGGACTTGCTGTCATTGGAATCATAGATTGTATAATCGCTACGATATCCTATACGGTCGGCATGACGTCTCAATATCCGTGCGAATATGGAGTGAAATGTACCCATCCACAGCTTTGAAGCCACTCCGGCCCCGACAAGTTGCCGGATACGCTCCTCCATCTCTCTGGCCGCTTTATTGGTAAATGTGAGAGCGAGAATGCGATACGGTTCATACCCATTGGCAATCAGATGTACTATCTTATAGGTCAATACACGGGTCTTACCCGATCCGGCTCCGGCTATCACCAGTTGCGGACCGTCACAATATACTACCGCATCGCGTTGCTGTTCATTAAGTTTGTCAAGATATTGCTCCTGTACCATCACACAAACTTGTTTTGTTTTACATCATAGATGTAGCCAATTGAAGCGAGCCGTGTCATAATATCGTCTTTATTCACAGCAAGATCATCACACAATAAATCAAGCGATTCATAATTGTCACGAAGTCGAGTGTTTATGAAACTAAGCAATATGACAGGATCCTGAGGAAGTGTTCTAAGCATATCGGTTATTCTTTTGGACTTAGAGTAGGTTCGATAGTATAAGCCAGGTTCAATACCTACTTATAATGAACATGTATAAGTCTTTTTATATATTCAGATTATATAATTTTATCATTTGCCAACTCAAAATGTAAACACCGTATATTCACAACATTTATTATTGGGTCGGCTCATATATACGTCGTTCTCAGTCACGAAATTACAAAAAGTGCACGGGATTTTAAAATATTTGCGTACATTTGTATTGACCGTAAAATAAATAAAACGTTCAAATAAAAAAATTTATCAACAGTAATGTCTGAAATTCAAGAATATGCCACCGTCATTAACCGGTGGATTGACCAGATAGAATATCCATCCCGTCCCGAAGGATTATACGAGCCGATAAAATACATGCTTGGCGGAGGGGGCAAACGTATCCGGCCGACGCTTTTGTGTGCATCGGCCGAGTGTCATGGTATAGACCTGGAAGATGTCAAGCCTCAAGCCCTTGGCATAGAGATGTTTCATAATTTCACGCTTCTGCATGATGACGTAATGGACAATGCCGACATGCGCCACGGGAGGCCGACAGTCCATCGCCGATGGGATATTCCTACAGCAATATTATCAGGGGACACCATGTTGACACTGGCTGGAGAATACATGCGTGATTGTTCCTCTTTGATACGAGACCGTGTTGTCGATATCTTCAACCGTACGGCAATCGAGATATATGAGGGACAGCAGTATGATATGAACTTTGAGAAATGCAATAACGTGACAATCAACATGTATGTGGAGATGATACGTCTCAAGACCGCAGTACTGCTGGGCAGTGCTTGTGCCATTGGAACCATACTCGGCGGCGCTGACGATTCTTCTCAGGAAAACATGTATCGTTATGGCGAGCAACTTGGGCTCGCATTTCAGTTGAGAGATGACTATCTTGACACATTCGGGAACAGCGCGACTTTCGGCAAAGAGATTGGCGGAGATATCTTGAACGATAAGAAAACATGGTTGCGCGTAAAGGCATGTGAAAAGGCCTGCGATGAGATAAACCGAATAGCTAAAACCATGACCGGTAAATCAAAGATTGCAGCAATGACAGCATTGTATCATGAACTTGGTGTTGACAGCGAGTGTCTGACTGAGATTGATAATTATACATGCAATGCTATCGGATATATCGAGAAAGTGTCAATGCCCGAGAACTTCAAGCAATTCTTCAAGAATATAGCGTCAGCGGCTACAAATCGTGAATATTGATATGCTCGTCGATTCACATACTCACCTGTATCTCGACGATTTTGCCCACGACCGGGACGCCGTTGTCAAACGTGCAGTCGAGGCCGGGGTAGGACATATGATGTTCCCCAACGTCGATTTGTCGACAATAGCCCCCATGCAGGAGCTTGCCGGACATTTCCCCGATATGATCGACATGGCTATAGGTCTTCACCCCACTGAGATCAATGCCGATTTTGAGACATCCATCTTGACTATCGAGAGAGAGCTGTCAACAGGCATATATAAGGCCATTGGAGAGATCGGTATGGATTTATACTGGGATGATACGTTCAAAGATGAGCAGATGATTGTCTTTAAACGACAGTGTGACATGGCAGTCCGGGCCGACTTGCCTGTCATTATCCACTGTCGCAACGCTCTTGAGGAAATTCTGGAAGTTTTCGACAATCTAAATACAATTCCACGTGGTGTATTCCATAGCTTCGGCGGATCAATTGAAGACGTAAGCCACATACGACAATATGGCGATTTCTATTTTGGGATTAACGGAATTGTCACATTCAAGAACTCCAGGCTCAGGGACGTATTGCCCTCGATCGGAATAGACAGGCTACTACTTGAAACCGACTCTCCATATCTTGCCCCGGTGCCCAAGAGGGGCAAACGTAATGAGAGCTCATTCATGATACACACAGCCGCTTACGTATCAGAGGCCGTTGGCTTACCATATAAAACTGTTGCCGACGTCACAACAACCAACTATTTTAAATTATTCGGAGACTAAACCAAATGCCGTTATATCTGTCCAAGAGTACAGAAAATCATGAGCCACTCATCCAAACTGTAATAATCTATCTAAAACAATCCTTACTTTAAGAAATGAAACGAATACTAATTATCCTGACAGCGGTGCTGATGCTGACATCGTTTGATAGCAATGCATTTGACCTTAAAAGCGTATTGAAAGCAGCTGCAGGCAACACTACAGCAAGCGACAGCACAAACAACAGCGGTACAGGACTTGGCGATTTACTTGGAGGTCTCGGCAACATACTGGGCCTTACCGATGTCGGCATATCCGATCTGGAGGGTACATGGAGCTATGTAAAACCTGCAATCGCATTCCAAAGCGACAATCTATTGAAAAAAGCCGGTGGAGAAGCTGCGGCATCTGTAATTGAAGGAAAACTCGCTCCATACTATCAGAAAGTCGGCATCACCCAAATGAAACTGACAGTCAAGGCCGACAGCACGTTCTCGATGAAAGTAAACCGATTGACATTAAACGGAAGCCTGGTAAAGGATTCTGACGGGAACTTCGTGTTCAACTTCAAAGCACTTGGTAAGATCAAAATAGGACGTATGACATCTGTCATAACACGAAGCGGGAAAAACATAGACATTACATTCGACGCATCAAAGCTCATAACTCTTGTCTCTCAGATTGCGACCTTATCGGGGAACTCGACAGTAAAGAGCGTATCGGCTCTACTTCAAAGTTATGACGGCATGAATGCCGGCTTCCAGATGAGCAAAGATCCGGCTGTCACACACCATACCAATTGAAAATCATTCACATATTCAAACATCGGTTGAACAGTGCAAAACACGAATTCAACCGTTTCCAGAGTCACTCTCTGCCTGTTGTCAGGAGGGTGACTCTTGGCATGGATATACTTACATTCATAGCGGCGTTTCTTGTCATTGTCACAATTATAATCCTTGCCGGATATGAGAATGACCGACATACCCAGACAATACTCCACAGGATAATAAGAGTATCACACATTACGTTTATAGTCAATGTGTTGTATAATCTCATCTTCACATTCGAATTATCCATACGCCGAACCAGACGCTTCAGATGTATCCTCGACCTGTTGGTCCTATCCACGCTGTTTCCGCTGGTATATCCACATCCCGAACATCCATGGTTGCCATGGATTGATCATATATTGTATTCTACCTGGTTCAACTACAGTATCATTGGAGTATACGCCGCAGTGATATTCTGTACCGGGTTGTTATCTGTTCTGGGACGTCGTACCAACCCGTCGGTAATACTTGGATCAAGCTTTCTGTTTTTTATAATGTTGGGGTCATTTCTTTTAATGATGCCACGTTGCACCATGGTAGATATAAGCTATATCGACTCGCTGTTCATCTCGACAAGCGCCGTCTCGATTACCGGATTGTCACCTATTGATATCTCGGCGACATTCACCCCGTTGGGGCTACTGATTCTTGCACTACTAATTCAGATAGGCGGACTTGGAGTACTTACGTTCACAAGTTTTTTTGCATTATTTTTCAGCGGGAACACCTCAATATACAGTCAGCTTATGGTTAGAGACATGGTGTACACTCGCACCATGAACAACCTCCTCCCCACCCTTCTCTATATCCTCGTGTTTACCTTGTCGATTGAACTGATCGGTGCCGTAGCGATATTCCTTTGTATTCATGGCACGCTGGACATGAGTCTCGGTGACGAGTTGATTTTTTCGGCATTCCATTCCTTGACTGCATTCATGAATGCAGGGTTTTCAAATATCGAAGGCGGTCTTTCCAACCCCATGTTTCTTCATTCCAACCAGTCAATATATATTGTCGCAAGCATATTGATTCTTGCCGGTGGCATTGGCTTCCCGATTCTCGTCAACCTCAAGACCGTTGCCGTCCGGCATATAAGCCACATATCCAGGTACATATGGCACGACCGTATCAAACCATCCGCCACCCATCTGTATGACGTCAACACAAAAATAGTATTATGGAGCACACTCATACTGTTTACAGCAAGCTCACTTCTATTTTTCCTGTTTGAACACGACAACTCGCTTAAAGGGATGACTCTATACGAGCAGATCGTCCAGTCGATATTCAACTCATTTGTACCACGCAGTTCGGGGTTTGCTTCGGTGTCTCCATCCGGATTCTTGAATATCACCCTGATAATGATGGTAGTGCTGATGTGGATAGGTGGAGCATCTCAATCGACAGCCGGCGGTATCAAAGTAAACACACTTGCCGCAGTACTGTTAAACCTGCGGTCTATCACAATGGGAAAACACGATGTTGTAACATTCGGACGACGCATATCAATAAATTCCATACGCCGGGCCAATGCCGTAATCACATTGTCGATACTGTCGCTTGTGTCATACACGTTTATAGTCGTGGCCTTGGAACCAGAACTTCCTCTAAAAAGCCTCTTTTATGAGACTGTATCGGCATTATTTACCGTTGGATCATCGCTCGGAGTAACCGGACAGCTTAGCGACTGGACTAAAATCGTGTTATGCACAGCTATGTTCATTGGTCGCGTAGGATTACTTTCATTACTTATGGGGCTTGCCTACAGTACAAAAAATCCACAGGTAAAATATCCTGCCGGAGACATAATAATCAATTGATTTACATTACTCATTAATCGTTAACGGATATGAAGTTTCTTGTTATAGGACTTGGAATCTACGGATCAAACCTTGCTATAGATCTTACCGACATGGGGCACGAAGTGGTAGGTGTGGATATCAAATCGACAAATGTCGAGAACGTAAAAGATTACATCTCAACCGCCTATATTATAGATGCCAGTGACGAACAGGCACTATCGGTTCTGCCCCTGAAGAGCGTCGATGCTGTAATTGTAGCTATCGGAGAGAATTTTGGGGCAAGCGTTAAAACCGTGGCGTTGTTGAAGAAAATGGGAATACAGCATATCTTTGCACGCGCCATAGACACACTACACCAATCCATACTTGAAGGACTGGATGTCGAGCGTATTCTTACCCCCGAGCAACGGGCGGCCAAGGATCTTGCCAGAGAACTCAAACTGGATTCGCATATAGAGACATTGGCGATAACCGATGACTCCTATGTGATGAAGTTCAAGGCACCTGAGTATTTTGTAGGACTCAGGTATACCGAACTTGATATTGCCAAACGTTTCAACCTGATTCTCATAGTGGCAACCCGCAGTGAGAGAAGCCGTAATATACTGGGATTATCACGTGATGAATATAAAATAATAGATATCACCGTTCCTGACGCTGAGGTCAAGTCGGGTGATATCTTTACTTGTTATGGAACAGGCTACGATTTTAAATCAATGATGAAGAAAATAGCCCGTCACTAATAATTCCGACAGTCTCGCCCCGTGAATCAAAACGAGTAGTCAACGCAGGCACGGTCGGCCTTATGACCGGCCAGAAGGCTTGCGGCTGCAACATGAGCCGGATGCTTGGCATATATCTCTACATCGGCCATTGTGTCAACTACAGCAGTAAGTACCACGTCCCATGTCTCGGCAGGGTTTTCATTGATGCCGACCTCAATCGATCTCAAGACATCAATCTTGTCGGGAAGCTGAAGAAGCGCACTCTTGAAAGCCTCGGCTACCTCACGCCGTTGGATATCCGATCCCGTAAGCTTAAATGTTACAACATGTTTTACCATCTTATTTAGTTTTTATCGGTTAGTCAAGGATATGTCAGATAACAACTGTCAATACATACGTTCACGTGCGGCGGCAACCTTTTCGTCAACGATATAATCATCATAGTCCATCATCTTGTCAATGATACCGGAAGGTGTCAACTCGATTACACGGTTACACACAGTCTGGATGAACTCGTGGTCATGAGACGCCAGCAGAATATTACCCTTAAATGACTTAAGAGTGTTGTTGAATGCCTGTATGGATTCAAGATCAAGATGATTGGTGGGTGAATCAAGTATCATTGTGTTGGCATTCTTAAGCATCATTCGGGCTATCATACAACGCATTTTCTCTCCACCCGATAATACCGATGCCTTTTTGAGCACCTCCTCGCCCGAGAACAGCATCTTGCCCAGGAAACCTTTAAGGTAAATCTCGCTCGAGTCATCACTGAACTGACAAAGCCAATCAACAAGGTTCATGTCAGTGTTGAAGAACGACGAGTTGTCAAGAGGCAGATAGGCTGTGGTGATAGTCTGCCCCCAGTCAAACGATCCAGAATCGGGCTTACGATTGCCGTTTATGATTTCAAACAAGGCTGTCATAGCGCGTGGATCCCTACTAAGGA
The DNA here is from genome assembly GCA_964018905.1 of uncultured Muribaculaceae bacterium. Lineage (GTDB taxonomy): Bacteria > Bacteroidota > Bacteroidia > Bacteroidales > Muribaculaceae > JAAVFS01. Next base: position 28,397 of record CAXHRO010000034.1, read on the forward strand.
ACACAACCTTGTCTCCCTTTTCAATCTGGAAGTTGACATCACTGAAAAGCACCTCCCCGTCAATAGACGCACTAAGTCCGCTGACTTCGAGAATCTTGTTTCCGGGTTCACGTAAAGGAGTAAAAATAATTCCCGGATAACGCCGCGAAGAGGGCTGGATTTCCTCTACATTGAGCTTCTCAAGCATCTTCTTTCGAGAGGTAGTCTGTTTTGACTTTGCCACATTGGCACTGAACCGCTGAATAAATTCGAGCAGTTCGCGACGTTTTTCCTCAGCCTTCTTATTCTGTTGCTGTTGCTGGCGGAGGGCAAGCTGGCTGGACTCGTACCAATAACTATAGTTGCCGGCAAAAAGCTGCACCTTATTATAGTCGATATCGAGAGTATGAGTACATACCGAGTCCAGAAAATGTCGGTCGTGAGAAACAACAAGCACAGTATTCTCAAATTTTGAAAGATAGTTCTCAAGCCACGATACCGTATCAAGATCAAGATCGTTGGTGGGCTCGTCAAGCAACAGATTGTCGGGATTGCCAAACAGGGCCTTAGCCAGAAGCACACGAACCTTCTCGCTACCGGTCAAGTCCTTCATAAGCATATAATGACGATCCTCCTTGATGCCGAGACCACTCAACAGCCCAGCCGCGTCACTCTCGGCATTCCACCCCTCAAGCTCGGCAAACTTCTCTTCAAGTTCAGATGCTCTTATACCGTCGGCATCACTGAAATCCGATTTGGCATAAAGGGCTTCTTTTTCCTGCATTATATCCCACAGGACACTATGCCCTTGAAGAACGGTATTTATAACAGTACATTCATCATACTTGAAGTGATCCTGCTCAAGCACACTCATGCGCTCCCCCGGACCCTGGGATACCGAGCCTCGTGTAGGCGACAGTTGATCGGACAGTATGCGCATCAGCGTTGACTTGCCAGCGCCATTTGCTCCAATAATGCCATAGCAGTTGCCCGGCGTGAATTTGATATTTACATCTTGGAAAAGTATTCGTTTTCCAAATTGCATTGTTAAATCGTTGACTGAAATCATTATAATGTACCTTTGGATAGATTGGTTTATTTTTTTCAGATGCAAAGGTACAAAAAAGTGCCGAAAAAATTTGCATAATCCAACACAAAGCTCTACCTTTGCACTCACAAAACCACAGCAAGGTTCCTTGGCCGAGTGGTTAGGCACCGGTCTGCAAAACCGTTTACAGCAGTTCGAATCTGCTAGGAACCTCAAGAACAACAAGCTCGTAACGACAATCAGTTGCGAGCTTTTTTCATAATCAATACATCATGGCGAGCTACCTACAGATTGAAGAATTGACAAAGAGTGTCGGAGACAGAGTTCTCTTCGGAGATGTCACGTTCGGTCTCAACGAGGGCGACAAGGTCGGAATCATAGCAAAAAACGGAACAGGCAAAACGACCCTGCTGAGATGTATTGCCGGCAAGGAGGACATTGATTCGGGTAAAATCACATTCAAAGGGGATCTAAGAGTGGGATATCTTGAGCAACAGCCTCATCTTGACGAGTCGATGGCCGTACTGGACGCATGCCTTAACCCCGATATGCCCGGTTCAATTGTCATCATGGAATATGAAAGTGCAATCGAGTCGGGCGACACCCAACGCATCGAGAAAGCCATTGCCGAGATGGATGCGGCAGGAGCATGGGACTATGAAGACCGACTCAAACAACTGCTGACGCAGTTGCATATCACAGATATAAACCAGCGCGTATCACAACTCTCAGGAGGACAGCGTAAACGCGTGGCAATTGCACGTATCATACTGGAGGATCCCGAACTTATTATACTTGACGAACCGACAAACCATCTTGATATCGAGACAATCGAATGGCTCGAAGGGTGGCTGAAACGCAGTCGTACCACACTGCTAATGGTTACCCACGACAGGTATTTTCTTGACAGAGTATGCAACAAAATCATAGAGATTGACCGAGAGCAGATATACAGCTACAATGGCAACTATGATTATTACATACGCAAACGTTCGGAGCGGATTGAGGCAATGACCGCCGAACTCGCGAAAGTCAAGAACACGCTACGCAAGGAACAGGAATGGATGAACCGTCAACCTCAGGCCCGAGCCGGCAAGGCCAAATACCGTATTGATGCATTCCATGACCTTAAAGAACGTTCAAAAGTCAATCTTACCGAGAAGAATATAAATCTTGATGTGAAATCATCCTATATCGGATCAAAGATTTTTGAAGCCAAAGGAATCTCCAAACGCTTCGGCAACCATATAATACTGGACAATTTCACATATACGTTCGCACGCTACGAAAAACTCGGCATAATCGGTCCCAACGGAGCGGGCAAATCGACTTTCATCAAGATGCTCCAGGGTATTGTCCAGCCCGACAGCGGCAACTGGAATGTAGGAGAAACCGTCAGATTCGGCTATTACAACCAGGACGGGATACAACTTGACCACAACAAGAAAGTAATAGATGCCGTCACAGAACGTTGTGAGGAGATAACAATAAACGGCGGACATACTTACTCCCCCATGCAGTTTCTGCAACGCTTTCTTTTCACGCCTGCCGACCAGCAGAAGTATATCCACACACTAAGTGGCGGAGAACTCGCTCGACTACACCTCGCAACGGTATTGATGGCTCAAGCCGAAATTACGGTGCATATGTTAAATTGGGCAGAACGAAATGTTAAATATTCAGGCGTATAGTTTGACG